>NZ_JARESN010000001.1:0-733418 GCF_046054045.1 Paraburkholderia sp. RL17-368-BIF-A
GGTGTTCGCCGTGACGATCCCGGAAGAGCGCGGCAGCTTCAAACGATTCTGCGAACTGGTCGGCACACGCAGCGTCACGGAGTTCAATTACCGGATCGCGCAGGCCGAATCGGCACATATTTTTGTGGGCGTCCAGATCAGGAATCGCAGTGAATCGGCGCAGATCACAAGAGCATTCGAGGCGCACAATTTCGCCACCGTCGATCTCACTTTCGACGAACTCTCGAAGCAGCATATCCGCTACATGGTCGGCGGCCGCTCGCCGCTCGCACACGACGAACGTCTGTTCCGCTTCGAGTTTCCCGAGCGGCCAGGTGCGCTGATGAAATTCCTTTCGTCGATGGCGCCGGACTGGAACATCAGCCTCTTCCACTATCGGAACCAGGGCGCGGACTACAGCTCGATTCTCGTCGGCATCCAGGTGCCGGAAACGGACAACGCGGAGTTCGATCGTTTTCTCGCGACGCTCGGCTATCCGTACTGGGAAGAGACGCAGAATCCGGTTTACCGGCTGTTCCTCGGCTGAACGTTATCGGCGCACTCGGGGTTTACCTTGAGCGCCTCACGTACGAGCAATCGCACCGCATAAACAGGCACTGCGCTGCAAGCGCCGTCAGCAGGGCGTCGCGCAGTATCGACGGCTTTGCGTGACGCTCGCAGCGCCGTCCTGCTATCTCAAAAGACGATACAGCGTATCCGCCGTATCGCGTTGCGCGATAGCCGGGCCAATCGTCAAACTGGGCGCAAATCACACTTGCACTCAGGAGACACATCATGCGCACCCAGGTTGGCATCATCGGCGCGGGGCCCGCGGGCCTGCTTCTTTCTCATCTTCTTCATCTGCGCGGTATCGAGTCGGTCGTGCTCGAAACGCGCACGCGCGAGCAGATCGAATCGACGATACGCGCCGGCGTGCTCGAGCAGGGCACGATGGATCTGCTGACGCAAGCCGGCGTCGGCGAGCGCATGAAGGCGGAGGGCGCGCTGCATCACGGCTTCGAGCTTGCGTTCGAAGGCAAGCGCCGCCGCATCGATCTGACCGGACTGACGGGCCACTCGATCACCGTGTATGCACAGCACGAGGTCATCAAGGATCTGGTCGCGGCGCGCGTGGCAGCGGGCGGGGAATTGCGCTTCGGCGTATCGGAGACGTCGCTGCATGGCATCGACACGGACAAGCCGTCGATCCGCTACCGCCACGAAGGCGAACTCTGCGAGTTGCAGTGCGACTTCGTGATCGGCTGCGACGGCTCGCAAGGCGTTTCGCGCGCATCGATTCCGCAGGCATTGCGCCGCGACTTCGAACGCGTGTACCCGTTCGGATGGTTCGGGATCCTATGCGAAGGGCCGCCGTCTTCCGATGAACTCATTTATGCGCGCCACGACCGCGGCTTTGCGCTGATCAGCACGCGCTCGGCCAACGTGCAGCGCATGTACTTTCAATGCGATCCGAAAGATTCCGTCGATAACTGGTCCGACGACCGTATCTGGGCCGAACTGCATGCACGCGTCGATTCGCACGATGGTCAGCACGTGAAAGACGGCAAGATATTTCAGAAGAACATTGTCGGCATGCGCAGTTTCGTTTCGGCGACGATGCAGCATGGCCGACTCTTCCTGGCCGGCGACGCCGCGCATATCGTGCCGCCGACCGGCGCAAAAGGGATGAACCTCGCGGTCGCCGACGTGCGGTTGCTCACGAAGGCATTGAACGCGTTCTACGTCGAGAACCGCAGCGATCTGCTCGAACGCTATAGCGAAACGGCGCTCAAGCGCATCTGGCGCGCGGAGCATTTCTCGTACTGGATGACGAGCATGATGCATCGGATCGAGGGCGCGTCGCCGTTCGAGCAGCAGCTTCAGGTGGCCGAACTCGAATACGTGACGACGTCGCGCAGCGCAGCCACGGTGATGGCGGAGAACTACGTCGGCGTGGCTGTGCCGCAAGACTGAGCGCAACGCCGGCGGCTGCGATTGTCGGTGCAACAGCAACAGTGAATTCAGGATTAGCGGATTTATCGTCTACGACGGCGCACCTACACTGCCTTCACCGCTGCAACGAATTCCGTTCGCAGCACACATAAGAAGCATGACTGGAGGTGGTCAAATGAAATCGCTCATTCAGGCTGTTGCAGTTGCCGTCGCGCTGGGCGCGCCGATCGTTTCGATGGCGCAGACGTCGGGGCAAGCCGCGCAGCAAGGCGTCGAGGTTATTCAAAGTCAGGCCGCGAGCCAGCAGGGCGCCGCGCGAGTCGAGAACAGCGGCTATGGTTCGGGCAGCCACGGTACGTGGCAAGCGGGCCGCGGCGGCGACGTTACGTTCAGTTCGTATTCGCCGCCGGTTTATAACGCACGATAAAGTTTGTCGAAAGAGCAGGGCGCGGAGTTTTCGCGTTCAAACCGCAAACGAAAAAACCGCGTGACGCCCTAGGCGCCGCGCGGTTTTCTATTTCTGCATCGTGCCGGATTGCGGCGAGCGCAACAACGTCATCTCGTTGCGCAGCAGTGCGATGAGGTCGTCGTCGGTTGGTCGCGTGCCCCAATGCCGCGCGCCCGCGACGGACGCAATCGCCATCCACGAATGCGGTGGAAACCATTCGCGAACGAGCGCGCCGTTCTGCCGCAAGCACAACTGGCCGGTCTGTTCGCTGTACTCCGCGCAGACGAGCATGCCGTCGATCTGCGCGCTGACTCGTCGTGGATCAGTGCGTACCAAGTTGTCGCTCCTGCAAGCTGCCGATGCAAACGCAAACGCAGACCTCAATGCAAAGGCAAAGCCCAATGCAGCGCGGCGCGATCGTCATAACGTGTAGCGCCGCACTACGCGCGATCAATGATCGCCGCCGTGGCCGTGCCACTCGCCGCGGCCATGCCCTTCGCCGTGGCCGCGCCAGTCTCCGTGCGGACCGCGCGCGTCGCGCCATTCGCGTTCGCGATGACGCTCTTCCCATTCGCGGCGTTCCCAATAGCGATGACCGTCGTAGTAACGCTCGCCATACCAGCCGGGACTAACGACGACCACCGGCGGCGGCGCATACACCGGCGGCGGAGGCGGCGCGTAAACGGGCTCGGGCGCATACACGACGCCCGGAACGCCGATGTTCACGCCGACGTCGACGTGAGCGAGCGCCGCCGACGACGCCCCGATGCCGACACCGGCGACGATCGCAATAGAGAGCAAGCGGCTTCGTGATTGATTCATGGGGTGGGTTCCCGTGTTCTTATGATTGAGTGTGTAGGGCTCGGCGCGCGCCGCGATCAGTAACGGTCGTGGTAACGGTAATGGTTGTGATAGCCGCCATCGGGCACCACGATGCAACCGCTCAACGCGGTGCCGAGCGTCGCCGCCAGAATGACCAGCGCAAAAATTCGTTTCATGAGATTGCTCCTCGTTGCTGTTGATCCGAACTCTACTGAGAGGCGGTATTACCGTTGTGTTCGTGTGTAACAGGACGTGTCGCGTGCATCGCGTGGACTGTTTGTGCAGGGCGCGCGCAGGCGAGGGCGCACGTGCCGCGTGACGACCGCGGCTACGAACTGCGAACGAGGGGCAAGCCATTGAGCACGCTGTGAAAAGGCCGCGTACGCAGGTCTCGGATGAACCGCGGCGCGACAAAGGCCCGTTGCGAGCAGGGCTGAAAAGCGGAAGGGAGGGCGAGACGCGGCCTATATGCCGCGCGGATACATTCGGTTGCAGACTGGCGTTTTACGTTGACCGTTTGCGACGCGAGGCCTGAGATTGGTCAATCGTCGGACCGCAGTTCAGCTTTTATTAATATTTGACCGGTAGCATACTGGCTCGCACGCCGGCGCCCGCCCCGTGCCCAACCCACGATGCCAAACGAGAAACGAGACGTCCTATGAAGATGCAATCCTTCGATACGAATGCGCGCCGTTATGCGACCGGCTATGACGGCGTCGCCCGCTTGCTTCACTGGCTGATCGTCTTGCTGATTGCGGCGCAGTTCGTGATCGGCTGGACCATGCCGGACATTCACAAGGGCACGCTGCCCGAAGGGCTGATTGCGTGGCATCTCGGTGTGGGCGCAACCTTGATTGCGGCCGTCGTGCTGCGAATCGTCTGGCGTGCCACGCATCGTCCGTCGCCGGCATCGGTGTCGCCGTTTTTTCGCGTCGTTTCGCACATCACGCACGGACTGCTGTATCTGGCGCTCGTCGTCGTGCCGCTGCTCGGATGGGCGAACGCGTCATCGCGCGGCTGGACGATCAAGCTTTTCGGCGTGCTGCCGTATCCGTCGATTTCGCCGACCGGCTCGAGCGTCGGGCATGAGATGGGCGACATCCACGGGTATCTTGCGTGGGTCTTGCTCGTGCTGATCGGCTTGCATGTGGCGGGCGCGCTCTTTCATCGCTTCGTGCTGAAGGACGATGTGTTGCAGCGGATGCTGCCTTGAGCGGGCGCGATTGCATGGACGCAACCTGAACGCAACCTGAACGCTGCATCAGCGCTCGATCAACCCGGTTCCGCGGCCGCATGCTGCGGCGCGGCTGCTTCGCGATAGCCGAGCCGCGTCGAGATCGCAAGGCCCGACTCGCGCAACAGCGCGACGTAATGCGACTTCGTATCGGCGCCGCAGCGCATGGTCGGAAACGAAATGGACAGGCCGGCGATCACGCGGCCAAAGCGGTCGAACACCGGCACCGCGATACACTGCAAGCCTTCTTCCTGCTCCTCGTTGTCTTCGCCGTAACCTTGCTCGCGAACGCGCGGCAGGATGCTCAACACTGCCTCGGCCGACGACAACGTCTTTTGCGTCGACTTGCGGAATTCGACGTGAGACAGCACCTCGCGCGCGTCGGCCGGCTCCATCCACGCGAGCAGCACCTTGCCGATTGCCGTGCTGTGAAGCGGATTGCGCCGGCCAATCCGCGACTGCATGCGCAGCCCGTAATCGGCGTCGATCTTGTGGATATAGATGATCGCGTCTTCGTCGAATGCGCCGAGGTGCACCGCCTCGCGTGTGAGCTGGCCGATGCGGCGCATTTCGACGTCGGCTTCGCGCACGAGATCGACGCTCTCCAACGCCTTCGCGCCGAGTTCGAACAGACGGATGGTCAGACGGTAGCGCTCGGTCTCGACTTCCTGCGTCACGTAGCCGAGCGCCTTCAGCGTCTGCACGACGCGATGCACGGTCGTCTTCGACATGCCGAGCCGTTGCGACAGTTCGCTGATGCCGATCTGCCCGCTGTCGCCGATCGCGCCGAGGATCGCGAACACGCGGCCAATCGACGAAGCCGATTCGCCTTTGTCGCTGCCGCACTCGACGCTGTCCGCGTCGTGCGCAAGACTCGCGGGAACGTCCTTACGCTGCTGTTTGCCGGTTGCTGCCATTTCCGTGATTCCCTGATCGAACTTCTATCGAACCATATTCGAACGCTATTGCGTGCCGCGTTGCGGCGGACGCCGCGAGCATACCGCGTCTCGTCGCGTATGTTGAAGACTCAGCGCGCGAGCCATCCGCCGTCTACTGCGAGTGTATGCCCGTGCACGTAGTCCGACGCGGACGACGCCAGAAAAACCACCGGTCCCGCGAGATCGTCCGGCGCGCCCCAGCGGCCGGCCGGAATGCGGCTCAGGATTTCGTCGTTGCGCTGCGCGTCTTCACGCAACGCCGCGGTGTTCGCGGTGGCCATATAACCGGGCGCAATCGCGTTCACGTTGATGTGCTGCGCGGCCCATTCGTTGGCAAGAAGCCGCGTGAGGCCGAGCACGCCGCTTTTCGACGCCGTGTACGACGCGACGCGTATGCCGCCCTGGAACGACAGCATCGACGCGATGTTGATGATCTTGCCGCCGCTTTGCTGCGCGACGAATTGTCTTGCCGTGGCCTGCGCGAGAAAGAAGAGGCTCTTCAGATTGAGGTCCATCACGGCGTCCCAGTCGTCCTCGGTGAAGTCGAGCGCGTTCTCGCGACGGATGATGCCCGCGTTGTTCACCAGCACGTCGACGCGTCCGAACGCTTCGACCGCGGCCCGCACGATGTCGTCCACTGGCGCAATCGACGCGAGGTCCGCGCGCACGTCCGCGAATCTGCGCCCCGCGGCGGCGACGCGCTCGGGCGTATCGCCCGCATCGGCACGCGACACGCCGACGATGTCGCAGCCCGCCTCGGCGAGCGCGAGCGCCATGCCCGCGCCGAGGCCCGCGTTGCTGCCGGTGACGATGGCGACCTTGCCGGTCAGATCGAACGGATGGGTCGCGGAGCGGTTGGTGGCGGAGATGTTCACAATGTCAAAGCCCATGTCGTGAGTTTCGTATGGCGAGCGGCCGATGCGATGCGGGCGCTCAACGCGCAACGTGCAGCGCTCAGCGCTCAGCGCAGATCGCGCACCGCGATATGGTCCATGTCGCTGAACACCTGGTTTTCGCCGACCATGCCCCAGATGAACGTATAGGCCCGCGTGCCGACGCCCGAGTGGATCGACCAGCTCGGCGAGATCACCGCCTGTTCGTTATGCACGACGATGTGCCGCGTCTCGCTCGGCTCGCCCATCATGTGAAAGACGGCGGCATCGTCGGCGACATTGAAATAGAAATACACCTCCATGCGCCGCTCGTGCGTATGGCAGGGCATCGTGTTCCACAGACTGTCGGGTTCGAGCTTGGTCATGCCCATCGACAACTGGCAGGTCGGCAGCACCTCGGGCACGATGAACTTGTAGATGGTGCGGCGGTTGCTCGTCGCGGCATCGCCGAGCGTTTGCGGCGACGCCTGCGCGAGCGAGATCGTGCGAGTCGGATGCGACTCGTGTGCGGGTGCGCAGTTCAGGTAGAACTTGGCCGGCTGCGCGGCGTCGTCGCTGCCGAAAGCCACCGATTGCGCGCCGCGGCCGATGTAGATCGCCTCCTCGTTACGCACCGTGTAGCGCGTGCCGTCGACATCGACCCAACCGTCGCCGCCGATGTTGATCGCGCCCAGTTCGCGCCGCTCGAGCAGATAGCTGACGCCGATCGCCTTGCCGAGCGAGCCGGGCACTTCGACGGCGCGCGCGGCGGGCCACGCGCCGCCCACAATGATGCGGTCGATGTGGCTATACGTGAGCCGCAGCGCGTCGCGCTCGAACACCTCGTCGACGAGGAACTCCTTGCGCAATCCGGCGGTATCGAGCGTCTTCGCATACTCGCTGTTGACGGCCTGCCTCACTTGCAGCGTTGCTTCCATGATTCTGTCTCCGGTGGGTGGGCGCCTTCCCGCAGTTACCCAGCTTAGCGGCGGCGCACGCATGGGCTCGACTGTAGCGCGTTATTCGCTATTTCGGAACAGTGGTCCATAAAAAATTGCGAAGCATCGGTGAGCCAGCGGCGGCCCGCCAGCATAGGCCGGGTAAACGATTATCCTCGTCGCGCAAAAAACCGGAACGACGTTCCTGACTCGATGCTATATTGCGCCGAAAGGGAGCAGCCGGCGTCAGACCGGTGCTTACCCAAGGTGGAGTTACCGGACAACTGGACGTCAAGTCCACGGAGGAGACAATGAAGCTCAAGAAGGCCATCGACCGCATTCCTGGCGGCCTGATGCTCGTGCCGCTGCTGCTCGGCGCCTGCGTTCATACGTTCGCGCCCGGCGCGGGCAAGTATTTCGGCTCGTTCACCAACGGCCTGATCGCCGGCACCGTGCCGATTCTCGCGGTCTGGTTTTTCTGCATGGGCGCGACGATCGACCTGCGCGCCACCGGCACCGTGCTGCGCAAATCCGGCACGCTGCTCGTCACGAAGATGGTCGTCGCGTGGATCGCGACCCTCGTGGCATCGCATTTCATTCCCATCGACGGCATCAAGGCCGGGCTCTTCGCCGGGCTCTCGGTGCTCGCGATCACGACGTCGATGGACATGACCAACGGCGGTCTCTACGCCGCGGTGATGCAGCAGTACGGCACGAAAGAGGAGGCCGGCGCATTCGTGCTGATGTCGGTCGAGTCCGGGCCGCTCGTCAGCATGATCATTCTCGGCGCGACGGGCGTCGCATTCTTCGAGCCGCGGCTTTTCGTGGGCGCGGTGCTGCCGTTCCTGATCGGTTTCGCGCTCGGCAATATCGACAGCGATCTGCGCGAGTTCTTCGGCCGCTGCGTGCATCCGCTGATTCCGTTTTTCGGCTTCGCGCTCGGCAACGGCATCGACCTGAACGTGATCGCGAAGAGCGGCATGGCGGGCGTGCTGCTCGGCCTTGCGGTGATCGTCGTGACCGGCATTCCGCTGATTCTCGCGGACCGCTGGATCGCGGGCGGCAATGGCGCGGCGGGACTCGCGGCTTCGTCGACGGCGGGCGCGGCGGTGGCCAACCCGGCGATCATCGGCGAGATGATTCCGAGCTTCAAGCCGCTGGTGCCGGCCGCGACCGCGATGGTCGCGACCGCCTGCCTCGTGACCGCGATTCTGGTGCCGATGCTGACCGCGCTATGGGTGCGCCGTCATCATGCGCGCGATACGTTGCGCGAGGAATTGCTGACGCCCGCGGCGACGCCGCTGAAGGAGAGCGACGTGCATGTGTGAGTGGGTGTGAGCATGCGTGCTGACGCTCGCTGACCGAGCGTAGAAACGCCGGGGCCGCTTTAACGCGGCCCCAGTTTCGTTTCGAGCATGGCCTTAACGTGCGCCCATTCGTCGTCGATGATGCTAAAGCGCACCGAGTTGCGCTTGCGGCCGTCCGGCATGATGCGCTCGTGGCGAACCACGCCTTCCTGCTTTGCGCCGATTCGCAGAATCGCCGCGCGCGACTTGTCGTTGAGCTCGTCGGTGGTGAACTGCACGCGCACACATTGCATTGCTTCGAATGCATGACGCAGCAGCAGATATTTCGCCTCGGTATTGACGGCCGAACGCTGCGCCGATTCGCCGAGCCACGTGTGCCCGATTTCGAGCTTGCGATTCGCGTAGTCGATTTTCCAGAACCGCGTGCTGCCGACCACCGCACCCGTATCGCGGCGCACGATCACGAACGGCATGACTGTTCCCGCGTCACGTCCGGCGAGCGCCGCGTCGATATAACCGTCGATCGTGCCGGGCCCTGGCACGACAGTCAGCGTCAGATTCCACAATTGCCCATCGGCGGCGGCTTCGAGCAGCGCTTGCGCGTGATCGCGTTGCAGTGGCCGCAGTTCGACCGTGTTGCCCGTCAGCGTGGGTTGCATGAGTTCGCACCAAACATTCGTCGATGAAATAAAAAAGTCCGCGAGCATGAACTCGCGGACCCTTTACAGCCAGCAACGATCAGCCGTTGCCGGCGTTACCCCATGCGTTACGACGACATCACCGTGACGGCCTTCGTGACCAGATACGCTTCCATCGCTTCCGGTCCGCCTTCCGAGCCGTAGCCCGAATCCTTCACGCCGCCGAACGGCATTTCCGGCGTCGGCGTGGCGGGCTGGTTGATCCACAGCATGCCGACTTCCAGTTGCTGCGACAGCAGATGCACGTTCGCGAACGACTTCGTGAACGCGTAACCCGCGAGACCGAACGGCAGGCGGTTCGCTTCGGCGATCGCTTCCTCGAGCTTGTCGAAACCGCGGATCGCCGCGATCGGGCCGAACGGCTCGTTGTTGAACACGTCGGCTTCGAGCGATACGTTGGTGAGCACCGTCGGCGCGAAGAAGTTGCCTTCGGTGCCGACGCGCTCGCCGCCCGTTTCGATCTTCGCGCCGGTCCTGCGCGCGTCGTCGAGCACCTTGCTCATCGCCGTCAGGCGGCGCGCGTTGGCGAGCGGCCCGAGGGTCGTGCCGTCCGCGAGACCGTCGCCGAGTTTCAGGCCCTCGGCGTGCTTGACGAGCGCCGCGGCGAACTCTTCGCGGATGCTGTTGTGCACCAGAAAGCGTGTCGGCGAAATGCACACCTGGCCCGCGTTGCGGAACTTCGCACCGCCCGCTGCCTTGACCGCGAGCGCGACGTCGGCGTCTTCAGCGACGATGACCGGCGCGTGGCCGCCCAACTCCATCGTCGCGCGCTTCATGTGCGCGCCGGCCAGCGAGGCCAGTTGCTTGCCGACCGGCGTGGAGCCCGTGAACGTGACCTTGCGGATCACCGGATGCGGGATCAGGTAGTTCGAGATTTCGGCCGGATCGCCGAACACGAGGCCGACGGTGCCGGCCGGCACGCCCGCTTCGACGAACGCCTGCAACAGGCCCGCTGGCGACGCCGGGGTTTCTTCCGGCGCCTTCACGAGGAACGAGCAGCCGCTCGCGAGCGCGGCGCTCAGCTTGCGCACGATCTGGTTGACCGGGAAATTCCACGGCGTGAAGGCGGCGACCGGGCCGATCGGTTCCTTCAGCACGAGTTGCTGCGCGGCGAGATTGCGCGACGGCACCACGCGGCCATAGAGGCGGCGGCCTTCGTCGGCGAACCATTCGATGATGTCCGCCGCGGCCAGCACTTCGACCTTCGCTTCGGCGAACGGCTTGCCCTGTTCCTGCGTCATGAGGCGGCCGATGTCGGACGCGCGCTCGCGCACCAGCGCGGCTGCCTTGCGCATCACCGCGGCGCGCTCGTGCGCGGGCACCTTGCGCCAGGCTTCGAAGCCGCGCTGAGCCGCTTCGAGCGCCCGGTCGAGATCGGCGATGCCGGCGTGCGCCACCTTGCCGATGACCTGGCCGGTAGCGGGGTTCAATACGTCGAGAGTCTTGCCGCTCGCGGCATCGCACCACTCGCCGTTGATGAGAAGTCGGGTATCGGTATAGCTCGAAATTGCCATGCTGGTTCCTGTAAATGGGAAAACGACAGGCTGCGCTGCGCTCGCGTACAGAGCCGAACGCGCGTGGCCGAGAATGGACTGCCGATAAGGAAACATCTTATCTGATTGCGCTCAAACGTACCGGCGGCCGCTCCGCTCGCGGCGGGCGCGGCACGCATCTTGCGACCCCAGTTTCCGGACGGCCGCCGCGGCCTGTGCGTCGACGCCAGGCGCTAGTCATGGAAAGCCCGGGGAGAGCGCCGGCGCGTCAAGTGGCGTACAGTCGAGCGGCAGTCCCAGTCAACCAGATGCACATGAGGAATCGACATGCCTACCGGTACAGTGAAGTGGTTCAACGACGCAAAAGGCTTCGGCTTCATCACACCCGACGACGGAGGTGAAGACCTGTTCGCCCATTTCTCGGAGATTCGCTCCGAGGGTTTCAAATCGCTGCAGGAAAATCAGAAGGTCAGCTTCGAAGTGAAGCAGGGGCCGAAAGGAAAGCAGGCCGCGGACATCAAGCCTATCTAGCCGGCGATGCGGCTAGCGCCGCGCACACGTTCGCGATCGTTGCGCGGCGCTTTGCATGATGACGGCGAGCGCCGCGCTTGCTGCGGTCGCCGCAGCGCGTGGCGTCGTCGCGGACGCCGCGCCCGAGCGTCGCCGGCTTCGGTGAGCGCGGCCCGTCGTGCGCCGATGCGGTTATCTTGGCCGCGCTGAGCGGCCCGCTGAGTGGAAACTTGCCGGCAAGTTAATCAGCATCCCGAAACCTTCTGCAACCCTCGTGCGGGCGATGCGAACGCAACGCCCGCGCGGACACCCGGTTCGCTCGCCGGGCGGGGAGCGAGCGTCCGAACGGTTATTGCACCTTGCATAATCCGCTGCGTTAGTGCCCAACGGCATCGCAAACGGGCGCCCGCGCATGCTGGCGGCCCGCCCGGCGTTGCAATGCCGTCACTAATCTCTTACGGAGCGCTGCTACAATCTCCCCTTTCTTGATTGGTTGTGCGCTATGGGTTTCGAACAACTCGCTGAACTGAAGAAGCAACTGGCCGCGGCACGGGCCCAGGCTGCGCCGGCCGCGAAGGCTGACGGCAAATCCGGCGCGAGGCCCGAGGGCAAGCCGGATTCAAGGCGCGATGTCAGGAGCGATGGCAGGCCGGCTGCGAAATCCGCGAAGCCGGGCGCGGGCCCCGGTGCGGGCGCCCGACAGGGCGCGCGGCCTGCCGGCAAGCCGTCGCAGCCGTCACAATCGCGGCGCGGTCCCGGCGGGGGTCCCAATGCTGGCGCGCCGGCCGCGGACGCCAAGCCGGTCGATCCGGTGGTGAAGTCCATCGGCCGTCTGCAAAAGCGCTTCCCGAACGCGTTCCCGAAGAACCCGGCGCCGAAGCTGCCGCTGAAGGTCGGCATCTTCGAAGACCTCGTGGTGCATGCCAAGGAACTGTCGCTGAGCGAAGCCGAGTTGCGCGACGCGATCAAGACGTGGTGCCGCGGCAGCCGCTACTGGAAGTGTCTCGTGGAAGGCGCCGCGCGCGTCGACCTGACGGGCGCCGAGGCGGGCAAGGTCACGGCTCAGGAAGCGGCGGGCGCGCAGCGCCTGCAGGCGCATCGCGCGGCGAAGAGCGCGAAGAGTGCGGCGGCAGCGGCTGCGCCGGCTGCATCTGCTGCTTCCGCCGATGCTGTGGATGCGCAGGACCAAGCGTCTGTGGATGCGCAAGCGTCACAGCAGGGTTCGCAAGAAGCGTCGCAAGCAACCTCACAGGAAGCGTCGCAAGCAACCCCGCAACAAGCCGAGCCCAACGAGCCGCAATCCACCGCCGCCGATGCGCCGTCTGACGACAAACTCGCTGCGCAATCCGCCAACCTCTCCGAGACGGCGCCCGCCACTCGCGAAGCCTGAGCATCGGCCACCTGAATCACCCGGTGGCCGCTCAACGCACCGCCGCCCCCAGCCGGCCGCGCACGAAGCCGACGTGTTCGCGCAGCACATAGAACGCGTCGGCGTAAGCGAGCGGCATGCGCAGCCGATTCAACGATTCCTCGATCTGATCCAGTTCCGCGAAGAGCCGCTTGCGCTCTTCGTCGGTGGTTTGCGCGAGCGCGCCGCGCTCGATCGCGATCAGGGAACCGTAATAGCGATAGATGCGCGAACGTACACGCCAGCGATACAGCGCCGGAACCAGCCGCATCGCCGGAAAAAGCAGCACGGCGATCGGCAACAGCAGCACGAGCGTGCGGTCGCCGATGCTCGCGAGCCAGAACGGCAGCGTCCGGTATAGGAAGCTCTTGCCGGTGCGGTAGTAGCGCTGCGCGTCCTCGCTGATCTGATACTCGTGCGCGATCGGGCTCGGGAATTGTCCCGCGCGCTGCAGCAGGCCCGGCCTGCCGTGCACTTCCTGCGCCGCCTCGATCAGCAGATCGGAAATGGCCGGATGCAGATCGGTTCGCGCGACAAGCTCGACGGTCGGGCTGATCAGATGCACGGTCTCGGGCGGAATCTTGTGCCGCAGATCCAGCACACCAGGCGGCAGATCGATCTGATCCAGATACGGAAAAAGCCGCGTATAGGCGCTGGCTTCGTCGAAATTCATCACCGAAATGCCGGGCACGCGAAGCAGGCGCAGCATCAGCCCGCGGGTCGCGGAATCGCCGCTGAGAATCGCCGCATCGACCTCGCCCGCGACGAGCTGCGTGGCCGCTTGCAGACCGTCGCTCGGCACGAGCGTCGTATCGTCGCCGGACCCAATGCCGTTCGCGTCCAGCAGCTTCAGCGCGAGCAGGCGCGTGCCGCTGCCTTCACGGCCCACGGCGATCCGTTTGCCTTCGAGCTGCGCGAGCTCCGTTACGCCGGTGCCGCGATAAAACACCACGATCGGCACATAAAAGACGCTGCCGAGCGACATCAGCGACGACGTATCCAGCCCGTCCGCCACGCCGCCTTGCACGAGCGCGAGGTCGACGTGCTGCTTCGGATCGAGCAGACGCTGAAGGTTCTGCACCGAGCCGTCCGATTCGAGTACGTTCAGTTTGATGCCGTTTTGCGCGAGAATTTTCTTGTACTGATCGGCGGCGGCGACAAACGAGCTATCTTGCGGACCGGCGCTGAGCGTGATCGTTTTCGGAGGCGCCGGATCGACGAGCCACACGATCAGCGTGACGACAAGCGCGATCGCCGCGGCGACGACGATATAAGGCAGCGTGTGATCGCGCCACTCGGCATGAAGCGATTCGCGAGGAAGCGGCGGAGGACGACGCGGACGTTGCGCTTTCATAGGCATGGCATGCGGTAGCCGGGATCAGGGCATTGTCTACTGCGGCGGGCGGACTTGTCGTCGGAAGTTTGCTCTATTGTTTGTTGCCGTATTGTTTGCCTGATTCGCGGCGCGCGTTGCAAAAGTCCTTTAATCGAAGGGCCATGCAATCGTTCTCAAGCAATGAGCAGCCCGAGCTGCCAAGGAGACGATCGTGTTGTCTGCTGCATTGGATACTTTAGGTGCATTGGCGGTGCTGCTGAGCATCGCTCTGCATATTCTCGTCTTCGGACGCAAGCGGTGAGCGCGCCACATCGCCGGCCGACCGCATCTTTCTCATTGTTCGGCTGCCTTGACGTATCTATTCGCCTTGAGCCGCTTTATCCGCGTGGCCCTGGTGCTTACATTGTCACCAGTGTCAGCGCCGCAGCGTCCTGCTGAAGCAGCGTGAATGCCGCGAACTCCGCGGCAGCACGCCGGCGCAAATCCAGTCAAAGGACGAACCAGATCATGAGTAAGCTCACAGGCAAGGTCGCAGTCGTAACGGGTGCATCGAAAGGTATCGGCGCGGCAATCGCAAAGGGATTGGCCGCGCAAGGCGCGTCGGTAGTCGTGAACTACGCGTCGAGCAAGGCCGGCGCGGACGAAGTGGTGGCCGCGATCACCGCCGCGGGCGGCAAGGCCATCGCCGTCGGCGGCGACGTATCGAAAGCCGCCGATGCGAAAGGCATTATCGACAGCGCCGTCGAAACCTACGGCCGCCTCGATATTCTCGTCAACAACTCGGGCGTGTACGAATTCGCGGCGATCGAGGACATCACCGAAGCGCACTTCCATAAGCACTTCAATGTGAACGTGCTCGGTCTGCTGCTGGTCACGCAGGCAGCGGTCAAGCATCTGGGCGAGGGCGCGAGCATCGTCAACGTGAGCTCGGTCGCGAGCCGCATCACGCCGCCGACGAGCGCAGTCTATTCGGCGACGAAGGGCGCGGTGGACAGCATCACGGGCGTGCTCGCGAAGGACCTCGCGCCGCGCAAGATTCGCGTGAACTCGGTGAATCCGGGCATGGTCGTGACGGAAGGCACGCATAGCGCGGGCATCATCGGTTCGGACCTGGAGCAGTGGGCGCTGAGCACGACGCCGCTTGGCCGCCTCGGCCAGCCGGACGACATCGCGGACGTGGTCACCTTCCTCGCATCCAACGACGCGCGCTGGATCACCGGCGAAAGCCTGATCGTCAGCGGCGGCGTGCGTTAAGAATATCCATTGAAGTAGCGGCAAAGCGGCGCCCTCGGGTGCCGTTTTTTTTGCGCGTCGCTTTTTGCCTCGCTTATTCCTCGCTCCCCGGCAAGCGGACGGCAAAGAGCGCATCGAGCAGATTCGACCCCGGCCGTCCGGCGAGCCGCGTGAGCGATTCGGTCATGCGCACCTGGCAATCTTCCAGCGGAATCATCCGGATGCGCCGCGACGGGTTGAATTCCGCGCGCGCGATCACGCCGACGCCCATGCCTTGCGCGACGGCTTCCTCGAGCGCCTCGCGGCCGTCGACATACATGACCGGCTCGACTAGCAGCGACTCGCGCACCAGTTCGATCTCCAGCAATTGCTGCGTGACCGATTGCGGCTCGCGAAAAATCATCGGCTGCTGCACGAGTTCCCCGTAACTCAGCTTGCGTTTCTTCGCGACGGGATAGCGCACCGGCACCATCGCGACCAGCGGATCGCGCCGCAATACGCGCGATTCCAGCCGGCTGTGAACCTGCGGCGCGGCGGTAATGGCGGCGTCGACGGCGCTCGACAGCACGCGCTGCATGCAGTCCGCCGCATTGGCGATGGACAGCGTCACCACGATCCCCGGATGCAGCTTGCGAAACGCGCGGATCAGCGCGACCGCGAGATCGGGCGCGTCCGCCGCGAGCGACAGCGACCCCGACTCCAGGCCGCCCGCCGATTCGAGCAACTGCCGCGCGTCGCGCTCGCAACCGAGCATCTGCCGCGTCACGCTGAAAAGGCGTAGCCCGAGCTCGGTGGTCTCGACGCCGCGCGGTCCGCGCTCGAACAGCTTCACGCCGTAATCCTGCTCGAGCCGCCGCACGTGGTCGGACACCGCCGGTTGCGAGAGCGACAACGCCTCGGCCGCCCGCGAAAAGCCGCCATGTTCCGCGACCGCATGAAACGCCCGCAATTGCGCGTATTGCACCTGAGCCTCCGTCGCAGCGAAACTCGCCGGCTATAAGTATTTACGATGAGCGCATCGATTATATCGATTTTACCGATGCATCACGTTTCGGTACTGTAGGCGCTATCTCAACCAGCCAGACCGGAGATTCGGCATGCAAAGCGCGACTGGCAATTCCCCGGCGACAGCGCAAGAAAGCGCAAGCTGCGCGCCGCCGGCCCAAGGCGAGCCTTATCTGTTGACGCCCGGCCCGCTGACCACCGCCTTCTCGACCAAGCGGGCGATGCTGCGCGACTGGGGTTCGTGGGACGGCGATTTTCGCGCGATGACGGCGCAACTGCGCCGCAGCCTGCTCGACATCGCAGGTGACGCAAGCGACGATGCCGGCGAATACGATTGCGTGCCGTTGCAAGGCAGCGGCAGCTATTGCGTCGAAGCGATGCTGGGCAGTCTGATTCCGCGCGACGGCCATGCGCTCGTGCTTGCGAACGGCGCCTACGGCAAACGCATCGCGACGACGCTGCGCTATCTCGGCCGCGCGCATACCGTGCTCGACAAGGGCGATTACTTGCCGCCGCGCGCCGCGGAAGTCGAACGCATGCTCGATGCCGAGCCGGCCATCACGCATGTCGTCGCCGTGCATTGCGAAACGAGCTCGGGCATTCTCAATCCGATCGAAGAGATTGCGGCGGTCACGGCGGCGAAAGGCCGCAAGCTGCTGATCGACTCGATGAGCGCATTCGGCGCGGTGCCGCTCGACGTGCGCGAGATCGCGTGCGAAGCGTTCGTCTCGTCGGCGAACAAGTGTATCGAGGGCGTGCCCGGCTTCGGCTTCGTGATTGCGAAGAAGAGCGCGCTGCACGACGCGCGCGGGCGCAGCCATTCGCTCGCGCTCGACGTGCACGATCAATGGGACGTGATGAACCGCACCGGCCAGTGGCGCTTCACGCCGCCAACGCACACGGTCGCCGCGTTTATCGAGGCGCTGCGGCTTCACAAGCTCGAAGGCGGGCAGCCCGCTCGCCTCGCTCGTTATGCGAACAATCGCGACGTGCTGGTCGCGGGCATGCAGGAACTCGGCTTCGAGCCGCTGCTGAATGCACGCTGGCGTTCGCCGATCATCGTGACGTTTTTCTCGCCGGCGCATCCGTCGTTCAGCTTTGAGCAGTTCTACGAACTAATGAAGCAACAGGGTTTCATCATTTATCCGGGCAAGCTGACGGTGGTGGAGAGTTTCCGCATCGGCTGCATCGGCCAGGTGGACGCGCAGGTGATGCGCCGCGTCGTGCAAGCCTGCGCGAGCGGGCTGCGGACGATGGGCGTCGATCACGCCGCGCCGCCGGCCGCCGCCATCGAAGAACGCAAGCTGCTGGCGGAGCTTGCATGAGCGATAGCAGACAACATCGAATGGAAGCGAACGAAACACGATGAAGCACGTCAAGGCGGTGATTTTCGACTGGGCCGGCACGGTGGTCGATTATGGTTCTCTTGCGCCGATGGGCGCCTTTGTCGAAACCTTCGAGCAGTTCGGCGTGCCGATCACGATCGACGAAGCGCGCGGGCCGATGGGCATGGCCAAGCGCCCGCATATCGCGGCGCTGATGGCGCTGCCGCGCGTCGCGCGCGCATGGGCCGACAGGTACGGCCACGCGCCGGGCGACGCCGACATCGACGCCGTGTACGACGTGTTCGTGCCGAAGAATATCGCGGTGGCCGCGAGCTACAGTTCGGTGATTCCGGGCGTCGCCGAAGTGACGAGCGCGCTGCGCGGCGACGACATCCGCATCGGCACGACGACGGGCTACACGCGCGAGATCATGGCCGAGATCGTGCCGGGCGCGGCGGCCCAGGGCTTCTCGCCGGACAGCATCGTGTGCACGGGCGATACGCCCGAAGGGCGGCCGTCGCCGTACATGATCTACAAGACGCTGCCGGAACTGGGCGTGTGGCGCGCGAAAGACGCGATCAAGGTCGACGATACGGAAGTCGGCATCGAGGAAGGCATTAACGGCGGCACGTGGGCGGTGGGCGTCGCCGTCAGCGGCAATGCGTTCGGTATGGCGGAGGACGACGTCAAGGCGCTCGCGCCCGACGACTTCGCGCGGCGCCGCGCGGCCGCCATCGACAGATTGCGGGCCGCGGGCGCGCATTATGTGATCGACAGCGTCGCGGATCTGATGCCGGTGGTCCGCGATATCGACGCGCGGCTCGCGCGGGGCGAGCGGCCTTGAGGGGCGTGTTGGGCGCCGGTCCCAACTTAGTCGGAAATCAGCTTCAACCCCGCGGGCAAGGACTCGCCGAACACGCGGCCTTCGTCCGCGTTATCCAGTTCGACCACCTCGCCGACCATCGCGATCCACGCGCGCGGCGCGCTCGCCGCCTCTAACCTGCGAATCACGGCGTCGCGCAACTCGTGCGGCAGATCGCGCGAGCGGTCGCCGGTCATGCGCGCGATCTGCACGGCGGCGAACGCGGCCGGGTCGATCTTCTTCCAGTCGAGCGCGAGAATCGCGTCGAGCCATCCACTCGCGACATCGGCCGGCACGACGTTATGCGCGCTGCCATAGAACGGCCGGCGCGCGCCGATCCGCCCGACGGCCCACCAGCTCTGATGATTCTCCGAAGGCTTGCGCAAACGCGCGAGCACCGACTCGCCGAGTTCGATCTTGCGCTCCACCGGAATGCGTTCCAGCGACGCGCTCAGCCGAACCATATCGGCGATGCCCGTTTTCGCGACGTCGAACGGCAGCTTGTGACGCGACTGCGCGGCCGTTTGCAGATAGGTCATTGCATCGAGCACGCGCAGTTGCGCCGTTTCGTCGAGGCCGCCCGCGGCGCGCCGCCACAGCGTCCACCATTCGGACCAGACCTGGCTTTCCTGGACGTACTGAATACCGTCGTCGAAGAGCGACCACAGTTGCTCGACGCGCCATTCGTCGAGCGGATAGCCGAACCCTGGCCGCACGCAATAGCCGGCGAGATTCAGCCAGAGCCGCTCGTGATCCGCCGAGCGGCGCCGTCTGCGCGCGCGTTCCCACAGCGCGCCGAACAGTTCGCGTAGCAGCGCGCTGTTCCAGCTCTCGCGCGGGCCGAGCAGTTGTTCGAGCTGCGCGCGCAGACGTTTGACTTCCTTTTTATCGACGTCTTGCGAGCGCGAACCGAACGAGCGGTCGATCTGCGCAATGGCTTCGTCGAGCCGCGGATGCCGCGCCGCGGCGGCATCGTCCGCGAGATCAATTTGAGCATGCTCACGACGCAACTGGAACTCAAGCAACCAACGCTCGGCGGGATTGTCGCGGTCGATGCAGTGGACTTCGAGCGTGCCGACCTCGGTCAGCGACGTGGCGATGCGCACGGCTCGCTCGCGGGCGCTGCCCGCGCCCTGCGGCGGGACGATGGTGGCGATGGGCGGCAGGCGCACGAAGTCGCCGCCCGCAAGGTCGGCCAGCTCGCCTGGCGCATACACGGTGTCCGCGCTCGACGACACCAGGTGAAAGCGCACCGGATGCCCGAGCCGCAGCGCGAACGTGCGATCGGCGATGAGGATTTCGTGGCCCTCCTCGGTGCCGCGCGGCAGGAGGCAGATGCCGCGTTGGGTGGTTTGCTCGGGCGGTGCGGGTTGCGAACGCTGCCTTTCCTCGCGCGCGTCGGCGGGTTCGTCCAGTACGAGAAAATAGCTGCGCGGCGAACCGCCGCCGATCTTCGGCGCGCCGCCCGCGCGCGCGAGGCTATAGGCAACAGCGCCGCGCGCCACGGCGACGTCCGGATTGTCGTTCTCCAGCACATGCAGCGGTTCGCCGCGCCACGCGCCCAATGTGCCGGCGAGGCGCTGCGTCAACGCCTGCGCGCGGAACACGCCGCCGTTGAGCAGCAACGTGTCGGGGACGGGGAGTGGGGCGGATTCATCTTTGTCCCACCCCAACGCCTCGCGCGACTGCGCCTCGAAGCGGCCCAGAAAAGCGGCGATATGGCGTGTGACGGCGGCATCGGTTGCATACGGCAGACCGAACTCGACGATCGCGCCGCGCGGCCGGCCCGGCCGTTCGTGTGCAGCCACCGCCGGAAAGAATCCATCGACGATCACACGCTCCACCTCGTCGCGCGTGACCTGCGCCGTGCGCGCGCCGCCGACGAGCTTCGCGCCCGCGCCGAGCAGCGTGATCGACGCCGAGTCGGGCGCTTGCGGCCCGAGCAGCAACTCCTTCGCGCCGCGGCAGCGCTCGACCAGTTGCGACAGGCTCGCCGCCGACAAACGCGCACGCTCGCCGCCGCCAGGCAGCCGCGCTTCGACGAGATGCGCGAGCGCGAGGTCCATGTTGTCGCCGCCGAGCATCAAATGATTCCCGACGCCGATACGCGTGAGCTGCGGCTCGCCGTCTTCCATGCTTACTTCGATCAGCGTCAGGTCGGTGGTGCCGCCGCCGACGTCGCAGATCAGCACGAGGCGCGTGTGCGCCAGTTCGTCGGCAAGCCGCTCGCGATGATGGAACAGCCAGTCGTAGAACGCCGCCTGCGGCTCTTCCAGCAGCCGCAACGACGGCAGCCCGGCCATGCGCGCCGCTTCGACGGTCAGCGCCCGCGCGCCTTCGTCGAACGATGCGGGGACCGTGAGCACCACGTCCTGCTGTTCGAGCGGCGCGTCGGTAAAGCGCTGATTCCACGCCGCGCGCACGTGCGCGAGATAGCTCGCGCTGGCTTCGACGGGCGAGACCTTGCGGACATCGTCGGCGGCGCCCCACGGCAGGATCGGCGCGACGCGATCGACGGCGGCATGCGAGAGCCAGCTTTTTGCGCTGGCGACGAGGCGTCCGGGAACCTGCGCGCCGAGCACGCGCGCAAGCCGGCCGATCACGACGGAAGGCGCGTCCTGATCGTCGGTGGAAGGCGCTGCGGCTCGCGCCGCGCTTTCGCCCGAGACCGAGACGCTCCCCCCATCCGCCTGCACCCCGCGCCCAGCAGCGCCGCGTCCCGAGGTCCACGGCAACTGCAAATCCCCCGCATCCAGCTCGCCCGGCGCGGCGTGATACCGCACCGAAGGCAGTAGCGGCCGCGCGGCAACCTCGCCCGGACTAACAAGCTGCTCGATCTCGAAGACGCGAATCTCCTGCGAGCCGGCCTGCGCATACGCGAGCACCGTGTTGCTCGTGCCGAGGTCGATGCCGACGCTGTACCGCTTCATCTCAGTCATGCATTCGCGTTGCCGCGCACATCGAATTCGACTTTCCAGCGCTCGTCCGTTCCGCGCGGCACGGCTTCGAGTTCAAGCGTGCCCGCTTCGGTCACGCGCGCGTGCAGCTTCACGGGCACGACCTCGCCGGACGTGCGGCCGGAGGCGGGCAGCGTCGCCTGAATCTCTTCTAGCTCCTGCAACTCGTCGGGGCCCCAGAAGTCGAGCAGCGTGCCGACCTGATCCTGACGACGCACCGACGACCCGAAGAAGCGGAAATGCACCGGCTCGCCGACGACGAGCCCAAACTCCTGCGCCGGTAACTCGGCCTCGGTGCCTTCTTCCATGCCGAACGGCGCGACGCACAGCGCCTGGATGGGCGGCTCGAGGCCAGGCACGGCGGGCATCGCCGATTCGATCGCGATGTAATACGCCCGCGCGGTGCCGCCGCGAATCCGCACGCCCTGGCCGCGCCGCACGTAGCCGTAATACGCCGCGCCGCGCGCGACGGCCAGATCGAGATCGGCGCCTTCGAGCAGGCGCGCGGGCGCTGCGCCTTCCGCGGCGAGCCAGCCGTTCAGCGTGCTCATGATCCGCTCGACGAGCAGCGTCGACTTGAACACGCCGCCGTTGAACAGCACCGCCGTCGGATGCAGGAAGCTTGCGCCTTGCGCGGACGCGTCGGCGGCCGTCTCGCGCAAGCCTTCCAGTTCCGCGAGCGCGCCGACCTGACGGCCGAGAAACGCCGCCAGATGCCGCGTAATGCCCGCGTCCTGCGCATAGGGCAAGCCGAGTTGCGTGAGGCCGGCGCGCGTGCGGCTCACCGGCCGGGCGGCGCTGTCCACCTGCGGGAAAAAGCCGTCGAGAATCGTCTGCGTCAACTCCGCGCGCGTGAGCTCCGTGCGGATCGATCCGCCGATCAGCTTCGAGCCGCGGCTCGGCACGACGAGCGGCACGGTGTCGGTGGTCGGGTCGCTTAGCAGCGTTTCCTTCGCCGAGCGGCACGCATAGGTGAGGGCGCGCAACTGCCACGCGTCGGCCTGGGTGCCTTGCGCCGCGAGCTTGCGCGCGACCACGTGCGCGAGCGCGAGGTCCATGTTGTCGCCGCCGAGCAGAATGTGTTCGCCGACCGCCACGCGATGCAGTTCGAGATTGCCCTCGCGCTCGACCACCGCGATCAGCGAGAGGTCGGTCGTGCCGCCGCCGACATCGACCACGAGAATGATGTCGCCGACCTTGACCTGCTTGCGCCACTGGCCGCCGCTCTTCTGAATCCAGCTATACAGCGCGGCCTGCGGTTCCTCGAGCAGCGTCATGCGGCCGTAGCCCGCGGCTTGCGCGGCTTCGGCGGTCAGTTCGCGCGCGGCCGGATCGAACGAGGCGGGAATCGTCACCGTGATGTCCTGCTCGTGAAACGGCGCGTCTGGATGCGCGTGGTCCCACGCTTCGCGCAAATGCGTCAGATAGCGGACCGAACTTTCGAGTGGCGACACGCGCGCGACTTCGGGCGGCGCATCGCTCGGCAGGATCGCCGCGCGCCGGTCGACGCCCGGATGGCACAGCCAGCTTTTCGCGCTCGAAACGAGCCGGATCGGCGTCGCCGCGCCGCGGCTGCGCGCGAATTCACCGACCGCGAACTGGCGCTCGCCCGTCCACGGCAGATGCAGGTCACCCGAACCGAGTTCGTCGGGATGCGGCAGATACAGGAACGAGGGCAGCAGATCGAGATCGGCAATTGCGCCGGGGCCGGTCAATTGTGCGATGGGCAGCACCGCCAGCGTGGTCTTCTCGCCGTCGCTTGCGCTGGTGTGGACGTAGGAGAGCGCGCAGTGCGTGGTGCCCAGATCGATGCCGATGGAATAACGCGCGTCGCTCATAGCTCCACCTCGGCCGGCGCGATGACCTTCGCGTTATGGCTTTCCGCGAGCTTCGGCAGACGCACGTCGTCGACGCGCCAGCCGCGGTGGCTGATGCTGCCGACAAACGGCGCGCGGCCGACCACGTTGCCCGTCAGACGGATCGCGCTCGCGTCGAAACCTTCCTGAAGCGTGACGCGGCTGCCTTCCGCCTCGTCGCGCACCGGGCGGATCGTGAAGTGCTCGCGCAGCGTCGCGCGGCAGCCTTCGTGCACGAGGCGCGCGGCGGCGCCGATGTCGGCGTCGCTGAAACGCTTGATGTCTTCCTCGACGAAATCGATGAAGCGCGCGTCGCGTTGCAAGAGGCCGAGCAGTTGCAGCGCGGCGTCGGGGCTGGCTTCCTTGAGCGTCGGCGCGGCCTTGGGGGCCTGCGAGGGCGCCTGGGTTTGCGTTTGCGCTTGAGTCTGCGCTTGCGCAGCCGCGCCGCCGTCGTGCACGCGCAGCACCGCGGCGGCGAATTCGCCATCGCCGAGAATGCGGAAAAACGCGCTGACGGCCAGCGAAATCCTGCCGAGGAAGGATGGGTTCGAATCGGTCATAAATGCTCCTGAGAGGCTCTTTTAGAGGACGAGCTGTCCTGTGTCCGGGAGTGGGCGCGGCGGGCGAAACGGCCCACGGCGCCCTGTGGCGATGTTCGTATCGCGAAAAGCCTGCGACGCAGCGAGCGGTGCGCTTCGCTTGGCGCGACCGGCGCAATCCGCGCGCGCAAAACCCGTATTTTGCCTTGTGACGCGCCGGCTGCGGGCAAACCCGCACGTTCTCGCGTGAGAAACGCAGTCAGATTGGCGGCTTGGGAGGGGGCAGCCCAACAACCTCGCAACCTCGTTTGTGACATCTACATCACGTTCAAGCGCCTCGCCTCACATGCAAACACCGCAACAACAGGATTCGCCGCCCGCAATGTGAGGATTTACCCGTACTTCGTGTGACAATCCTATCAAACGGAGTAACATAGCCCCGTCATTCGCCGGCTCGCCGTCGTGCCGCATTCCAACCCCGGACGCCTCATGCCTGATTCTTCTCCGTCGTCATCGGTCGTCGCGCTGCGCGGCGGGCCGCTCGTTCATCCGGTACGCAATCCGGGCATGCCGTTCGACGCTTCGTGGCTCGACGGTTTGCGCGTCAACCAGTCGGCGGTCGAACGGCGCTCGGCCACGCTCGTCGCGCGCCGCAGCGTCAAGAAAGACGCGCAGGCCGCCTGGCTGCTGAAAGCCGTCACCTGCATCGACCTCACCACGCTCAGCGGCGACGACACCGAAGGCCGCGTGCGGCGCCTGTGCGCGAAGGCGCGTCAGCCGGTGCGCGCCGATATTCTCGAAGCACTCGGCATGGCGCCGCAGCGCATCACCACCGGCGCCGTATGCGTCTATCACCGCTTCGTCGCCGCCGCCGTGGATGCGCTAGAAGGCAGCGGCGTGCCCGTCGCGGCGGTGTCGACCGGCTTTCCGGCCGGACTGATTCCGCATCCGCTGAAGCTGAAGGAAATCGAGGCGTCGGTCGCCGACGGCGCCGCGGAAATCGACATCGTCGTCACGCGCGAATACGTGCTGACCGGCAACTGGCAGACGCTTTACGACGAAGTGCGCGAGTTTCGCGCGGCCTGCGGCCCCGCGCATCTGAAAGCGATTCTCGCGACCGGCGACATCCGCACGCTGTCGAACGTGGCGCGCGCGTCGATGGTCTGCATGATGGCCGGCGCCGACTTCATCAAGACGTCGACGGGCAAGGAAGGCGTGAATGCGACGCTCGACGTGTCGCTCGTCATGGCGCGCATGATCCGCGAATACCACGAGCGCACCGGCGTGCTCATCGGCTTCAAGCCGGCAGGCGGCGTGTCGAGCGCGAAGTCGGTGCTGTCGTACCAGATCCTGATGAAGGAAGAACTCGGCCGCGCGTGGCTCGAACCGGAGCTGTTGCGCATCGGCGCATCGAGCCTGCTCGCCGACATCGAGCGGCAACTCGAACATCACGTGAGCGGCCGTTATTCCGCTTTCAACCGTCACCCCGTAGCCTGAAGCAGACCCAACCCATGAGCGTAGCGGAGTATTTTTCTTCGATGGAATACGGCCCCTCGTCCGAGGGCGACCAGCCCGCGCGCGCCTGGCTCGCGCAACATGACGCGCGCTTCGGGCATTTCATCAACGGCGCGTGGCACGCGCCGGCAAGCGGCGCGCATTTTGTGTCGCACGCGCCGGCGAGTGGCGAGCGCCTTGCCGAAGTCGCCCAGGGCGATGCAGCCGACGTCGACGCCGCGGTAGCCGCCGCGCGCGCCGCGCAACCCGGCTGGCTCGCGGCGGGCGGCGCGGCACGCGCGCGGCATCTGTATGCGCTCTCGCGCATGGTGCAGCGGCATAGCCGGCTCTTCGCGGTGCTCGAAGCGCTCGACAACGGCAAGCCGATTCGCGAGACGCGCGACATCGACGTGCCGCTCGTCGCGCGTCATTTTCTGCATCACGCCGGCTGGGCGCAGTTGCAGGACAGCGAGTTCGCCGATCATGCGCCGCTCGGCGTAATCGGCCAGATCGTGCCGTGGAATTTCCCGCTGCTGATGCTCGCGTGGAAAATCGCGCCGGCTATCGCAACGGGCAATTGCGTCGTGCTGAAGCCGGCCGAATACACGCCGCTCACCGCGCTCCTGTTCGCCGAGCTCGCGCATCGCGCCGGCCTGCCCGCGGGCGTGCTCAATGTCGTGACCGGCGACGGCGCGACGGGCGCGGCGCTCGTCGAGCACCCGCAAGTGGACAAGCTCGCGTTCACCGGCTCGACGGAAGTGGGCAAGCTGATCCGCTCGGTCACGGCGGGCTCGGGCAAATCGCTGACGCTTGAGTTGGGCGGCAAGTCGCCCTTCATCGTATTCGACGACGCGGATCTCGACGCTGCCGTCGAAGGCGTGGTCGACGCGATCTGGTTCAACCAGGGCCAGGTGTGTTGCGCGGGTTCGCGTCTGCTGGTGCAGGAGGGCGTCGAAGCGCGCTTCATCGCGAAGCTCAAGCGTCGCATGGAGTCGCTGCGCGTCGGAACGTCGCTCGACAAGAATGCCGACGTCGGCGCGATCGTCGATCAGGTGCAACTGGAACGGATTCGCTCGCTCGTCGAAAGCGGACGGCGCGAGGGCTGCGCGATCTGGCAGGCGAGCAATACGACGCTGCCTGCCAACGGCTGTTTTTATCCGCCGACGCTCGTCACGAACGTTGCGCCCGCATCGACTCTGGCTCAGGAGGAAATCTTCGGCCCGGTGCTCGTGTCGATGAGCTTTCGCACGCCGGAAGAAGCCGTCGCGCTCGCCAACAATTCGCGCTATGGACTCGCTGCGAGCGTGTGGAGCGAGACCATCGGCCGCGCGCTCGACGTCGCGCCGCGGCTCGCGGCGGGCGTGGTGTGGATCAACGCGACGAACCTGTTCGACGCAGCGGTCGGCTTCGGCGGCTATCGCGAGTCGGGCTTTGGACGCGAGGGCGGACGTGAGGGCATTTACGAATATCTGAAACCGCGCGCGTGGCTCAATCTTCCGAAGCGCCGGCCGCCGAGCGCGACGCAAGTGGACAGCGGCCGCGTACAGATGCCGGCTGCCGAGCAGGACACGGCGAACATCGCGAACATCGTATCGATCGACCGCACGGCGAAGCTCTTTATCGGCGGCAAGCAGGTGCGCCCGGACAGCGGCTATTCGCTGACGATTCACGCGCCGGACGGAACGCCGGTCGGCGAGGTGAGCGAAGGCAATCGCAAGGACATACGCAACGCGGTCGAAGCGGCGCGCGCCGCGCACAAGTGGTCGCAGGCGAGCACGCATAACCGCGCGCAGGTGCTGTTCTATCTCGCCGAGAATCTCGCGGTGCGCGCCGATGAATTCGCGCATCGGCTGGTGTTGCGACATGGCGTGACGGCTGACGCGGCGCGTGCAGAAGTGGAGGCGTCGGTCACGCGCCTCTTCACGTACGCGGCGTGGGCCGACAAGTTCGACGGCGCGGTGCACACGCCGCCGTTGCGCGGTGTCGCGCTTGCGATGCACGAGCCGCTCGGCGTGATCGGGATTGCGTGCCCGGACGAGGCGCCGTTGCTGGCTTTCGTTTCGCTGATCGCGCCGGCGCTCGCAATGGGTAATCGTGTGGTCGTGCTGCCGGGCGAGGCCGGTTCGCTCGCCGCGACGGATTTCTATCAGGTCGTCGAGACGTCCGACGTGCCCGGCGGCGTGGTGAACATCGTCACAGGCAAACGCGCGGCGCTGCTGCCGGCGCTCGCGAGCCACGACGACGTCGACGCGGTCTGGTGCTTCGGCAACGCGGCGGATTCGGCGCTGATCGAGCGCGCATCGGTCGGCAATCTCAAGCGCACCTTCACCGACTACGGGCACCAGTTCAACTGGTTCGACCGTGCGAGCGAGGGCAGGCCGTTTCTGCGCCAGGCCGTGCAGGTGAAGAACATCTGGATACCGTACGGAGATTGACCGCACAGCAGCACACGCACCGCAGCGCAGCGCATGCGCGTCGATCACAAAATGAAGGAGACAACGTGCCGAACATTCTGGACTTCCTGCTGTTGACGAACGCTGCGCCATCGCACGCGGCGCACGAAGGGCTGCCGTCATGAGCGCGCAGCAAGCGGGCGGACGCGTCGTCATTCTCGGCATCTACGTGACCGATCTGACGTTTCGCGCGGCGCGCATGCCTTCGATCGGCGAGACGATTGCGGGCTCCGCGTTCGCGATGGGCCCTGGCGGCAAGGGCTCGAACCAGGCCGTGGCGGCGGCGCGCGCGGGCGCGCAGGTCGTGTTCTGCACGCGCATCGGCGACGATGCGTTCGGCTCCATCGCACAGGCCACCTGGGCGCGCGAGGGCATCACGGCGCGCGCGTCGGTGGTGGCCGGCGTGGCGACGGGCGCGGCGCACATCTTCGTCGACGACACCACCGGCATGAACGCGATCATCGTCGCGGCCGGCGCGGCGGGCACGCTCGGCGCAGCCGATGTCGATGCGATAGAAGCCGAGATTGCCGGCGCGCGCGTGTTCGTCACGCAGCTCGAGCAGCCGCTCGCGGCCGCGCGGCGCGGACTCGAAGTGGCGCGCAAGCATGGCGTCATCACAGTGTTCAATCCCGCACCGGCCATGCCGCTCGACGACGACATCTTCCCGCTGTGCGACTACATCACGCCGAACGAAAGCGAGGCGGCCGCGCTCACCGGCGTGCCGATCGCGAATGTCGACGATGCGCGGCGCGCGGCCGATGTGCTGCTCGCAAAAGGCGTGGGCGCCGCGATCGTGACGCTCGGCGAAGGCGGCGCGTTGCTGCACGACGCCACGCAATCGGTGTGGCTGCCCGCGTTCCGCTGCGGTACGGTAGTGGAAACGGCGGGCGCGGGCGACGGCTTCACGGGCGGCTTCGCGGCTGCGCTTGCGCGCGGCGAAGACCCAATTGCGGCGATGCGCTTCGGCTGCGCGCTCGCGGGCATCTCGGTCACGCGCGCAGGCACCGCGCCCTCGATGCCCACGCTTGCCGAAGTGAACCAGGTGTTGAGCGAGTACAGCGAGTCGGGCCAGACCGCGCAGGTGTCGTAACTCATCCGTGCAGTAACGTGCAGTGCAGTGTCAGGAGATCATGAGCGCCATGAAGTCTTCGTTTGCTGCGGGAAAACTGTTTGCCGACCGGCAACTCAACTTCCTTCTGATCGTCAACGTGCTCGTCGTGCTGGTCGCGACGTGGCTCTCGCGCGGCCAGTTCGTCGACATCGACAATCTTCAGTCGATGGGCGGCCAGTTGCCCGAACTCGGTCTGCTCGCGCTCGGCATCATGCTGTCGATGGTGTCGGGCAACGGCGGCATCGACCTGTCCGGTGTCGGCCTCGCGAACCTGTCGGGCATGGTCGCGGCGATCGTGGTGCCGCGCTTCGTCAATGGCGACGATTCGCCGATGCTTTACACGTCGCTATTTTGCGCGATCGTGCTCATCATGGGTCTGCTCGGCGGCCTGCTCAACGGCGTCGTGATCGCGCGCCTCAGACTCACGCCGATTCTCTGCACGCTCGGCACGCAGTTGCTATTCACCGGCTTCGCGGTCGTGATCAGCAACGGCGCATCGGTGCATGTCGACTATGTGGAGCCGCTGTCGGACATCGGCAACGGCACCGTGTTGCAGGTGCCGATTGCGTTCTGCATCTTCATCGCCGCGGTGATTCTGTTGGGATGGCTGCTCAGGCGCAGTCCCTTCGGCCTGCGTCTCTATCTGATGGGCACGAATCCGAAGGCCGCGTTTTACGCGGGCATTCCGCGCGCGCGCATGCTCATCACGACCTATGCGATGTGCGGCGTGCTCGCGTCGCTTGCCGGCCTGATCAGCGCGACGCATACGTCCAGCGCGAAATGGGATTACGGCAACTCGTATCTCTTGATCGCGATCCTCATTGCGGTGATGGGCGGCGTGAATCCCGCAGGCGGTTATGGGCGCATCGTCTGCGTGTTTTTTGCGGCGACAGTGCTGCAGTTTCTGTCGAGCCTCTTTAATCTGCTCGGCGTCTCGCAGTTTTTCGGCGACTGCGCGTGGGGCTTTTTGCTGCTGCTGTCGCTGGCCTTTGCGGGCGGCGAACGCGTGCGCGCAATCTTCGGCTTCGGCGGCCGTGGCGCGCATCCGGCAACGGAACCGGCAGCGGCTCGCGCCGACGGCGGCACGCCGCCAAAGCGCTAGCACATAGCGAAGTATCGGTAAAAGCAAACGCAACGCAACGGATGAAGGCGGACAGGGTGCCCTCCCTGTTCGCGACGGCTGACACGGCCAGCACGGGCGACATCGAACGATAAAGGAGACATTGCATGAAACTGACTCGACTGGGTGCCGCGCTCGCAGCAGGCGCAGTGGCGGTGGGCGCGATCGCCGCGGCGCAGGCCGCCACCAACGAAACCATTGTCACGGTCGTCAAGGTGACGGGCATCAACTGGTTCAACCGGATGGACGACGGCGTCAAGGAATTCGCGAAGGAAAACACCGGCATCACCGCGTACCAGACGGGCCCGGGCCGCGCGGACGCGGCGCAGCAACTGAAGATCATCGAAGATCTGATCGCGAAGAAAGTCACCGCAATTGCAGTCGTGCCCTACGATCCGCCGACACTCGAACCGGCGCTGAAGAAGGCGATGGATCGCGGCATCAAGGTCGTCACGCATGAAGCGGACAACGCAAAGAACACGATGGTCGACATCGAGGCGTTCGACAACACGGCCTACGGTGCGGGTCTGAACGAACGGCTCGCGTCGTGCATGCACAACGAAGGCAAGTGGGCGGTGCTGGTCGGCTCGCTCGGCAGCCGTTCGCAGGTGCAATGGGCCGACGGCGGCATTGGGAACGCCAAGGCCAAGTACGCGAAAATGAATCTCGTCGAGCCGAAGCTCGAAACCAATAATGACGGCGAGCGCGCGTACGAAGTCGCCAAAGAAGTGCTGCGCAAGCATCCGGATCTGAAGGGCTTCCAGGGCTCGTCGTCGCTGGATGTGATCGGCATCGGCCGCGCCGTCGAGGAAGCCGGCATGCAGGGCAAGATCTGCGTATACGGCACGGGTCTGCCGACCGAGGCGGGCAAGTTCCTCGAGAGCGGCGCGATCAACGGCATCGCGTTCTGGGACCCGAAACTCGCGGGCATCGCGATGAACAAGGTCGCGAAGATGCTGGTGGACGGCAAGACCGTGGAGAACGGCGCGGACCTCGGCATTCCGGGCTACACGAAGGTGACGGTCGCGAAAGGGCCGGGCAAGGGCATCATCGTGCGCGGCCAGGGCTGGGTGAACGTCGACAAGTCGAACTACAAGCAGTATCCGTTCTGATTCCGTTGTTCACTTCGGGGCGCGTCCGGTGGGCGCGCCCCGGCATCGCGACCGCTCATCATGAATCAACAAGACGTCTCTTCCGCCCAGTCTTCGCAACCCTTTCTGCAAGTGGTCGGCGTGCATAAACGCTTTACCGGCGTACATGCGTTGCGCGGCGTGAGCCTCGCGTTCGAACGCGGGCAGATCTATCACCTGCTCGGCGAAAACGGCTGCGGCAAGAGCACGCTGATCAAGATCATTTCCGGCGCGCAGCCGCCGGACGAAGGCCAACTCGTGATCGAGGGCGTGCCGCACGCGCGGCTCTCCGCGCTCGAGGCGCTCGCGGCCGGCATCGAAACCGTGTATCAGGATTTGTCGCTGCTGCCGAACATGAGCGTCGCCGAAAACGTTGCGCTCACATCGGAACTCGCGACGCATGCCGGACGGCTCGCGCGCACTTTCGATCGCCGCGTGCTCGCCGCCACGGCCGCGCGCGCGCTCGAAGCGGTGGGCCTGCCCGGCAACGCGGATTTCCAGGCGACGCTCGTCGAGCAACTGCCGCTCGCCACGCGGCAGCTTGTCGCGATTGCGCGAGCGATTGCGAGCGAGGCGAAGTTCGTCATCATGGACGAGCCCACCACGTCGCTCACGCAAAAGGAAGTCGACAATCTGATCGCGGTGCTCGCGAATCTGCGCGCGCAAGGCGTGACGGTGCTGTTCGTGAGCCACAAGCTCGACGAGTGCTATGCGATCGGCGGCGAAGTGATCGTGCTGCGCGACGGACAAAAGATGGCGCAAGGACCGATCGCGCAGTTCACCAAGGCGCAGATCAGCGAACTGATGACGGGCCGCCATCTGTCGAACGAGCGGTATCGCGAAAGCGCGCACGCGGACGACGTCGTGCTCGACGTGCGCGGCTTCACGCGCGCCGGTCAGTTCAGCGACGTCACGTTCAGGCTGCACGGCGGCGAGATTCTCGGCGTCACCGGACTGCTCGATTCGGGGCGCAACGAACTCGCGCGCGCGTTGGCGGGCGTCGCGCCGGCGCAAGCGGGCGAGGCGCGGCTCGACGGCAAGCCGATTGCGCTGCGCACGCCGTCGGATGCAAAACGCCACCGCATTGGCTATGTGCCGGAAGACCGGCTGAACGAAGGGCTCTTTCTCGACAAGCCGATTCGCGACAATGTGATCACCGCGATGATTTCGAGCCTGCGCGACCGCTTCGGCCAGATCGACCGCGCGCGTGCGCAGGCGCTTGCCGAGCAGACGGTGAAGGATTTGCAGATCGCGACGCCCGGCGTCGACAAGCCCGTGCAATCGCTTTCCGGCGGCAACCAGCAGCGCGTGCTGATCGGCCGCTGGCTCGCCATCGACCCGCGCGTGCTGATTCTGCACGGCCCCACGGTGGGCGTCGACGTGGGCTCGAAGGACATCATCTACCGGATCATGCAGCGGCTCTCGCAGCGCGGCATCGGCATCATTCTGATCAGCGACGACCTGCCCGAGCTTCTACAGAACTGCGACCGCATTCTGATGATGAAGAAGGGACGCGTGGCCGCCGAATATCAGGCCGACGCATTGAGCGAGGCCGATCTGTATCACGCGCTGCTTTCCGAAGCGGCCTAGAGGACGTCAACCGCCATGAACTCGCGCATCCAGCCGCGCATTGATTTGCCCACCGAATCGCCCATGAAGCAGACCATGACCACTCCGAACGTCGTCGAAGTCGCGCCGAGCGTCGAACCGGGAGGCTTGCGCATGCGGCTCGCGCGCAACCCCGAGTGGTTCACGGTCGCGCTGATCGTGGTCACGTGCCTGATCGTCGGCGCCATCAACCCGCGCTTCTTTCAGTTGGCGACGCTGTTCGATCTGCTGCATTCGGCGACGACCATGTCGCTGTTCGCGCTCGGCACGCTCGTCGTGCTCGCGTCGGGCGGCATCGACGTGTCGTTCACCGCGATTGCCGCGCTGACCATGTACGGCATCACCAAGGCCGTATTCGCGTTCTGGCCGGACGCGCCGTTCGCGCTGATTCTCGTAGCGGGTGCAGTGGGCGGCGTCATGCTCGGCGTCGTCAACGGCTTGCTGGTGCATCGGCTGAAAGCGCCTTCGCTGATCGTCACGATCGGCACGCAATACCTGTATCGCGGCTTGCTGCTGACGTTCATCGGCACGACGTTCTTCATGAACATTCCGCACAGCATGGATCGCTTCGGCCGCATTCCGCTGTTTTTCTATCACACCGCGGACGGCTTGCGCGCGGTGCTGCCGGTCTCGGTGCTGGCGCTCGTCGCCGCCGCGTTCGTCACCTGGTGGCTGCTCAATCGAACGATGATGGGCCGCGGCGTCTACGCGATGGGCGGCTCGCTTGCGATTGCCGAGCGGCTCGGCTACAACCTGCGCGCGATCCATCTGTTCGTGTTCGGCTATACGGGCATGCTTGCCGGCATCGCGGGCATTCTGCATGTGTCGAACAACCGCCTCGCGAATCCGTTCGATCTGGTCGGCTCGGAACTCGACGTGATTGCCGCGGTGATTCTCGGCGGCGCGCGCATTACGGGCGGCACGGGCACGGTGGTGGGAACGCTGCTCGGCGTGGTGCTGGTTACGCTGATCAAGAGCGTGCTGATTCTGGTCGGCGTGCCGACTACGTGGCAGAAGGTGATTATCGGCGCGTTCATTCTGCTCGCCGGCACGCTGTTCGCGCTGCAACGCAAGCGCTGAAAACGCGCCGCGCGGGGTTGCGTTCGTGTGAGCGGAAGGCGCGTCGCGATGCGCGCCTGCCGCTTCACGCTAAACATATTACGTGCGCTTGCGCGGCGCCTGGCCTTCTTCGGTGATGATCGAATCGAAGTCTTCGATCTGTGAAAAGCGCACGGCTTTCACGACGCCGAACTTGCTTCGGTCCACGACCAGATGCCGCTCGACGGCGCTCGCCATCGCCGCCTGCTTCACTGCGACTTCGTGGAAATTCCAGCAGGTCACGCCGCGCGCGGTGTCCACGCCGCCCGCCGAGATAAACGCCTTGTTGATGCCCATGCGGCGCAGCATCTCGAGACTTTCCTCGCCCGCGAACGAATCCGACGAAGGCACATAGACGCCGCCGAGCAGAATCATGCGCACGTTCGGCTTGCGCCGCAAAATCTCGGCGACGTTCAGCGAATAGCAGACCACGGTCACATGGCGCTCCGGCGGAACGAGGCGCGCGAGTGCAGCGAGCGTCGTGCCGCAATCGATGAAAAGCGTTTCGTTGTCGCCGATCAATCCCGCCGCGATCGACGACGCGTCGGCCTTGGCCTGCGCGAAGTGATCCTTTTCCTGCTCCAGCGAATAGCCGGCGTTATTCGGCACATCGGTCGCGCTGACGATATAGCCGCCGAGATACGTGAAGCGATCCGAATTCGCGGCAATGTCGCGGCGCACCGTCATTTCCGATACGCCGAGCAGCGCCGCGGCATCGCGCAGGCGCATCACGCTTTGCCGTGTCAGCGCGTCGGCCAGAGCGCGAAGGCGATCGGGTTTGAGCATGGAGGTCCTGGCGCGTGGAGAGAATGTGAATGTCGTTAGATTTGATTCATGCTTGCTGAAACGATTATAACGACAGGCTCATCGTGAGGCGAGCGGAAAGCCAACGCAGTCGCGCAAAAGCGCTTGCTTCGAGACTTCACATGCAGCGTGCGCACAGCGCGCATGGGAACGCGCTTTGCTCACCTCACCGGCGCAGCGGCCCGCATCGCGTGCGCTGTTTTCGACTGACGACAAACGTTTGGAGATTGCCATGGACGGCCTGCCGGGCGAACCCACCGTAGAGGACCGAATCCGCAAGCGCGCGTATGAGCTATGGCAGAGCGACGGCTCGCCGGAAGGAAGCGCCGACGATTACTGGACACGCGCTCAGGCGCAGATCGAAGCCGAAGGCGATACGGGCAACGCCGAGCCGCCGGTTGCCGTCGACCAGTCGAGCAAGGGGCGACGCGCGGACGAAGCCGTCGGCGAAGACAGCGCACCGCGAGCCGATAACGGTTCGTGAGGGCACCTGGCAACACAACTGAGCGACACAACCACGACACGCGGGAGAACATCATGGATTTCGAATACGGAGGGTGCATCGTTCATCTGACGGCAGGCGTCGACGGCGGCGCGATCGTTGCACATGCGAGGATCGAGGTCACGCCAGGCAGCGTGAGTTCGGGCGACGATACGCATGACATGGAGTTTCACCGCGATTTCGTCGATGAACACGAGGCGCTCGAATTCGCACGTGAACGCGCGACGGCATGGATCGACGAGCACGTCGAACGGGCAAACGGAGCGGAGCCCGCGGCGTCCGCCGATGGTTATAGCGGCCCGATCAGCTAGCGGCGCATGCAGTCCGCTCAGGTTCAGAATGATCATTGCGACTGACCATTGCCGCGCGTACCGCTTAATTTCATCGCCGGCCTGTACATTTTTCCATCGGCGAAAAGTACTGCGGCTCGCGCGTGACGGCGCCGGGCATGCACCATGCGGCGGCTTCCGAACATAGGTTCGTCGAATGGAGCAGGGCATGCGTATCGCGCAGGTTTCGCCGTTGTATGAGAGGGTGCCGCCCGTGGCCTATGGCGGCGTCGAAAGAGTGGTGGCGTGGCTCGTGGACGGTCTCGTCGCGCGAGGCCACGACGTGACGCTCTTTGCAAGCGGCGACTCGCGCACGCGCGCGCGGCTCGTCTCGGGCAGCGACTGCGCGGTTCGTCTGATCGAAGATACCGCCGACCCGCAGGCCTTCCATTTCGCGATGCTCGAGGACGTGGTGCGGCGCGCCGACGAATTCGACATCGTGCATTTTCATACCGATTACGCGAGCTTTCCATTCGCCCGGCGTTTGAACTGCGCGTCGCTGACGACCTTGCACTGGCGGCTCGACGTGCCTGGCTTGAGCACGCTTTACCGGCAGTTCGCCGACATGCCGGTGGTCTCGATCTCCGCCGCGCAACGCGCGCCGTTGCCGTGGCTCAACTGGCGCGCCACCGTGCATCACGGCTTGCCCGTCGACCTGCTGCGCTTTCATGAAGAGCCGGGCGACTACGTCGCGTTTCTCGGCCGCATCGCGCCCACCAAGCGGCCCGACCGCGCGATCGAAATTGCGCGGCGCGCGGGCTGGCCGATTCGCATCGCCGCAAAAATCGACAACGGCGATCGTGCGTATTTCGAGCAGGAAATCGCGGACCTGTTCGAGCTGCCGCATGTCGAGTATTGCGGCGAAGTCGGCGATTCCGACAAGAACGATTTCCTCGGACGCGCGCGTGCGTTGCTGTTTCCGATCGACTGGCCGGAGCCCTTCGGCCTCGTGATGATCGAAGCGCTCGCGTGCGGCACGCCGGTGATCGCCTTCGATCATGGCGCGGCGCATGAAATCGTCGAACACGGCGTGACCGGCTTTCTCGTTCACTCCGTCGACGAAGCGGTCGACGCGCTCGCGAAGATCGACACCATTAGCCGCGCCGCATGCCGCGCGGCCTTCGAGCGCCGCTTCACCGTCGAGCGAATGGTCGATCGGTACGTCCGCATTTACGAAGCGATGCTGCGCGACGCGTGCGACGCGCAACCGCTCGAGGCCGGCTGAAACAAGGCTGAACAACACGCGATCACGGAGCGCTTTCCATGCGATTTTTTGCCATTGCGACCGACTACGACAACACCCTTGCATCCGACGGACGCGTTGCCGACGCGACGTGGGCCGCGCTCGAACGCCTGCGCGCGTCGGGCCGCCAGGCGATCCTCGTGAGCGGCCGCGAGATGGACGATCTGCTCGCGATCTGTCCGCGGCTCGATCTGTTTTCGCGAGTCGTCGCGGAAAACGGCGGCGTGCTGTACACGCCGTCGACGGGTGCGCGGCGCCTGCTCGCTCCACCGCCGCCGCCGGCTTTCGTCGACGAATTGCGAAGCCGCGGCCTGCGCCATTTCAGCGTCAGCGAAACGCTCGTCGCGATGATGAAGCCCGCGGAACAGATCGCGCTCGCGGCGATTCGCGATCTCGGCCTCGGCTTGCAGATCATCTTCAACGGCGACGCGGTGATGATCGTGTCGCCGGGCATATCGAAAGCAACCGGCTTGCATGAGGCGCTCGACGAACTCGCGTTGTCGGCCTTCAACGTCGCGGGCGTCGGCGACGCGGAAAACGATCACGCGCTGCTCGACGCGTGCGGCTTCTCGGTCGCGGTGGCGAATGCGCTGCCGGCGTTGAAGCAGCACGCCGACATGGTGACGAGCCAGGCGGCTGGCGCGGGCGTCGCGGAACTGGTCGACGCGATCGTAAAGGACGACCTGCGCGAACGCGCGTGCGCCGCGCCGAAGAGCCGCGTGCTGATCGGACATGCACGCGATGCAAAAGACGCGGGAGACACGCAAGGCAGGCAAGACACGCGCGAACCCGCGGACCGTTACTGCCCGGCGCACGGCACGGTCGCGCTGCTCGCCGGCGAATCGGGATGCGGCAAGTCGACCGCGTGCGCGGGTCTGCTCGAACGCCTGGCGGGCATGCATCAGCAGTTGTGCATCATCGATCCGGAAGGCGACTATCAGAACGACGAGGATACGATCGTGATCGGCGACGCGCACACCGCGCCGGTCATCGATGAAGTCGTGCAGTTGCTGTTGCGGCCTCCGCGTCCGGCGGTGGCGGTCAATCTGCTGCGTGTGCCGTTGCCCGAGCGGCCCGCGTTCTGCGCGTCGCTGCTGCTCGAAGTGCAGCAGTTGCGTCTGCGAACCGGACGGCCGCACTGGCTCGTATTCGACGAGGCGCATCATCTGTTTCCGGCTGGCTGGGCCGGCGCGAACCAGGCGATTCCGCAGGCGCTCGAGACCGCGCTCGCGATCACCGTTTCTCCGCAGCAACTGGACGGCGCGTTCCTGCGTCAGGTGAACCTGATACTCGCAATGGGTCCGAGCGCCGGCAAAGCGGTGCAGGAACTCGCGAACGCCACGGGCCGCCCGGTGCCGCAGCTTCAGGAAACGCAGCTCGAAACAGGGCAGGCGTTGTTATGGCGGCTCGATGAGCCCGAGCCCGAAGGCGTGATCCGGCTCGAGCCGGGCAGCAAGCATCGCCTCAGGCATCGGCGCAAATACGCGGAAGGGCTGCTGATTCCCGAGCGCAGTTTCTATTTCCGCGGGCCGCAGAACGCATTGAACCTGCGCGCGCATAACCTCGTGCTGTTCGTCGAAATCGCCGAGGGCGTCGATGCGGGCACCTGGCAGTATCATCGCGAGCGCGGCGACTATTCGCGCTGGTTCGAAAAGGAAATCGGCGATCCGGATCTCGCGGCGCAAGCGCGGCAGATCGAGCAGGACGCTTCGCTCGATGCAGCCGCGAGCCTCGCGCGCATCAAGGCCGCCGTGCAGGAGCGTTATACGCAGCCGGAGAATCCGTCGATGCCTGCAGTGCTGACGGCGAAGAATGCGGATGTGGCGACGGCAGATGGCGAAGACGCGGATGGAAAAAAACAATAGTTCGGATGGCGTAATAAATCCGCGCTCGGGGCTTGCGCGACGCTAATCTAATCGACGCGCGCGAGGCTCGCGTTCGGTTTGCGCGCGGCTTTGCGACGACCATCCAGCGGTGCCGGACTTGTCAGCATCGGCGACGCAGTGCTCACCGTGCGTTCCGCTCCACGCATCGTGCTGAGCGTGTCGAACAGCGCACGCACATCGGCGGCATTGGACCGCACATCGAAACACAGCGCGAGGCGCTCGAGCATGTGCAGCGCGTGCGAATGGCGCTCCGCGTCGCGAGGTTCTTCACGCCACAGCGCGGCCAGCGAGAGCGACGCGCGCAGCTCCCACATTGTCGCGCCTTGCCTGCGGGCCATTTGTATGGCCGTGGTGAAATGCGCTTCGGCGTCGGCGGATCGGCGTCGTGCGCGCGCGGCGATACCGAGCACGCGCCACAGTTCAGGGACGAACATCATCTCGCCGTTGTTCTCGCAGAACTGCAACGTGTCGTTGAGCCGGCGCACCGCTTCGTCGATTCGTCCTGCTGCAACGAGCGCTTCCGCATAGGCCGCGATGAACAGCGTGATGAGCCGGCGAAAGCCCCGCGCGATCAGCGCGTCGAGCGAACTCTCCAGCAATGCGACGCCTCGCTGCAGTTGGCCGTCGAGAATGTCGCGATGCGCGGACAAACAGTTGCAGTAGTCGCGCCACACGTCGAGCCCATGCAGCGCCACCTGCGAGCGCATGATGTCCAGATACACGGCGGCGCGGCCGAGGTCGCCGCACATCAGCGAGAGCGGCGCGGCCGAAGCGCCGAGCGTATGCGTGAGCGACGGCTCCATGATGTCGGGCCGCACGAGGCCGACGAGCGTGTCGACGAGCCGCATCGCCTCGCCGCAATGTCCCTCGAGCCATGCAATGCGCGCGAGCGTGCCATTGCAGTAGACGAGCGGATCGACGGCAATCGTGTTGTCACGCTGTCCGCTGTATTCGAGCTCGGCGAAGCGGTTTCTCGTGCGAAGCAGTTCGGCCTTGGCCTCCGCATGGCGGCCGAGGCAATGCTGCGAAATGGCGGCGATCTGATCGGCTAACGTTTCCTGCCAGGCGTTCTCGCGTTGCTGCGCGAGCTGCCGCAAGCGCACTGCGAATTCCGCCGATGCGTGGATGTTGCCGCTCGAAATCATCGTGGTCCACAAGCCCCACAGCGCGCGCGCGTGGTACGCGTCGTCGGCGCGTTCCGTTGCGAGCGCATAGACCTTGCGCCACAATTGCTCGGCTTTCGAGACCGAGCCGCGCACATGCGGCAGCGCCGAGGCCAACGCCGCGCGCACACGCATTTCGTCGCGCGCATCGATGCTTGCGGCGGGCAGCGCGTCGAGCATATCGACGGCGCGCGTCGCGCGTTCGCAGCATTCCGCGATCATGCCGCCGTCGAGCAGCGCAGCCGACAGCGTCGATGCCAACTCGACGCCGAGTTGCACGTCGCCGTCGGGCGAGAACGCCCAGTCGTACGCATGGCGCGCGTCGTCGAGCGTGTGTTTGAGTGCGGCGGCGAGTGCGGCGGCGCTGTCAGCGTTGCCGCGCACGGTTTGCGCGGTGTGCGTGATGAAGCACTGCGACAGATAGCGCGCGTGGCGCACCGCGAGTTCCTGGCGCTCGCCTTCGGCTTGCAGCTTGTCGAGCGCGTATGCGCGGGTCGATTCCGACAACCGGTAGCGCGCGACCGGCCCGTCGAACTCCACATTCACGAGCGACTTCGCGAGCAGTTCGCTGATCGCGATGATCGCATCGGCGACCGTCAGCGACGCATCGCATGCGACCGCGCACATCGCTTCGAAGCTGAATACGCCGCCGAACACCGCGCTTCGCCGGAACAGCGCCTGCGACTTCGCGTCGAGCAGCGCGAAGCTCCAGTCGAAGGTCGCGCGCAAGGTCTGGTGACGCGGCAACGCAGTGCGATAGCCGCCCGCGAGTATCGCGAGGCGATCGTCGAGCCGTTGATACACGCCGACCACGCCGAGCGTCACGACGCGCGCGGCCGCCAGTTCGAGCGCGAGTGGAATGCCGTCGAGCCGCCGGCAGATTTCGCCGACGAGCCGCAGTTCGGCGCTGTCCGTGGCCACCTCGCGCTGCATCGAGTTGGCGCGCAGCAGAAACAGATTGACGGCGGAGCGCCGCAGGATGTCGGCATCGGCGCTGCCGGGCTGCGGCACGTCGAGCGGCTCGACGCGAAACACCGCTTCCGCCATGATCCGCAGCGGCTCGCGGCTCGTTACGAGCATGCGCAAATCCGCGTTGACGGCGGCCAATACTTCGACGGCCTCGGCGACGTGCTCGATCACGTGCTCCGCATTGTCAAGCACGAGCAGACGGCGTCCGGCGAGCGCCGACGCGATTTGCGCGAGGCCCGGCGTGGCGTGTTCGACCGGCAGTCCGCAAGCTTGCGCGATGGCGGCGAGCACTTCGTCGCGCGTGCCGAGCGTCGCGAGTTCGACGAACCAGACCGGTTCCGTGAAGGGCTCAGTGACATCTGCCGCGGCCTGGCGCGCGGCTTCGACGGCGAGACTCGTCTTGCCGATGCCGCCCGCGCCGACGAGCGTCAGCACGCGCGTATGGGCCAGCATCGAGCGGATCTGGATGACGTCCGCTTCGCGCCCGACCAGTTGCATGCGTAACGGCGGAAGCGGGCGTCCGACCGGCGCGCATTGTGCCTCTGGCGAAGACGCCGCGATGCTCGCCGCACGGTGCCGCTGCACGAGCTGATAGCCGCGGCCAGGCACGGTCAGGATCAGGTCGCGGTCGGCGCCGAGTATCTTGCGCAACGCGGACAGATGAACCTGAATATTGTTTTCCTCGACGATGGTGTTGGGCCACACGGCGTCCATCAACTCGTCCTTAGTGACGAGGCGGCCGCCGGCCTTGGCGACCATCGCGAGAATGTCGAAGGCCCGCGAGCCGAGCGGCACACGTTCGCTGTCACACCATAAGGTGCGCAGTTCCAGATCGATTTGAAAGCGGCCTAGTTCAATCATGTCGTTTTCAATTTCCGGACAACGGGCTGAGGGAAAAACGTGCGGGCGGTAGGGCAGAAATTACCGCGTCCGCGCCTCGGCGTCTTGTCGGTTAGTGCGATGCTTTGTAGGAAAGTCTCGCGATGGCGAGCGCAGGCGGCAGTCATGCCGGCGGTGTGCGGCGCCTGACGCGCCTTAACGCCCAGCCTGCCGACGCCAATGTCCAGGGGGCGTGCCGACCAGTTGCGAGAATGTGCGCGTGAAATGGCTCTGATCCGAAAACCCACAAGCCATGGCGATGTCGGACAGCGAACGGTCCGATCGTTTCAGAAGTTCGCGCGCCTGTTCGACGCGCCGCTCGAGCAGCCATTGATGCGGCGTGCGCTGCGTGGTCTCGCGAAACGCGCGAATGAAGTAACTGCGCGACAGATTGCACGCGCCGGCGATCTCTTCAATAGAAACATTGCCCTGCGATCTGGCGAGCAGCATCTCCTTCGCGCGCGCTTCCTGCAACGGTGAAAGACGGCGGCTCGCCTGACCCGTTCCACGCGCGGGCTCGCCATATCGATCCAGCAGATGCGTGCCGATGGTCACGCCAAGTTGTTCGACGAAAAGCGGGCTCGCGTTGTTCTGTGCGTCGAGTGTGAGCGCGAGCACCTGGGCGAGATGGCCGAGCACCGGGTCCTTGTGTCCCGCGACGGTCGCGATACGTGCGAGGCCGCGGCCGCGTTCATGGCAGGTGTCGCTGACGAACGCGCGCGACAGTTCGATCAGCACGAAGTCGAAGCCGCCCAGCAGTTCGGCGCGATAGTCGTCGGCGAGATCGCGCACGTACACCGAGTCGCGCTCGAACTCATGCGTGGTCCACCGATGCTGCGAGTGGATGCGCCGCCGATGTCCCGTTCTCAGCGATACGCCGATCAGAAAGCCGCGGCCCGAGCCGTCCATGACGACCGGGTTCGTGTCGCTGCCGAGCGTGCATTTGCGATAGAACCTGAACTCGCCGGTATCGAGTTCGCGGTCGTGCTGCAAGCGGCTCGACAGACAGCCGAGCGAATCCTCGCGAGCCGCGGTGGCAGACCCTGTGGCAGAAGCGGTGGAAGAAGCGGTGGAAGAAGCCCCAGTGGAAGAAGCGGCGGATGCAAGCCTATCGTTGAGCATGGTCGTTACCCCTGTTCGTCGCAGCGCCCGACTGCATGCCGTTAATTTACTCGGAAATAATTAAATGTAAGTGAATTGTCATTATGCCGGGTTTTCCGGCGAATTGGGGATGGCGGCTCATTCGCCATATGCACAAACAATAGGCAAAAAGCGCGATAAGAAACGCGATAAGAAACGCGATAAGAAGGGCGAGAGCCGCGCCAGGACTGGCTTTGCGCGCTCGAGCGAGATGACGGACGCCCGGCGGCAATTGATTTTGTGATTTCTTTAGACGTATTGCCGCAATCGAGCGCGTGTCAAAATTCAGCGCCGACAACAGTCATGTATTTGAAGTGCATCTATTAATCGGCAACGCGCGCTTTGCAGCCACGAAGAAGGCGCGGCGCCGCTGCAATCGCGGCCCCGCGCCTCAGCCATTAACGGCATTAACAGCATTAGCTCTGCAGGAACTCCAGCAGATCCGCGTTGACCTTATCCGCGTGCGTCGAGCACATGCCATGCGGCGCGCCGGCATACACCTTCAGCGTCGCGTTCTTCACCAGCTTGGCCGACAGTCGCGCCGCGCCGTCGATCGGCACGATCTGGTCGTCGTCGCCGTGAAGGATCAGCGTGGGCATGTCCATCTTCTTCAGGTCGGGCGTGTAGTCGACTTCGGAGAACTGCTTGATGCATTCGTACTGGCCTTTGATCGAGCCGAGCATGCCTTCGCGCCAGAACTCGTCGATCAGGCCTTGCGACACTTTCGCGTTCGGCCGGTTGAAGCCATAGAAGGGCACCGCGAGGTCCTTGTAGAACTGCGAGCGGTTCGCCGCCACGTTCGCGCGAATGCCGTCGAACACGGACATCGGCAGGCCGTTCGGATGCGCTTCGGTCTTGACCATGATCGGCGGCACCGCGCCGATCAGCACGGCCTTCGCGACGCGCGCGCTGCCGTGGCGGCCAATATAGTGAGCGATTTCGCCGCCGCCCGTCGAATGGCCGACGAGCGTCGCTTCCTTCAGATCGAGCGCGTCGATCACCGCGGCGAGATCGTCCGCGTAGGTGTCCATGTCGTTGCCATGCGACGGCTGGTCCGAACGGCCGTGGCCGCGGCGGTCATGAGCGATCACGCGATAACCCTTCTGCACGAGGAACAGCATCTGCGGGTCCCAGGCGTCCGCGTCGAGCGGCCAGCCGTGCGAGAACACGACGGGCTTACCGGTGCCCCAGTCCTTGAAAAAAATCCGCGTGCCGTCTTTCGTCGTGACCGTGTTCATGCTGTGTCGCTCTCCGTGATGTGAGTGAGATGAGTTGGCCGCATGGCTCGCGCCGCCGGCCGATGCCGCGGCCATCGCGGCGCCGGGCGCGGCAAACGCGGCAACGGCCGCGCTTGCGCCCGCTGCGAGCAACTGGCGGCGATTTGCCGATGGAACTGCGGATGAGTTAGCCAAATTATTCTCCGTACCTGTGACGTTGTTGTGTGCCGCTTTCAATGCTACGGGCGCGCATAGTCGCCGTACTTCAGATTGCTTAATTGTTGTTAACCTCGTGTTGTTAACCTCGTGTTGTTAACCTCGTGTTGTTAAGCGCGTGTCGTTAAGCCCGTGTCGCCCGCCGCGCCTCATCACGCATGCCGTCCCGACTCGAACAGGAACCACACGCGCTGTTCGGCTTCGTCGATCCAGTTTTCGAGCAGGCTTGCCGTCGCGACATCGCCATATTCGTCGCACAGCGAATGCGTTTCGCGCATATAGCCGGCAAGCGCCAGGTTGTCCTCGCGCAACTCGGCGAGCATGTCGTCGGGCGTGACGAAGTCCGCGTCGTTATCGGCGATGCGCTGCAGCTTCGTGATGTGTCCCGCCGAGCGCAGCGTCTTTCCGCCGATCTTGCGCGCGCGCTCCGCGATGGGATCGGTGGTCGCGTAGATCTGGTCCGACTGTTCGTCGAGCAGCAGGTGATAGTCGCGGAAGTACGGGCCGGACATATGCCAGTGGAAGTTCTTCGTCTTCAGATAGAGCGCGAACACGTCGGCGAGCAGCGTGGTCAACGCGGCGGCGATGTCGCGCGTCGCGTCTTCGCTGAGGCGGGTCGGCGTCTTCAGCGGCGCCGCGCGATGCGCTGCGGCCTCTTTGATGTCTTTCATGGCGATTCCTTTTTAAAGGCGAGTGAGCAGCGGGTCGAACGTGTCGAAGCATTCGGTTTACCGCGCTGCCAGTGTAAAAACGCCGCCCGCAAAAAGTCCTGCAAAAAAGATGAAAAGTTCTGAGGCGCATCACCGTCTCGCCACGCCTCGCCGGACAGTTCTTTTAAGAACTATTAAGGGCTTGCACAAGGACTCGGCAAAACCCCGCCGATAGACTGCCTCCCAGTTCGACTCGCCATGAGTGCGAGCCCCGCACTCATCCCAGTCTGCCTGTCCTTTCCCACTGGAGCCCGTCATGTCCCAGGACCCGTCAACCGGATTCACCCCGGCCGAAGTCGTTTTCTTCAACGGCAAAATCGCGACGCAGGACGACAAGCGTTCGTTCGCGGATTCGCTTGCCGTCGCGAACGGCCGTGTGATCGCCGCAGGTTCGCGCGATGCCGTGATGCGTCACGTGAACGACGCCACCCGCCATGTCGATCTGAAAGGCCGCACGGTCATTCCGGGTCTCAACGATTCGCATCTGCACATCATTCGCGGCGGTCTGAACTTCAACATGGAGTTGCGTTGGGACGGCGTGCCGTCGCTCGCCGATGCACTCGACATGCTGCGCAAGCAGGTCGCGCGCACGCCGGCGCCGCAGTGGGTTCGCGTGGTCGGCGGCTGGAACGAATTCCAGTTCGCCGAGCGGCGCGGCCCGACGCTCGAGGAAATCAACGCGATCGCGCCGGATACGCCCGTGTTCATCCTGCATCTGTACGACAGCGCGCTGCTGAATGCGGCGGCGCTGCGCGCGGTCGGCTACACGAAGGACACGCCCAATCCGCCGGGCGGCGAGATTCAACGCGACAAGCGCGGCAATCCGACCGGCATGCTGATCGCACGGCCCAACGCCGGGCTGCTGTATGCGACGCTCGCGAAGGGTCCGAAGCTCGCGCTGGAAGACCAGCGCAATTCGACGCGCCACTTCATGCGCGAACTGAACCGCCTCGGCGTGACGAGCGCGATCGATGCGGGCGGCGGCTATCAGGCCTATCCCGACGACTACGCGGTCATCATGGAGATGGCCAGGCGCAATGAACTGACCGTGCGCATCGCCTACAACCTCTTCACGCAGAACGCGAAGAAAGAGATCGAGGACTTTGCGAAGTGGGTGAAGATGACGAAGCCCGGCGAAGGCGACGACTTCCTGCGCGTGAACGGCGCCGGCGAAATGCTGGTGTTTTCCGCAGCCGACTTCGAAGACTTCCTGGAGCCGCGGCCCGATTTGCCCGACACGCTCGAAGTCGAACTCGAGGCGGTGGTGAGACTGCTGGTCGCGAACCGCTGGCCGTTCCGTCTGCATGCCACGTATAACGAGTCGATCGAGCGCTTCCTGAATGTGTTCGAGCGCGTGAACGCCGACATTCCGTTTAACGGCCTGCGCTGGTTCTTCGACCATTGCGAAACGATCACGCAGAAGAACATCGAGCGGGTGCGCGCGCTCGGCGGCGGCATCGCCATTCAGCATCGGATGGCGTATCAGGGCGAGTACTTCATCCAGCAGTACGGCGAAGAAGCGGTCAAGCACACGCCGCCGATCCGCCAGATGCTCGACGCGGGTCTGCCGGTCGGCGCGGGCACGGACGCGACGCGCGTCGCCAGTTTCAATCCGTTCGTGTCGCTTTACTGGATGGTGTCGGGCAAGACGGTCGGCGGCACGGCGATGTATTCGAGCGCGAACAAGCTCGACCGCATGGAAGCACTGCGCCGCTACACGGTGGGCAGCGCGTGGTTCTCGAACGAGGACGACCGCAAGGGCGCACTCATGCCGGGCCACTTCGCGGACTTCGCGGTGCTGAGCGACGACTATTTCAGCGTCGACGAAACCAGCATCAAGTACCTCGAATCGGTGATGACGGTGGTGGGCGGCAAGGTCGTCTATGCGGCCGACGAGTTCGCGCCGCTCGCACCGCCCGACCTGCCGGTGAGCCCGTCGTGGTCGCCGGTCGCCGAGTTCGGCGGCTACAGCCGTTATAAGCCGACCGCCGTTGCCTGTGTGGACGGCTGCGTGAATCTGTGCGGCGTGCACGCGCATGCGCACGGCTGGGCGTGGCGCAAGAACGTGCCGGTCAGCGATTCGAACGGCTTCTGGGGCGCGCTCGGCTGCAGTTGCTTCGCGTTCTGACGCGCGCCACACGCACCAGGCACTTCATGTTGCGCCCGGCTCTTTAATACATCGTCGCAAGCGGGAACCCTCATGCCGACTCTGACCGATGGCGTGCTCTATGGGCTCGGCATTCTGGTTCTCGACTTCCTCGCGTGGCGCTTCATGGGCCGGCGCAGCGAGCAGGCGCGGCTCGCGTTGCGCGCGCTGATGTTCGGCCTGTCGAGCTACGTGCTGTTTAGCCACGGGATGAATCCGCTGCGCGAGGCGCCGTGGTCCGCGGAACCGGTGCGCCATCTGCTCGCACAGATTCTCGAGGTCGTCTGGTGGCTGCAAGGCGCGCGGCTTGTCACCGTCGTGCTCGACCGGATGGTGTTGCCCGACACGTGGCACAAGGAGCGTCTCTTTCAGGACGTGCTCGGCGCGCTGGTGTTTCTCGCGGCCGCCGTCGGCGCGATTGCGTTCGTGCTGCAACTGCCGGTGCGCGGGCTGCTCGCCACTTCGGGAGCGGTCGCGGTGGTGCTGGGTCTCGCGATCCAGAGCACGCTGAACGACGTGTTCTCCGGCATCGTGCTCAATGCGACGCAGCCGTTTCGCATCGGCGACTGGATCACCATCGGCGAAGTGGAAGGCCGGGTCGTGGAGAGCAACTGGCGCGCGACGAGCCTGCTCAACTCGCAGGGCAACATCGTCGTGATTCCGAATAGCGTGGCGGCACGCACGAACATCGTCAATGCGAATCAGCCGATGCACACGCACGGCGTGAGCGTGGTGCTGCCGGTCAAGCCGTCGGTTCGTCCCGCGACGGTTTTGCAGGCGCTGATGCACGCCGCGGCGAGTTCGCCGGAAGTGCTGACCGAGCCCAAGCCGCTGGTGAGCGTGAAGCGCGCGACCAACGACGCGATCGAGTACGAGATCGTCTGCTATGTCGACGCGTGGACAAAGAAGATCGGCGTGCGCAACGACCTTTACGACCTCGCGCACCGGCATCTGCTATCGCGCGGTGTGGTGTTGCGGCCGTTGTCGGTGGCCGAACCCACAGGCGAGCCCGCCGACGAAAAGCAAAGACTGCTGCGCAACGTGCTGATCTTCCAGACGCTCGACGACGATGAAATCGCCGAGCTTGCCGCGCAATTGACGCCGCACGAGTTCGACGCCGACGACACCATCTACAGCGCCGCCGACGAGGGCGGCCACGAGTTGCATATTCTCGCGCGCGGCGTCGCGAAAGCGGTCGTGACGAAAGAGGGCGTCGAGGTCGAGTTGCGCAGGCTCGCGCCAGGCGACTCGGTCGGCCAGTCCGGAATACTCGCCGGTGTCAGAACCGGCGTGATCGTGCGCGCACTGACGCGGGCCACGGTGTTCCGGCTCGACAAGGACGCGCTGACACCGATCCTCGCGCGGCGGCCGGATGTGGCGCGCGAAATGTGCCGGCTGCTTTCCGTCCATCACGAAAGCGAAAAGATGCTGCTCGCGCCGTCCGCGAATGCCGATGCGGGCAGCGGCGGCTTGCTGCAATGGATTCGCGACGGCGTGCGGCGCTTTCACGAACTCGCGCTGTGAGCGCGGGTGTGCGCTTGCGTTTGCGCTTAAACCAAGCCGTTTCCGCTTCAGGCTTTTTAAGTTTGCGCCAAGGCTTTTATCGGCGGCAATCGTTACGCTGTTCAAGGCTCGGTCGATGGCCTGCCGATGGCAGCCTTTCGCGTGTTCGCAGGAATCGCGCGAGGACTACGGCCCGATGAAGAGGCCCGCGCGGAGGCCCGCGCGATGCGCTACGTGGAGGAGATGAGATGAACAGGACCATAGCGGGCATCGCGATGCCGGACAGTGCGATGGCTCGCGGGGCGACCGAACGGGTCCGCGCGACGGAATCGGCGCTGATGTTCCATCACGCGCAGCGGGCGTTTTTATTCGGCGCGTTGACCGGCTATCGCGAGAACCTGGTGTTCGACATCGAACTGCTGTACGTGGGCGCGATGTTTCATAACGTGGGCCTGAATATCGTGCATCGCGGATCGTCGTGCCGCTACGAGGTCGATAGCGCGAACGCGGCGCGCGACTTCATGCGCGAGCACAAGGCCGCGGCGAGTGCGATCGACGAAGTCTGGCTGGCGGTCGCGCTGCATACGACGCCGGGCATTCCCGAGCATGTCGCGCCGCTCGCCGCGTTGCTTGCCGCGGGCGTGCAGATGGATGTGCGCGGCGCGTGCTACGACGAATTCGCCCCGCAGCAGCGCGACGAAATCGTCGAGGCGTGTCCGCGGGAAGCCGGCTTCAAGAAGCGGATTCTCGAGGAATACGCGCGCGGCATGGAGTTTCGTCCGCATACGACGTTCGGCACCGTGAACGCCGACGTACTGGACCGGTGGGACCCGAACTACCGGCGTCTGAATTTTTGCGGGCTGGTGCTCGGTTCGGAATGGCCGAACTGAGCATGGCCCCGATAGGAGATTGACATGGGCTACATCATTTCATTGGGCGTCGGCTTCGGCGTCGGACTGCTCTACTGGCTGCTCAAGGTGCAGTCGCCGGCACCGCCGTTGATCGCGCTCGCCGGCCTGCTCGGCATGGTGCTCGGCGAACACGCGATCCCTGTCGTGAAGGGCCAGCTCTTCACGCCGAGCGCGGCGGTCCAAAGCGCGCCGCCCGCAGCGGATGGCGCCGCGCAAAAACCGCTCGCGCCGGGCGCCGCGAAAGAGGGCGGTTGATTCCAAGTTAGTGCGCAGTTGATTCCCACGTTAGTGCAGCGATTCCTCCGCTCCATTGCACACGCATTTTTCCAACACGATCAGGTCATGCATATGCTCCATTCGCTCCAGCGTTTTCGTCCTCTCGCGGTGGTGTCCGCCGCGCTGCTCATCGGCCTGACCGGCCTCACGCCGTTCACGTCCGCTTTCGCCGATGCCGGTCCGCCCGAAGTCGCGAGCGCGAAGACTGCGCTTGCCGCGCGTCATCCCGATGTGTCGGTCGGTCCTCAATACGACACGACGCACGTGTATGTCGCTTCGGCGGATCTCGACGCGTTCGTCAACAGCTTCATCGCGACGTTCGGCGGCAAGGCGTCGCCGCGCGCGGTCTTCACCGTCACGCCGACGCCGAGCCGCACCGCTTCGCAATATGTGCAGACGCCGGTGGGCATGCTGTCGGTGTTCGGCTTCGAAACGCCGGTGCCGTATCCGTTCGGCAATGAACGCACCGGCTACCTCGTTACCAATATCGATCAGGCCGTGAAGGCCGCGCGCGCGGCGGGCGCGGACGTGCTCGTCGACAGCTTCGACGATCCGATCGGCAAGGACGCGATCATCCAGTGGCCGGGCGGTCTGACGATGCAGCTCTACTGGCACACCAAGGCGCCCAACTATGCGCCGCTGCAAAGCGTGCCGGATAACCGCGTGTACGTGTCGCGCTACGAGGCCGACAACTTCGTGCGCCGCTGGCTGCACTTTTCGCACGGCAAGGTGCTGTCGGATAATCCGCGCGCCGATGGCGGCGTGATCGGCCGTCCGGGCGAAACGATCCGCGAGATTCGCATCGCTTCGGGCTTTGGCCGTATGGTCGTGTTCGTCACCGACGGCAAGCTGCCGTTCCCGTTTGGCCGCGACACCACCGGCTATGCCGTCGACGATGTCGCGCAGACGCTGCAACGCGCGCAAGCGGCCGGCGCGAAGGTGCTGTATGCGCCGTACGCGTCCAATGGCAGCGCGGCGGGCAAGACCGCGATGCTCGAATTCCCGGGCGGATATATCGCCGAAGTACACGATGGCCGCTAAAGCGACCGCGATGCAGATGACGCAGACGATGCACGCAACGTCGGCGGCGGCGAGTTCACGCAAGGTGGAGGCGACGGCGCGTGCTCGAACGGCGCGCCGTACCGCGCTGCGCGCGTGGCTTTTCGCCACGAGCGTGACGACGGGACTGGCGACGGGTCTGACTGCCGCAACGCCGGCTTTTGCCGTGGAGAGCGCATCGGGCAGCGCCGCGAATACGGCGAGCGCCACCAACACCGCCCTCGGCAGCGCCGACGACACAGCCCTCGTCAGCGCTCCCGCCACCAGCACGTCGTGCACGCGCCCAGCCGTGATGTTCAACCGCTGGCAGGAAAACTGGTCGGCGCTCGCGAATCCGTGCGTCCCGAAGCGTCCGTTCGATTCGCTGAAATACATCCCGCTGTTCGGCAATCCCGACGCGTACGTGTCGCTCGGCGTGGTGCTGCGCGAGCGGCTCGAAACCAACGACGCGCCGCTCTTCGGTCTCGGCTCGGGGCATGCCGACACGTATCTGCTGCAACGCCTCGAAGTGCATGCGGACGTGCGCCTCGGTCCTCACGTGCAGATCTTCACGCAGTTGGAGGACGCGCATCCCTACGGCAAGAACACGGTCTCGCCAGTCGACAAGAATCCGCTCGACTTGCGTCAGGCGTTTGTCGCCATCGTGGAGCCGCTCGGGCCTGGCGTGATCAAGTTCCGCGTCGGCCGCCAGGAGATGGCGTTCGACTTGCAGCGCTTCATCTCCGTGCGCGACGGCCCGAACGTGCGCCAGGCGTATGACGCGATCTGGGCCGACTACGAGACCGGTCCGTGGCGCTGGATCGCCTACGCGACGCAGCCGGTCCAGTACCGCGACAACAGCGATTTCGACGATGTGTCGAACCGGCATCTCACGTTCAGCGGCGTGCGCGTGGAGCGCCAGGGCGTCGGTCCCGGCGACGTGTCCGCGTATTACTCGCGCTACAACCGCAGCAACGCGCGCTTTCTCGACGCGACCGGCGACGAGCATCGCGACGTGTTCGACGCGCGCTATGCGGGCAAGCTCGGTCACGTCGACTGGGACGTCGAGGGCATGTATCAGTCAGGGCATGTGGGCACGAAGACGATCGGCGCATGGGCGGTCGGTTCGCTCGCCGGCTACACGTTCGCGTCCGCGCCGTGGACGCCGCGCGTCGGCATCCAGGTCGATGCGGCATCGGGCGACAACCATCCGGGCGACGGCCGCGTCGGCACCTTCAATCCGCTGTTTCCGAACGGTTATTACTTCGCGCTCGCCGGCTACACCGGCTACGCGAACCTGATCCACGTGAAGCCCTCGCTCGTCGTCAAGCCGACCAGCAAGCTCTCGCTGCTCGCGGGCGTCGGTCTGCAATGGCGCGAGACGACCGCCGACGCGGTCTATCAGCAAGGCTCCGCGGTCGTGCCGGGCACGGCGGGACGCGGCAGCCGATGGACCGGTTTCTATACGCAACTGCGCGCCGACTGGGCCGTCACCGCGAATCTCGCGGCGGCGCTCGAAGCCGTGCATTTTCAGGTGGGACCGTCGCTGCGCGAACTCGGCGCGCGCAATGCCGACTATGTCGGCGCCGAGCTGAAGTTCGGCTGGTAGGTAAGAGAGAAGAAGAGAGCGGCAACGGGTCACGCATACAAAGGTCATCGCAATGAGCACTTCCGGTTTTTCGCTCGACGCCTCGCAACCGTCGGAGCTCGAGTTTCCTTATTCATCGCTCGAATACCGGCAACATCAAATGTTTCCGCGTCTGTCGGCGGCGGAGATTCAGAGCGTGCGGCGCTTTGCGCGGCCGATGAGCTTCAAGGCCGGCGAACTCATCTTCAAGACGGGCGAAGTCGCGCTCGGACTCTTCGTGCTGCTGCATGGACGCGTGCGGATTTTTTCGCGCGACAGCTTCGGCCGCTCGACGCTCGTCACCGAACACGACGACGGGCATTTCATGGCGGAGATGGCGCAACTGTCCGGCAAGCCGGCGCTGATCGACGGTCTCGCGCTGACGGACGCCGAGACGCTCGTGATCGAACCCGAGCACCTGCGCGCACTGATCGTCGCCGATGCGCAACTCGGCGAGCACATCATGCGTGCGCTGATCTTGCGGCGGCTCGGACTGATCGAGCAGGGCCTCGGGCCGATCATCGTCGGCAATGGCGACGATGCGCGGCTCGTCGGCCTGCAAGGCTTCCTGCGCCGCAATGCCTATCCGGCGACCGTGATCGACGCGCGCTCGGACCCGGAGGCGGTCGCGCTGCTCGGCGGCATGACGACCGGCCCCGGCGATTTTCCGCTGGTGTTCTGCCCGAACGGACATGTGCTGCGCGCGCCCGATGAAGCGCAACTCGCGTCGTGCCTCGGACTCGTGCCGACCTTCGAGCAGTCGCATCGCTACGACGTCGCGATTGTCGGCGCGGGTCCGGCCGGACTCGCCGCGTCTGTGTATGCGGCGACCGAGGGACTGTCCGTCGCCGTGTTCGATCAGCGTGCGCCTGGCGGCCAGGCGGGCGCGAGCTCGCGCATCGAAAACTATCTCGGCTTTCCCACCGGCATCTCGGGTCAGGCGCTCGCCGCGCGCGCGTTCCAGCAGGCGCTCAAGTTCGGCGCGCATCTCGCGATTCCCGGCAAGGTCACGGAGGTGCGCCGCGATGACGGCATGTTCGCGCTGACGCTCGTCGACGGCCAGCGCATCAGTGCGCGCACGGTCGTGGTGGCGAGCGGCGCCGCGTATCGCAAGCCGACGGTGCCCGGCTTCGAGCGTTTCGAGGGACGCGGCACCTACTACTGGGCATCGACGATCGAAGCGAAGCTCGTCAAGGGGCAGGACATCGTGCTGATCGGCGGCGGCAATTCGGCGGGGCAGGCCGTGGTGTTTCTCGCCAACTTCGCGCGCAGCATCCGCATGCTGATTCGCGGCCGCGATCTCAACGCGAGCATGTCGAAGTATCTGATCGACCGGATCGGTTCGCTGCCCAACGTGTCGTTGTGCACAGGCTGCACGTTGAGCGAGCTCGAAGGCGACGAAGCGGGCCTCACTCAAGTGCGCGTGCGTCACGAAGCGAGCGGCGACGAAGAAGTCGTGGCCACGCGGCATCTGTTTCTCTTTATCGGCGCGGACCCGAAAACCGATTGGCTCACGGCGAGCGGCGTCGAACTCGACAATCGCGGCTTCGTCGTGACAGGAATCGCAAGAAGCGACGCGGGCGGCTCCGCGGCGGGCCTGCGCTATCCGCTCGAAACGAGCGTGCCGGGCATGTTCGCGGTCGGCGACGTGCGCTCGGATTCGGCGAAACGCGTGGCCGCGGCGGTCGGCGACGGCGCGGCGGTCGTCGCACAGATTCATGCGTATCTCAGCCAGCCCGCGAAAGTCGCGGCTCATTCCTGACGGAGCAGAAGATGAAGTCGTTTCAACGTAGCTGGACTTTGCATGCGGCCGCGCGTTGCATGATGATTTTGGGCATGGCCGCGAGCTTTTTATGCAGTGCGGCGTTCGCGGCCGCGCCGCAAGTCAAGACACAAGGGCCGGGCTTTTACCGGCTCATGCTCGGCAAGTTAGAAGTCACGGCGCTGCTCGACGGCACGCATCCGTTTCCCATCGACACTGTGATTGAAGACGTGTCGAAGGCGGAGATCGCGCGCGACCTCGAACGCGATTTTCTGAGCGCGCCGGTGCAAGGCTCGATCAACGCGTTTCTGATCAACACGGGTTCGAAGCTGATCCTGATCGACACCGGCGCGGGGGTGCTGTACGGCGATTGCTGCGGCAAGTTGCTCGGGAATCTGCGCGCGGCCGGGTATCGGCCCGAACAGATCGACGAAGTGTTGCTCACGCATCTGCACAAGGATCATGTGGGCGGGATCGTGATCAACAGTGCGAGCAGCGGCACGATGGCGTTTCCGAACGCGCTCGTGCGGGCAAGCCGGGCCGAAGCCGACTACTGGTTGAATCCGGCCAACAAAGCGAAAGCGCCGGCTTTTCTGAGCACCTTCTTCGACGCGGCGAGCGCAAGCGTCGCGCCGTATATCGCGGCGGGCCGCTTCAAACCGTTCGATGTCGACGTCGATAGCGATGTCGAACTCGACGCAGGCATCCGCGCCATCGCGTTGCCTGGCCACACGCCTGGCCACACCGGTTATCTGATCGAGAGCGGCACGGAGCATCTGCTCGTGTGGGGCGACATCGTGCATGTGGCCGCGATCCAGTTGCAGAACCCGACAGCCTCGGTCGAATACGACACCGACGCCGCCGCTGCACAACGCTCGCGCCGCAGCGCGCTCGAACTCGCCGCGGATCGGCGCTACCTGATCGGCGCCGCGCATATCGCGTTTCCAGGCCTCGGGCATATTCGAAAAAACGGCGGCACGTACGACTGGGTGCCGGTCAACTACGAGGCCGCGCCTGGCCACTGATGCGGCCACTGAAGCAGCCGACGTTGCGAGGCGAGCCGCCTGCAACGTGGACCACCGGCGCATAGTCAACACTCGAGGAGAATCGCGATGCACATCGAATCCCCCGCCAAGCAATGCACGAATGCAGCCAGGCACGAAGCGGGCGTGCATCGTGACGAATGCCGTGCAGCGCGCGACGAGTGCGAGCATGAACCTGAACATGAGCACGACTACGCGCACGACGGCACCAGCGCGCCCATCTGGAATCACGTGATCGAGCGGCTCCTCGCCGGCTATCGCGGCGACGCCGAAGGCGAGCCGTATCGCGTGCTGCCGCTCACGCGCGAGGCCGCCAACGGGCCGTCGCGGCATCGGCAGGTCGAAGTGATCGAGCGCCTGTCGGAGACGTCGATTGCGGTCCTCTGGCAGGACGCGACGCTGTGCCGTTACGCGGACCAGGTGTGGATCAGTTGCCGCGCGCGACTGAAGGGACGCTGCGCGCTGAGCGGCGCGACGATCCGCCGGAACGACATGATCTATAAGCCGAGAGTGCGCAGCGCGGTGCCGGTCAACGCCGCGGCGATGATTCTCGCGTCGGTGGTCGAGCTTCAGCATCCGCTCGTTCAGTACAAAAATTTTGAACGATAGGTTCAGTTTTTTCCGCGCATGCGTGATTACTGTTGGTCTAGACTTCGGGGACTCATCGCCGGGTAGCCATTGCCCGGCAGCATCTTCATCCCTCGTGCTCTGGATACCGCCTCATGATCCGCATCGGCCCGCTTCAGGTGGACCTGACCAGTCGGGAACTGCTTCTCGACGGACAACCCGTGCGCATCGGCAGCCGCGCATTCGACATGCTCGCCGTCCTGATCGCCGCAAAAGGCGAACTGGTGTCGAAGAACGACATGTTGAAGGAAGTGTGGCCCGACACCATCGTCGAAGAAAATAATCTGCAGGTTCATATGTCCGCGCTGCGCAAGGTGCTTGGCGAGAGCCGCGGACTCATACAGACCGTCTCGGGCCGCGGCTACCGGCTCGTCGCGCGGCAATCGCCGGTGCAGCACGCGAGCGGCGTAACGTTGAGCGGTTTCGGCCGCGAGCTGCAGGCGGCCAACGACCGCCAGAGCGCGGCCGCCCACATCCCGCACAATCTGCCCGCGAGCTTCTCGCCGCTGATCGGCCGCGACGACGCGCTGCGCGACGTCGCGCACGCGCTCGCATCGGCGCGTCACGTCACGCTGCTCGGCGCGGGCGGCATCGGCAAGACGCGTCTTGCGGTCGAAGTCGCGCGCCGCCTGCTCGACGCGTATCCGGACGGCGTCTATCTGATCCCGCTTGCATCGACGTCGGACGCGAACAGCGTGCTCGCGATGTTCGCCGCGAGCGTCGGCGTCAGCAAGGCGAGCGGTCCGCTCACGCTCACGCGGGTCAGCAGCGAGTGGGGCGAGCGGCGCGTGCTGTGCGTGATCGACAATTGCGAGCATGTGCTCGGCCCGGCCGCCGAACTCGCCGACGCGCTGCTGAATGCGGGTCCGGGCGTACGCGTGCTGACCACGAGCCGCGAGCCGCTGCGCCTCGCGCAAGAGCACTTGTACTGGGTCGCGTCGCTCGATGTCCCCGCGCACGACGATCAAAGCCAGCAGGTACTCGAGCGCAGCGCCGTGCAGTTGTTCCTGTCGCGCGCCCGTGCGATGGACGCGCGTTTTTCGTCCGACGAACGCAGCATTCAACTGACCGGCACCGTATGCCGCCGGCTCGACGGCATACCGCTTGCGATCGAACTTGCGGCCGCGCGCGCGGCGACGCTCGGCATCGAAACACTCGCGGATCATCTCGATGACCGCTTCGACATGCTGACGGGCGGCAACCGCACGGCGCTGCCGCGGCATCAGACCTTGAAGGCCACGCTCGACTGGAGTCACGGCCTGCTCGACGACGCGGAGCGCGCGACGCTGCGCAGGCTCGGCATCTTCGTCAACAGTTTTTCGATCGACGCGGCCATCGCCGTCGCCGCGGACTCTGGCTTGCAGCAAGCCGCGGTGATCGCGGCGGTTTCAGGGCTCGTCGAAAAGTCGCTGGTGGTCGCGCGCGTGGAGCGCGGCAAGGCGAGCTATCGGCTGCTCGAAACCACGCGTGCGTACGCGCTGCAAAAGCTCGACGACAACGGCGAGCGGCGCGCGGTCACGCTCAATCACGCGCGCTATTTCACCGGCTTGCTCGAGCGTCATATGTCGGCAGAAGCGCGCTTGTCGGAAGGCGATGCCGATGCCGACGCCGACCGCTGGCATGCGCGCATGCGCGGCTGGCTCGACGATCTGCGCGCGGCGCTCGGCTGGGCGCTTTCGTCAAAAGGCGACGACGCGCTCGCGGAAAAACTCGCGGTCAAGGTGGTCGCGTTGTTGTACGAGCTTTCGCTGGTGGACGAATGCTGCGCGTGGGCGCGCCGCGCGCTGGAAAGCGTCGCGCATACGCATGGTGCGTCGGGATCGACCCGGCATCTGCGGGTGCGCATGCAACTGCTCGCGGCGCTCGGTGCGGCGCTTGTCTACGTCAATGGACCGAACCGCGAAACGCTCGCGGTCTGGGCCGAGGTGCTGGCGCTCGCCATCGCGCTTGCCGACCGCGCGTTCGAAGCGCGCGCGTTGTGGGGCATGTGGAACGCGAGCCAGTCGTCGGGCGCGGCGCGCAATGCGCTGGCGTTCGCGCATCGGTTTGCCTCGCTCGCGGCGCAGACCGGCGACACGAGCAACGGCATTCTCGCCGCGCGGCTTCTCGGCATAGCGTGGCACTACGCGGGCAATCAGCAGCAGGCGCGCGCGTCGCTCGAACGCTTTCTGCTGCAAGCGGATACGCTGCAGCACGGTTTGCCGCTCGGTCAATCCATCGATCAGGGCGTGGTCGGCCGCGCGACGCTTGCACGGCTGCTGTGGTTTCAGGGCGCGCGCGAAGAGGCGTTGGATTTGGCGCAAGCCTGCGTCGCGAGCGCGTGCGCGGAAGACCAGGCGATCGTCACCTGCTACGTGCTCGTCGAAGCGGAGATTCCGCTCGCGTTGCTGTCGGATCAACGCGAGCGGGCCGCAGACGCCATCGCGTTGCTGCGCGATGTATCGGCGCGCACGGGCCTCGGTGTCTCTCAAGCGTGCGCGCGCTGTTTCCACGAGTACCTCCGTTCGTTCGACGACGTGAGCCCCGCACGTCTCCAGGCATTTCGCGCGGCGCTCGACGAACTCGACGCGCTCGAATACGCCGCGCAACGCGCGATGCTGGTCGCGCAGTACGCGTTGGCATTGGGCCGCGCGGGACGGCGCGAGGAAGCCATCGCCGCGGTGACGCGCGCGCTAGCCCAATGCGACGAAAGCGGCGACCATTGGTATGTGGTCGAACTGCGGCGCGTGCAGGGCGAGTTGCTGCTTCAGGATGCCAATGTGTTTTCAATTGGCAGCGCCGCGATGGATGCGAACGCGTGCCTGACGGCGGCAATGGAGGAATCGCTCGCGCAAGGCTGCGCTTCGTTGCAGTTGCGCGCGGCCACCAGTCTCGGCCGCCTGTGGTGCGCGCAAGGGCGTGCTGCCGATGCGGTGCGCCTGATCCAATCGGCGTGCGCGAAACTCACGCAGGGGCTCGATTTCGACGATTTCCGGGCGGCGCTGCAACTGCTCGAAACCGCGAGGGCTTCGGCCGCGATGGTGCCGCAATGCGCGCACAGCGAAGGCGAGGCGCGTGTGCCGCCTGTCAGGCATTCGCGGCAGCCGAGAGTGAGCGAAGGATGCTAGCCGGCGCGCGGCATTGGCTTTGAGCGGCCTGGGTTATGCCCGAGTCACGCCTGAGTCACGGGTGCGTCTGCATCACGGCGGACTGATCTGCATGTCGAGCATTTGCCGTTGCACGGCCTGGTCGACCAGGTCGGGATGATCGAGGCGCTCGACCCACCAGCGCAGCGCCTTGCCCGTCTCGTCGTCGCGCCATGCCAGATAAAAATGCGTGATCTCGCGCATGCCGAGCACTTCTTTCTGCACCAGGTCGCCGTTCCTGAGCGCCTCGACGGCGAGGCATTCGGGGATCGTGCCGGCAGCGAGCCCGCGCAACTGCGCGGCGAGCTTGGTTCCGAGCGTCGGCACGGTCAGCACTTCCTGATTGTCGGCAAGCGCGATGGTGCGCGGCGCGAGTTTGCGCGACGTATCGCCGATCGCCACCGCGCGATAGCGCGCGACCACGTCGAGCGTCAGCGGTCCGGGCATGCTTGCGAGCGGATGATCGGGCGCGACCACGAATACGTGCCGCAATGAGCCGATCGGCTTTGCGACGAGATTCGGAATCGGCGGCGGATCGCCCGCGGCGCCGACAATCAGATCCGCGCGGCGCGTGAGCAGCGCGTCCCACGACCCGCCCAGCACTTCCGTCGACAGATTCAGGCGCGTGTCGAGCTTGAGCTTATAAAACTCGCCGACGTGATCCCACAGCAGCGCGAACGGAATGATCTCGTCGACGGCGACGTACAGGTCGGACTCCCAGCCTTGCTCGATGCGCTTCGCCTTGCATTCCAGATCTTCTGCTGCGGCCAGCAAACGGCGGCCTTCCTCGACGACCACGCGCCCCGCATGCGTGAGCGTGGCGCGCCGGCCACTGCGATCGAACAGCTTGACGCCGAGATCGAGCTCGAGCTTCTGCACCAGATACGTGAGCGACGACGGCACCTTATGCAGCGTTTCCGCGGCGCTCGCGAAGGTGCCGGTTCGATCGACGGCGTCAAGCACCTGAAGGACTTCAAAGGAAAGATTCATGACGAAGAAGGGCGAAGGACGACATCCATTCGAGCCGGGCGGCTGAAGCGCTCAGCATACTGGATTTCATCGCAGGCGCGGTGGCTGGCGCGCCGGCTTCTTCGTTGTTGTCTGTTCTTTTGTTGACGGCGCTAGGCCGTGCGATTGTCGGACGACCAGGCCGCGTGCGGGGCGGCAGTGGTGTCGACGGCCCGGCGCGCCGGCATGTTCGCGGGACGCTTCGCGAGCCGTTCGAACTCGGTCACGTCGTGACTGCAAAACACGCTCACCGCCTGGCTCGTCAATGCGAGGTCGCGCAACCGGCTTTGATTATCGAAGCGCGCCGCGCGATCTTTTTCGAGCATCCACTGATAAAAGCGCAGCCCCGGCGTGCAATGCGGTTTTGCATGCATTTCGGCGTGATGGAAATAGGCGTCGGCCGCGTTGAACAGCCACCGGTCGCCCGTCGTATTTACGGCGATGCCCGCATGACCGAACGTGTGTCCGCGCAACGGCACGACGAGCAATTCGGGCGGCAGTCCGTCGAATTGCTGCACGCGCGAAAAGCCATTCCACGTTTCGCCTTCGCTTGCCTGATACACGCGCCATTTCGCGGACGTCGACCACTGCTGCGGACGAAACCGCTGCCGGTCCATCCACGTTCTTTGCTCGAACGCGTAATCGCGCTCGACGCGCAACAGGTGCACGGTGGCGTGCGGAAAGTCGTCGAGGCCGCCCGCATGATCGAAGTCGAGATGGCTCAGCACGATATGCGTGACGTCGCGCGGATCGAAACCGAGCCGCTGAATCTGGCGGATCGCGGTCATTTCCTCGCGGAAATCCGGGCTCACGAGTCCGAGAAAAAAACGGCTGATCCGCGAGCGCGGATCGGCGACGTCGCGCAGACCGAAGCCGGTGTCGACCAGCACGAGCCCCGCGGAAGTTTCGACCAGCAGGCAGTGGCAGGTGAGCAACCCGCGCTCGGCGAGCGAACGCGTGCGTCCGTCCATCAGGCGGCCGCCCAGCGGGCAGGTCGAAATGCAGTTGAGATGGTGCACGATCATCGCATTCGTCCCGTAACGGAAGGGGAAGGAGTGATGCAACGTCGCGCAAGCGCTATACCTGGTCGTGGGAGAGCGGCTATGGGTTCGGCGCGGCTCGCTTCGCGTTCGTGACGTTCGCCGAATTCGCCGCATTCGCGACATTCGCGAAATATTCCGCGGCCATCAGGCGGAATGCGGTGACGGCGGGATTGTCCTGATCCGCGCGCCACGCCATGCTCATTTCCGCGTGAATCGTGTTGCCGGCGATATGCCGGAACTCGACATTGTCGTAATGAAACCGTTGCGCCGACGCGGGCAGAATCGCGAGCCCGAGTCCCGCGCGAACCAGCGACAGAATCGTGGGCGTCTGATCGATGTATTGCGCGATGTTCAGATTCACGCCCTCGGCCGCGAGCATGCCCATGATGCGGTCGTGAAAGTACTTGCCTTGCGCGGGCGAATGCATGATGAACGGCTGCTCGTCGAGTTGCTTCAGTTCGATCCGCTCGAACTGGCACAACGCGTGGCGCCTCGGCAGCGCGACGATCAGCGGCTCTTCGTCGACGAGAAGAAACTCGAGCTTTTGCCTCGATTGCAACGGACGCAGAAAGCCGAGGTCGATTGCATTCGCGGCGAACGCTTCGATCTGCGCGGCGGAAACGAGTTCGAGCAATACGACGTCGATCTCGGGCAGCACGTCGGCGGCGGCGACCAGCAACTCGGGAATCAGCTCATAGCCGGCCGCGCCGGTGAAGCCGAGCCGCACGCGCCCCGTCTTGCCCTTGCTCGCGCGCCGTACGGTGCTTTCGGCCTGCTCGGCAAGATTGAGCAGACGCGTCGCGTCGGCGAGAAACACGCGGCCTTCGGTGGTCAGCTTGACGGTGCGGCCAATGCGTTCGAACAGCTTCACGCCGAGGTTGTCCTCGAGCAGTTGAATCTGTCTGCTCAATGGCGGCTGTGTCATGTGCAGCAGCGCGGCGGCGCGTCTGAAATTCAGTTCTGTCGCCGCGGCGACGAAGCAACGCACTTGTCCGAGATCGAGCATTCTTGTATCGGCATGGAAGGGAAGTCGACGCTCATTATAGGTGCGCGCGCTCCCCATCCGATCCGGACGCCGCGGCGAGCCGCGGGCCGGTGCTGCATCACGTTGCTGCGTCAGGTCGCTGCATCACGTCGTGAGACTGCCCTCGGGACGCTGCCCTGCAAGCGCCTGTTCGAGGCTTGCCAGCACCATTTCGCCCATCGCGGTGCGCGATTCGACCGTGGCGCTCGCGCGATGCGCCTGCAAAACAACGCGGTCCATGTCGAAGAGCGCCGGCGGCACGTTTGGTTCGTCGACGAACACGTCGAGTCCCGCGCCCGCGATCACGCCGCCTTGCAGCGCCTGCACGAGATCGCTTTCCACCACGAGCTTGCCGCGCGCGACGTTGATCAGATAGCCGTTCTTGCCGAGCGCATCGAGCACGGCGGCATTGACGATGCCTTGCGCCTTGTCGGCGGCGGCGGCCAGCACGAGAAAATCGCAACCGCGCGCGAGGGACAGCAGATCGGCGACGAACGGATGCGGCACATCGTCCATGCGGCGCAAATCCGTGTATGAGATCGGGCAGTTGAACGCGCTCGCGCGCTGCGCAATCGCACGCCCAACCTTGCCCATTCCGACGATACCGACGCGCTTGCCGCTCAAGCGGCGCGACAGCGGCAACGCGCCCGGATGCGGATTCTTCTGCCAGTTGCCCGATTTGACGAACTCGTTGCCCGCGCAGATTTCGCGGCATACCGCGAGCATCAGACCGATCGCGAGGTCGGCGACATCTTCCGTCAACGCACCGAACGTCGCTGTCACCGGAATGCCGCGGGAGCGCGCGAATGCCAGATCCACTGCATCGGTGCCCACGCCGTTGACCGCGATCACTTCCAGAGCGGGCAAGCGCTCGATCAGGTCGTTCGAAATGCCGGTGTGGCCGCCTGTGATAACGCCTCGGATCGACGCGCCGTGCTCGCTGATATAGGCATCCTTATCATTTTGTTCGAAGAGGCGATGCACCGTGTAGCGCGATGCGAGCGTGTCGTTGATCGCGGGAATCAGAATGGGGTTCAGTTGCAGAATGTTCGGTTTCAAAGCGGCGCTCCTTGTTGTAGTCGACGATCCGGCCGGCGCGGCGAGCGGCGCACGCATCCAGTCGCGATGTCGGCGGATGATGGGCCCTTTCACGAATCGCGTCCAATCCCAAAACGCTATCAGTTGATCCACGGATCGAAGCGTAACGGCGCGCTCGCCGGTGATTCAATCCAGGCATCAATTAATAGCGAGAAAAGATTGGACGGCCCATGACACCGCCCGCAGAATCGAAGCATCGGAAGGAGCATTCCTTCGGCTGCTTCCTCAAGGGAAGCGGCTAATAATTTCTAAATACATCGGAGACAAAGCGTGAAAACATGCCGCTGCATGACGCCTCTCGCTGCATCAGGTTTTTTACCGATGCACCCGCCGTTGCACTCGCAATTGCATTCCCGTCCCGACGCAAGCTCGCGAGGGATTCGCCATGAATAATGCGGAGAGTGTCGTCGCGGATGCAAAAGCCGCACCGCTTGCGCAAAAGCGCACGGGCCACCGCTGGATCGTGATGGGGCTGATCTTCTGCATCTGGGCGATTGCCTGCGCGGACCGCGCCAATTTCGGCTTTGCGCTGCCGTACCTGAAAAAGGAATACGGCATCACGAACACGCAGGCGGGACTCATCGTGAGTCTCTTTTCGTTTGCGTACGGTTTCGTGCAGATACCCGTCGGCCTGCTTTACAAGCGGCTCAGTGAAAAGACCACGGGCTTTCTGTTTTCGGTCTTCATGATTCTCACGTCGGTATTTACCGGGCTGATGGGCACGACGTCGTCGGTGTTTCTGCTCCAGGCGTACCGCGTCGGTCTCGGGTTATCCGAGGGTCCGTTGGGGATCGGCTGCACGAACGTGATCAACCGCTGGTTTCCCGCGAAAGAGAAGGGCACGGCCACCGGCCTGTGGATCGCCGCGTCCAAGCTCGGGCCGCTGATCGTGCCGTCGGTGTGCATCGTCGTGATCCAGTTGTGGGGATGGCGCGAGATCTTTTATGTTTTCGCGGTGCCGGGCCTTGTGCTTGCTGTCGTGTGGATGGTTCTCGTCACGAATTCGCCCAGTGAAAACCGCTTCTGTTCGGAAGCCGAGCAGCGCTATATCGCCGACGATACCCCGCGCCAGGGCCGGGGCGCCACCGCGTCGCGCCGCAATGAAGTCGCGCGTATTCCGTATCTCGATGCGTTCAATCGGACCAGGCCTGTCGCGCAACTGGAAACGATCCGCCAGGTGTTCGGATCATGGAATATCCTGGGCGTCGCGATCGGCTATGGCTGCATGATCGGCATCAGCAACATCTTCATGTCGTGGATGCCGACGTACCTCGTCACGGTCAAGGGTTTTGCGTCGGTAAAAATGGGCTTTCTCGCGTCGGCGCCGTTTATCGGCGCGGTGGCCGGCAACATGCTCGGCGGCGTCATATCGGACCGGCTGCTCGCCGGCCGCCGCAAGCCGATGATGATGCTCGGCGCGCTCGGCACCATGCTGATGATGCTGCTGCTGATCGACGCGCCGGACAGCGTCGCGTATCTCGGCGTCGCGCTGATGCTCGCGGGCCTGATGCTCGGCATCGGCTTCGCCGGTTATTCCGCGTACCCGATGGGACTCGCGACCAAGTCCACTTATCCGACGGCCTTCGGCATCGTGAACTGTGTCGGACAGATTGGCGGCGCATGCGCCCCGCTTGTCGTCGGCATTCTGCTCGACAAGTTCAGTTGGACGAGCGTGTTTCTGTATATGGTCGGCACGGCGCTGCTGTGTCTGCTGCTGCTCTGCAGCGTGGCCGAGCCGATTGCGACGCGGCGCGGTGACGGGCCGCAAGCGCGCGCGAAGTAGCAGGGCCACGCGAGGCGTATGACGCAGGTTTAAGCGCTCAATCGAAGTCGAACACGTCGAAAATCGAGCGCTTTTTCTTGTGCGTCCGATAACCCGATCGATGATCGTCGTAACGGCGTTGATCGTCGTAGACATGCCCGCGATCGCGATCCCGATAGTCGTCGTGGCTCGGGCGCGCGTGAGCGGGTGCGGCAGGCGCGGCTGTTTCGGCGGCGTCTTGCGCGATCAGCTTGTCGAGCTCGCCGCGGTCGAGCCACACGCCGCGGCACTGGGGACAGTAGTCGATTTCGATCGAGCGGCGCTCGGTCATCAGCAGGTCAGGCGTTTTGCAAGCAGGGCATTTCATGGTGTCGCTCCTTGTTACGAGAGGTGGAAACGCTCATCGAGCGGTGCCCGCAGCGCGCTTCGACTTCGAGCGGCGCACGAGCATGTTCACTGCCTCGACGAACGCGGAGAAAGCCATCGCCACGTAGATATAGGCCTTCGGCACATGCGTTCCAAAGCCTTCCGCAATCAGCGTCATGCCGATCACGAGCAGGAAGCTCAATGCGAGCGTGACGATGGTCGGATTGCGGTCGATGAATTGCGACAGCGGGCGCGCGGCGAACAGCATCGCCATGACCGCGCTGATGACCGCGAGGAACATGATCGGCAAGTGGTCGGTCATGCCGACCGCCGTGATGATGCTGTCGACTGAAAACACGATATCGAGCAGCAGAATCTGGCCGATGGCGCTCGCCACGGTCAACTGAACGGTGCTGCCCGCGCTGCGGTCTTCGTGGTCCGCCTGCGCGTGCACGACGTGATGGTGCATTTCACGCGTCGCTTTCCACACGAGGAACAGGCCACCGCCAAGCAGAATCAAATCGCGCCATGAAAACGCGTGGTCGAACAGCGTGATCGCGGGCGCGGTCAGTTGCGCGATCCATGCGACCGTGCCGAGCAGGCCGAGCCGCAGCACGAGCGCGAGCATTATGCCGAGACGCTGCGTGCGCGCACGCTGCGCCACGGGCAGCTTGTTGCTGAGGATCGAGATGAAGATCAGGTTGTCGATGCCGAGCACGATCTCCATCACGACGAGCGTGAGAAGCGCGACCCATGCGGCGGGATCGGCAGCGAGTGTGAGCAGGGTGTCCATGAGTTCGTCGGCGAATGGGGTTGAATAGCGGTGGAATAGCGATGCAATAGCGATCATGATCGCCCAATGCGTGGATCGGATAAACCAGTGTTAAGCTGATCGACATATCGGTTTTTCCGAAGCTAATTTATATCGGCCGTGCCATGCTCAACTACCGTCATCTGTACTATTTCTGGATCGTCGTGAAGGAGGGCGGCTTTGCGCGCGCAGCCGAGCGGCTCGATATGGCGGTTCAGACCATCAGCGCGCAGGTCCGCGAACTCGAAAAATCCATCGGGCGGCAATTGCTGAAACCGGCCGGCCGCGGCGTCGCGATGACCGAAGCCGGCGAGACCGCGTTCAGCCGCGCCGAGCAGATTTTTCAGCTCGGCGAGGCGCTGCTCGACGACATGCAAGAGGCGGGCGGCGAAGGCGTCGCGCGCCTTGCGGTCGGCCTGTCCGATGGCATTTCAAAGCTCGCGGCGCATGCGCTTCTCGCGCCCGTGCTCGGCACGCCGTCGCTCAGGCTGCTGTGTCACGAGGGCGAGCCCGCGCAGTTGCTGTCCGAACTCGCGCTGCATCGGCTCGATCTGGTGCTCGCGTGTCAGCCGGCGCCGCACAATTCCGATTTGCGTGTGCTGAGTCAGCGGCTCGTCGGCTCGCCCGTCGACTGGTACGGTCCTGCGGAAATCGTGCGCAAATCCGCGCGCGCGAGTTTTCCGCACTGTCTTGCCGATTTGCCCGTGCTACTGCCCACGCGTCACGCCGCGTTGCGAGCGCGGCTCGATCGCTGGTTCGATTCGCACGGCATCCGGCCGCGCGTCGTCGGCGAGTTCGAGGACAGCGCGCTGATGGCCGTCTTCGCCGCGCGCGGCCTCGGCGTGTTTCCGCTCGCCGAACTGGGCGCGGAAGAGTTGTCGCTGCTGCGCGGCTTGCGGCCGCTCGGCCGCGCGGACGGCGTGGTCGAAGAGATTCACGCGATCCGTTCGCGCCGCGGGCAGCATCATGCGCTGGCTTCTCAGGTGATGGCGAGCGCGCGCTCGTAATTGCGCATCACATGCGACGGAAAGCCGTGGCGACGTGCGACCGGTTTCAGTTCGTGTCCCCATGCATCGAACACCGCGGCGAGCAGCGCGATTTCGCCGTCCGCGAGATAGTCGTCGGCGACCGTCACCGCAACGCATAGGCGGATGACCTTGCGGCGCAGCGCGGGATCGTCGATTTCGTCGATCAGCGTGGCGAGCAGCGCGGTGTCCAGGCGGCCCATCGGTGGCGCGGACGATAACTGCGCGATCGAGCGGTCCTCGCACAGCGTCTGCAGGATCTGCGCGAACTGCGCCGGCGCGAGGCCGAGTTCGCCGGCTATGTCGAGCTTCTCGAGTGCGCGTTCTTCCGAACTGCACACATGGCCGTCCGAAGTGAGCGCAAGCGCGACGATACGCGCTGCTGCCTCTTTGCTGTTAAGCGGATAGCTTCGCATGATCGGGTCCTTTCGCGGACAATGTCCGTGTTGATGATGAGCCCAGTCTGCGGCAGTATCCATATCGGATAAACCTGTTAATCGCGAAGTTAAGGTGCGGAAAATGCGAAGTGTCACGAACCGCCGTTGCCGCGCGTTTTTCAGCGTCGGCGTCGGCGTCGGCGTCAGCGTCAACGTGAGCGTCGGCGGCATGCGCGTGCCTGACGCATGCGCGCATGCCTGAAGCCGCAGTCCGTTATAAAAGGCCCAGTTGCCGCGCTGTCGCATCGACGGCCTTTTTCGCCTTCGCAACGATCTCGTCGATTTCCTCCCTGCTGATCACGAGCGGCGGCGACAGCAGCATGCGGTCGCCGGTTGCGCGCATGATCAGATTGCCGTTGAAGCAGAAGTCGCGGCAGAGCGTGCCGACATCGCCGCCATTCGCAAAGCGTTTGCGCGATGCAGGTTGTTCCGCGAGTTGCAAGCCGGCCACGAGTCCGGCGCCGGCAATGTCGCCGACAATCGGATGATTGGCGAACGTCTCACGCAGTTTTTTCTGGAAGTACGGACCGGTGTCCGTCTTCACGCGCTCGACAATTTTCTCGTCGCGCAGCAACCTGAGGTTCGCTACCGCAACGGCTGCGGCCACGGGATGACCGGAGTAGGTGAGGCCGTGATTGAACTCGCCGTTGTCGATAATCGCGGTTGCGATGCGATCGTGCAAACCGACGGCGCCCATCGGCACATAGCCGCTCGTGAGTCCCTTGGCGAGCGTGATGAGATCGGGCTCGAAACCAAAGTGCTGATGAGCGAACCATTCGCCGGTGCGCCCGAATCCGCCGATCACTTCGTCCGCGACTAGCAGCACGTCGTATTTGCGGCAAATACGCTGAATTTCCGGCCAATAAGTCGACGCGGGGAAAATCACGCCGCCCGCGCCCTGGAACGGCTCGCCGATAAACGCGGCCACGTTTTCAGCGCCAAATTCGAGGATCTTTGCTTCGAGTTGCTGCGCGCGAGCCAGCGCGAATTCCTCGGGCGTCTGGCCGCTTTCTGCTTCGCCGAAGAAATACGGTTGATCGATATGCACGATGTTCTCGACTTTCGACGGCATCTGCTCATGCATATAACCCATGCCGCCGAGCGTCGCGCCTGCGATGGTCGAGCCGTGATAACCGTTTCTGCGCGCAATTACGATCTTCTTCGAATGCCGGCGCTGCGTGGCCCAGTATTGATGAACGATGCGCAGCACCGTATCGTTGCCTTCCGAGCCGCTATTGCAGTAGAAAAAGTGATTGAACGGCTCGGGCGCGAGTTCGGCGAGTAAGGCAGACAACTCGATTATCGGCGGGTGCGTGGTCTTGAAGAACGTGTTGTAGTAGGGCAGTTCCTGCATCTGCCGATAGGCCGCATCCGCGAGTTCCTTGCGACCGTATCCGACGTTGACGCACCAAAGACCCGCCATGCCGTCGATAATTTTGTTGCCGTCCGAATCCCACAGATACACGCCGTGCGCTTTCACGATCACGCGACTGCCGCTGCGATTGAGCGCGCCCATATCAGAGAACGGATGAATGTGGTGAGCGGCATCGAGTGCGCGGAAATCGGCGGTAGTGCGTTGCTGCGCGGCAGGCGTGTTCGCCGCGGATTGCGCCGGCTGCATGTAAGCGATGTCTTCTGTCCGGTAACTCATGTTGCCTCCAGTGTTTGGCTTGTTGGCTTTGTGTGCGTTAGACGTGCAGCAGCAAATGCCGGCGTTCCCACGAACTGATCACGCGGAAAAACGCTTCGTATTCGGTCTCTTTCAATGCGAGGTAGGCCTTCACGAATTTTTCGCCGAGTACTTCCGCAATGGGTTCGCATGCGCTCATCAACGTTAGACCCTCTTCGAGATTGCGCGGCAATTGATAGGGCAATTCATAGCCGTCGCTAAGCAGCGGCTCGGTGGCTTCGAGTCTTTGCGTGATGCCCAGATAGCCGGCCGCGAGCGTCGCCGCAATCGCGAGGTACGGGTTGCAATCCACGCCCGGAATGCGGTTTTCTATGCGGCGCGCGGCGGGCCCGGAATGCGGAATACGAAAGCCGACTGTGCGGTTGTCGTAGCCCCACGCGACGTTGATCGGCGCGGCCATGAAGCGCGACAGCCGCCGATACGAGTTGATGTACGGCGCGAAAATCGGCATCAATGCCGGCGTGTATTTTTGCAAACCGGCGATATAGCTCGTGAAAAGCGAGGTTGGCTTGCCGTCCGCAGCGGTAAAAAGATTGCGGCCGGTTTCTTCATCGACGAGGCTCTGGTGCATATGCATCGCCGACCCCGGCTCGCTTTCCATTGGCTTCGCCATGAACGTCGCGTACATCTTGTGACGCAAGGCGGCTTCACGCACCGTGCGCTTGAAGAGGAACACGCTGTCCGCGAGTTTCAGCGGATCGCCATGCATGAAGTTGATCTCCATTTGCGCGGCGCCCACTTCGTGAATCAGCGTATCGACTTCGAGTTCCTGCACCTCGCAGTACTCGTAAATATCTTCGAAGAGCGGGTCGAACTCGTTGACCGCTTCGATCGAATAGGACTGGCGTCCGGTCTCGGGACGTCCGGTTCGGCCAATCGGCGGTTGCAAGGGCAGGTCCGGGTCCTTGTTCATGTCGACCAGATAGAACTCGAGTTCGGGCGCGATGACGGGCTTCCAGCCTTTCGCGCGATATAACTCCAGCACGCGGCGCAACACGCGGCGCGGCGAGATGGCAACGGGCGTGCCGTCGAAGTGCACGCAGTCGTGAATCACCTGGGCGGTTGGATCGACGGCCCAGGGAATCATCCGGATCGTCGTGGCGTCGGGAACGCACACCATGTCGGGATCGGTGACACCGGTCAGCGTGCCGTCGTCCGGATAATCGCCGGTGACGGTCTGGATCATTACCGCTTGCGGCAAGCGCATCGACTCGCCGGATTCGAACTTGCTGCGCGGAATGATCTTGCCGCGCGCGATGCCGGCCATGTCGGGAATGATCGCTTCGATTTCAGTCACATGGTGCTTCTTCAGAAAATCGTCGATGTCATGCATGATTTTTCTCTCGGTTGGCTCGACGTTCGAATAGCTGCCGGTGAAGAGGAGGCCGTCGACAGTGGCCAGTACGTCTTGCGCCGATTGACGCTCGCCGAACGCGGGCAGCAGCATGGCGAGCGCTCGCGAGCCATCCACGATCGCCGCGATGTATTTTTCGCCGGCCACGTGTGATGGATGCATGCCTATCGTCGTTCTGTCGGCGCTGATGGCAACCAGTGGTTTAGTTCGCATAACGAATAGATGTGTTTATCCGGCCGCGAAATGCGGCGCGACATTCTTCGAAACACGGCGGGGCGCGAGTTCGCGGCCGCGCGGCCTGCTTCAAGGCTTCGGAGCAGGGCAGGCGGTCGCCGTCAACGGAACGCGCCGCGCGTGACGATCTGATGAGCCGTTCGATGCCGCCCGCCGCGATGCGCGAGCGGGCGCACGCGTGCGCGACGGATGGACGTCAGGCAACGCCGCACGCAAGCAAACGCGCGATTCAGGCGAACGCGTTCACGCAGACGGACGGATCGAACGGCAAAAAGGAGGGAGGCGCTAGGGCAACAGCGACGCGACTTCGTCTGTACGCACCGCGATGAAGGCGCGCGCGGAGATAGAGTTGTGACGCCGAACTGAACGGCGGGAGATGATTGTAAAGACGATCTTGAAGACGGACAGGAAGCGGCGGAACGCAAGGCTGCCGCTGCTGCCGTTGGCGATGGCGCCGTCAGCGCGCGGACAACTCGCGTGACTGCGGTTCCATCTCACCAAAGGGCCACGGACTCTCACGATGACACTCGATTAGCGACGTTGAACGTATTGAACGCGCTGCCTTGATCGCACGGGACATTGACAGAAGCTGCGCGTCGGATGATCGTGTATTCGCTGCGTCGGAAAACATGATGAACGTGTTTTCCGACGGCGGTATCACGATCGCCTGTTAACCAGCATATACGAGCCGGTGATGCCGTCAAATTGTTTTCTGGATTGGTGAGCGTGGATGCATTGTTGGGATGTATGCACTCGGCAATTTTGGAGCGCCGAAAAATCGTGCATTACCGACCTAAGTCAGCAAGCCCCCGTCGACCGTGAGAATTGTTCCCGTGACATGCCTTGCCGCCGGGGTTGCAAGAAACGTGACGGCCGCAGCGATGTCAGCCGGCGCGGCGAAGCGCCCGAGCGGCGCGAGGCTGCGCTGGAAGTCCGCGCTCTCGCCATTAGCCGGGTTCATTTCGGTATCGGTCGAGCCCGGTTGAACGAGGTTGGCAGTGATGTCTTTCGGGCCCAGTTCCTGAGCCAGCCCGCGTGTGAACGACTGTAGTGCGGACTTGGTCATGTAGTAGACCGTTCCCGCTGCGCCCACGATGCGATCAGCTCCGGCGGAGCCGATCGTGATGATCCGACCGCCCGCTTTGAGGTGAGGGATGGCTGCCTGCGTCGCGAGAATGGGACCGCGGATGTTGACCGCAAGGAGAGCGTCGATGTCCGCCAGGTCGAAGTCGGCGATCGTGTTGTAGCGAGCGATGGCAGCGTTGTTGACGAGAATGTCGAGCCCACCCAGCGCGCCAACGGCCTCATCGACCGATCGCCTGATGGCGGCCGGATCGGCAATGTCGGCTTGGATCGCGACACCGCGGCGGCCTAGCTTCTCGATTGACGCCACGACTGCCTGCGCGCGCCCGGCTGAGTTCTGAAACGTTAGCGCAACGTCCGCGCCTTCTTCTGCAAGCGCAAGTGCGATCGCGGCGCCGATGCCCCGGGACCCGCCGGTAACCAATGCCCGTTTTCCGACTAGATTGTTGTTCATTGTCCGCCTTTTATGTAGTGATCGATGCACAAATGGTAAGATCGGCGGCATAGACAGTCAAGATATTGTGTAGTGACCGATGCAAAAAAAATCAGAGAAATCTCCGAGCACCGTTGGACGCCCACTTCGTGGCCGCGGCAGGCCACGCGCTTTCGATCGCGAGGCTGCATTGGCGCAAGCCATGAGGCTTTTTTGGATCAAGGGTTATGAGGCGACCTCAATCGCAGACCTGACCAATGCGCTCGGCGTCGGCCCGACCAGCCTCTATGCCGCTTTCGGATCGAAAGACGAGCTATATGCCGAAGCGATGCGGTTTTACTCGGAGACCTACGAGCATCTGGTCCTGGGAAGCTTTCGCAAGGCGGTCACAGCACGCGAAGCGGCGTTCGCCTATCTGTGGGACTCAGCCGTGGCGATGACTGGGGCAGATTGCGGTCTGCCACACGGCTGCATGGTCACACTGGGGAGCGTCGGGAGCGACGGCCATGCCGAGCTCGGCGACTTGATGCGGGCCGCGCGAGGTGGAGCGTTTGATGTGCTCGTGTCGCGCCTGGAAAGGGCCGTTGGCGAGGGTGAGTTGCCGGGGTCCGTGGATATAGCGAAACTCGCGAGGTTCCTGCAAACAGTACAAAGCGGTATGGCGATCCGGGCGCGGGACGGCGCCGAAAGAGCAGAACTCCAGGCCGTCGCTGAGATGACGATGGCGGGATGGGAGGCGCTGGTTCGTCACTGCGACACACGTGCAAAGCCTGATTAACATTGATTCGGACAGCGGAGTATCTCGCTGGGCTTGAAAACCGGCTTCGCTTCGCGTCAAGGTGTTTTCGGGCGCGCAGAATTTCGCTATTCCGGCTTCTTTCGACTGGAGCGGAAACGTGCTTTAGAGGCACGCTCGCGCGTATCGGTCATTCGACCGATACCTCAGCGATCAGTCGGCTGCCATGATGCCGTTGGAGCCGCGGCGACACAACACGCTACTGACTCGCATCGGAGAATGAAATGAATGACAACGATATTCCGCTTGCCAACGGCAAGGTGCAGTACAGGACGCTATTGCGCGAGGAAGGGTGCTCGATCCTGCAAACGACGGTTCAAGCCGGCGGTGAAACGCAATGGCATCACCACACGAATGTCAGTGACCGGTTTCTCGTGATCCGGGGCGTCTTGACCGTCGAGTTGAATATCGACGGTCAGGTTCAGAGCACCGAGGTGCGCGAATTTTACTCGGTTGATCCGGGCACCGTTCACCACGTCAAGAACGAGACGAATGAGGATGTCGTCTATCTCACGGTCCAGGCGGGCGGCGTCCCGGACATTGTGCTGGCCGGATCGTCTCGCTGAGGGCAGGGCAACGCCATGCAGCTAGATCAAGCCCATCGTCGACGCCTTGAGTGTTGCTGCCGCGCGTGTCGAACACTCGAGCTTGCGAAACACGCTCTCGACGTGGGTGCGCACCGTGCTCGGACTCATCGTCAATTCCTGGGCGGCTTGCTTGTTGCTCGCACCTCGCGAGATCGCACGCAGGACGTCGATCTCTCGCGCAGACAGACGCGGACCATGTAACACACTTCTTGCCGCGCGCCTTGCGACGGGGACCCGTTCCGCCACCAGCGCGTCTACCACCTCGCGGCATAGCCGGCCATTGGCAGCCTCGTCTTGCAGCACGTGTGCGGCCGCCTCATCGGTCAGCGCGGCGCGCCACGGGCGCGTCGAGCGCAACGCAACCCATGCCACCGACGCAGCCAGCACACGAGCCTCCAACGTCAATGCCGGGTCGCGCACGCCGCGAAAATACCCCGAGCCGTCTTGCCGCTCGTACGCATGGGACGCAAGCACGGTGGCTTCGCCGAGCGAGCCGGTTTGCTTGCCGGCGCGTTCCGTCCAGTAGGGCACGAGCCGCACCTTTTCCCAGGCGCTCGGCGACAAGCGAGTAGGTAGGTTCCACACTTCATTCGGCACGGCGGCCCTGCCGATGCCATGAATCAATCCAGCCCGATAGACAAGCGCGCCTGCTGCGTCATTCGACGTGAATCGTGCGTAGCATTCGGCGGCCGTCACTGCGACCGCACGTGAAAAGCCCGTCATCCACGGCAATTTCAGATCGATGATGTCGGCGATCAATTCCGCCGACGTCGTCCGTTGCATATCGGCTGTCGCGAGCACGACGTCAAAATCATCCAGCGCCTGGCGCTCCAGTTCCGTCAGCCAACTGCCGGCGTGGCGTGTCGCGACTGCGACGAGGCTCTCCGGATACCGCGTGCCGGCGCGTTGTTCGATCAGCGCAAGCGCCGCTTCGACTCCATATGTGCGGCTGAACACCTCCAGGTCGCCAGCAAGCGCGACGACGAGTACGGATATCGGCACCGCGTCGCGGGCGAGTTGTGCGGGCAAGCCGCTGCCGTCCCAGGTTTCGAAAATATGGCGCAGCGCCGTTTCGGTCCCACTCGAAAGCCCCATTATTCGCGCGACCTCGCCGGATACTTCGCAGTGAGTTTGCGCGAGAGGCATCATCGCGGCGCCGACGCCGCCAATCGTCTCCGCGATGCCGGGCCTGCTCTCGAGCATCGCGGTCCGGACCGCGATGTCGTCGCCGAACACTGTTGCGAACCCTGCCGCGTTTGCCGTGCAACCCGACCAACGTAGCAGCGACACCTCGCGGACCGCGTCGCAGGCCGAGGCCTCGAGTCCGGCCGCTTGTGCGAGCCGTACTGCCAGCCAACCGGTGCGCAACGAATGATCGGTCGGCTGTCCCATGCTCAGATCGCCGATGAAAGCGAGAGCTCTTACCGCATCGAAAATACGCAGCGTGGCGTGGCTGGTCTGAAGGTCGAACATCGGATGGGATAGGGTACGTCGCCGGAATGGGCTAACAATCATACGCGACGGTTCGAAGCGGTGCACCGCAGTGCCTGGTGGATCGGACGTGGTGAGATGTGCGCGCCGTCGAATAGTTGATTTGACATAAGATAAATTATCAACAAATCGCATGACAGAGCTTTTTAGAAATGTCCGCCCGCCGACGCCAACTGGCCACCTCAATTTCCCAAAAACCGGTCATTTCCCAAAGCCACTCCAGGCTCTAATCTGACATCACCCATTCAACCCTGAAGGAACCGACGATGAAGCTCATGCATGTCGATGCCAGCGCGAAACGCGAGCGTTCGAACTCGCGGGCGTTGAGCCGTTTTTTTGTTGAACGTCTGCGCGCCGGGCACCCGGACCTGGAAGTCGATTATCTCGATGTCTCCGTCGATACGCCGTCGCACGTCGACGAAGCGTTCGCGATCGCAATCTACGCAGCGCCGCACGAGCGCACACCGGCCATGAAGGCGCGGCTCGCGGCGTCGGATGCGCTCTGCCAGCGCGTGCTCGCCGCCGATGCGCTCGTGTTCGCGATGCCCATGTACAACTGGTCGATGCCGTCCGCATTCAAGACGTTCGTCGACGCGATTTCGCGCGCCGGCGTTACCTATAAGCATGGCGACGACGGCCGCATCGTCGGCCAGCTCGCGGGCAAGAAAGTGCTGTTCATCACGAGCCGCGGCGCGGACTTGCGGCCGGGCTCGCCGTACGCGTCGATGGACGCGCTCACGCCCGCGCTCAAAGCCGCGTTCGGATTTCTCGGCGTCGCGGCGCCGACGTTCGTCGATGCCCAGCCGTTGCAGTTCGCGAATCAGGAAGCACGAGCCGAAGCGCTCGAACGCGCACGCGGCGAGTTATCCGCAGTGGCGGCTAGCTGGGCCAATTCGGCAAACGCGGCTTCGCATGCGAATAACGCAGACGCCGCACAACATGAAGACGCAGACTCGGAGATGACGCAATGAAACTACACACCCTGATTGCCGCGGCAACGCTCGCCGGTTTCGGCATGCTCGCCACTTCACAACCCGCGCTTGCCGCCGACTCAACCGGCCAAGCCGCCGCCGCTGCCGAGACCATCACGCCCGCCTTCGCCGAAGCGATCGCCAACGTGCCCGGTAAGAAAATGACGGCGCTGGTGGTCGATTACGCGCCAGGCGGCAAGTCGTCGCCGCATCGGCACGGAAAGGCTTTCGTGGTCGCGTATGTGTTGTCGGGCGCGATTCGCAGCGGCGTCGACGGCAAGGAAGCGCAGGTCTTCCATGCGGGCGAGCACTGGATCGAGAAGCCGGGCGCGCATCACACCGTCAGCGAAAATGCGAGCGATACGGAGCCGGCCCGCCTCCTCGCCATTTTCGTGGCGGACACAAACGACAACAAGCTCGTCACGTTGGACCACAAGAAATAAGCTACCAATAAGCCGCAAAATAAGCGGCAACCGCAGCGCCAACCGCGCAACACCCCTGCCGCACGCGCTTCGTTCTAGAACTTCGGATGACATTCGAAGTTCAGCGAAGACGCGTGCGTCGTCAGCATCGCCACCCCGCTCACCGATTCTTCCTTGACACTGCTTTGCATGCCGAGGCGCTCGCAATAATCGCGCGCTTCGTTCAGCGCCTCGCCGTGTGCGCGGGCCCATGCCATGCGCCCGCCCGTCGCGCTCGCCGCGACCGTGTACGTGCCGGGTTTATCGGTTGCGACGACATGCGTCGACGATGCGCAGCCGGCAAGCGCGCCGCCTATCGCGAGCGCTGCGAGAGCGACGCGCGCCCAATCGCGTAGCTTATTCAACATGATGTACCTGAGTTTGCTGATCGTTGCGTGATCCGCCGACGGAGTCGTCGCGGATCGGTTAGATGGTTTTTCCGCGAATCGAATTATCCGGAATCTGCCGCTAGAGATCAGCCTCATGGGTCGAAAACACTGTTGCCTTCGCCCGAACAATCCGCGTGCGCTTACTGACCGCGGCCTCGACGCATTGGCGCCCGCGGACTGTTTAAAGCACTTCCCGAAACGTGGCCGAGCGACTAGTCTGTAACGGCATCTTCTGAACCATCCGGACAATGAACTGGAGGAGACATCGATGGAACTCGAAGCACGTACCATGAAACGTGTGACGGTTCGGCTCGTGCCGTTCCTGATCGTCTGCTATTTCATCGCCTATCTGGACCGCGTGAACGTCGGCTTCGCCGCGCTGCAGATGAACAAGGCGCTCGGCCTTTCCGCGAGTGCATTCGGCTTCGGCGCGGGGATTTTCTTTATCGCGTACTTCTTTTTCGAAGTGCCGTCCAATCTGCTGCTCGAGAAATTCGGCGCGCGTCGCTGGATCGCGAGAATCATGTTCACGTGGGGCCTGCTCGCCGGCGCGATGGCGTATATCCCACATATCGCGCAATACACGGGGTTTTCGGCGGCGCATGTTTTTTACGGCTTGCGCGTTCTGCTCGGCGTGGCCGAAGCGGGCTTCTTTCCCGGCGTCATCTTCCTGCTCACATTGTGGTTTCCGGCCGCCTATCGCGGTCGCGTGGTCGGCTATTTCATGGCGGCGATTCCGTTATCCACGGTGATAGGCGGGCCCATTTCAGGCGCCCTGCTCTCCATGGATGGCTTCGGCGGGCTCGCCGGCTGGCAATGGGTTTATCTGATCGAAGCGGCGCCCGCGCTGCTGCTCGCGTTCGCGGTCTGGTTCTACCTGACCGACAAGCCGGCCGACGCAACCTGGCTTGCCGACGACGAACGCGAATGGCTCGTCGCGCGTCAGAAGCAGGAGCGCGAACATCGCGAGGCCGCGCATGCATTCAGCGTGAAGGAAGCGCTTTTCAATCGGCGGGTGCTTGCCATCGCGCTCATCTACTTCGGTGCAAACGCAACGAATTATGGCTTGAGCTTTTTCCTGCCGCAGATCGTGAAGTCGTTCGGCTTGACCAACTTGCAGACGGGCTTCGTGACGTCGTTGCCGTATATCGTCGGCGTGATCAGCATGGTCTATTGGGGACGTCATTCGGACCGCAAGCTCGAACGCAAACGCCATGTCGCTTTCGCGCTGACGGTGGCCGCGGTTGGCATCGCGGCGTCGGCGGGGCTCGATAATCCGGTGCAAAAAATGATCGCGCTGTCGATCGCCGGCTTCGGCATTTTCGGCTGCCTGCCCGTTATCTGGACGCTACCGGCCGCGTTCCTCTCGGGCGCCGCGGCGGCGGGCGGCATCGCCGCGATCAATTCGCTCGGCAACCTCGCGGGCTTCTTCGGACCTTACGCGATGGGCTGGATCAAGGACAGCACCGGCGGCTTCGGCGCGGGCCTCCTGTGCCTCGGAGGCGCGGGACTCGTCGGCGCGGCGGCCGCGCTGCTGCTGCATCACGATACGGCGCTGGAGACGTCGGCGGGCGGGGCGCAGCGGGAAGCGCCGGGGCGGCCTGGCGTGGCGGAGTATTAGGCGACGCTCACGTGGCTTGCGTCGACAGTCACTCCGACGCACCCGCTCCGCTCGGCTGACCTTCGACGCTCACCGCATCCGGCGGCATCACGTCGTCGGGCGTGGGCGTCGGTGCCGACGCCGCTGTGCCGGCGCCGCGCGCTTCGCCGTGGACCGGCTCATTCAGAACCGCCGCACCTGAAGCCGCGCCAGGCGCCGTCAGCAACGGCGGCAGCGCCCGCGTGTCTTCGCTCGCCGCCAAAGCCGCCGCGGCACTCGACGCAGCCGCCTCCGCTTCCGACGAAACAACCTCAACCGGCGCACGCCGCGTCGTATTCCGCGCAGTCACCGCCGCATCCGGCTTGACCGTCGGCGCCGTCGGCGGAAACAGTTGCTGGAACCACGCCCGCAGCCGCTCCGAACGCTCGGCGAACCAGCCAGGCTGGTGCTCGGTGTCGAATTTGACGCGCGTGTCGACGAGCTTCGAGCGCTGCGCGCGCTGGAAAAAATCGCCGACGATCGGCAGCGCGCTATGCGCCCCCTGCCCCCAGTAATCGCTGCGCAAGGTCACGCGGCTGTCGTTGAAACCGACCCACGCGCCGGCCACGAGTTGCGGATGAATCAGGATGAACCAGCCGTCCGCGCTGCCCTGCGTCGTGCCGGTCTTGCCAGCGACGTCGCCGCGCACGCCGAAGCGTCCGCGTATCGCCGATCCCGTGCCGCGATTGACGACGTCGCGCATCACGTCGACGAGCGTGCGCGCCGCATCGGCGGACAGTTCCTGCTGCGGCGGCGTCGGCGCGAAGTCGGCCAGCACCTCGCCGTTGCGGTCCTCGATGCGCGTGACCATCACCGGCTCGACGTATCCGCCGAGGTTGGCGATCGTGCCGTATGCCGAGACCATTTCCTTCAGCGTGACCGGGCTCGTGCCCAATGCGAGCGACGGCACCGCCTCGAGCGGACTGTCGCGCACGCCCATCGCGCGGGCGAGCCGCGCGACCTTGTTCGGACCGACTGTCTGCATCAGTTGCGCGGTGATGCGGTTGCGCGAATACGCGAGGCCGTCGCGCAGCGTGATGGGCCGCTCGCTCGGTTCGTCCTCGTCGCCCGGACGCCAGACTTCGCCGCCCGCGAGTTGAATTTCGACGGGCTGATCGAGCAACGTGTCCGACGGTTTCGCGCCCGCCTCGAAGGCCGCCGCGTAGACGAACGGCTTGAACGTCGAGCCCGGCTGACGCCGTGCCTGCTGGACGTGATCGAACGGGTCCTGGCTGAAATCGCGGCTGCCGACCCACGCGCGGATCTGGCCGTTGCGCGGGTCCATCGCGAGAAAATCGGCCTGCACGCGCGTTTTCGATTCGCATACCGACTGCACGAGGCCGCGGTTCGCCGACACGCGCTTGAGCGCGTCGTCGTCGGAGAGGCCCGTGTCTTTCGCGGCGCGGTAGTCGGGCGTTTCGCGCAGGAACGTCGCGAGCAGGTCCTTGCCGTTCGAACAACCGGCACGGCTGCCCCACGCCGCATTCGCGATGCCCTGCAACTGGTTGCCCTGCAAAATCACCGCCTGCGTGGCCATCGTCTGCAGACGCGAATCGATCGTGGTGCGCACCACGAGGCCGTCGGAGTAAAGGTTGTAGTCGTTGCGGTCGGCCCATGCCGCAAGCCATTTGCGCAGTTGCTGCGCGAAATGCGGCGCGGGCCCGGGCGGCTCGGTCTGCCGCTCGAAGTCGATGCGCAACGGCTTTTTACTGAGCGTCTGATAGGCGGCGGGCGTGAGCTTGCCGAACTTCACCATCTGCGCGAGCACCGTATTGCGCCGCTGCAATGCGCGCTCCGGATTGAGCACCGGGTTGTAATAGCTGTTGCCCTTCAGCATGCCCGCGAGCGTCGCGCTTTCGAGCACGTTCAGCTCCGACGCCGACTTGTCGAAGTACGTGCGCGCGGCCATCTCGATGCCGTACGCGTTGTACAGAAACGGCACCGTGTTCAGGTAGGTTTCGAGGATCTCGTCCTTCGTATAGAGCGCCTCGATCTTGAAGGCCGTGATCGCTTCCTTGAGCTTGCGCGTGAGCGTCGGCGCGCGGCCGATTTCGTCGGGATAAAGATTGCGCGCGAGTTGCTGCGTGATGGTCGAGCCGCCCTGCCGGTCGCCGGAAAACGTATGCAGCGCGGCCGATGCCGTGCGCCGCCAGTCGAGCCCGAAATGCTGATAGAAGCGATGGTCTTCGGTAGCGATCAGCGCATTGACCACGTTCGGCGAGATGTCCTTCAGCTTGACCCACTCGCGGTTGGACGGCTTGAACTCGGCGAGCAGTTTGCCGTCCGCGGAGAGAATGCGCGCCGGCTGCTCGATCTTCGCCTTGCGAATATCGCCGATGCCCGGTGTGAACGGAATCAGGACCAGCACATACAGCACGAACAGCAGCGGAAGCGCCGCGCACGCCTTGAGCACCCCGCGGCGCGTCGGATGGCGCAGATGCCACAGCGCCGCGGCCACGAGCGGGTTCACGCGGGTCAGACCTCGGTCGAGTGTCTCCAGAATCAGGGGAATAAGGCGCTTCACGCTGGCTACCGTCTGCGGGAAAAGGCTGAATCCTACCAAGATGTGCGGGTTGGGCTGATTTTTGCCCGTGCAGCCGTGGGACGGCGGTGGCTTTATTGCAGCTTTGTTGCGGGTTTGTTGCAGCTTTGTTGTGCGTTTGTTGCTGCTTTGCCGATGCTTTTCGGCGGCTTTGCCGGTTCTTGCCGCGGCTCGCCGCTCGTTTGTTGCTCGCTCGCCGCTCGTGTGCTGCTCGTCTGCTGCCTGTTTGCCGCTCCCCGCAGCCGATCCCGCGCGCCGCGCCAGCAGCCGCGCGGGCCACTATAATGTCGCCAATTCCGACAAGAGGTGCTTCATGATCATCAAACCGCGCGTGCGTGGCTTCATCTGCGTAACCACCCATCCGACGGGCTGCGAGGCCAACGTCAAGGAACAGATCGACTACGTCAAGGCACGCGGTCCCATTGCGAACGGCCCGAAGAAGGTGCTCGTGATCGGCGCATCCACGGGCTACGGACTGGCCGCTCGCATCAGCGCGGCGTTCGGCTGCGGCGCGGACACGCTCGGCGTGTTTTTCGAGCGCGGCGGCAGCGAATCGAAGGCCGGCACGGCAGGCTGGTACAACAGCGCGGCGTTCGAGAAGTTCGCCGCCGCCGAGGGCCTCTACGCGACGAGCATCAACGGCGACGCGTTTTCCGACGAAGTGAAGGCGCGCACCATCGAAGTCATCAAGCGCGATCTCGGCCAGGTCGACCTCGTGGTCTACAGCCTCGCCGCACCGAAGCGCACGCATCCGAAAACCGGCGAGGTGTTCACGTCCACGCTCAAGCCGGTCGGCAAGGCAGTCACGCTGCGCGGCATCGATACCGACAAGGAAGTGATCAAGGAAACCGTGCTCGAACCGGCCACGCAAACCGAAATCGACCACACGGTCGCGGTGATGGGCGGCGAAGACTGGCAAATGTGGATCGACGCGCTGCTCGAAGCGGGCGTGCTCGCGGACGGCGCGAAGACCACCGCGTTCACCTACCTCGGCGAGAAGATCACGCACGACATTTACTGGAACGGCTCGATCGGCGCGGCCAAGAAGGACCTCGACCAGAAGGTGCTCGATATCCGCGCGAAGCTCGCGGCCAAAGGCGGCGACGCGCGCGTGTCGGTGCTGAAGGCGGTCGTCACGCAGGCGAGTTCCGCGATTCCGATGATGCCGCTCTATCTGTCGCTGCTCTTCAAGGTGATGAAGGAGAAAGGCACGCACGAAGGCTGTATCGAGCAGGTTTATGGCCTTTATAAGGACAGCTTGTACGGCGCGGCGCCGCATATCGACGAAGAAGGCCGTTTGCGCGCGGACTACAAGGAACTGGATCCGGAAGTGCAGCAACGCGTGGAAGCGCTGTGGGGCCAGGTGACGAACGACACGATCTACGAACTCACGGATTTCGCCGGCTATAAGACCGACTTTCTGCGGTTGTTCGGCTTCGAGATTGCGGGCGTCGACTATGAGGCCGACGTGAATCCCGACGTGCAGATTCCGCGGCTCGTTCAGGTCTGAGTTTTTGCGGGTTTTAGCCGCGTTTTGAGAATGCGGGGCCGCTGCGCCCCGCATTGTTTGTCTCGTTTGCTTCCTCCTCTGCTTTTTCTCCCCCTCGTTCGCTGATGCTGTCGCGCTTACGGCGTGCCGTTGCGGCAGTACTCGCGATACGCATCGCGCGACGCAAGGCGCGTCATGTATGCGTCGACCGCGGGCAGATCGTCGCGTGCAATTGGGGTTTCGAGCCAACGGTTGATCGATAGCGCGATCGGAATGTCCGCGAGCGAGAAGGCGTCGCCCGCGATGAATGCGCCGGTGCGCTGCAATTGTCCTTCGACGATTGCCATGTGCTTCGCCCAGTTCGCGCGCGACGCCTCGATCTGCTGCGCATCGCGATGAGCCGGCGATTGCCGCACGAGCGCGAGAAACGCGTAGCTCCACGAGCGGTTCAATTCGCTTGCCTGCCAGTCGATCCACTGGTCGCAGCGCGCGCGTTCGCGCGGGTCGGCCGGATAAAGCCACTCGCCGCCATAGCGCCCCGCGAGATAGCGGATGATCGAGTTCGACTCCCACAGCACGAAGTCGCCGTCCCTGATGACGGGAACCATCGCGTTCGGATTCAGCGCGAGAAATTCGGGGACGTTGGTTGGACGGAACCCCGCGCCCCAATCTTCCCGTTCGAACGCGAGCCCGAGTTCCGCGCAGGTCCACAGCACCTTGCGCACGTTGATGGAGGTAGGTTTGCCGAGAATCTGCAGCATGGGGCGTGGATGCGGTGGTGGAAGGGAACCGTTACGTTAGCGCGTTGGCGGATTTTCCGCTGGGGCGCGGCGGGTGCCTGCGCGGTTGGGCGCGTTGCTTGCCGGGCGTCTCGTTACCCGCTCCTGCTGCTTGCTGCCGCGCGTCTCGCGCTCGTGTCCGGTTTTGTGCCAACGGGCGAGTGGCCCGCCGTTAAACCAGCGCCCGAACAAAGCGCCGCCCCGCGTGCGCCAGGGTACGCCCGGGAATTGCCGCTGATGAATTCTGCGTGATATTGTTAATCCATGCGGAGGACGGCTGCACGCCGCCTCCCCCGGAAAGCAATTTACCGCAGCGAGCGTCGCCATGAGTGATGTACGCCACCATCTGAGTCCGCGGGACCGTCTGGAGCTGTTGTGCTGGCTCACATGCGGCAGCCTCGGCGCTTACTACCTCAACGAGGACTGGCCCGACGCCGCGTTCCACGTGCAGGCCGCCCACAAATGGCTCGACCGGCGCGCGCGCGAGGCCGACTGGCTCGCCATCGCCAAGCTGTCGGCCACCGCGCTGGAAATCGCCCGCCGGCACGCGCGCTTCGTCGACACCGACTGGGCCCGCGACGCCGTCGAGGAAATTCTCGACACCGACGAACTCGATCCGCAAGCGCGGCTCGTCCGGCAGGTTCTCGCGGACTGCGAGAAGGCGCTGGCGGACCGGCGGACGGCGGACTGATTGGTATCGAGAGGGCAAGCTGGCGCCGCCGCGCGTTTTTTGCCCGCAAGTCTAAAAACGAACGTTTCGCACGAATCCCGACGCCGAACTCTGGCGGGGCGGGAAGCCGTTTCAGCAGCAAGTCCGCATCTCGCGCTTCGCCGTGGCCGCCATCTCTTCAAACCCGCGAAAACACCTGCGCGACACGCCTTCCCTCCCGCGTCCCCTCCGTAAAAACACCCGCCCAAACCACCTCGCCTCCCTCTCCCCAGCCGCTAAAATACCGGGCACATCGCGCGTCGCGCTTCCCTCTCCCGGTCGAACATCTTGAAACGCAAAATGCCGGCGCTGAACGCGCTCAAAGCCTTCGAAGTGGCTGGCCGCACCGGCAGCTTCACGCGCGCCGCGGAATTGCTGAACGTCACGCAAAGCGCCGTGAGCCGGCAAGTGCGTCAACTCGAGGCGCAAATCGGCGAGACGCTGCTGCAACGCCATCATCACCATCTCGAACTGTCGGCGGCCGGGCGCGTGCTGTTGCAGGCGCTGCAGCAATCGTTCGACCGTATCGAACTGACGGTGCGCAGCCTGCAGGAGAAAACGCATCGCAACCGGCTGCGCATCAACGCACCGCCCACCTTCACGAGCCGCTGGCTGATGCCGCGTCTCGGCCGGCTGCGCGACGCGCATCCGCATCTCGAACTGAGCCTGTCGACGCGCATCGACGACAAGCTCGCGGAATCCGGCGTGCTCGATTGCGCGATCCGCTTCGGCAACGGCGAGTGGGAAGGTTTCGACAATCGTCTGTTGATGAACGAGCGGCACGTCGCCGTCTGCGCGCCCGCGCTGCTCGCGCGCCAGGCCGGGCGCGCGTCGATCGATCTGAACGAATTCACGCTGCTGCACGTATTGGCGAGCGCGGATCAGCGTTACCTGACCTGGCAACACTGGCTGAAGGCGGCCGGAATCGACAATGTGGATACGCGCGGCGGCTATGAATTCGATCTGCTCGACCACGCGATTCGTGCCGCCATCGACGGCCTCGGTGTGACGATTGCCGACCGTCACATGGTCGCGCGTGAACTCGCCGACGGGCAACTGGTGCAGGTGCTGAACGTGCACGTCGACGGCCATCAGTCGTACTGGCTCGTGACGCGCGCCGGGCAGGAGGAATTGCCGCATGTCGCGCTGTTTCGCGACTGGCTGCAACAGGAAATCTGGCTGGGCGAGCGGTCTTTCGAAGGGTCGGAGGCGATGCCGCTCGGCGACGTCTAACGTGTAGTGAAACGCGCGGCGTCAACCGCGTTTGTTTTTCACAGAGTGCCGATAAAAAACGCGCCGATCGCATTGCATCGGCGCGCTGTCCTCGTCAGCTTGAACACAACGCCGACACCCCTCAAGCGGCGCTAGCCCACTCCGCCACCTCAGCCTCGCGCGCGCCCTGCGCGGCGGCGTCTTCGAGAATCATGTCGGCGCCCTTCTCCGCGACCATCATCGTCGGCGCATTGATGTTGCCGGATGTGATGTTCGGGAAGATCGACGCATCGACGACGCGCAAGCCCGCCATGCCGTGCACGCGCAAACGCGCATCCACCACCGACGTCCGCGGATCGTCGCCCATCGCGCACGAGCCGCACAGGTGATAGATCGAGCCGGACTGCTCGCGGAAATATTGCAGGAAGTCCTCGCGCGACGCGACCTGCGGCCCCGGCGAGATTTCCTCGACTGTGATCTCCTTCAGTGCTGGCGAGCCCATGATCTTGCGCACGAGTTCGCAACCCTGGATCACCTCGTCGATGTCCTTCTGCGTGCTGAGCGCGTTCAGGCGAATCTTCGCGGCGTCGGCCGCGCGATTCGACGCGATTTCGATCGAGCCGCGGCTCGTCGGCCGGCAAGGGTTGAATGCGAGCAGGAAGCCCGAGTACGGCTCCGGTTCGAGATTCGCCTTGCTGCTCTTCGGAATGCGGTACGACAGCGGATTGAAGTAAAGCTGCAGGTTCGGCTGCGCCTCGCGTTCGCTGCCTTTGAAAAAACCGCCCGACTGATTCACGCTCATTGCAAGCGGCCCCTTGCGCGTGAGCAGATATTGCAGCCCGAGCTTGAGCTTGCCGAGAAGCGGCCGCATTTCGTCGTTGAGCGTTTTGACGTTCGCGCGGTAGTAGAAGCTCACGCACAAATGGTCCTGCAAATTGCGGCCGACGGCGGGCAACTCATTGACGGTGGCGATGCCGTGTTTCGTGAGCAGCGCACTGTCGCCGACGCCGGATAATTGCAAGAGCTTCGGCGAATCGACCGCGCCCGCGCACAAGATCACCTCGCGATTCGCCATGAAACGCCGCACGGCGCTTTTCTGCGCGACGCCGTTCTGCGTGACGCTCACGCCAATCGCGCGCCGCTCGCCGTCGAACAGCACACGATCGACCAGCACGTTATGCTCGATCGTGAGATTCTTCCGCGCGAGCGCCGGATGCAGATACTCGAAGCTGCTCGACGAGCGCTGACCATTGCGCGTGTTGACATCGTAAATACCGGCGCCTTCGAATTGCGCGCCGTTGAAGTCGTCGCTGCGCTGATAGCCGGCCTGATCGCAGCCCTTCAGAAAGACGTGGCAAATCGGATGCACGGCGTCTTTCATCGGCGAGATGCGGATCGGCCCATCGGCGCCGTGATATTTCGTATTGCCAAGCGGATGCGATTCGAGCTTGCGGAAATACGGTAGCACGTCGCGAAACGCCCAGCCGGAGTTGCCCGCTGCCGCCCAATCGTCGAAATCGCTCGCTTGCCCGCGCACGTAAATCATCGCGTTGATCGAGCCGGAGCCCCCCTGCACCTTGCCTCGCGGACAGTAAATAGGCCGGTTATCCAGCGTTTTTTCCGGCTCGCTGTAATACATCCAGTTATAGGTTTCGTTGTAGTAGGTCTTTGTAAAACCCACTGGAATCCTGAACCAGAACGAACTGTCCTTGCCGCCCGCCTCGAGCAGCAGCACCGAATATTGGCCCGACGCCGACAGGCGATTAGCGAGAATGCAGCCCGCCGAACCCGCGCCGACGATGATGTAATCGTAGTTCATGCTCTAACCCTTGGCCGGCGCCAGATCTTTCACGTCGGCAGGTTGTGCGGCCATTTGCAGATGCAGACGCTCGCCTGTGTACGGCGTGTGCTGTGCGACGACTTCCATGTTCAGCTCGACGCCAAGGCCAGGTTCGCGCGACGGAATGATGTAGCCGTCTTCCCATTGAATCGGCTTCTTCAAAACCGCCGCATGAAAACCGTCCCACGTGCCGATGCTTTCCTGAATCAGGAAGTTCGGCGTGCATGTCGCCAACTGAATGCTTGCGGCCGCACCAATCGGACCGTTGTACAGATGCGGTGCGATCTGCGCGTAATAAACCTCGGCGAGCGCGGCCACTTTCTTTGCTTCGAGCAGACCGCCCACGCGCGCCACGTTCAATTGCAGAATCGATGCGGCGCCCGCTTGCAGCAGCCTGAAAAATTCGTACTTCGTAGTCAGCCGCTCGCCGGCTGCAATCGGAATGCTCGTGTGCCGCGAGACTTGCGCCATCGCGTCTTCCTGGCCGGGCGGCACGGGTTCCTCGAACCATAGCGGATCGTATTTTTCGAGGCGCTTCGCAAGCCGGATTGCCGATGAAGGCACCATCTGTCCATGCGTACCGAACAGCAGATCGGCCTTGCTGCCCACCGCTTCACGCACGCGCCGGCAGAATGTCTCGCAGCGGTCGAGTACTTCCATCGACAGTTGATGCCCCGAGTACGCCGTGTACGGCCCGGCCGGATCGAACTTCACCGCGGTAAAGCCGCGCTTCACATTCCCGGCGGCGCATTCGGCGGCAAGATCGGGATCGTCGTAGTCGTATTCGCCGCGGCTGTTCTTCGGGTACAGGTACGTGTATGAGCGCAGACGCTGATTCACCATGCCGCCGAGCAATTCGTAAACCGGCTTGCCCGCTGCCTTGCCGATAATGTCCCAGCACGCCATTTCGAGGCCGCTCACCACGCCCATCATCGTCAGATCGGGACGTTGCGTGAAGCCGCTCGAATAGGCTTCGCGCCACAAGCGCTCAATATGATGCGGGTCCTTGTCGAGCAGATAGCGCGCAAAGACATCGTCGACGATATGCGTCATTGCTTTCGGATGAAACGTCGCCGAATAGATTTCGCCGACGCCTTCAATACCGCAGTCGGTTTTCAGCTTGACGAAGATCCAGTACATGCCGCCCACGTGCGGCGGCGGTACGGCAACGATATGCGTTTCGAGGGAGACAACTTTCATTTACGCAACCTCTTTCCTGTTAAGCATGTTTCTCAACGCGAGCCCCGCAAAACCGCCGAGCGCCGCCATCCCGGCCACATAGCCGAAATACAGCTGATAGCCGAATACGCCGGGGAACGTCTGTGTCAGATAACCGTTGATGAGCGGCAGAAATACGTCGGGCGAATAACCGAGTACGGAGATGAGGCCGATGGCGAGGCCCATCGTCGAAACGGGGATGTTGCAGCGGTCCAGCAGCGACCAGTAAAGCCCGCGAATCGCATAGGTCAGAATGCCGATGAACAGCACGAGGAACACCAGCAATACGTGGCTCGCAATGCGTGGTGCGGCCATCAGTCCGAGCAGGGACAGCGCGGCGAGAAACAGCGCGATGACCAGCACCGATACCTTCGAGTAACGGTCGCCGAGAAAGCCGCCGCCGATGCCGCCAATCGGCCGCATCCACAGTTTGAGCGTGGTGATCGTGCCGGCCATGACGACGGTCAGGCCGATTTCGCCTTCGTGCAGATAGGCGGAAAAGCTATACGTCGCCCAGAACACCTGGTAGCCGCAGAACACGATCGCCGCGACGAGCCACAACTCCGGAATCTTTGCGAGCGTGGCGAGATCGGCGAGCACGTTGTTGCGCCGGCGCGCAGCGCGATTGGCGGCGGCCTCGCGCGCGCCCTGCTCGCCTTGCGGGTCTTTGACAAGAACGAGCACCACACCGAGCGCAATGCACAAGAACGCGTACATGTAGACGACCATTCTGAAACCCGCGGCGACTGACTCGCCCTTCGTCTGCGTCGCCCATGCGAAGAGCGTGATCGCGACGGTCGCGAGCATCGCCTCGATAAGCCCACGCCCGCCGTCGAGCAGACCGAAGAAGCGGCCTTGCTCGTCGGCGCCGGCGATCATCGTCACGCGTTTGATCACAGCGGCCCAGAACGTCAGGCCGGTCGACAAGCCCCAGCCACCGAAGATCAGCATCAGCATCTGAAACGAAGGCGCGGTCGAATACCAGAGCCCGAGCACGCCGGTCGCGATCAGCGAAAAACAGATCAACAGGCGTGGCGCGATGCGGTCCGCGAGCCAGCCGCTCGGCAGATAGCTCAGCAGAAAAATCGTGCCGAGCGACGAATACAGATAGCCGAGTTGGCTATCGGTGATATGAAACACTTCGAGCATCGTCGGCTGATAAACCTGCCGCAGATACAGGATCGGATAGATCGCGCCGGCTGCGAGAACCAGCAACATCAGTTGCGTATAACGGCGCGCTTTGGTGTTTTGCAGCGCGGTTTGCAGGTCGTTTTCGTTTAACGCCAGCGCTGCGGCGTTCGAAGCGGATCGGACGGGTTGAGATGACACGTGAGCCTCCTGAGAGACCCCGCGCCGCATGAGCGGCCCGTGAGTCTCCAATATGTTTTGATGTTTTGTTATGAATGAGCAGCGGTTTTGCTGCGTGTTTGCATCAGTACTTCATGACGACAAGACGCGTCTGCGTGAATTCGAGCATGCCGTGCTTGCCGTCGTCGCCGCCGAGCCCCGAGCGTTTCCAGCCGGCATGAAAGCCCTGATACGGATCGGCCGGCGTGCGGTTCACATACAACTCGCCCGCCTCGATGCCGTTGGCGATCTTCATCGCGCTGCGATAGTTCTCGGTGTAAAGCACCGACGACAAACCGAACTGGTGATCGTTGGCCATCTCGAGTGCTTCGTCGAGCGTGCGGTATTTGACGACCGGCATCACGGGGCCGAAGGTCTCTTCCTGCACGATCTCCATGTCCTGCCGGCAGTTCGACAACAACGTGGCCGGATAGAAGAACCCTTTGCGTTCCGTCGACGCCGGCAGCTTGCCGCCTGTTTCCAGCGTCGCGCCTGCTGCAACCGCGCGCTCGACCATCGCGTGAATCGACTGACGCGATGCTTCATTGACGAGCGGACCCATCAGCGACGGCTGTTCGCTGCGGTCGCCGAACTCGACTGCGCTCATGTGGCGCTTGAGCAGCGCGACGAAGCGGTCATGCACGCTTTCCTGCACATAGACGCGTTCGATTGCCGTGCAAAGCTGGCCGCAGTGCGTGGTTTTCGACGCGACCAGTTCACGCGCGGCTTTTTCCAGATCGGCGTCGGCTTCGATAATGGCCGGCGTCTTGCCGCCCAGTTCGAGCGACGGCTTCGCGATATTCGCCTTGCAGTACTCGAGCACCTTGCGGCCCGCGCCGACGCTGCCCGTCAACGTGATCATGCCGACCTTGGGATGCGTGCACAGCGCCTCGGCGGTCGCATGATCCATCGCGAGAATGTTGACGACGCCTGCGGGCAAACCGGCCTTCTCGACGGCCTTCGCGATTTCGAACGCCGAAGTCGGTGTGTTGTTGCTCGGGCGCACGACGACCGTGTTGCCCGCGATCAGCGCGGGCGCCACCTTGCGCATGAACGTGTAGACCGGGTAGTTGAACGGAATCAGGCACGCGACCACGCCGATCGGCTCGCGATGCAGCACGAGGTTTTCGTCGGGCGTATCGCTTGGAATCACTTCGCCTTCGATGCGGCGCGCCCACTCCGCGTGGTAACGCGTGATCTGCGCGGCGTAGATCGCTTCGTTGGTGGCATCGGCGAGACTCTTGCCCGATTCGAGCGCGAGCGCCGCGCCGATGGCCGGCGCGCATTCGGTGAGCGCGTCGGCGAGCTTGTGCAGCCACGCGCCGCGTTCCACCGACGGCAGCTTGCGCCACGCCTTTTGCGCGAGCGCGGCGGCATCGACGGCGGCCACGGCTTCCGCGCGAGTCGCGGCGGTGACGTGCGCAATGAGCGCTTCGGTCGCTGGGTTGTGGACGGCGATCAACGCCTGATGCGTGGGTGAACCGGCATCGGCGGCCGGTTCGAGAAAGCGGCCGTTCACATAGTTCCGGTCGAGTCGCATGTTCGTCTCCTTCGTTTTCTTGCCTGCGGAAAACGCATGCCTTGCGTTTCCGTCTTCATGCAAAAGTGCATGGACGGAATTTTTGTCGGCCTGATTACCGGCCACAAGCGAATAATTCGCGGGACAAACATTCGAAAAAATCACGTTTATCCAGGGATGTGCCTCATACGCGAGCCGCATCTCGAATAGCAGAATCCGGGCTTCGCCAAAAAGCAGCGGCCACGCCGGGTCCTCATGCGCGGCCGCTCATTACCAACGTCTGGAGTTCACGATGATGAGAAAGAACCTGTCCGCCACGGCTACTGCGCAGGCCATTGCGGGCGCTATCGCCGCCCTCGCCTCGCTGGCCAGTCCCTGCGCGTTCGCGCAAAGCAGCGTGACGCTGTACGGCGTGCTCGACGAAGGCCTCGACTACACCAACAACGCCGGACGCGGCGCGGTATGGGAAATGGCGAGCGGCTACGCACAAGGCAGTCGCTGGGGCCTGAAGGGCTCGGAAGATCTGGGCGGCGGGACGCAGGCCGTGTTCCAGTTGGAGAACGGCTTCGACATCAATTCGGGGCGGCTCGGCCAGGGCGGCCGCATGTTCGGCCGCCAGGCGTACGTGGGTTTGAGCGACAACCGGTTCGGCACGCTCACGTTCGGACGACAGTACGACTCGGTTGTCGATTACCTCGCGCAGACCACGGCGAACGGCAACTGGGCCGGCTATCTGTTCGCGCATCCGTACGACAACGACAACACCGACAACTCGTTTCGCCTCGGCAACAGCGTGAAATACGCGAGCCCGAATTTCGCGGGCCTGCAGTTCGGCGGCGTCTACAGCTTCAGCAACGACACGAACTTCGCGAACAATCGCGCGTACAGCTTCGGCGCGCAGTACGCGACCGGCGGGCTTCTGATTGCGGCCGCCTATCTGCAGGCGAATAACCCCGGCGTGGGCGCGACCGGCGCAATCACGGCGAACGACGCGAGCTTCATCGCCGGACGCATGCGGGTTTTCGGCGGCGGCATCAACTACACGTTCGGCTCGGCCACCGCCGGTTTCGCCTACACGAACTCCAGCTACAGGAGCCCAACGGGCAACGGCTATATCGGCGTGCCGCTCGCGGCGGCGGGCGTGACGTTGAACACGCTGAAGTACCAGAATTTCGAAGTGAATGGCAAATACCAGTTCACGCCCGCGTTTTTCGTCGGTGCGCAGTACGTGTACACGATGGAGAATTACGACGCGTCGTCAGGCGGCGTGAAGCCGAAGATTCATTCGGCCGGTCTGATGGCGGACTACAACCTGTCCAAACGCACGGACGTTTACGTGCAGGGCGTGTATCAGAAGGTCACGGGAGACTCGACGCATTCGATCCTCGATAACGCGTTTATTCCGGGCGTACAGGCGCCGTCGTCGACGGGTACGCAGGTCGCCGCGCGAGTCGCGCTGCGTCATAAGTTCTAACGTCGACGAACGCTTATTTGCGTGGATGCGCGCGGCCTTTCACGAGCCGCGCGCTCGAGAGAATCAACAGTGCAATGACCACGCTGAGAATCGCGGTGGCTTCGCGCCCAAGGCCCGCCGCCATGCCCACACCCGCGCTCAGCCACAGGCTTGCGGCCGTCGTCAGGCCGCGCACCTCGCGCTGCGCACTGAGCTTGATGACGGCGCCCGCGCCGAGAAAGCCGATGCCCGACACGAGCCCTTGCAGCACGCGGCTCATATTGTCTTGCGAAAAGCCGGCTTGCAGCGGCACCACGACGAATAGCGCCGCGCCCACGGCGACCATCATATGCGTGCGCATGCCGGCATCGCGCCGCGAGATCTCGCGCTCGAAACCGATCACGCCGCCGAGCACGAGCGCGATGCCGAGACGCATCAGCACCTGAGTCAGATCGGCCGCGCTGCCGAGATCCGAGAACTCACCCTTGGCCGTCTGCCACACCGTTTCCCACACCGTTTGCGATCCGCTGTTCATATGGCTGACCCGACGTTGGCGAAAACGTCAAGCATAGCCGGGATAGCATCGGGTGGGCAGACCTCGGCGCGCGGATCAGGCGGACGCAGTCTTCTTCACGAAGGCGCTCACCACGGACTCGAGTTCCTTCGTGATCGAAGTCATCACGCCCGCAACGACCGCGAACTCGCGACCGGTCACATTCGTGCGGCTCGCCACGATCTGACCGTTGAAGGACACGATATGCGCTTCCTTCGCGATCGACTTGATTCGTTCGATCAATTGCTGCTGCTCTTTTTTCTGCAAGCGGGCAATGCGCCGGCTCTCCTGTTCGTAGACCGCCGTGATGCCATGCAGGTCGTTCAGCAACGGATCGGCGCACGCGATCAACGCCTGCACGGCGTCTTCGGCGCGTGCCGAGTCGCGTCCTATCGCGTCGAGCGCGGCCGACGCCACTGCGATGAAGTCGGCGATTTTCTTCGCGACGTGTCCGCTACCGTTGCCCTTGTCTTTGTCGTTGCCCGTGCCGTGAAAGGCCTCGCGCAGCGCCGGTGAAAAGAGCCCCGGCAAACCATCGCGGCCTTGCACGAGCGCCGCGTGACTGTCCGCGAAAGTGCGCAGCGTATCTCGCGCGATCGCGAGCGCGCCGTCGCTTTGACGCAGCGCGAGCATCGCCTTGAAGACGATGCGCTGCGAGAGCATCCGTTGACGCCCAGCGATGTTGATCAACGAGCTCAACACTTCGCTGGACACGTCGGTTTGCGCTGCGTCGGCCCGCACTGTCTGAATCCGTTCTATCGTGCTCACGCTATTTGTTTGTGAAGGTTCAGATCAAAGCGTCGCATCACTCCGTTGCATGCGCGTGCATGCCGGCAGATTGCATCGACCACGCCATCCACGGACGGCGCAGCGCGACGATCGCGAGGAACGCGCAGGCGGCAAGCGCGCCGAAAGTCGCAAAGCCCATCTGATACGAACCGGTGCTTTCCTTAGCGATACCCATCACGACCGGCAGATAGAAACCGCCAATCCCGCCCGCCGCGCCGACGATGCCCGACATCAAGCCCGTGCGGCCAGCCCAGCGATGCGGCACGAGCTGGAACGTTGCACCATTGCCGAGTCCGAACGCCAGGTACAGGCACACCAGCAGCGCGATGCCGCCTGCGAGCGAAGGCATGACTGCGGCGAACACAAGGTCGCACAGCGAAATCGTCGCGAGCAGCACCGTCAGCGCACGCACGCCGGACACCTTGTCGGCGATCAGGCCGCCGAGCGGACGCACCAGCGCGCCGGTTGCGGCGAGCAACGCCATGAAGAGACCCGCGTCGATCTTCGAGAGCTGATAGAGGTTGGTGAGCAGCAGCGAAACATACGAGGACATGCCGACGAAACCGCCGAACGTGATGCTGTACACGAGCATGATGACCCACGTATCGCGCTCCGCGAGCACTGAGCGATAGCGCTTGGGCAGCACCGCAATCGCGAGCAGCGCGCCGATCACCGGCAACAGCAGCACGCCGGTCTTGCCCGAACCGAAGATGCCCGCTTCGACGAGCAGCACGAGCACGATCAGACCGACGAGCGTCACCGCGAAACCGCCGAAGGCACGCAGCACGCTGCCTGTCTTCACGCCGGAGTCGTTGGCCCAGAAGTACAGCGTGATCGCGGCGATCGCGAGCAGCGGCAATGCGCCGCCGGTTGCGACCTGCCAGCCGTAGTGCGTGGCGAGCTGCGGAAACAGGAAGCCGTCGAGCACCGCGCCGATGTTGCCCGCAGCGGCAAGCCCCAGCACGAGGCCCTGCACTTTCGGCGGATAGTTGCTGCCGGCCATCGGCAACGCGACCGCGAAGCTCGCACCGCCCACGCCGAGAAACACGCCGAGCACAAGCAGCAGCGTGTACGACGGAACGAACGGCAGCACCGGCAACACGATGGTCGGCACCGCCGAGAGCAGCACGCCGAGCAGCGCAATGCGCTTGCCGTGCGCCGACTGATAGAGGTTGCCGAGCGTCACGCGCAGGATCGCCGCGGAGAGCACGGGCACCGCGACGAGCAGGCCCTGCTGCGCCGGCGTCATCGAAATGCTTTTGCTGATGAACGGCGCGAGCGGGCCATACAGCACCCACACGGTAAAGCCCGTGTCGAAATAAAGGAAACACGCCACCAGCGCGCGCCAATCGCCGCTCTTAAGCGAGCTCATCACGTTTTTCATCAGACATCCTCATTAAACTGATTTTCGATCACCCGGCTGGCCGTATGCTTCGCCGCGCACCGGAATGATCACTCTGTTTGGACCCCGCGCTGTCAATGCAACGTCTGTGCCATGCGGGCCGTTCTTATGCAGCGGTGAAACGTACCGGCTCAAACGGCGACCCACACCTGGCCGTTTTCGACGCGCGCGGGAAATGCGCTGACGGAATGCGCGGGCGCTTCGAGGCACTCGCCGGTGCGCAGATCGAAGTGATGCTTGTAGATCGGCGAAGCCACCACGACGCGCTCGCCGAGACTGCCGATCAGCCCGCGCGAAAGCACGGCCGCGCGCGAGCCCGGATCGAAGTTTTCGATCGCGTACACGGCGGCCTGATCTTGGTCCGTGTTCACGTGAAATACGGCGACCTGTTCGCCTTTGACGAGCGCGCAGACGCCCGTGTTCGGAACGATGTCGTCGAGCGTGCAAACAGGGGTCCAGGTTTGCGGCAAGCGGTCGTTACTCATGGCGGAGCTCCTCATTTTCGATGACGCTAAAAATCAAACGGTTTCGACTACGACAGGAATCGCGGCGAGCTTCGACTGACGTTCCTCCGGCGTGGCCGGGCGAATCTGTCCGCGCTCCTGAACGAACGTCACGGTGCTGTCGGCCTGATCGCTGTTGACGAAGTGACGGAAGCGCTTGCGCGTCTCCGGATCAGTGACCGCTTTCTTCCACTCGCATTCGTACGTGTCGACCACGCGCTGCATGTCCGCTTCGAGTTCCGCAGCGACGTCGAGCTTGTCGTGTACGACCACGTCGATCAGATACTGAAGCCCGCCTTCCAGGCTTTCGCGCCACACGCTGGTGCGTTGCAGACGGTCGGCGGTGCGTACATAGAACATCAGGAAACGGTCGATGTAGCGCACGAGCGTCTCGCGATCGAGGTCCGACGCGATCAGTTCCGCATGCCGCGGCTTCATCCCGCCGTTGCCGCACACATAGAGATTCCAGCCCTTCTCGGTCGCGATCACGCCGACGTCCTTGCCCTGCGCTTCCGCGCATTCGCGCGTGCAGCCCGACACGCCGAACTTGATCTTGTGCGGCGTGCGCAAGCCCTTGTAGCGGTTCTCGAGTTCGACCGCGAGCCCGACCGAATCGCCGACGCCATAACGGCACCACGTCGAGCCGACGCACGACTTCACCGTGCGCAGCGATTTGCCGTACGCATGCCCCGATTCGAAGCCGGCCGCGATCAGCTCTTCCCAGATCAGCGGCAACTGCTCGACGCGCGCGCCGAACAGGTCCACGCGCTGACCGCCAGTGATCTTCGTGTAGAGGCCGTATTTCTTCGCGACCTGCGCGACGGCGATCAGCCCGTCGGGCGTCACTTCGCCGCCCGGCATGCGCGGCACCACCGAATAGGTGCCGTCGCGCTGGATGTTCGCGAGGTAGTAGTCGTTGGTGTCCTGCAACGACGCGTGCTCTTTCTTCAGCACGAATTCGTTCCAGCACGACGCGAGAATGCTCGCCACCACCGGCTTGCAGATGTCGCAGCCCAGACCGTGGCCGTGCCGTGACAGCAGTTCGCCGAAGCTGCGCACGCCTTCCACTCGCACGATGTGATAGAGCTCCTGGCGCGAATATGCAAAGTGCTCGCATACGTGATTGTTCACGGCGAGGCCCTGCTTCTTCATCTCGGCCTTCATCACCTGCGTGACGAGTGGCACGCAGCCGCCGCACGACGTGCCCGCCGTGGTCGCGCATTTCAACGCGCCGATGTCGGTCGCGCCCGCGCAAACGGCGGCGCACAGTTCGGCCTTCGACACGTTGTTGCACGAACAGATCTGCGCGGTGTCGGGCAACGCGTCGACGCCGAGGCCCGGTTTCGCGGCGCCGTCGCTTGGCGGCAGGATCAGGAATTCGGGCGACTCGGGCAGCTCGATGCCGTTGAGCATCATCTGCAGCAGCGTGCCGTATTCGCTCGCGTCGCCGACCATGACCGCGCCCAGCAACTGCTTGCCGCATTCGGAGACGACCAGCTTTTTGTAGACCTGCTTGCGCTCGTCGCTGAACTGGTACGCGCGGCTGCCCGGCGTCGTGCCGTGCGCATCGCCGATGCTCGCGACGTCCACGCCCATCAGCTTCAGTTTCGTGCTCATGTCGGCGCCCGCGAAGGCTGCGTCGTCGCCGAGCAGATGTTTCGCGGCCACGCGCGCCATGTCGTAGCCCGGCGCGACGAGGCCATACACCATGCCGTTCCATGCGGCACATTCGCCGATTGCGTAGATGTCGGGATCGCTCGTGCGGCACGCCGCGTCGATGGAAATGCCGCCACGCGCGCCGACTTCGAGGCCGCATGCACGCGCCAGTTCGTCGCGCGGACGGATGCCCGCGGAGAACACGATCATGTCGGTGTCCAGATGCGAACCGTCGGCGAACTGCATGCGGTGCGTGCCCGCTTCGCCGTCGACGATTGCCGTGGTGTTCTTCTGCGTGTGGACCGTCACGCCGAGTTCCTCGATCTTCGCGCGCAGCACGCGGCCGCCGCCTTCGTCGACCTGCACGGCCATCAGGCGCGGCGCGAACTCGACCACATGCGTTTGCAGGCCCATGTCGCGCAGCGCCTTCGCGCATTCGAGACCGAGCAGCCCGCCGCCGACGACGGTGCCCGTCTTCGAGCGCGCGCCGCATTCCTGCATCGCTTCGAGATCCTCGATAGTTCGGTAGACGAAGCAATCGCGGCGCTCGCGGCCTGCCACGGGCGGCACGAACGGCGACGAACCGGTGGCCATCACGAGCTTGTCGTAGGCAAGCGTCTCGCCGGTGGAAAGCGCGACCGTGTGCGCGTCGCGATCGATCGAAACGGCCTTCGCGTTGAGTTTGAGCAGCACGTTCTCGCGCTCGAAAAAGCCGGGCTCGACAAGCGAGAGGTCGTCTGCGGACTTGCCCGCGAAGAATTCGGACAGGTGCACGCGGTCGTACGCGGGACGCGGCTCTTCGCACAGCACGGTGATGTCGAGGCCGTGCGCGGCGTCTTGCGCCAGACACTCGACCAGTTTGTGACCGACCATCCCGTGACCGATAACGATGATTTTCATGACCGCGGTTTCCTCAATGTGCTGGGCATCGGCTGCCGCGCTGCCGTCATCGGCAAAGCGGCGCCGGAAATAAAAACGGCGTCCCGCGAACCCAGTCGATGACTGAATTCGGGGGACGCCGTTGTCCTGACCTGGGTGCTGCGGCGAGCGCTTTGTGTGCGCTCACGGCGGATCGTCGTTGATCCGATGGGACCGTTAAATGCAAGGGCTGTGCCAATCGGGTTTTATAGACTCGTGAGCCTTGCAGCGCGTGGTTTTGCGAGGAATCGCGGCATCGTATGAAGGACTCGACGCGCGACGTATTTCGATGCACGTCAGCACAGCGATGGTGCGACGCAGCACTGTGTGCGTGCGAAACGTGCGTGGATCGGCGGCGCGGGAAGCGCGCTCCCTACCCGGCTTTTTCAAGCGTGCGAGGGCGACTCGAATGCGGGAGCGCGAGCGTCGGCGTGCGAGTCATCGGCGCTTTGCGTCGAACGAACACGCACGTCATTACCGCGCAAGCGCTCCGTTGGCCTGCTCCTTGCATAAACACGATGCGCGTCGCGTGCAACGTTCGACTCCGGCAACGCAGCCGGAGCGCAACACGCGACCATCGCGCGAGACACAACGCAGTGCCTCGCGACGCATCGAACAAGTCAGCAACACAGCAAGCAACGCAGCAGCATCGGACAACGGCGTCCCCTCGTGATCATCGCGAGAGGACGCCGTTTTTGTTTTTGCGCCGACGGCACACGAGGCACACCAAAGCCGCCGGCCACCAGAGAATCAAAAGGACATCGCGATGAACACGAACTCCGGCAAGGTCACGTTATTGAGCGCCGGCCCAGGCGAACTCGATCTGCTCACGCTGCGGGCCGCGAAAGCGCTCGCCGCCGCCGACGTCGTGCTGCTCGACGACCTGGCGAATCCCGAGATCGTGTCGCTCGCGCCGCAAGCGCGCGTGATTCGCGTCGGCAAACGCGGCGGCTGCCGCTCGACGCCGCAGGCTTTTATCGAGCGCCTGATGCGGCGTTACGCGCAGAAGGGCTTGCATGTGGTGCGCGTGAAAGGCGGCGAAGCGCTGCTGTTCGGCCGCGCGGGAGAAGAACTCGCGAGCCTGCGCGAGGCCGGCATTCCGGTTGAGATCGTGAACGGCATTTCATCGGGCTTCGCTGCCGCAGCGGGCCTCGGCATTTCGCTCACGCACCGTCGCCATTGTCATGGCGTGACCTTCGTCACCGCGCACAAAGAGGACCACGGCGAACCGGACTGGGCCGCGCTCGCCGCGACGCGCACCACGCTTGCGATCTATATGGGCATGCGGCGAATCGGCAGCCTCGCCGCAGCGTTGCTCGCGAGCCTGCCCGCCGACACCCCCGCAGCGGTCGTGCAGTGGGCCGGCAGCGCGAATGAACGGCGCTTGCTGACGCGCCTCGATCGTCTCGCCGCGGATGCCACCGACGAGGGCTTCGGCAGTCCCGCCGTGATCCTGGTGGGCGATGCGATCGGCGAAAGTGTGGAAGCGATGTGGGCGCAAGACGCGACATCGCACGATGAATCGGCGCGTGCTCGGGCTGCGTGACGCACGTCACGCGCGCGGCCGCGCTGCAAAACCCAGCTAATCGCCGAAGCCCAACTCCGCTTCAACCGTCTGCCCCACGCGCAGCCACGTGCCCGCCCCGCTCGCGACGACCGCGTTGTTGCCGAACGTGACCGCGCCGTTCCTGTGCGGATTCGCGCGATAGGCGCTCATCGTGTCGGTCGGTTCGTTCGGCCATTCGGAATCGCGCTCACCCTTCGCCTGGTCGATGGTCGGCATCGGACAGCGCGAGCATGGCTTCACAAGGCGCAGCTCGACGCGCGGCTCCGACGTTTGCGCGCCGTCGATCCCGAGCGTCTCCACATAATCTTCCTCATAAGCATCGAGCCCGTTCAGCACGATGTTCGGACGAAACCGGTCGATCGGAATCGACGGCGCGCCTTTCGCGTTCAGACGCGTGTTCAGATCGTCGAGCGAAGCCTGGCCGATCACGAGCAACGGAAAGCCATCGGCGAAATAAGTCGTGGCGCCGCCCACGCTCTGCGTGTAGGTGGGATCGACAATGCGCCCGCGCTCGGGATCGAAACGCAGCAGCCGCACCGGCATGCCGAGAAACGCGGTGAACCAGGCGGCGCATTCGTCACCGGTGTCGAGTCCGTAAGCGGCGTCGCGCCATACCTTTGTGGTGAACTTGTCCGCAGCGCCGAGTTGCGCGGCGTCGAGCGGCGTGCGCAACTCGCTCATGCCCGGCGCGCGGATCACGAGATCATGATCCGCAATCTCCACCTTGATGAGCGCCATGCGCGGATACGCGCGCTGCGTGAGCATCTCGCCGTTCGAATCGACGGCCATCCAGTAACGATCGTATTCGAGCCCCGTGGCCAGCAGACGCGCTTCATTCAGCGCAATGCCCGCGCAGGATTTGATCGGATAGACAAATAGCTCGCTGATGGTCGGCATGATGTGGGGTTCTCGCTGGTTTTTATGAGGCACTTGGGCGATTGTAAATCGGCAAATCGCGCCGCTTGTTCCTTTCGAGCCGCAAGCTTGCGGCGGCGGCCGTTTCCTCCCGTCGCTCGTGGAAGTAAAATCCCAAAGCTTGGCACGGCAGCATGGCTGTCGACGCGGCCCGCGCTTTATTGCCCCGTTTGATAGCCACTGCAAGCATGAACATGCGCACGAGCCGGAAGAAGTGGCACAAAGCCTCCCTACCATGAACGAGACAGGAACCTGATTATGCTGAGCAAACCCGTACTGACCATCGCCGAAACGACCCGCATCCTCGAAGCCGCGCGTGCCGAAGCCGAGAAGAACCGGTGGGCCGTCGCGATCGTCGTGTCCGACGACGGCGGCCATCCGCTCGGCATGCTGCGTCTGGACGGCAGCGCGCCCGCGAGCGCCTATATCGCGACCGAAAAGGCCCGCACCGCGGCCATCGGCCGTCGCGAAACCAAGGTTTACGAGGACATGATCAACAATGGCCGCACCGCGTTTCTCAGCGCGCCGCTCTCCGGTACGCTGGAAGGCGGCGTGCCGGTGATCGTCGAAGGCCAGGTGATCGGCGCGGTCGGCGTGTCGGGCGTAAAGTCCGATCAGGATGCGCAGATCGCGAAGGCCGGCATTCAGGCGCTCGGCGTCTGATGTCGGCAAGGCCATGAGCATGGCGCGTGCGTCACGAATGCCGTCGTGACCGCATGATCCGCGAACCGAACGCAGCAACAGCAGACAGCTTGTCAGCAGTAGCCCCAACGCGGGCCGATACCCCACATCGGCCCCACTCAGACAGATGGAGCAGTCGATGACTCAGATGAACCCGCGTGGCGGCTTGCAGGTCGCCGCCAATCTCGACCAGTTCGTCGAAACCGAAGCCCTGCCCGGCACCGGAATCGACAGCGCCGCGTTCTGGTCGGGTTTCGACGCCCTCGTGCACGATCTGGCGCCCAAAAACCGCGCGCTGCTCGCCGAGCGCGATCGCCTGCAAACGGAACTCGACAACTGGCATCGCGCGAATCCGGGCCCGGTGCGCGACTTGCGCGCGTATCGTGCGTTTCTTGAAGGCATCGGCTATATCGTGCCCGCGCCGGCCGGCGTGAAGGCGACGACCGCGAACGTCGATACTGAAATCGCCGAACAGGCCGGTCCGCAACTGGTGGTGCCGTTGTCGAACCAGCGCTATGCGCTGAACGCGGCAAACGCGCGCTGGGGCAGCCTGTACGACGCGCTCTACGGCACCGACGCGATTCCCGATACGAACGGCGCGGAGCGTCAGAAGAGCTTCAATCCGGTGCGCGGCGCGGCGGTCATCGCCTATGCCCGTAAGTTTCTCGACGAAGCCGCGCCGCTCGCGAACGGCTCGCATGCCGACGCGACGCGCTATAGCGTGCAGAACGGCAAGCTCGTCGTCGCGCTGAAAAACGGCACGAGCGAGCTTGCTGCGCCCGCGCAGTTCATCGGCTATCAGGGCGACGCAAGCGAGCCCTCGGCGGTGCTGCTCAAGCATAACGGTCTGCACCTCGAAATCCAGATCGACGCGAACGACTCAATCGGCAAGACCGACGCCGCGCATGTCAAGGACGTGGTGGTCGAAGCGGCGGTGAGCACGATCATCGACTGTGAAGATTCCGTTGCGGCCGTGGATGCGAGCGACAAGGTTCAGCTCTATCGCAACTGGCTCGGCCTGATGAACGGCGATCTGACCGAAGAGGTCACGAAAAACGGCAAGACGTTCACGCGCCGTCTGAACGCGGATCGCGAATACGTCGGCGCGGACGGCAAAACGCCGGTCAAGCTGCACGGGCGATCGCTGCTTTTTATCCGCAACGTCGGCCACCTGATGACCAATCCGGCAGTGCTGACGAACGACGGCGCAGAGATTCCCGAGGGCATTCTCGATGCGGTCATCACGACGCTGTGCGCGCTGCACGACCGCAAAAACAGGCTCAATTCGCGCACCGGCTCCATCTATATCGTGAAGCCGAAAATGCACGGCCCGGCTGAAGTGGCGTTCGCGAGCGAGCTCTTTGCGCGCGTCGAAGATCTGCTGAAGCTGCCGCGCAACACGATCAAGATGGGCATCATGGACGAGGAGCGCCGCACCAGCGTCAATCTGCTGGCGTGTATCGGCGAGGCGTCGGAGCGCGTCGCGTTCATCAATACGGGCTTTCTCGACCGCACCGGCGACGAGATGCACAGCGCGATGGAAGCCGGCCCGATGATGCGCAAGAGCGATATGAAGTCGAGCACCTGGATTGCAGCGTACGAGCGCAGCAATGTGCTCGTCGGTTTGCATGCCGGGCTGCGCGGCCGCTCGCAAATCGGCAAGGGCATGTGGGCGATGCCCGATCTGATGCACGCGATGCTCGAGCAGAAGATCGGGCATCCGAAGGCCGGCGCGAACACCGCGTGGGTGCCCTCGCCCACGGCCGCGACGCTGCATGCGCTGCACTATCACCAGATCGACGTGCAGGCGGTTCAGCAGGAACTCGAGCGCACCGATTACGCGAAGGTGCGCGACGAATTGCTCGACGGCCTGCTGACGATTCCCGTCGTCGAAACGGCGAAGTGGAGCGCCGATGAAATCCGCGCCGAGCTCGACAACAACGCGCAAGGCATTCTCGGCTACGTGGTGCGTTGGATCGATCAGGGCGTGGGTTGTTCGAAGGTGCCGGACATTCACGACGTCGGCCTGATGGAAGACCGCGCGACGCTGCGTATCTCGAGCCAGCACATCGCCAACTGGCTGCATCACGGCGTGGTCACGCGCGAGCAGGTCGAGGAGACCTTCAGGCGCATGGCGAAAGTGGTCGATCAGCAGAATGCCGCCGATCCGTTCTACACGCCGATGGCGCCGGGCTTCGACACGATTGCGTTCAAGGCCGCGCAGGCGCTCGTGTTCGAAGGACGTCAGCAGCCGAGCGGCTACACCGAGCCGTTGCTGCACAAGTTCCGGCTTGAAGTGAAGCAGGACCGGGCGTGAGGTTCGCCGCTGCGCGAACAGCGTTGAAGTTCGAGTAGCGGCAGCCGCAAAAAAAGACGGGCGCCTCGTTGCTGCGAGGCGCCCGATTTCAATGCGCGCGATGTATTGCGCGCTTTCTGCGTGATTTACGTGTGGACCGCAGCGACCGCCGCCCGAATCAGGCCGCTTCAGCCGTGTACTCCGGCGGCACGCCGTGCGCGTTCGCCTGCAAATAAGCCTGCAAATAGGCTCCAAACTCGTCTTTCACTTCCGGATGACGCAGCGCGAACTCCACCGTCGCCTTCAGATAGCCGAGCTTGCTGCCGCAATCGAAACGCGTGCCGAAGTAGCGATAGGCGAGCACCTGCTCTTCGGTGAGCAGCGACTGCACGGCATCGGTCAACTGCAATTCGCCGCCCGCGCCGGGCTTCAGCGCGCGAATATGCTTGAAGATGGTCGGCATCAGCACGTAGCGGCCCACTACGCCGAGGTTCGACGGCGCCTTGTCCGGCGCCGGCTTTTCGACGATGCCCGAGAGTTTGATCACGTTGTCTTCCCACTCGCGGCCGTCGACCACACCGTATGAGCGGCTGTCTTCACGCGCGATGGTTTCCACGCCGATCACCGAGCTGTGATAGTGATTGAACGTATCGACAAGCTGGCTCATGACCGGCTTCGAGCTATGCAGCAGGTCGTCCGCGAGAATCACCGCGAACGGGCTCTGACCGACCAGCTTTTCCGCGCACAGCACTGCATGACCGAGACCGAGCGCTTCGGCCTGGCGAACGTAAAAACAGTCGACATTAGCGGGCTTGATGCTGCGCACGAGATCGAGCAGCTTCTGCTTGTTGCGCGCTTCGAGCTCGGCCTCGATCTCATACGACTTGTCGAAATGATCTTCGATAGCGCGCTTGCTGCGGCCCGTGACAAAGATCATTTCGGTGATGCCGGCAGCAATCGCTTCTTCGACAGCGTACTGAATCAGCGGCTTGTCGACGATAGGCAGCATTTCCTTCGGACTTGCCTTGGTAGCCGGCAGGAATCGTGTCCCGAGGCCCGCTACGGGAAACACGGCTTTGGTGACTTTCAGCATGGTAGGCATTCCCAGATCGGTTAGAAATTGGTGTCGCGGGCATGGCGGCCGCTCGACGTCGCCGGAAAGGCTAACAAAAAAGCCACGCGAGATCACGCGTGAAATTTCTCAAACAATGCTTAATAAAACCGGTTTGCATCCATTGGAGCGGCGTGTAATGCGCAAGACAGGCAACAATTACATTGCAAAATCGAATTATTTTTAAGCAGTTGCGAAAAATTTACTCGTGGATTTTCTCGCGCCGCGCGCGCGAGTCCGTGCGCAACGAGGCGTGCCGCGGCCGGCTTTACGAACGGGCTTCTTCGTTTTCGTCGAGTTGCGGCAGCTTGCCCGGATTGATGCGAAAACGGCGGATCGGCTCATTACGCAGCGCTTCCCGGTAGGCGGAGGCGGCGACGAGGATCAGCAGCACGGCGATGCCGGCCAGCAAATGCAGGTTCATGACTTCACCTCTCATCAGGAGAATCCGTGCTTCAAAGTAGCATGACAAAACGGATAAATAATTATTCGATACGGCTCGTCATGTGTAATTACAATTCGTCACAAAATGGCCTTTTTAATGGAGAATATGGCCGATTTTTTTATCCATTTTTGGTGCGCGCGGTGCACTAGCATGTGATGCACCGCGCGCGCATCGCGCGAATCCGCATTGCACCACTTCGAATAAAGGACCGCGCATGAGCGACTCAGCACTGGATGCCGCCGGCTCATCCCTGCCCCTGTCTCCTACGTCAAAACCCGCGGCAAAACCCGCCGCGCCGCGCGCGCAAAGCGACGCGCGCGCCGACAGCGCCGGCAAGGAACATGTGATCGACGCAATGCGAGGCTTCGCCGCGCTGCTCGTCGCGTACTTCCATTGCCGACAGATCGAATGGGTCGGCATGCAGGCCTTTCACCAGAACGCCGGTCATTCATTCAGCCTGAATACGATTGCCGCCTATCTGACCTTTCCGATTGCGTGGGGCTCGGCCGGCGTGCCGATTTTCTTCGTGATCAGCGGCTACTGCATTCATCGCAGCGCCGCATTGCGGCTCGCCGCCAATCCCGCTTACCGGCTCGGCGCGGCGAACTTCTGGGCGCGCCGTTTTGCGCGCATCTATCCGGTGCTGCTCGCGGCATTGCTGCTGACGTTCGCACTCGACTGGTTCAGTCTGCAATTGCCACCTGTGAGCCACAAGATTCGCGAGATCGGCCTCGAGGCATTTCTCGTCAATCTGTTTTCGCTGCAAGGCGTGGCCGGCAAGACCTATGGATCGAACGGCGCGCTGTGGACGCTTTCGCTCGAAGTGCAGTTCTATGCGATCTATCCGCTGCTGTTCGCACTGCGCCGGCGCATTGGCATGACGTCGGTGCTCGCGATAGTCGGCGTGGTCAATGTCGTGTCGGCTTATGCGCTCGAGCGGCACGACATTCAGTTCTTCACGTCATACTGGTTTTCGTGGACGCTCGGCGCATGGATCGCCGACGCGAAGGCGCACAGCGTGTTGCAAACGCGTTCGTCGCGGTGGCTTTACGCGCTCGCGGCGGCCTGCATCGCGCTCGGCTGCGCGGCGTTTCATTTCGGTCAGTACGGTGCGTTCCAGTTGTGGGCGATCGGCTTCGCGTTCTATCTGTACAAGGCGTTGGAACCCAACGACCGCAATAAGGGCAACGGCAGCGGCCGCGCCGGTTGGGGCCTGCGGCTGCTGTCGCGCTTCGGCGACTTCAGCTTCTCGCTGTATCTGATTCATCTGCCGATCTTCGTGCTGCTCTCGTCGCTGCTATTCCGCTCGTCGTTGCAGATGTCGATCTGGCCGTCGTTCGGCTATATGCTGGTTGCGGTGCCTGCCGCGTATGTGTTCTATCGTCTCGTCGAATTGCCGGCGATGAAGTGGTCGGCCAGTTTCAAACCGAAAACGAAAAGCGCGCTGTAACGATCATCGTGATTAAAAAAAGCGCAGCGAGAGCCGGCGACTTCGTCGCTGACTCATGCTCCGCTTTGTTCCTTTTAACCAAGCGGCGCTCACAACCGCGAGCGCCCGCTCCTTCCTCAAGCGTCACGCATCCGCAGCCTTCTTCGCCGACGCCGCCACGCGCCTCAGAATCCGCTCGACGCTCTCGACATACGCTTCCGTGCCGAAACGGCTCAGCGCCGTCCTGTAGCCGTTTTTAACGAGCCTCTCGCGCAGTTCCGCATTCGAGCGCAGTTCGGCCAACGCGTCGGCCAGCGCATGCGCATCGCCTGGCGTACACAGCACGCCGTTCTCGTAGTCGTCGACGATCTCCAGCACGCCGCCCGCGCGTGCGGCCACCACGGGCCGCTGCGCGAGCATGCCTTCGACGATCACGCGGCCGAACGGCTCGGGCGTGATCGACGTATGCACGACCGCATCGACGGCACACATGCACGCCGGAATATCGTGCTGAAAGCCGAGAAAATGCACGCGGCCGCCGAGCTTGTTCGCCGCGACGAACGCATGCAGTTCGATCTCGTACTGATCCTCGCCAAAGAGCGGCGCGCCGACCAGCACCGCGTGCATGTGCGGGTTGAGGACCATCGCTTCGAGCAGCACATGCTGGCCTTTCCAGCGCGCGAGCCGGCTGAACGAGCCGACCAGAAACGCATCCTGCGGCAGGTTCAGGCGCTCGCGCAGCGTCGCTTGCGGCACGTCGCGCAACGCGTCGAACGGCGCTGCGGAAATGCCGTTGAATACGACGTCGATACGCTTGTCGTCGAACTGCGTGAGTTCGGCAAAGGCACGCGCCGATGCCGCCGAATTCGCGATCACATGGCTAAGCCCGAGGCGCGCGCACCACTTGATGATCGCAAGCTGCTTGCCGCCGAAATGCTCGGGACTCACGATGTCGCGCAGATGCCAGACCACCGGCCGCCTCGCGAGCTTGCCCGCGACCGCGCCGATCACCATCGCGCGCTGCGTGTTCGCATAGATCACCTGCGCATTGCGCGCGCGTTTGGCCGTCGCCCGAACGAGCGACAACAAACCCTTCAGCGCCGCGCCCTTCGGGAGCGAGCCGCCCTGCTTGCGCACGTTGCGCAGCGCACCGGCGTCGAGCACCTCGACGCTCACGCCCGCTTTGTCGAGCGCGGTGCGGAACGGGCCGTCGTCGAACAGCACGACCTCGATGCGCGAACGCAGCGCCTTGACGATTTCGAGCAGCGACAATTCGGCGCCGCCCAGCACGCCGCTTTGATCGACCGCGAGAATGCGCGGCGCGTTCGCCGCAGGTTCAGCGCGCTCCGGTACATACGGCACGTATGGCGGCAGCGTCGCGTTGCGCAGCGCGGGGACAGCAGCGCGCACATGGGCGAAAAGGCGCTCGCGGAAATTGGCCGCGGAAAAACGCTCGGCGTTCGCGCGGCAATCCAGCGGCGAAAAACGCTTCACGTGTGCGTCAAAACGCTCGACAGCGGCAATGATCGCGTCCGCGCTTTGCTCGTCGAAGAACATGCCGGTCGCGCGCGGCTCGGCCACGTCGCGCACGGTTTCGAGCGCCCCGCCCTTGCCGTATGCGATCACCGGCGTCCCGCACGCCTGCGCCTCCACCACCGAAATGCCGAAGTCTTCTTCTGCGGCGAACACGAACGCCTTCGCGCGGCTCATCCGGTCCTTGAGCACCTCGAACGGCTGATAGCCCATGATCTCGACATTCACGCCGGCCTTCGCGCGGATCTTCTGCATCTCGGGACCGTCGCCGATCACCACGAGCTTGCGCTCGGGCATACGCGCGAACGCCTCGACGATCAGATCGATCTTCTTGTACGGCACCATGCGCGAAGCGGTCAGATAAAAGTCGTCCTTCTCCGTGCACAGCGTGAAAGCATCCACGTCGACGGGCGGAAAGATCACTTGCGCATCGCGCTGATAAACCTTCTTGATGCGCCGCGCGATGAACTCCGAGTTCGCGATAAAGCCATCCACGGAATTCGCCGTGCGGATGTCCCAGTTGCGGATGTAATGCAGAATCAGCCGCGCCATCGCGGACTTCAGGCCGCTCGTCAATTTCGACTGCTGCAAGTACTGATGCTGCAAATCCCACGCATAACGAATCGGCGAATGCACGTAGCTGATATGCACCTGGTCGGGACCGGTGAGAATGCCCTTCGCCACCGCGTGGCTGCTAGAGATCACGACGTCGTACGCGGACACATCGAGTTGCTCGATGGCGAGCGGCATCAGCGGCAGATAGGTGCGGTACTTCGTGCGTGCGAGCGGCAGCTTCTGGATAAACGAGGTGGTCACGGGCTTGCCGCGCAGGAAGCTGCGGTCGTCGAGAAAATCGACGAGGCTGAACAGGTCCGCCTCCGGAAAGCACGCGACGATCTGTTCCAGCACCTTCTCCGCGCCTGCATAGGTGACGAGCCAGTCGTGCACGATCGCGACGCGCACGGTTTTATTGCCGCGCGATGCGGCGCGCGAGGGCGTGCCTATAGCGGGAGCCGTGGTCAGTTCGGCCAGTGCGCTGCGCGTCGGCGGTTGCAGCACGGCTTCTTCAAGGACTTCGTGGTTCATGCGCTTTTCCTCGGATTCAGTCGCAACAGCAGTGAACGCGCTAGATCGCGCAATGCGGGAGTCATCGTGATGGACCACGCGATGTTCGCGCCGACCATCAGCGCGCCGGCGACAATCGCCATCGCGAGGCCGGGCAGGAAGCCGGAGAGCCAGAGGCTCGCCAGCAGGAAAACGAGGTGAGCGAGCATGTCGAGCGCGATCTGCCGCGCGCGGATTGCGGAGAGCCGCAGCAGCACGACGTAGTCAAAGAGTGCGCGGCCGGCCACCGCGATCGCCGCGCCGGTCAGTCCGAAATGCGCGATGCCGAACCACAAAGCCCCTGCAAACAAGGGCAATTCGAAGAGACCGACGCGTGCGGCCGTGGCCGGATTGACCTGCGACTGGATCAGGATGCGCGTCACGTTCGCCTGGCCGACGAGCCAGACGGCGACGATCATGATGCGTCCCACCGGCGCCGCGACGGTCGCAATCTCATTGCCCACCCATAGATGCAAAAACGGTTCGAGCACGAGCATCGCGATCAGCGCGACAGGCGTGAACACGCCGTTGAGAAATTCAAGCGATTGCTGCGTGATCGTGTCGGCGTCCGCGCGGCCCACAGCGGAGAGCCTTGGAAACAGCGTGCGCACCATCGCGGTCGGCACGATGTTCAAACGCGTGACGAGGTTTTGCGGCACCGTGTAATACGTGACGAAGCGCGCGCCGAGACTAGTGCCGAGCATCACGCGGTCGAGCGATTCGGCGATCATGTTGGTGACGCTCGCAATCAGCATCCAGCCGCCGAAGTTGAAAAGCCCCTTCGCCACGCCGAGCTGCGGCGGCAGAATACTGCGTATTTCAAGCACTTTTAGCGCCGAACGGCCGAGCAGGATCGCGGCGAGTATGCGTGCGAATACTGCGGCCGCGAGCACGTTCTGCAAATTCGCGCCGAGCCAGAGCGCCGCGCCGAGCGGCAAGAGCTGGAACAGGAAAGTGCCGATCGTCTGATTCGTGTTGTAGACGCCGAAGCGTTCCGCACCGTTGATCGCGCCTGCGAATACCCACGAGACGTTGGCCAGCGGAATCGCCACCGCGAGCCACGGCAACGCCATGTAGACCTCGTGCTGCAGTTCCGGCGATACCTTCGTGAAATACGCGGTGTAGAGAAACGCGCCGAAATAAATGATCAGTCCGCCGATTACACCGGTCCCGAGATTGAGCCACGTCGCGCTCCAGAACACGCGCGCGCTTTCGTCCTTGTCGCCCGACGCGCGCGCTTTCGAAATGTGATTCTGCGCGGCCATGCTCATGCCGAGATCGAGAATGCCGAAGTAGCCGATCAGCGTCCACACGAGACTGATCACGCCATAGCGCTCGACGCCCAGCAGTTTGATATACGACGGCACGGTCACGAGCGAGACGAAAGTCGGCAGCACGAGGCCGAAGAAATTGATCGCTACGTTCTTGAGAATGCCTTTGTCCATCGGATGCCCTGGGTTCGACTGCGATTGGTAATTCGTCACGGTTTCCAGCGGTACATGAGCACCTTGCCGCGCGCGTCTTCCTCGACGAACACGAGGTACTCGCCGTTGCTTCGCTTCGCCGCGCTGATGCCGTTGGGCACGTCGACCCAGCCCGACGCGCGGCCTACTTCTGGCCCCGGCCGAATCACGCCGAGTTCACGGCCGTTGTCCTTGTCCCACACGTGCACGGCGCCCACGGGTTCGACGCCGAAGATGTACTGCCCTTCGACCGTGAGCCCGATGATCGTCGCGATGGGTTTGCTCTGCGTCTGCCAGGGGAGCGTGATCGAATAGCGCTGCACCGGCTTGCCGCTCGACCACTTGTCGTAGCGCACGAGCACGCGGCCCACTTCCTTCCAGAAGCCGCGGTCGGCCGGCGTGTCCGGCGTATAACCGGTCACGTACAGCGTGTCGGTGTCGGGTTCGTAAATCGTGCGATGCAGCTCGGCGAACGGTTGCGGCACCGGGTATTGCGTGAGGTCGGAATACGAATAGACGGGGTTGCCTTTCGCATCGAGGCCGCCGAAGCGGAAGCGATAAATGCCCTTCGTATCGCGTGTGCGCCAGATGTCGCCGGCGCTATCGACCCACCAGCCCCAGCCGCCCGCGAGCTTGGTGCCGGTCGTGTTCAGCGCGAACTCGTCGGAATTGAATTTGCCGTCGCCGTTTGCGTCGCGCCAGATCCAGTCGCCGCCCGGCGGCGCGTTCGGCACCTTCGCGACCGCACGCTCGCGGCCCGCGATAAAGCCCGACGGAATCGCAGTCTCGCCGTCGCGTTGCGGATCGAAGCGATAGATCTTCAGATGATCCGCATACATGTCCGTCAAATACAGAAACGTGCGGCCCTTCAGCTTGCGGGCGATCGGCAGGCCCGGATACTGGTCGGTGTGAAAGACCGGATCGTCGGGATACTTGAATCGGTTAGACAGGAATCCGACATATTTCCAGTCCTGCCCCGCGGGTTTCGAGAGGTCGAGTTCGAAGCGTTTGTTGCCGGTATAAACGCTGTCCGGTCGCGACGGATCTATCCACGCGCCGTCGACGAAAAGCAGTCCCTGAACGAGCCAGTTCTGCTTGCCGTCGGGCACGTAGCTTTCGAGCGTCGCGCCAAGGCCCGCGCCGATCGGCTCATAGCGCGGACCGATGCCGTTGGTCGACACGTACACATTGCCGCGCGCATCCGCGCCCACACCGGTGAGTCCGTTAAAACGCCGCGGTCCTGGCCTTCCGGCGACGCCGCTAAAAATGCCGCCGCGCTCGCCGAGCGAACCGCTCTCTTCGTAGCGCCCGTCCTTCTTGCTGAAGAGCAGCACCTGCTGACGCGGGCCGTTATCGGCGATCAGCACACGGCCTGTTGCATCGACGGCCATATCGACCGCGAGCGTATCGGCGGGCAGTTCGAAGTTCTCGTCGATGCGTTTTCCGCCTGACGTGTAGTGCTCGACATGCGGCGCGCGATCGTTGCGCGTGCCGCTCAGCACCCATAGCGTGCCGTCCGGCGCAAGCGCGAGGCGGCCCGGTTCGTGCACGCTCCACGTGGTCTTCTGCTGCATCGATTCCGCGTCGTACACCTCGATGCGATCGCGCGCAGTGTTCGCCGCGTAGAGCGTCGTTTCGCTCGCCGCGAGTCCGCCGATTTCGGCGCTCGTGCCGGTCGGCACTTCGTTCATCATCAGGAAGCCGGCGGCGAGTTGCGCATGCGGATCGGCGCTCTTCGCCGCAGGCTGAAACGGTGCGGCGCGTTTCGGATCGGCGATCTGCCGACGCGAAATGCCGAACCACTGCTTGCCTTTCTCCGGCCACACGCCCGGCTGTACGAGCCGGCCTTTTTCGTTGCCGACTGCAATCGCGACAAACGCGTACTTGCGATTGATCGCGATTGCATTGCCGCCGCTGTTGCCCCAGCCGTGCGTGCCGCCTGCGAAGCCGAGCATCTTGCCGTTCTGATAGACGCTCGCCTCGGCACCGCTTTCGTCCCACGGCGCATTCGTGTAGACCTTGCCGTCGGGCGCGACGGCAATTGCCGTGATGTTGATTTGGGTCCAGGTGCCGTCGCCGAAGCCGAACGTATTGCCGATCCACGACGTCTTAGCGTTCAACGCCGTTTCGGCACGCGCGATTGAACCGGCCGATAGAGCGGCCAGCCCGGCAGCGCACGCGAATATCGCGAGACGGCGTTTGAACGTGAAGCGCAGCAAGGTATGTCCTCCAGTCGATACGGATCGATGCTTTAAAAAACCGATGAGGCCGATAGGCGAGCGCGCGCGAGCCTCACAGACGTACGCTGCTATCCGCACACACAGGCATTCAATGAAGGTGACGGCATGCGCCGCAAGTTGCCGATGAAAGACGAAGCGCGAACGTTCGCCTATGCCACGCAGGCCGCATAAGCCCCGTCGAAATGCGGTGCTCGGCGCACGCGCCGTCCTTGGCCGCCCAATCCGCACGGTTCACATTACGCGTACAAAAGTCGGCGACGAAAGTCAAAAATAATTCAAAAATATTCCCAGCTTTATGTCGGGATAAAGAAATCGATTTAAAAATGGATTAAAAGAAAATTTGGCCGTGCCATGCTGTATAAGGCGCCCGCTTGCGAATGCATGAGCCCATGTTTTACCGAGGGCACTTCATCGATCCGGCGAATTCACGCATGAACCCGGACTCGGGCTCCGGGTACAAGACAAGCATGCAAACCGCCTTCAAATGGATAACGAAACACCCTGTTGCAATCTGATTCACTTATCCATTTCATTCGCGTTTTTTCGCGATTTTCTTTTGCCTAGAATCGAATGCACCCGGATTGCATTCCGATTGCGTTCCGGATCGCGGCCGTTATCGGCGCGACACGTCTTTCGCAATGCCTTGCGGCTTCTCGCGGCTTTATCCGCTTCACACCACGGACGGTTCATGACTGCTAGCGCCCTGCCCATAGCGCCTTCTCATTCACGCCGCATCGTGCAGCTCGACGGCTTGCGTGCGATCGCCGTGCTCGCGGTGTTCGCGCAGCACGCATTGAAAGCGCCGCTGTGGATGGGCGTCGATCTGTTCTTCGTGCTGAGCGGCTTTCTGATCACCGGCATCCTGCTCGAACGCAAGGCGCGCGGGCAGTCGTACTTCGGCTATTTCTATGCACGCCGCGCACGGCGCATTCTGCCGCCGTATCTGCTGCTGATGGCGGTGTCGTCGATCCTGTTCGGGTTCGGTTGGGCGCAGCACTGGCAGTGGTATGCGTTCTTCGCGACCAACATCGGCGATGCGCTCAACCAGAGCGGACACGACAGCCTGAATGTGCTGTGGTCGCTTGCCGTCGAAGAGCAGTTCTATATTGTGTGGCCGTTCGTGATTCTGCTCGTGCCCGAGCGTGTGCTCGCATGGGTCGCGGCCGCGCTGATCCTGCTCGTGCCGGTGCTGCGCGCGGTGGCCACGCCGTGGTTCGATTCGTTCTGGCCGATCTATTACCTGACGCCCTTTCGCATGGATCTGCTGGCGGCGGGCGCGCTGCTAGCGGTCGCCGTGCGCCGCGATCGCGACGCGCTCGAACCGTTCAAGGGCCTCGCAGTGCTCGGCGTGATTGCCGCACTCGCGGCGCTCGCGTGGCTGCATCTGCATTTCCCGCGTTTTCGCGCGGCCAATACGCCGCTGTCGAACGCGGGGCTTTACAGCATTTCGTTGGTGCTTTGCACGTCCGTCGTGGTCATCGCCCTGCAAAGCCGGGGCATCGTCAAACGGCTGTTGTGCAATCCGGTGCTGGTGTACATCGGTACGATCAGCTACACGATTTACCTGATTCACCTGAGCGTGCTGTATGCGTTGTGGCCGCTGAACATGAGCCGCTATGCGACCGCTGCGCTTGCGCTCGCGATCACCCTCGCCTATGCAAGCGTCACATGGTTCGCGTTCGAAAAGCGGCTGATTTTCGGCTCGCGCGGCAGGGCGCACGCGACGGCCGGTGCGGGTGCGAGTGTGCCGCGCGCCGCGCCGCAAGCACCGCACGGCCGCGCATGAAGTGGCACATGAGGTGGCACATGAAGTGGCGCATGAGGTCGCACGCATGAAGCGCCGCGCATGCGCCGCCGCGGCAGCGATGCTCGCGCCGCTTACCGCACTCATCACGCTCACGGCATTTACCGCCGCAACGACCGCGCATGCTCAGGCCGCGCAGCACCAGATTGTGATCGATGCCTACGGCGACTCGACGACGCTCGGCATTTCATGCAGCGAAGGCCGTTGCGCGCCGCAAGCGCAAAACGCCGTGGCCTATCTGCAGGACAAGCTGCAGATGCATTTCGGCGAGCGCGTGCGCGTCGTCAACTACGGCGTCGGCGGGACGATGGCGACGCAATTGCGCGACGGCACCGGCAACCGCCGCGCCGGGCCGACGGCCGGTTTGCCGTGGCGCGAACGGCTCGCGGCATCGCCCGCGCAGATCGTGCTGATCAACTACGGCATCAACGAAGTGATGCAGGACCAGACGCCCGAGCAGTTCTACGCAGCGCAGAGCGCGCTCGTGCAAACGGCTCGCGCGCTCGGCAAGGAGCCGGTGCTGGAGACGTCGAATCCGATGCCCGATAACCGGCTCAACGCACGGCTCGCGTCGATGGTCGCGGTGACGCGCCGCGTCGCCGCCGAGCAGCATGTGCCGCTCGTCGACCAGTTCGCGTACATCAGCACCCTGCCGGACTGGAAGACGCTGATGTCCGACGGCGCGCATCCGAAGCCGGGCTTGTACCGGCTCAAGGCCGAGCAGGATGCCGAGGTCGTCGAACCGCTGGTGCGGCGGCTCCTGGATGGCACGCCCTGAGGTGCTCTTTTTTTCTTTTACCCATATCGAAGGCAAGCTATGAGCCAACCACGCAAAGCGATCATCACCGGTGTGTCCGGACAGGACGGCGCCTATCTGACCAAGCTGCTGCTCGACAAGGGCTATCACGTGACCGGCACCTACCGGCGCACGAGTTCCGTCAACTTCTGGCGCATGCGCGAGCTGGGCGTGCTCGATCATCCGAATCTGCGTCTCGTCGAGCACGATCTGACCGATCTCGGCTCGACGCTGCGTCTGCTCGAAGGCGCGCAGGCCGACGAGCTGTATAACCTCGCCGCGCAAAGCTTCGTGGGCGTCTCGTTCGATCAGCCGGTGACGACCGCCGAGGTGACCGGCATCGGCGCGCTGAATCTGCTCGAAGGCATCCGCATCCTCAATCCGAAGATGCGTTATTACCAGGCGTCGACGTCGGAAATGTTCGGGCTCGTGCAGGCGGTGCCGCAACGCGAGGACACGCCCTTCTATCCGCGCAGTCCGTATGGCGTGGCGAAGCTGTTCGCGCATTGGTCGACGATCAACTATCGCGAGTCGTATGGTCTCTTTGCGAGCAGCGGCATTCTGTTCAATCACGAATCGCCGCTGCGCGGCCGCGAGTTCGTGACGCGCAAGATCACCGACACCGTCGCGAAGATCAAGCTCGGCAAGCAGGACGTGCTGGAGCTCGGCAATCTCGGCGCGAAACGCGACTGGGGCTTCGCGCTTGAATATGTGGAAGGCATGTGGCGCATGCTGCAAGCCGACGAGCCCGACACCTTCGTGCTCGCGACGGGCCGCACTGAAACGGTCCGCGACTTCGTGCGCATGGCGTTCGCAGCGGCCGGTTATCAACTCGAATGGTCGGGCAAGGAAGAGCGCGAAACGGGTATCGACGTGGCGACCGGCAAGACGCTCGTGCGCGTGAATCCGAAGTTCTACCGGCCGGCCGAAGTGGATCTGCTGATCGGCTGCGCGGACAAGGCGCGCGAGAAGCTAGGCTGGGAGCCGCGGACGAGTCTCGAGCAACTGTGTCACATGATGGTTCACGCGGATCTTGGGCGGAATGAGCATCAGGAGACGTTCTAGACCGCTGCCGTTCGAGTCTGTATCGCGGACGATGCAGGCGCGAATGCCGCTATGACGCGCGGCCACGAAAAAATCGCCGCGTGAAAAAAGGCGCCGGGTCTCTTGTGCAAGAGCCGGCGCTTTTCTCATTCTTCACGCACGTACAGGGCAAACCTCAGTGCACGCCTCAATGCACCCCACCGGCCCCAATAGCCTCCCCATAAACCGCAGCCACGCGCTTCGCGATCACCGAGTTATCGAAGTTCTCACGCGCATAGCGCCGGCACGCGTCGGCGTCCGGCAGCTTCAGCCTGCCGCTTAGCGCACCTGCGAGACCCGCCGCGATGGCTTGCGCGCCCGTCTCCGGCAACACGAGATCGGGCGACAGCCCCGCCACCGCTTCCGGCAAGCCGCCGACCGGCGTCACCAGCACCGGCGTGCCCGACGCGAGCGATTCGACCGTGATGAGCCCGAAGCCTTCGAGCGCCACCGTCGGCACCACGCTGATATTCGCCGCACGATACAACGCCGCGAGATGCTGATCGGGCACGAAGCCGAGCAGCTTCACGTTGTCCTGCAAACCGGCCTCGTCGATGCGCGCCTGCAATTCGTCCGCGAGACGCCCCTTGCCCGCGATCAGCAGCAGCACGTCCGGATGGGCCGCCTTCAGCAGCTTGACCGCATCGATCAGATCCTCCAGACCCATGCGCCGCACGAGACGCCGCACCGCCAGCACGATCGGACGATCCTGCGGCAATTGCAGCTTCAGGCGCGCTTCGGCCGGTGTGATCGGCAGATTGAATTGCTCGACGTCGACGCAACCCGGCACCACGCGCACACGGTCCGGCGAAATGCGATAACGCGAAGTCAGAATCTTGCCGAACGCCTCCGACAAGACGATGAGCCGCGACGAACGCGCATACACGGACTGCTCGAGATAACGCTTCGCGCGCTGGCCGAGCGAATCGGCGCCTTCGACATGGCTCTCGTCCGCCCACGGTCCCTGAAAATGCGAGACCTGCGGAATGCCGCGCGTCACGTCGAGCCCAGGAAACGTATAGAGCGCGAAGTGCGACGAGATCACGTCGGGACGCGAGCGGCCGATCTCCTCGCGCAGCGCGCGGCGTGCGGCCATCAAGCGCAATGGCAGCGATTGCCCGGCCGAACCGAAGCCGTTGATCGCACCGCCGGTATCGGCGGCCACTTTCGGCGAGCCGGCCACGACGCCGCGCACCGCGACGCCCGCGCCCGGCAGCGCGCCGACCAGCGAGTAATACATGCGGTCGAGGCCGCCCGCGCGCTCGGGGAACCAGTGCATCCCGATCTGCAGCGATTTGATTGAGCTCGTCGTCATTGTCATTGCCCCTTGTCGATTTCGTGAGGTATTCGTTGGATTGCGATGGTCGCGTGTCCGACGCGCCGTCGCTTCATTCGCCGCTCTTGTGCCCGGCCAGCGAGTTGAGCGTCAGCGCGTCGGTCTTCGCGACCGCCGCCGCGTCGGCATCGCTGCGCCGGCGATTTTTCTGCTGCCCTTCGAGCTGCCGATACAGCGCAATGTATTGCGCGGCCATGCGCGCCCAGCCGAAGCCGGTCGCAAGTTCGTTGGCGGCTGTGCCCATGTTGCGGCGCGCGTCGTCGTCGGCGGCAAGGCGCGCGACTGCGGCAGCAAGCAGGCGCGGATCGTCGGGATCGTCGAGCACGATGCCGCACTCCGGCGTGATGATCTCGGCGCCGCCCGCGGTGCGCGCGGTCACGACCGGCAGACCCGCGGCCATCGCTTCGAGCAGCGACAGGCTCATTGCCTCATAACGTGATGGAAACACGAACGCATCGACGGAATGCATCAGCACGGGCATCTCTTTCACGAGCCCGAGAAAATGCACGCGATGCGCGATGCCGAGCGCCTTCGCTTCGTCCGGATAAGGACTGCCCGGCAGGAAACCGGCCACCGCGATATGCACATGCTCGGGCAAATGTTTGAGCGCAGCCAGCACCGTACCGAGGTTTTTGCGCGGCGTGCGCAGATCGCCGACGAACAGCAGCAGGAACGCATCGGCAGGCAGACCGAATTTTGCGCGATCGCCGGTGGCCGCCGCAAAGCCCTGCGTATCGACGCCGTTATAGATCACGTCCACACGGTTATCCGGCGTGAGGCCGATCGCGCGGATTTCGTCGGCGACCTTCTGCGAGACCGCCGTGATCACCTTCGAGCGCCGGTATGCCCAGCGCTCGAGCAGCGCATTGCAGCGCGTATAGATCGACTGATACGCGGACCACACGCCCTTCAGCAGCCCGAACGGGTAGTACTTGCTGCCGAGCCAGCCGCTATGCACGAAGTGCGACGTGTTGACGTCGGCGGGCATCCACGTAATGAAGCCGTTCACATGCAGCACGTCGTATTCGCGGCGATGCGCGCGCAGCCACAGCGCGCTCTTGAACGCGAACACCTGCTGGCGCAGCAGATTGGTGGGCCACCAGCGGCCGATCTTGATCGGCGCCCAGCGGACATTCGGATGAACGAGCAGATCGGGCGCCACATGCGAAGCGATCAGCGTCACGCCGATGCCTTCGTCGAGCGCCGCGCGCGCGATCTCGTGGTTGACGCGCCCCTGGCCGTCGTTATGGCGCACAACGTGCGTGACAATGGCGACTCTCAATCAGTGCCTCCGTGAAAAATTGGCGTGCGCGATGGGCTATTGACCGCGTTGACGCGGTTGATCTTGTCGTAATGCACCGCGGAAAGAATCGAAAAAACGCTCATGAAAAGCAGCAGTCCGCCGGTGCCGACCAGCGAATTGGTGAACACGAGCATCGCGAAGGTCGCGAGGCACAGGCTCAGGCACGCGGACACGTATTTGTCGTGGCGCAATCTGAACGACGCGAGCACCGCGCGCGTGAGCAGCCACACGATGCCCGACATATAGAGCAGCGTGCCGGGCCATCCCAGCACGAACGGTATGTTCATCACGCCGCTATCGAAGTTGCCGTACTGGCCGAGTTGGCCGCCGTCGTTCGAGAGTTTCGTCGACGTGCCGGTCGCGCCCATGCCTTCGCCGGAGACATCGGTGAAGGCGGTCTTCGCGAAGGTCGCGTAGAACTCGTTGCGCGCGGCATAGCTCTGGTCGTCGTTTAGATTGACGATGGTCGACAGACGCGCCTGCATCCGCTCGGCCACCGGACCGACCGCGAGCAGCGGCACGCATAACCCCGCAAGCAGCACCGCGCTCGCGACGATCCGCAAGCGCACCTTGTTGTTCGACTTGATCAACTGGATCAGCAGCGCGATCACCCAACCGCCCCATGTGGAGCGCACGAGGCTCAGCGCAAACGAGAAGAAGCCGAGCGCTGCCGCGACCCAGCGCACGCGATGCGTGGCGGCCATCACGTAGACCATCGCGCCCATCATCGCGAACGCGAACGGTCCTGACGAATTCATCGTGCTGAAGACGCGCACGCCCATCGGCACGGGATCGCCTTGCGAGTTCATCTGCGAGCCGAGCATCCACAGCGCGTCCCACTGCGGCATGATGAAAAACTGGATCAGGCCGTAGCCGCCCATCACGAGCATGCCCCAGATAAACGTGTTGACGATGATGTCGCGATACTGCGGATACTGGCGCGTGTTCGCCATGATGTGAAAGCCGATCAGGATCGGATAGAGCCAGTTCGCGAGGTCGTAGGTGGCCGCGAGCGGGCCGCTCGACACCACGCCGACGAGGTACGCATAGACGAGGCCGAGCAGGATCAGCAGCACCGGCAGACCGCGTCGCTGGCCGAGCAGGCGGTAGTAGCGCAATAGCGAGAGTGCGCTGATCATCGTGACCGCGAGCGGCGCGACCTGGATCAGGCTCGTCGGCGTGAACGAGCCTTTGGACCAGTCGGCGAGACGCCGCACTTCCGGGCTCAGGAACCACAGCCACCACATGAAGCCGATGTAGCGCGCGGGACTCTTGAAGTAGAGCCACAGGCCCGTGAGAATCGCGAGAACGGGAAACGCGAGCGTCAACACCGTGCCTTGATGCGCGACGATCAGCACCGCCGTGATGAGCCAGAGCATCGCCGATGGTAGCCATTCGCGGCGCGCTCGCCTTGCGCCCTGCCCGGCCGCCGCCTCTACAGCGCTGGACATGCCGGGTATGCCAGGCGGAGGCGGAAAGTCCGCTCGCGGGAACATCGACATCGCTTACAGACCTCCGCGCGATTCTTGCGCGGCGCCGGCCTGCGCTTGCCTGCTTGCGGCGTTATTCGCGGCCTTGCTCGCGGCCTTGTCCGCGTCGGCGCTCTGCGCGCCCCGGCCGCGCACTCCAGCGCGTGCACGCAGCATCTCCTGCGTGATGCGTACATGCTGCATCGCGTAGTGCTCGGTCGTGAGATCGCGCGCGAGCAGACCGGTCGCCGCCGCTTGCGCCTGGCGCAGTGCATCCATTGGCGCGGCGGCGAGCTGATCGACGGCATCGCGCAACGCGGGCGGATTGAATGGCGGAATGTAGAAGGCCTCACTCGCCGGAAAATAATCCTGCAACGCGCCGACGTTGGTCACGACCATCGGCTTGCCGACCGCCGCCGCCTCGAGCATCACCGTAATGCCCGACGCGTGCGTATTCGGCCGCAGCGGCACGACGATCACATCGGCCCAGTCATACAACTCATGCTGTTTCTTGATGCCGGAGAACAGCGCGATCTCGACGTTCGGCGCGCGCAGCGAAGCAGGAATCCGGCGACGCGTGGCGAGCTTCACCGTGTAGCGCGCGTCGTTGCCGAATGCCTTGATGAGCGTCTCCCAGTCGCGGTCGCGGTCGTTGCCGATCGCGGCGATGCGGATCGGCGAATGCGGCTTCCATTCGGTCGGCGTCTTCACGGGGAAGTCGCGCGTGTTCAGACCGTAGAGCAACGGCCTGGCGTCGCGATCGAAATAGCGCTTGCACAGCGCGGCGTTCTCGCTGGCGAGCGTGGTCAACTGATCGGCGCGAGTCATCAGCTTGCGATACAGCCAGCGACGCACGATGCCATACGAAGGCCACTTGTCGAGCAGCCACACGCTTTGCGCAAGCAGCAGCGGCGACGCATTCGCGCCGGCCTTGCGGCCGCTCAGCAGAAGCATCAGCGCGGCGGAAAGCCATTCCTGTTCGGTGTGCGTCCAGATCACGTCGGCATTCAGCACGTCCGCGCGATTGCGCCACGTGTGAATGAAATCGAAGCCGAACGCCGCCTTCAGTGCGCGGCGCGCGAGGCGCACCGGTTTGCTTTCGCGCGCGTCTTGTGAATAGCTGAGCGCGAACGCGTCGGACTCGGCGTGGTGATAGCCGTACAGGCAACCGATGTTGTCGCCCGGTCGATAGAAACGCGGATCGGCGCCGTAAAACAGATGAACGTGAACCTTGGTAGTCATGTAGAGATTCCCTTTGCCGATGCCGATGCCGATGCCGATGCCCACGCGTCCAACCCGCTGCGTGCCGCTTGCATGAACCGCCGCTTCACGCGGTCCGCGACAGCGCGCGCCGCGCCTCGTGCGCGCCGGTTCGCACCGCGCGCCAGCGCGAGAGCTTCAAACGCGCCTGTTTCGACAGCAGCGCGAGCGCCGCATGCGTGAGCCCCGGATACACCTTGGTGCCGACGAGCGTCCACCACCACCATGCGGTTTCGCGGCGCAGCGGCGGCAACTGGTCGCGCAGAATCAGATGGAAGTTGAACGCGGCGTTGCGCAACGCGGCCATGGTCTGCGCGTCGCGGCGGTCGTCGTCGAAACGTTCGGCGGGGAAATGATCGACCGCCACGCGCGGGTCGTACATCAGCTTCCAGCCGGCGTTCTTGACCGCGAGGCTGAACGCCATGTCGTTGTGAACCTGGGCGCCCGCGCCGCGCAGCCGTGCATCGAAACGGATGTTGCGCACCGCGTCGCGCCGATAGCTCATGTTGGCGCCCTTCAGGATGTCGACTTCGCGTGCGCCACCCACGCCGAGATGATGATTGCCGATGATCTTGCCGTGCGCGGTGACCTTGCCGACCAATGGCCGCTCGCCGTCGAGCACGCGGCCTTTTTCGTGCACCCAGTCGCGGCCGCCGAGCGCGCCGAGCCGCGCATCGCTTTCGAACGCAGCGGCGATGCGCTGCACCCAGTCGGGATGCGGCGCGGCGTCGTCGTCGGTGATGGCGATCACGTCGCCGCTCGCGGCGTCTAGTCCGCGATTGAGCGCGGCCACCTGGCCGGGCACGTCGACGAGCGCCACCGATAGCGGCAGCTTGCCCGGCACCGCCGGATCGCGCAGACAGGTATGCGTCGCGTCGTCGTCGGCGCGAGCAACCACCACGACTTCGTCGGGCGCGCGCGACTGCCGTTGCAGCGCCGCGAGGCAACGCGCGAGGTCGGCCGGGCGGCGGTAAGTCGGAACCAGTACCGTCACTTTCATTGCGATGTCCTTGTTGCTGAGTCCTTGATGCGATGCGTTTCGCTAGCCGAGGCCGTTACGGTTAGGTGCTCAGATATTCCTGCACCGCCGCGTAACTGCGGTCATAGCCGCCGCGAGCGCGCGCCGGCATGCCGTTGAAGATGCCGCCCTGCACATGCACGCCGGCCCCGCGCAGACGCTTGAGCGAGTCGATGATCTCGCCCTCGCTGTGCATGCCCGAACGCATCACGAAGAACGTCGAGCCTGCATACGCGCCGATGATCGACGCATCGGTCACCGCGAGCACCGGCGGCGTGTCGATCAGGATCACGTCGTAGCGTTTTGCGAGGGCGTCGAGGTATTGCGGCAAACGCGGCGACATCAGCAATTCGGACGGATTCGGCGGACGGCGCCCGCACGAGATAAAGCTGAGGTTCTCGATCTCCGACGCGCGGATCGACTCCTCCAGCGAAATCTGACCGCTCAGCAATTCCGACAAGCCGTTTTCCTGCGTGCCGCCGAGGTAGCGTTCGAGCACACCGCGGCGCATGTCGCCGTCGATCATCAGCACGCGCTTGCCCGAATGCGCGAGCAGCACGGCGAGGTTGACCGTGAGGAAGCTCTTTCCGACGCCCGCCATCGGTCCTGTGAGCATGACGATGCGGTTCTTTGCATCCATGATCGTGAACTGCATCGACGTGCGCAGACTGCGCAGACTCTCCACGGTGACGTCCTTCGGCCGCGCATTGGCGAGCACGGAACGCAGGCGTTCGCCGCCGCGCGCGAATCCGTTTTCGAGCAGCGTCTGCTCGGCGCTCATCGGCACAAGGCCGAACACCGGCAGACGAAATGCGCGCTCGATATGCTCGGGGTCGTCGATGCCTTTGAACATATTGCGGCGCAGGAACACGAAGCCGGTGCCCGCGATCAGCCCGAGAATCGTCGCCGCCGACAGGATCAGCGCCTTCTTCGGCTTGACCGGCGATCCGGGACGCAGCGCGGCGTCGACGATATGCACGTTGCCGCCGGTGCCCGCCTTCTGCACCGACAACTCCTGCACGCGATTGAGCAGCAGCACGTAGATGTCTTCCGCGACCTTCGCGTCGCGCTGCAACTGCACGGCCTTGACCTCGGTGGCCGGCAGATCGCGGAAACGGTCTGCGTATTTCGTGCGCTGCGCCTGCAATTCGGCCATCTGCTCGCGCGCGGCCTTCAGCATCGGATGGTCGTCGCCGTAACGTTCGGTGAGCTGCGCCATCTGGAGCCGCAAGCCGGCAATCTGCTGTTCGTACTGCACGCTGCCTTCGAGATAAACCTTCGCCTCCTCGCTCGCGTTGATCGAACCGGACTGACGCTGATACGCGGTCAGCGCGGCCTCGGCGCGTTCGAGATCGGACTTCAGGCGCGGCTCTTCGCTCTTCAGGAAGTCGAGCATCTTGCTTGCATCGGACTGCTTGTTCGCGATGTGCTGACGCACATACGACTGCGCGAGCGCGTTGGCGACCAGCGCGGCATGCTCGGGGTTTTTATCCTCGAGTGAAATCTGGATCACGCCGGTCTGCTTGCCCTGCTCCTGCACGCTGATCGCGGATTGAAACGCGCTAATCGCGTCGAGATCGTTCGCCCGCATCACGGTGAATTCCTCGCCCGGACGCGCGACCAGCTTGCTGACCAGCATCGTCACGCCGCCGCCTTGCGCCTGCTGCCCGACCTGACCGCGCAGCAGCAACGCGCCGTTCTCCGCGCGCAGTTCGTAGCGGCCGCCGTCGAGCGCCTTCATGGTCAGCTTCTGGCCTTCGAGCGCGGGCAGCACGTCGATCGAATCGACATCGACGACCTCGCCGCCCCATGCATACGACGACAAGCCGAGCCACGGCTTCGCCGGCTCGCCAGGCGTCGCGACGCGCGCGGCGATGCTGCCGAGCAGCGGCAGCGTTTTCGGCGTGACGCTGAAGTTCAGCTTCATCTGCTCGACGACCGGCGCCACCACGCCGCGGCTCTTGATGATTTCGATCTCGGCGTCGGTCGGCAGCGAACTGGAGCCGCTCGTGATCGCGGCGCCGGTCTGCGTTTGCGTGAGCGCCTGCGACGTGTTGTCGGCCTGCTCGACGCGCACGTGCGCATCGGCCGAATAGATCGGCTTGGCGAGCACGCAATACGCGCCGGCAATCGCGACGACCGCCGCCGCGATCGCGATGAGCCACCAGATGTCGTCGAGGATCACCTGCACCAGTTGCCCGAGGACCACGTCCTCTTCTTCGGTCCTGATCGGGCCGGTCATGTGTGGAGAGATTTGATTGCTCACAGTTCGATCCCGTATCTGGTTAGCGCGTCAGTTGCTTCAGGTAGAACAGCGTCTGCACGCTCGGCAACACCTGCTGCAACACGCGGTTGAACGTGGTCGAGGCGGCGGTGCCCACATACACGACATCGAGCGGCTGCAACTGGAACTGCGCGGACAGCATGATCGCGTCGGGCTGCGTCATGTCGAGGCGGTACACGTCCGGCGTGGTCGGATGCTCGCGCATGCCGCGCATCACGAAGATCTGCCGCGGATTGGCGTCGGTGTCGAGAATGCCGCCGGCTTGCGTGAGCGCGTCCGCGATCGTCAGACGGCCCTTGAGCATCGGCACCTGAATCGGCGTCTTCACTTCGCCCATCACGAAGATGCGGCTGTTGCTGCGGTCCGGCACGTTGATGACGTCGCCGTTTTGCAGCATCACGTTCTGCGTGGTGTCGCCCGCATCGAGCATGCGGTTCGCGTCGAGCACGTAAAGCGTCTTGTTGCGCGTGAGGCGCACGCGCTGGATGTCGGCGTCGGCAGTCGTGCCGCCCGAGCGCGTGAGCGCATCGACGAGCGTGAGCGGCACGTCACTGACCGCGAGCGGACCCGGCGTTTTGACTTCGCCGGTGACCTGCACTTTCTGGCCGCGATACGACAGCACGCGCACATCGACTTGCGGATTGCGGATATAGCGCACGAGGCCGCGCGCAAGCTGATCGCGCAACTCGCCGACGGTCTTGCCCGCGGCCATGATGCGGCCGACGAACGGGAAATAGATGGTGCCGTCCGCGGCGACGGTCTGGCCGTACGGATCGGCCTGGCCCGGCAACGCGGCCGTGTACGGCTGCTGCAACGCGCCGGCGATGGTCTGCGTGCTGGTGCCGCCCGCCGACAGCGTGCTGCCCTGCGGCGTGGTCAATTCGGGGTGATCCCACACGGTGATGCCGAGAATGTCTTGCGGCGACAGCCGGTAGACGTACTGCGAAGGATCGCTGAAGGTCGAGGTCGGCAACGGACGCGGCGGTGCGCTGGCTTCGGCCTGCGCCTGGGCGGCGACGACGCTCGCGTCGATCACATGGACCGGATAGGTTTCGGCGGACTGGCTCTGACTCTGGTGCTGGCCGTCGTCTTTCAGACGCGACGTGTCGAGGTAATTACCCGGTGCGGTGGCGCAGGCCGACAGAAAGGACGTCAGCAAAAGCGTGGCGGCGAACTTCGTGATCAGCTTCGTTTTCGGGTTCGCGAATGTAGGTGTAGCGAGTGTTTTCATCAGCATATTTTTTTCAGCCATCCCATGACCAGATGTTCGATGAGCACGAGACTTTCCCTGTAAGCGGATTCCTCGCCGCCGTGCGGATCGGCGACGTCGGCCAGGTCTTCCCACTTGCCGAGCGGAAAGACCTTGCCGCGCGAAGCCGGATCGAGTGCTTCGACTTCGCCGATCTGCGCGCGCTCGCTCACGAGCACGAGATCGGCGGATCGCACGAGCCGGCGGTCAAGCCGCCGCGAGTGATGCGCGCCGGATGCGACGCCGCGCTCGGCGAGCAGGCGCCGCATCACCGGGTCCATGCCGTGGCCGTTCATCGCGCGAATGCCCGCCGAATGAAACGCGATGGACGCCGACGCCTGGCGCGCCTTGAACAGCATTTCGGCGGCCGGCGAACGGCACACGTTGGCGTGGCAGACGATCAGAACATTGGCGAACATGTCGGGCTCCGGGATGAGGCGCGTAGTGCGGGCGGGCGGCGTGACAGGCAGGCTTATTGGCCGGCCTGGGCCACGGCGAGCGCATCCGCTTGCGTACCGCCGTGCGTATCGCCATGCACGGGCGGCAGGCCGTTCACGCCGACTCTTGCGGGCGCATTGCGCAGCGCATGCTGGCGTCCGATCGCGTGATACTCGATGCCGAGTTCGAGCAACGCGTCCGGTTCGTACAGATTGCGGCCGTCGAAAATAAGCGGCGTTTTCAGCATCGTTTTGAGCGCATTGAAGTCCGGGCTCTTGAAGACTTTCCACTCGGTCAGGATCACGAGCGCGTCGGCGTCTTGCGCTGCTTCCATCTCTTCGTTCACGAACTGCAGACGCGCGTGCTGCTGCGGCACGTCCTTCAGATCGAGCGCGAACACGCGCTTCGATTCGTCGATTGCGACCGGGTCGTACGCCTTCACGCGCGCGCCGCGGCGCAGCAGTTCGGCAATCAGCGGGCGGCTCGGCGCTTCGCGCATGTCGTCGGTATTCGGCTTGAACGCGAGGCCCCACACAGCGAACGTGCGGTCGGACAGGTCCTCGCCGAGACGCGCGACGATCTTCTGACCGAGCACTTTCTTCTGCGTGTCGTTGACCGCTTCCACGGCTTCGAGAATGCGCAGGTTCGCGTGGTGATCGGCGGCTGTGCGGATCAGCGCCTGCACGTCTTTGGGGAAGCACGAACCGCCGTAGCCGCAGCCCGCGTACAGGAAGTCGTAGCCGATGCGCGGGTCCGATCCGATGCCGCGGCGCACGGCCTCGATGTCCGCGCCGACGCGGTCGGCGAGATTCGCCAGCTCGTTCATGTACGAGATGCGCGTGGCGAGCATCGCGTTGGCCGCGTACTTGGTGAATTCGGCCGAGCGCACGTCCATGTACAGCGTGCGTTCGCGATTGCGGTTGAACGGCGCATAGAGGCGCTTCATCAATTCGCGCGCCTTTTCTCCGGGCACGTCTTCGTCGCAACCGAGCACGATGCGGTCGGGCCGCGTGAAGTCTTCCACTGCCGCGCCCTCTTTCAGGAACTCCGGGTTCGACACCACCGAGAACATGTGACTGAGGTTGCGCGCGGCAAGCTCTTCGGCGATCGCGTCGCGAACGCGTGAAGCCGTGCCGACCGGCACCGTCGATTTGTCGACGATCACCTTGAAGCCCGTCATGTGGCGGCCGATATTGCGTGCCGCGGCGAGCACGTATTGCAGATCCGCCGAGCCGTCTTCGTCCGACGGCGTGCCGACCGCGATGAACTGGATGTCGCCGTGCGCGACCGCCGCTTCGACGTCGGTCGAGAACGTGAGGCGTCCGGCCTTGCGATTGCGCGCGATGATCTCCTGCAGGCCCGGCTCGTGAATCGGCACGCCGCCGCCGTTGAGCACGTCGATCTTGCGCCGGTCGACGTCGAGACAGAACACGTCGTGGCCGATGTCGGCCAGACATGCGCCCGTCACGAGGCCTACGTAGCCGCTACCGATGATCGTCAGGTTCATGTATTACCTCGCAGGAGTTTGGAGTGAGTGTTCAATATGCGTTGCTGCCGACAAAGCCCTTCCACAGCGTCAGCACGACGATCTTGATGTCGAGCCAGAAGGTCCAGTGCTGCATGTAGTACAGATCGAGCTTGACGCGGCCCATCATTTTTTCGATGCGGTCGGTTTCGCCGCGATAGCCGTTGATCTGCGCCCATCCGGTGATGCCCGGCTTGATCCGGTAGCGGTGCATGTAGCCCTTCACCAGATCCTTGTAGATGTCGTCGTGTTCGAGCGCATGCGGACGCGGCCCGACCACCGACATCTCGCCGCGCAGCACGTTGATGAATTGCGGCAGCTCGTCGAGGCTCGTGCGCCGCAGGAATGCGCCGACCGCGGTGATGCGCGGATCGCGCCGCGTGGCCTGCGTGATCTTGCCGGCCTCTTCCTTGTGCACTTTCATCGAGCGGAATTTGTAGATCTCGAACTCGTTTCCGTCGATGCCCTTGCGCTTCTGGCGGAAGAACACCGGACCCGGCGAGCTGAGCTTGACGAGCACCGCGATTCCGAGCATCAGCGGCGCGAGCGCGGTCAACGCGGCGAGCGCGAACAGCCGGTCGAAGATGCGCTTGGGCAGCACGCGCAAATCGGTGATCGGCGAAGCCGCGAGATTGATCGCCGGCACGCCGAGCAGTTCCACCATCGGCTGATTGAAGAGCGTGAGGCTGCGCACGTCCGGAATGAAGCGGATGTTCACGAAGTCGTTGCGCAGATCCATCACAATGCGATGTATTTCCTTTTCCTTCGAAATAGGCAGCGCGAGCCACAATTCGCGGATCGCGCGTTGGCGCACGAGCTGGATCATGCGCTGATAGTCGCGTTCGACGGGCACGCCTTCTATCGCGGCGGCCGCGTCGGGATCTTCATAGGGGTTGATCGTGCCGTTCTCGTCGAACACCACGACGGGGCTGAAGCCGGCGTCCGGACGGCTGCGCATCTGCTGGATCAGAAAGCGCCCATACGGTGCGCCGCCGACGATCGCCACCGCGCGCTGATTGAAGCCTTCGCGGCGCAGCCCGCGCAGAATCGAGTAGACGATCACCTTCGTGACGATCAGCAGCACGATGGTCGCGGCCGCCCAATAGACGAGCCACAGCCGCGACAGACTGTCCGCGCGATGCAGGCTGAAGCTGATCAGCACGCCGGTGACTTCGACCATCGCCCAGCCGCCCGCGACGCGGCACAGCAGGTCGTAGAGCGGCTTGCCGCGCCATGACTGATAGATGCCGAGCGCGGGAAAGAACACGACGACGAGCAGCACGTCGAAGGCGAGCGACACGCTTTGCATGTCGTCCAGCCACACGACTTCTCCGTTGTGCACGGCCGCCGCGATCGCGGCGCCGAGCGCGACCATCGCGATGTCGATCAGTCTCGATAGAACGCTCAGCATGTGCTGCCCCTCAGTTCGTCAGTCAAGTGCCATCCTGCTGTTAGTCCGTTGCGTGCATCCGCCGGCCGCTTGGAACGCGCTGCCCGGTCGATTGGGCGGCACGCAAAAACGCCAGCAGCCGCGCCGGCAAATGAATTGCCCGACGCGAATCCGATTGAAGCCGTGCTAATTGCAATTACGCTTTCCGCTTTGCTAAACCGGACGCTCGGCCGCGGCGAAAAACGTGTCTCGGAATGAGTGAATGTCCTTCTACAGGTATAGATAAAGCGTTATTAAAATTCGCGCCGCAAGGCTGCAAAAATCTCAAAATGTATCGGTCAAAATTTCGGAATTTTTTGTGAATTTTGTGGGGTGTTTTTACCGGAATAGCGGCTTTGACCATGCTTTTGCGCCTTCATGACGAGTAACGGCGGCCTTTCTGTCGCTTTCCGGCGATGCCCGCGCGGGCTTGCGCCGTCATAATTCTCGTGCAGGCGCCGCGGTAAAAAAATAGCCCGCCGTTAATTTCCGCATAATTTTTCTTTTTATAAAATAGCCGCGACATTTTTTGTTCATCAAGACGTTAGCTCTATTCGGCTTATATATAGTTTCCAATTAACGGGCTTTTATTCATTTCGGTCTTCGTGATAAAACTGGACGCATCCATCCAGTCCCGAGGAGTCCATCATGACCGCTCCGGTTACGGCCACGTCCGCCGACACCCGGCCCACCCAGACGACGTCCGCGCACGTCAAACTGAAGGTTCATCCCGTCATTCTCGCGGGCGGCTCAGGCACGAGGTTGTGGCCGATGTCGCGCGAACAGCATCCCAAGCAGTTGATCGGCCTGCTCGGCGAAGACTCGCTGCTGCAGTCCACCACGCGCCGTCTCGACGCGCTCGAGGCCGGCTATCCGCTCGCCGGGCAACTCGTCGTGGTGGCCAACGAGGAACAACGCTTCACGACCGCCGAGCAATTGCGCACGAGCGGCAAACCGACTCGCCTGATTCTCGAACCGGTAGGCCGCGATACGGCGCCGGCGCTGACTGTGGCCGCGCTATCCATTGCTGCGCAGGACGAGGACGGCATCATGGTGGTGATGCCCGCGGATCACGCGGTCACCGATCTCGAAGGCTTTCACGCCGCAGTCGCCGCGGGCGTGCAGCATGCGGCGGCGGGTCAGATCGTCACAATGGGCATCGTGCCGACGCGCGCGGAAACGGGCTACGGCTACATCCGCATTGGCGCGGCTATCGGTACGCCTGGTAATCCTGATGAAACGCAAGCGGCTGACGCTGTGGATGCGAGTGCTTCGGTCACCGCGCACAAGCTCGATCGCTTCGTCGAAAAGCCGCATCTCGAACTCGCGCAACGCTATGTCGAATCGCGCGAATACTGGTGGAACAGCGGCATTTTCATCATGCGCGCATCGACGTGGTTGAAGGCGATCCGCCACTTTCAGCCGGCCATTCACGACGCCTGCGAAGCGGCCTACGCGGGCGGCAAGGCGGACGGCGACTTCTTCCGCCTGCAACGCGATGCGTTCAGCGCGTCGCCGTCCAATTCGATCGACTACGCCGTGATGGAGCAACTCGGCCAGGACCAAAGCGCGGCCTCGGGCGTGGTCGTGCCATTGCAGGCGGGCTGGTCGGACGTGGGCTCGTGGGACGCGATCTGGGACATCTCCGAGAAAGACGCGGAGCAGAACGTGGGCCGCGGGCGCGTGATGTTCGAAGGCGCCTCCTCCACCTTCGCGCATTCGGAAGGACGCCTGATCGCCTGCGTGGGCACGCAGGATCTCGTCGTCGTCGAAACGGCGGACGCGATTCTCGTCGCCGACAAATCGCGCGTGCAGGACGTGAAGAAAATCGTGGGCCGCATTCGCAGCGAAGGCGGCATCGAAGCGGCCAATCATCGCAAGGTGCATCGCCCGTGGGGCAATTACGATTCCGTCGATACCGGCGAGCGTTTCCAGGTGAAGCGCATTGTCGTGAAGCCGGGCGCTCGCCTCTCGCTGCAAATGCATCATCACCGCGCCGAACATTGGATCGTCGTGCGCGGCACCGCGCTCGTCACGCGAGGTGAAGAGCGCTTTATCGTCTCCGAAAACGAATCGGCTTATATCCCGCTCGGCGTCACGCACCGTCTCGAGAACCCGGGCAAGATGCCGCTCGAAATGATCGAGGTGCAATCCGGCTCGTATCTCGGCGAAGACGATATCGTGCGCTTCGACGACACGTACGGACGCCAGTAAAGCCCTGGGTCACACATCAGGCACGCGAGGTCGGTTGCGGGAACAGCGTTGAATCACAGCGAATGAAGCGGGATCCTGCGGCGGTTGCTCCAGACTGCCGCGGGGTGCTGCGTGCTCATCCCGCGTGGGAGATGAGTTCTGTGTACGACGGATAACGTTCTGCTCGATCTGCTGCGGCTGGATTGGCGGGCGTTGCGGTTGCTGCGCCTGGTGCTGCGCCCGCGCCTGATGCTGCATTGGCTGATGCGTTTGCGCTAGTCATCCCGCCACTCACCGCACTGCCGACAGCAGCCGCGGCGGGTTCGCTCGTGTAGCGCCGCAGCGGTCCGCGAAACGCATTCAACGGACCATGCAACGGCGCTCCATGATGCGCGGCGACGGACTCGGGCACATGACGCATGCCCGCCGCCATCGGACGAGCCGGCGGCGCGGTATACGGCGAGTGAGCGGCAGACACGTCCGACGTGTACACGGGCTTGTGCATCTGCCCATGCATCGGCGCGCCGTACGCTTGCGGTGCCCGTACCTGCGGCGCTGCATAGGCCGCGGCCTGCATCGCGCATTCACGATCGATCCACTGCGCAGCCCACTCGAACGCATAATGCTCGGCCGCCTCGGCGTCCGTAAAGCGCGGGCCGACGAGGCCGGAACGCTCGACGCGCTTGCCGTCCTTCATGATCTCCGCCCATGCGCGATACATCGCGTTCGGCACCCGCTCGGCGGCGACGTAGATCAGATAGCCGTGCCGTTCGGCGACTTGCCGCCCGCGCGGCGCGAGAGCCGTCGACAGCGGGCTGCGTTGCAGCGCCGCTCCCGAGATTCCGCGCGCCGATGCAATGGCCGCGTCCAAGCCCTGCATCGCGGCACCGACCGCGCCGGCTTCGTTCATCGCGCGCAAGTCGGCACGCAGCGCCGGGCGCGGCGCATAAGCGACCGATGGAGTCGGCAAAGCCGGCGCACGCGCGATGGCATGTGCGGCTTGTGCAGCGTAGGCATCTTGCCGATCCTGCGCGACGACGGGCGCGGCGTGGTCGAAACCCGCCAGTTGACGCGTGATATCCGCGATCGGATCGGCCGAACGCCAGGGCCGCGCGTGCGACGCCTGAGCCTCGTGCAGCGCGTTGGCCGCGTGGCCGTTCGTGCCGGGCGCCTGCCACGACTCGGGGCTTTTCCACGACACGCCGCGCGGACTCTCGTCACGCATGCTGGTTGTATCCGCGACAGGCGCCGCGGGTTTGGCGGCGACGGGCGGCGCCGGTTGCGGCACGTAGGCGAACGTGCGCCCTGTTCTGGACAGAAGCCGAACCATCTCGAGCAGCGTGCCGTTCAGTTGCCATTCCTCGAAACGGCGCCGGCAAGTGGGCCCCGACGGATAACGGCCTGGCAGCTTCGACCAGGGCTCTCCGGTAGTGAGGATCCACAAAACCGCATTGGCCACGACACGTGGGTCGGCGCGAGGCCGCCCACGTCGGTTCAGACGGACGGCCGGCTCATCGGAGACAAGCGCAGATAGCAGCGCCCATTCGTCATTGCTTAGCTCATCGAAAAACATGGATTTTCTCCACGCAGCCTGGCCGGGCCGCGGCTTTGGGTGGACCACGGATTCAGCCTTCACGATCCGTGTGTCACCCTCGGTTGCACAAATATGTCTTGTACGTTCTGTTGGCTGGTCAACCCCGCCCTGTGTTAGTGCGGTTTATCCCTGTTGCGAAGCACAAAACGTGGTCTCACTCGTGCATGGGAGAATTGTGCACGAAGCATACCATCACCAGGGTTTGCGTGAATATCGGCGAGACAAGTGTTACGGATAGAAACAAACTTATGCTTTTCACTCGCTTAATTCACGTCATGCCGTAACGGAAATGCTTCATGCGATAGCGACGGAATAGCTATTGCCCACTCGACAGCCCGCGAAAGAGCACAGCCAATGCGCGCTAAAGGCCTGCTAAAAAATGCGGCAGACACGCCGAATAAGCCGCCCGAATTCGACCGCATCACGGCGCAATAATTCAGGCATTCTTTGTCTGTCTGCCGGTGCGGCAGGTTCGTTGCGCGCGCATCGAGTCAACGGTGCCAACGCTTGATGACATCGATGTGGCAACGCAGGCGAGCCGCTCGCTTGAGGCGTCGCCTGCGTGGTTTGTGGAACGGCTAGCGCACGGGATTCGCCGCGCCCTCGCCCGCCACGGTTTTCCATTCGCGTACGCGCCAGCGTGTAACAAGCCCCGCTCGCACGTACGGATCTGCCTGGGCGAAGGCTTCGGCGACGCGAGGCGTCTCGCTGTTAAAAAGCAGCATGGCCGTGTCGACCGGTTCGGTCAGCGCACCGCCCAGCATCAGTTCGCCGCGCCCCGCCGCTTCCCATGCGAGTTTCAGATGCGCATCGCGGTACTCACCACGCCGTTCCAGATAGTCGGGCACGAGGTCATAGATCAATAGATAGTGCATGACGAATTCCTCCTTAAAAAAACACTACGGTGCCGGTGGTGAACGGACACGGCAACCTGTCAATAGCCGTTAAGGATTTCCCTGCGAATTTCCTTACCAATTGCCATTCATGTGCTACCGCAGCAAATGGACAATGCAGAAAAACAATGCAGCGCGAATTTTTCAACCGCTCGCAGTGGGCGATACGGTAGCGAATTGCAGTCCGATTGCATCATCGATTAATCTGCAATGCATAACATAATCGCGTGTCCGGATTCGCTGCAATTCAACGCCAATCGACCTGAAATACGCACTCACTCCGCCTGATCAGGGAAAACCAGCGGGCGCGGCTGTCAACGCAAACGCGCTTTTGACCGTTGATGCAGACAGCATTTGCCATAATGGACTTGCCGAGGGCCGGATGCCGGATCCCGTCGACGCCCACGTGCATGAAGACCAAAAACGTTTCCACACCGATGGAGTGTCACATGAAAATCCAATCCGCAATCGCTTCCCTGGTACTCGGCGCCGTCCTCGTTTCGCCGGCATTCGCGCAGAACAGCCAGCAGACGAAGATGGCCGACTGTAACAAGCAGGCCGGCGACAAAAAAGGCGACGAGCGCAAGGCGTTCATGAAGACGTGCCTGTCGGCGAAACCGGCCGCCGCGCCGATGAGCCAGCAGGACAAGATGAAGGTATGCAACACGCAAGCCACCGGCAAGAAAGGCGACGATCGCAAGGCGTTCATGAAGAGCTGCCTGTCGTCGGCGCCGGCTAACTGAACTTGGCTTAAACCCAACCAGATTCGACCAGGCGGGTTTCCAGCACGCTCGACCATGCGCCGCGCACTTCGCGCGGCGCATGCGGTTCGCATCGGACTCTCGCATCGGGCTCTCGTGTGCGATCTTTCGCACCACACCCCCTACGCTTTTCCGTTCCCCGCTTCGCCCGCCCTTCACAGTCCTCTCGCCCGAACGCGCTGTTTTTCTTCTATGATGGCTGCGGAGACGGCCCACCCCACACAACATTCATACGGGCCGCCATCTTGTCGTTGATGCCGCAAAGCATCGATTGGAGGCAAGGATGGTATCGAAGCATAAAAACCGCTGGTTGAGGCGGTGGCTGGTCGTCATCGTGTTCTGGGCGGTGCCCGTGGCGATCGTTGCTGTCAGCGAGATTCGCGAGGAGATGGCCTACAACGCCGTCGACCTGGACCGCGCGCTGACCACCTGGAATTTCACCGACGCGCAACGTGCGGCCGGCGCCCCCGCGCGCTGCCACGGCAAGCCGGAAGAGGCGCAAGCCGCCGGTTGTCCCGCCGACGTGCTCGCGGCCAACGCGCCGCGTCAGCAGGACGCCCGCAATGAATACAGCGTGCGCCGCTCCACCCTGATGGCTTATCTCTGGCATGCGTTCGTCGGCTACTGGATCGTGCCGGCGCTCACGCTGTTTGTTATCGGCGTGTTGATCGGCGCAGTGCGCCGCGCGCTCAGGCGGCCACCGGCGGTCAAGAGTCCGGCCAATCACGGCGGATAGCGCGCGCATCTGACTTCAGATTTGCGGCGTCGAGACAACAGTTTCGCGCCGATCGCGACAGAAAATGCGAAGCGCTGGAGTCGGTAAAAATGGGCGAATCCGGCGATTTCGGCTCGCGTGCCCGGCGGCTCGACCGAGCGCGATCCGCAGCACGGCGGCCCGTTTTCTGCGCGTTGATGCGCTCCGCGAGCGTCGCCCGGCGACCGGTCAAATTTACAGAAGACTCTTTTCGATTTGCCTCAAAGCCCCGCCGCATAAGGCTTTGAGGCTTACGACCGAGGGCGCGTTTTGGCGTGCCGTGTGATATAACTCAGAGGCGACCGCGCGATTTGTTCGCGGTCGCGCCCCGGAACCATACGGAGAAAAACGATGCAAAGACGACACTTCATGTTGAAGACTACCGCTGCGCTCGCTTTCGGAGGCCTTGCTCTCGCCGGTTGCACAACCAACACCGGCGGCCACGACACCGCCGCCACCGATTCGTCCAAACGCCGCTCGATCGACGCCGACGTCGACGGCACCATGTCGCGGCTGTACACGACCGTGAAGGGTTCGCGCGAGCTCGTCGCCAAGGCGCGCGGCGTGCTGGTGTTCCCGTCGGTGCTGCAGGCGGGCTTCATCGTCGGCGGGCAATACGGCGAAGGCGCGCTGCGCGTCGCCGGCACCTCAGTCGGCTACTACAGCACGGTTTCCGGCTCGTTCGGGCTCCAGGCGGGCGCGCAATCGAAGGCCATCATCTTCCTGTTCATGACGCAGGATGCGCTCGACAAATTCCGCAATGCCGACGGCTGGTCGGTCGGCGGCGACGCCTCCGTTGCGCTCGTGAAAATGGGTGCGAACGGCGCGATCGATTCGAACACGGCAACCGCGCCGGTCGAGGTCTTCGTGCTGACCAACGCCGGGTTGATGGGCGACCTGTCGTTGCAAGGCACCAAGGTTTCGCGCCTGAAGATTTGACGCCGAAGGGTTGGCCCCCGGCGGTTTGTGTCCGCGGGCCGACTCTGTGAGCGTGACAATGGCTCGACGAGCCGCCGCCGCGTTGGTTGAGGCGGGATAGCGTCTTTGCGGCGGGACACGCAATGTGTCCCGCTGGGCCTAGGGTTGTGGAACGCAACCGTAGTAATGCAGCCATCGCGACAACTGAGTTGCCGCGAGCGCGCCTAGTGCGCTATGCCGGCATCGGCTCACCGCACACGCGGCACAGCCTCTCGCAGTAAAAAAGCCGGCGCTCGCCACGAGCGCCGGCTTCGTTTCTCTCTACTGTTTTCGCTCAATCCCGCTTTGTCTGATCGCGCGAGCAAACGAGACAGCAGCACCGCGCGCCCACTGGCCGCGATCAACGCCCCGAGCTATCCACCACCTTGAAGCGCGAACGCTTCTGCGCGCGAATCACCGACTGATACGCATCCACGTACTGCTGCGCCATCCGGTGCGACGTGAAGCGCTCCTCGAAGCGCTGCCGCACGCCCGCACGCGACATCTTGTGCAGCCGGTTGACCGCCGCGACCGCGCCGATCTCGTCTTCGACGATAAAGCCCGTCAGCCCGTCTTCGAGCACTTCCGGCACCGAGCCGCGGTTGAACGCGACGACCGGTGTGCCGCACGCCATCGCCTCGATCATCACGAGGCCGAACGGCTCCGGCCAGTCGATCGGAAACAGCAGCGCATGCGCGCCCGACAGAAACTCCGCCTTCTGATTGTCCGCGATTTCGCCGATGAACTCGACGTACGGCAAGTCCAGCAGCGGCCGGATATCGCGCTCGAAATATTCGCGATCGGCGGCGTCGACCTTGGCGGCGATGCGAATCGGCATGCCGCAGCGACCGGCAATGCGGATCGCCGTATCGACGCGTTTTTCCGGCGAAATACGGCCGAGAAATGCCAGGTACTTCTGCTCGACCGGCTGCGGCGTGTAGAGATGCTCAGGCAAGCCGTGATAGACGGTGGTGAGCCAACGCGCCTGCGGCAGCGGATGGCGCTGCGCATTCGAAATCGAAATTACCGGCGCCGAGCTGAACGTGTCGAACACCGGCTGCTGTTCGGGTAGGTCGAGACGGCCGTGCATCGTCGTGACGAACGGCGTGTCCTGGCGCTGAAACACCGAGAACGAGTAATAGTCGAGGTGAAAATGCAGGACGTCGAACTGCTCGGCCTGGCGGCGCACCAGTTCCATCAGCAACATATGCGGCGCGACGCGATCGCGAATGCCTGGGTCGAGGCGCAGCGCGCGCGGCCACACCGGCTCCAGTTTCGCACTCGTAACGGAATCGCCGCTTGCGAACAGCGTCACATCGTGGCCGAGCTCGACGAGCGCCTCGGTGATGTACGACACGACGCGCTCCGTGCCGCCGTATAGCTTCGGCGGCACCGATTCGGTCAAGGGGGCGATCTGCGCAATCTTCATAGTTGTCTCCGTGAACTGACGGCTCGTGGCCCGGCTTGTTCCGAGGCCGCGTTTTGCGGCGCCGTCAGTGGCGCCCTTTTGAGCGCCGGTCTTCGATCAGTGCACCGCGGCAGCACGCGCGCACCATAGGCATCGGAGCATTATTCCCTGGCAGGGACTAAAAAGCGCCCGTTATTGCATTTCCTGGGCGCTGTTACATTCAGCTTACAAGCCGCCTGGCACCGAAATAAACGCCGCATCGCGTCGCGCGATTCAGCGCGACGGCCACTTCCAGGCCGGCATGTCGCGCTCGTCGGCGTCCGCGAGACGCGTGGCGCCGAAATGCTTTTCCAGCACCAGCGATTCGCTGGCGTCCTCGCGTTCGAGCGCCGCGATCAGCCGCGCTGCATGCGATACGACGAGGACCTGCGAGTGCGCGGCGGCCCGCGCGATCAGCCGCGCGAGCGCCGGCAGCAGATCGGGATGCAAACTGGTTTCAGGCTCGTTCAGCACCAGCAGCGCGGGCGGGCGCGGCGTCAACAGCGCGGCGACCAGCAGCAGATAGCGCAAGGTCCCATCCGACAATTCCGCGCCCTTCAGCGGACGCAGCAGGCCGTGCTGCTGCATCAGCACTTCGAAGCGGCCGTCCTGCGAGGCGATGTCGAGCCGCGAGCCGGGAAACGCGTCGTCGATGGCAGCGTCGAGCGCGCTCGAATCGCCGATTTCGCGGATGGTTTGCAATGCGGCGGCGAGGTCCGCGCCGTCGTCGGAGAGCACCGGCGTATGCGTGCCGACTTGCGGCATGCGCGCGGGGGCGTCGACGTCGGTCCGGAAGTGATCGTAAAAGCGCCACGAGCGGATCTGTTCGCGCACCGCGATCATTTCGGGCGCGGAGCGCGGGTCGGCGAACTCCGTCATCATGCTGTCGAAACTCGCAACCGGCTGCGGCACCGTTTGCCACTCGCCGCTTTCATCGCGCGTGCGTAACGCCGGACCCTGCCTGTCGACGAGCAATGCGGACGGCCGCAGCACCGGCCCGCTCCAGATGCATTCGCGCTTGACGACGGGATCGAGCATAAAACGGGTGCTCTTATTGAGCAGCGGCAGCCCGAGATCGATCGCATAACTAAACTGCTCGCCCGCGAAACCGAGCCTGAGACTCACCGGCGTCTTGCGTGCCGTGGGTTCAACCTCGAATTCGCCGCTCAGCACGCCGCGCGAAAAGCGTTCGGGACCGGCCCATAAGGTGGACGGCAGGCCGCCTTCCCGTGCGAGCGACGTAATCACGCCGCCGCGCGCCGTTTCCGCAAGCAGACGCAGCGAACGGTAGACGCTCGATTTGCCGCTGCCATTCGCGCCGGTAATGACGTTCAGCCGGCCGAGCGGCACGATCAGTTCGCGCAAAGACCGATAGCCCGCGATGGCGAGCGCACTCAGCACGCGGCCATCCGAAGATACGAGGCTTGCGGGCGCACGCACGCCTTGCTGGCCGACAACCTCCGCTGCCCGAGGCTGAAGGTTGCGTATTGCCGCAAGCTCATCACCTGTGCCCTCCGCCCACGGCCGGTCTTTGTATCGGCACGCTGCGCAGGTCGCGCAGGAAGCTGTCGCGCCACACGCCCAGATCGTTCTTGCGCAGCGCCGCCATGTTGATCTCGTGACGCCGCTGCCGTGCATCGAGCGGCATTTGCAGCGCCCGCTGCAACGCCTCGCACATGCCGATCGCATCGTGCGGATTGACGAGCAGCGCGCCCGTCAACTCCGCCGCCGCGCCCGCGAAAATCGACAGCACGAGCACGCCGGGATCGTCCGGGTTTTGCGCGGCGACATATTCCTTTGCGACCAGGTTCATGCCGTCATGCAACGGCGTGACGAAACCGATCTGCGACTCGCGAAACAGCGACATCAGTTTCCAGCGGTCGTATTGCTGATTCAGATAACGGATCGGCGTGTAGTCGAGGCCCGAATAGCGGCCGTTGATACGCCCCGCTTCGTACTCCAGGTCCTGGCGGATCTTCTGATAGGTCGCGACATCCGACCGCGTGGGCGGCGCGATCTGCACGAGCGTGACATTGCCGCGCCATTCGGGCGAGCGTTCCAGCAGATGCTCGAACGCGCGAAAACGTTCGACGAGCCCCTTCGAATAATCGAGCCGGTCCACGCTCATGATCAGCTTGCGGCCTTCCAGGCTCTGCTTCAGGTCGAGCACGTGCTGACGGCTTTCGTAGCGCTTGGCCTGTTCGGCGATCTCGTCGGGAAACACGCCGATGCGGTAAACGCCCGTGCGCAGCTTCCGGCCGAACGCCTCCACCATGCCGTTCGACACCGTGCCACGCGCGTGGCGCGTCACGTAGTCGTGAAAAGCCTCTTCGTCGGTCGCGGTCTGGAAACCAAGCAGGTCGTAGCACGACAGCGACTTCACCAGTTCCTCGTGCGGCGGAATATTCAGCAGGATTTGCGGCGACGGAAACGGAATGTGCAGGAAAAAACCGATGCGATTCGTGATGCCCTCGCTGCGCAGCGCCTCGGCGAACGGGATCAGATGGTAGTCGTGAATCCAGATGACGTCGTCGGGTTCGAGCAGCTTGATGAGCTTGTGCGCGAGCCACGCGTTGACGCGCCGATAACCGGCATATTCCTCCCGCTCGTAGCGCGCGAGGTCGTTGCGATAGTGGAACACCGGCCAGAGCGTCGCGTTCGAAAAACCGCGGTAGTACTGGTCGTAATCCTTGCGCGTGAGGCCCACGGTCGCGAAGGTCACCGCGCCGTCCTGTTCGAGCGTGGGTCCCGCGTTGGCGACGGTCTCGCTGACCACGTCGCCGCTCCAGCCGAACCACACGCCTCCCGCGTCTTTCAGCGCGCCGAACACGCCGACGGCGAGGCCGCCCGCCGATCCTTTGGTTTCCGTCGGCGTAGCGACGCGATTCGACACGACGATCAGTCGGCCCATGTTGCAAGTCCTCCTTGTTTCGCGCGGCATCTGCCAGGGTGCAGCCCGCGCCCGCCACGCAGCGGACGCGTCGACATCGTTTTGCATGGTGCACGCCATGCCGCGCCAGGTTTATTCAATGAGTGGACGGTTCGACCCTTTGGCGAACGATCGGTTGCATCGTTTAGCCGGTTGGCCAGGGCAGATAGCGCACGGCGCGCACATTTCAGCGAATTCGGTTGCGCGCTTCCGATCGTCGCAGCACTGCCTGCCAACGTTCCGCGCAGCGTCGCGCGGATTCTGACTTCGCGCTAGGCCGTTTCCTTCACTTTGTGCGGCGACCCAGCCGCCGACGACGGCCCAGGCCCAGGCCGGCTTGCCACCGGGTCCGCCTCAGTATGCGCCGCCGTGCTGCCGGCCGGCGTGCGCGTGCCGCGCGGCACCCAGTCGAGCGGTTCGCCCTTGCCGTTTTCGAGTTCCGCCGACACCTCCGCGCGCGCCCGCGGCAAATACTGCGGATAGTGCTTCTGGATGAAGTCGAGCAGCCCCTCGCGCACGCGGCAGCGCAGGTCCCAGTTCAGACCTGAATCGAGCGAACTGACGAGCGCGCGCAACTGCATCGAGCGCTCGGTGCCTTCGGTGACTTGCAGCACCTGCACGCGACGGTCCCACTCGGGCGCCGCTTCGACGATGCGCGCGAGTTCCTCGCGCAACGGCGCGAGCGGCATCCGGTAATCGACGTACAGAAACACCGTGCCGATGATCTGCGAACTGCTGCGCGTCCAGTTCGAAAACGGATTCTCGATGAACCATTGCAGCGGCACGATCAGCCGCCGCTGGTCCCACAGACGCACCGACACATAGGTTCCGGTAATCTCCTCGATGCGCCCCCACTCGCCCTGAATCACGACGACGTCGTCGAGCCGGATCGGCTGCGACAGCGCGATCTGCAAGCCCGCGATCAGATTGCCGAGCACCGGCCGCGCGGCAATACCGGCGACCAGACCGGCGACGCCCGCCGACGCCAGCAGGCTCGCGCCGATCTGCCGCACGTTCGGAAACGTCATCAATGCGCCGCCGACGCCGACGATCACGATCACCAGCATCACCGAGCGCGCCAGCACCCTCGCCTGCGTATGGATGCGGCGCGCGTGGAGATTGTCGGCGGTATCGAGCGGATGGGCCTGAATGATCGCCTCGCCGATGGCCGCCGCCGAGCGCACCGACAGCCACGTCAACGCGCCGATCAGCGCAATGGCCGCGGCGTCGCGCAACGGGCCGATAAAAGTGAGCGTGTCCGGCGCCTCCCACCAGACGGCTTCGAGCGAGAGAATCAGCAGAACGAACAGCGACGGCTTGTCGATATAGCGCAGCACGACACTCGTGAGCGGATAAGGCCGCGCGATCCGCGTGACGATGCGCGCGCCCACGCGGTGCACGCCGATCGCGATCAGCACGGCGATGACCGAGACCAGCAACGCGCCGGGCCAGGTATGCAGCGGCGCTTCAGCGATGTGGTCCAACTGGTCGAGTCGATCGAGAAAAGCCATATAGGACAGTTTCCTCCTCGCTTGGATGGGGACAGGCCGGCCGCGTGTGACGCGGCGACGGCGTAGAGATGAGGCGCCCGGCCGGCACGCCCGCGAAAGCGCGGATCAAACGATGCGCCCCGCTATCAAAGCCGGCTGCGACCGCGCAAAGCGGCGCCCCGGCTCATGTTGAACGCGTGCACGGCATACGGCACACGCGGTGAGCAAACTCAGTGACAAAAAACCGGTGACAAAAACCCGTGAAAAAACAACAAAGCTGGCAACCCACACGCCCCGCGGCACGAGGCCGCAAACCGCGCCAGCTCGAATCAACTCAAGTCAGCTTCCGCTTTTGCAAGGAAACGCCTTGCCGAGCCCCAGCGAAATCGCCGTGCTCGCGTTATAGCCCGCCACAATCGGATTCTCGGCGATGTATTTGCGCACCGCATCCGTCAACTGCGCCGAACGCGCGTCTTGCGGCAGGCAGAAGTACTGGCCGACGCGCGGCCCGGTCGTGCCGCCGATTGCGTCGATCGTGTTGAAAATGCCGTCGGCGGCGCCTTCAATGTACGCAGCGCACGCACTGCGCGACGCCACGTCGGTCTTCGTGCACAGCTTGTTGAGGTCGCCTCCCGTAAACGCGGCCGCCGACAACGGTACGGCAAACGCGCTGGCGAAAATCAAAGCCCGCAGCATGGTGTTCCTTTCCAGGTCGTTTATCACGCGGTCTGTTGCCGCATCCCGAGGGCGCGCACACGAGAGGCGCGCCAAAGTCGTCATTCTGCACTGTTTTACGGGGCCGCAGCAGGCAGCCGCCGCTATCTTCAGGCATATAAGCGGCAAAACGCGCACCAGCCGCTTCGCCGCGCGCCTTACTTTTGCTGCATCTGTTGCAGGCGGGCGGTGAGGCCCTCGACCACGTCCGGCTCCTTGTAGGTCTTCGCGAAATCGAGCGCGGTCAGGCCGATCTGGTTCTTCACGGTCAGGTCCGCGCCGTTGTCGAGCAGCAGCTTCACCGTCGACACATGGCCGCCGCGCGCGGCCATCATCAGCGGCGTGGTGCCGTTCGGGGAGCCGGCGTCGACGTAAGCCGAATGGTCGAGCAGCAGTTTCACGATGTCGTCGTGGCCGTTCGCGGCGGCGTAGTGCAGCGGCGCCCAGCCCTTCTTGTTGACTTCGGCGTCTTTCGCGATCAGTTGCTTGACGAATTCCAGGTCGCCGTTGAGCGCGGCCATCATCATCGCGTTTTCGCCCGCCTTGTCCTCGATTTCGACGTTGGTCTTCGGATTCGCGAGCAGCGCGGCGCCGACCTTGTCCGACTTCTCGCGCGCGGCGAGGACCAGCAGCGGCATGCCCTGGTTGTCGACGCTGTTCGGATCCATGCCCTTCGCGAGCAATTTCTTCACGCCGTCCACGTCGTCGAATTTCACCGATTTGATCAGCGAGTCGATCGGCGCGGCTACAGCCGGCGCGGCGATCAGCGAGCTCAGCGCGGCACAGGCGAATGTGGCGGCCAAGGCGGCGCGCGACAAACCGCGGCGGACGGACGAGCTTGCCGTGGCCATCGTGTCAGCGGAATGCGGTGTGCGGGTTAATGTGAAATATGTCATATTTTACTTTAGGGCTAAGCCCTATCCTATTGATTTGTTTACCTCTACGCGCCAGCCGGCGCGGGAATCTTGAAAAGGCGGAAGAAGTTTTGCGTCGTCGCGGCGGCGAGCGCCTCGTCCGTCATCTCGCGCTGCTGCGCGATGAAACGTCCGACATAACTCACGTACGCAGGTTCATTGGGCTTGCCGCGATACGGCACGGGCGCCAGATACGGCGAATCGGTCTCGATCAGCAGCCGCTCCAGAGGCACGCGACGCGCGACGTCCTGCACGTCCGTCGCGCTCTTGAACGTGACGATGCCCGACAGCGAGATGTAAAAGTTTTGCGCAAGCGCCTGCTCGGCGACGCTCCACGGCTCCGTGAAGCAATGCATGACGCCGCCCGGCTCGCTCGCACGCTCCTCGGCCATGATGCGCAGCGTGTCTTCCGACGAAGAACGCGTATGGATGATGAGCGGCTTGCCGGTCGCATGCGCGGCGCGGATGTGCGTGCGAAAGCGCTCGCGCTGCCATTCCATATCGGCGATCGAGCGGCCTTCCAGGCGGTAATAGTCGAGCCCCGTTTCGCCGATCGCGACCACTTTCGGATGTTCGGCCAGTTCGACCAGTTCGGCGACGCTCGGCTCGCGCATGTCCTCGTGATCGGGATGCACGCCCACCGACGCATAAACGTTGTCGTGCCGGCTCGCGATTTCAAGAACCGACGGCAGCGTTTCCAGATCGACCGACACGCACAGCGCATGCGTGACCGCGTGGCTGCGCATGTTCTCGAGCACCTGCGGCAGGCGGTCGGCGAGTCCTTCGAAATTGATGTGACAGTGTGAATCGACAAACATGACGATGTCCTGCAAAGGAATGCCTGAGGCGGATCAGCTTGCCGCGCCGTGCGCGTCGAGCCGCTTGCCGAGAATCACCAGATCGCGCTCGACGCCGTCCAGCACGGCCACGCGCGGCAGCGACCCCCACGTGTCGAAGCCGAAACCCCGAAAGAGGCGCAGGCTCGCGTCATTGTGGCCGAAGATGAAACCGAGCACGGTGTCGATGCCGAGCGCCGGCGCCGCCGCGAGCGAGGCCGCCAGCAACTGCTTGCCGAGGCCCTTGCCGCGCGCGCGCTCGTCCAGATAGATGCTGACTTCCGCGGTGCGCTGATAGGCCGGACGGCCGTAAAAGTCCGAAAAGCTGAGCCAGCCGAGCAGGCGGCCGGGCGCTTCGGCGTCGTCGACGACCCACAGCGGACGTTTCTGCGGCCCGTGCGCATGAAACCATGCCAACCGGCTCTCGACGCTGACCGGCTCCAGATCGGCCGTCACCTGGCGCGACGCGACCGTCGAGTTGTAAATGGCGACGATCGCGGGCAGATCGTCGAGCGTGGCATCGCGGTAAGACAGGCTCATGGTGCTTTCGGATTGGAATGAGAGGCTGGGTAAAAAAATCAGAAACGGTTCTTCAGACGACGCTTGCGGCATGGACGGCATGGCGCTTCGTGAGCGTCATGCAAAAAGCTCGCGGTAGCCCAGAAACAGCTCCTCGAACACAAGCCGCGCGTTCAACGGATGATTTTCGACCGCGCGCTGCCGCGTCACGGTCCGCATGAAGCGCGCGAACGCGCTCGCGTCAGCCTGCGACGCGCAACGCGTCAACGCCGCCGACGCCTGCGGAAAGTAGCGCGGCGCGCCGGCCGCGCGCTGGGCGAGCAGATCGTACATCCAGCGCTGCAGCCAGCCGAGCACGAGCGGCACCGGCAGCTTCTGCAGCGCCTCGCCGCACGCAAAGGCGTCGCACTCGGGGCCCGCAGCCAGTTGCTTGAGCGTCCAGTCGCGCAGCGTGCGGTTTTCGTCGCTGGCGAGGGCGAGCGCGGTGAGCGGTGCGCCGCCCGCCTCGGCGAGCAGCGCCGGCGCTTCGGCCACGCCTTGCGCCGCGAGCCATTGGGTGGCGGCTTCGGGTGACGGCATGCTCATCGGCCATTGGCGGCAACGGCTGATGATGGTGGGCAGCAACCGGTCGATGCGTGCCGACACCATCAGGAACACGACGCCCGCTGGCGGCTCCTCGAGCGTCTTCAGCAGCGCATTGGCCGCGGCGATGTTCAGCCCTTCGGCGGGATACAGCACGACCACGCGCGCGCCGCCGCGATGCGAGCCCACGCCGACGAAGTCGAGCAAGCCGCGAATCTGCTCGATCTTGATCTCCTTGCTGGGTGCACGCGTTTTCTTGCCCTCGTCGGCGTCGGCCTTGTCGGCTTTATCCGCTTTGTCGTCGGCGCCGTAGCCGAGGCCGGCCTCGGCGGCCAGCGCCTCGGGCACCACGATCCGGTAATCGGGATGGTTGCCTTGCACGAACCAGTTGCACGCGACGCACGCGCCGCACGGCTCGCCGTTCTCGCGCTGGTCTTCGCACAACAGGCCCTGCGCGAGGTGCTGCGCAAAGCGCAGCTTGCCGATGCCCGCCTGGCCATGCAGCAACAACGCATGCGGCCAGTGGCCGCGCAACTGCTGCAGGCGGTTCCAGTCATCGGCTTGCCACGGATAAATCATCGTTTGTCTTTTCGAATCAATCGGTTGGGGGCGTTATTTGATGCTTTGCCGCAGCTTTGGCGTGCGCTCGCCTGGATTTGACATTACTAATGCAAAATCAAAGACTTGCAATCAACTCTTCAAGCTGTTTCTGGATGCGGACAATGCTCTGCGAAGAGTCAATGATAGCGAAACGATACGGTGCCTCTTCCGCCCGGCGCAGATATTCGGCCCGCGTGCGCTCGAAAAAAGCCGCCGATTCGCTCTCGAAGCGATCCGGATCGCGCGCCGCGCTGCGCCGTTCGTTGGCGATTTCCGGCGCGAGGTCGAACAGCACGGTCAAATCCGGCTGGAAGCCGCCCTGCACCCACCGCTCGAGCGTTTCCAGCTTGTCGCGCGGCAGCCCGCGCCCGCCGCCCTGGTAGGCAAAGGTCGCGTCGGTGAAACGGTCGGACAGCACCCAGTCGCCGCGCGCGAGCGCCGGCTCGATCACTTCCGCCAGATGCTGGCGGCGCAGCGCGAACATCAGCAGCGCCTCGGTTTCGAGATCCATCTTCTGATGCAGCACGATTTCGCGGATCTGCTCGCCAAGCGGCGTGCCGCCGGGTTCGCGCGTCATGACGACCGCGCGGCCGGTGGCCGCCACCTTCTGTTCCAGCCGCTCGCGGAACCAGGCGAGATGCGTCGTCTTGCCGGCGCCGTCTATGCCCTCGAACGTGATGAATTTGCCGCGCGCCATTTATTGCCCTCGAATGTATTTGTCCACGGCCTTGTTGTGATCGCCAAGGTTGTCGGAAAAGATGCTGCTGCCGTCGCCGCGCGACACGAAGTACAACGCGCTCGTTTGCGCCGGGTTCATCGCCGCCTGCAGCGACGCGACGCCGGGCAGCGAAATCGGCGTGGGCGGCAGGCCCATGCGCGTGTAGGTATTGTAGGGAGTGTCCGTCTGCAGGTCTTTTTTGCGGATGCGGCCCGCGTAGCTCTCGCCCATTCCGTAGATCACAGTCGGGTCGGTCTGCAGCGGCATGCCCACGCGCAGACGGTTCGCGAACACGGCCGCGACCATCGGACGGTCCGACTTCTTGCCGGTTTCCTTTTCGATGATCGAAGCCATGATCAGCGCCTCGTACGGCGTCTTGTACGGCAGGTTCGGCGCCCGCGCGAGCCATGCTTCATCGAGACGCACGCGCATCAGACGATACGCGCGGCGATACACGTCGAGGTCGCTCGTGTTCTTGTCGAACAGATAGGTGTCCGGGAAAAAGAGCCCTTCGCCGTTGCCGATCGACGCTTCCGGTGCGCCGATCGCGCTCATCAACTGCGCGTCGTTCATCGCGACGCTGTCGTGCTTGAGCGCCGGATTCGCGTCCAGCTCGGCGCGCATGCGCTTGAACGTCCACCCTTCGATGATGGTCGCGACGTATTCGTTGACGTCGCCGCGCGCGATTTTTTGCAGCACTTCGTAGGGCGTCACGCCGGTCTTGAACTCGTAATTGCCGGACTTGAGCTCGCTTTGCAGGCCGAGCAGCCGCGTCATCACGATGAATAGCTCCGGCTCGACCGGCACGCCGCCGCGGTTGAGCTGCAGCGTGACGCTGCGCAGGCTGCTGTGCGGTTTGACGGTGACGTCGAGTTGCGCGGGATTCAGCTCGAGCGGGCTGTTGGCCCAGTGGTATCCGCCAGCGATCGCGGCTGCGGCCAGCACGAGGACAATCGAGCCGGCAACCAAACATTTCTTGAAGAGGGACATGAAAACGTGGCAGGGTTGGACTGCATATAATACTTGTTTGCCTTAGCTAAAGTCAGAATTGACTGTTCCCGGAATCCATGAACACACCGCTCGCTACCGCTTCAGGCACTGTCCCAGCTAACCCCGCTGCCAATCCGTCAGCCGCGGCCGTCACGGCGCTGCCGGTGTTGCCGCGTCCGTCCGCCGATGAGTTCGACGCCGCCCTCCAGCACGGCGCCTACGCGGTGCTCACGCAGTTCGGCGTGATCGACGCGACCGGCGACGACGCCGCGAGCTTCCTGCACGGTCAGTTGACGAACGATACACAGCACCTCGACGCCGCCAACGCGCGCCTCGCGGGCTACTGCTCGGCGAAGGGGCGCCTGCTCGCGTCGTTCCTGACCTGGCGCAGCGGCGACACGCTCCGTCTGCTGGTCTCGAAAGACGTGCAGGCGGCGGTGCAAAAGCGCCTCTCCATGTTCGTTCTGCGCGCGAAGGCGAAGCTCGCCGATGCAAGCGGCGAGCTGGCGGTGATCGGCCTCGCGGGCGATGTGCGCAAGGCGCTGTCCGGCGTGTTTGACGCGTTGCCGGACGGCGTGCACGTCAAGGTGGACGGCGCGGCCGGCTCGCTGATTCGCGTGCCGGATGCGTTCGAGCGGCTTCGTTATCTGTGGATCGGGCCGAAGGCGCAGGTCGAAGCGCATCTGCCCTCGCTCGGCGAGAAGCTCACGCAGGTTTCGCCGGCCGTGTGGGACTGGCTCGACATTCGCGCGGGCGAGCCGCGCATCACGCAGCCGGTGGTCGAACAGTTCGTGCCGCAAATGGTCAATTTCGACGTGCTCGGCGCGGTCAATTTCCGCAAGGGCTGCTACCCTGGCCAGGAAGTGGTCGCGCGCAGCCAGTACCGCGGCACGATCAAGCGGCGCACGTCGCTCGCGAACGTGGCGGGCGAGCTCGATACCGTGAAGGCGGGCGTCGAACTGTTTCACTCCGACGATCCCGGTCAGCCGTGCGGCATGGTGGTGAACGCGGCGTCGGCGCGGGACGGCGGCGTCGATGTTCTCGTCGAGATCAAGCTCGCGGCGCTCGAAAGCGGTTCGGTGCACCTGGGCGCCGCGGACGGCCCGGCGCTGCGCTTTCTCGCGCTGCCGTACGGACTGCCCTCCGAGGTTTGAACGGCGCTTCGCGGTACGCAGATGAACGGCGCCGTGCGCTCGAAGCACGCGCCGCTTTTTGCCGGCGTCCTCGTCCGACTACTGTTCGCCATTGCGTTTTGAAGCAACATTGAAGCAACAACCGGGAGACGCCCCCGATGTGCCTGATCGTGTTCGACTGGCGGCCCGATGCGGTCGACGGCCCACTCTTCACGCTTGCCGCGAATCGCGACGAATTTTTCCACCGCACGGCCCAGCCGATCGGCTGGTGGGACGACGCGCGGGGCGTGCTGGCCGGCCGCGATCTGGTCGGCGGCGGCACCTGGCTCGGCATGTCGCGCCACGGACGCTTCGCCGCGCTGACCAACTACCGCGCGCCGCACGACATGCGCGCCGACGCGCCGACCCGCGGCACGCTCGTCAGCGACTGGCTGGCTTGCGAGGAGCCCGCATTTGACGCGGGACGGAATGGCGGCGAAAACCACGACGCGAACGACGGCGAACAGGAAACGCCCCTCGCCTATCTGCGCCGCGTCGCGCAAACGGGCGACCTGTACAACGGCTTTAATCTGCTGGTAGGCGACTGGACGCGTCGCGAGCTGGCCTGGTACTGCAATCGCTCGAATCTGGCGCCCGCGCTGCTTGCGCCGGGCACGCACGGCATCTCGAACGCGATTCTCGACACGCCGTGGCCGAAGCTCGTCAGGAAGCGCGCCGAACTGGGCGCGCTGCTCACGCGCAATCCGATGCCGCCGCTCGAACATCTGATCGACCTGATGCGCGATCCGCGCGTCGCCGCGGACGCCGAGTTGCCGTCCACCGGCATTGCGCTCGAGCGGGAACGGGCGCTGTCTGCGGCGTTCATCGAAACGCCCGGATACGGCACGCGCGGCACGACAGCGCTGCGCGTCGTCGCGAACGGCGAGATGGTCAGCGTCGCGGTGGCCGAGCGCAGCGACGACAACGGCTCGCACCGCATCGTGCGGCCAGGCGACTTCGAACGCAGCTTCGCGTTCAACGTCGAGCGGGAAATCGCCTAGTCAGTCCACGCCGAATGCCGCGCGCAATGCCGCGGCGGCATCGGCATGCGCGTGCGCGACCTCGGGCACGAAGCCGCCCATCTTGAAGAATTCGTGGATCATGCCCGGATAGCGAGTGAGTGTCACCGCGTTGCCGTAGCGGCGCAGCTTGTCCGCGTAGGCATCGCCTTCGTCGCTGAGCGGATCGTATTCGGCGGTCGCGATCCAGGCCGGCGCGAGTCCGCTGAAATCGGGCGCACCGCGCGTGCCGTCGAGCGGCGCAAAACGCCAGTCGTCGCGATCGCTCGTATCGCGCACATACTGCTCGAAGAACCATTGGATCGTCGTGCCCGACAGCAGGAATCCGTCGGCGAGGCGCGAGTGCGAATCGGTCTGCTGATAACCGGTCGTGCCGGGATAGATCAGCAATTGCAGCGCGAGCGGGATGCCTGCGTCGCGCGCGAGCACCGCGCACACCGTCGCGAGGGTGCCGCCCGCGCTGTCGCCGCCGACCGCGAGCCGGGCCGCGTCGATGCCGAACTCCGCGGCGTGCGTATGCAGCCACGTGAGCGCGTCGAAAGCGTCGTCGACGGCGGTCGGGAACTTGTGTTCCGGCGCGAGCCGGTAATCGACCGACAGCACCGCGCATTGGCCGTCGCGCGCGAACATCCGCGCGAGCGCATCGTGCGTGTTCACGCTGCCGACCGTGAAGCCGCCGCCGTGATAGTAGACGAGCGCCGGCGCGGGGTTCGCCCAGCTCGGCTCTTCGGCGTGGTAAAGACGTGCGCCGATCGTCGCGCCGTCGCGTGTCGGAATACGCAGGTCTTCGACGGAGAACATCGGCGCGCTGGCGATCTCCAGAATCGGCGCGCTTTTTTCATACGATGCGCGCGCCGCTTGCGGCGTCATCTCATGGAGCTTCGGGCGCTTTGCGCGCGCGATCATGTCGAGCACCTGCTCGATCTTCGGATTCAACGGCATGTGACGTGAGGTGGGTTGAAGAGAACTCGCGGGACGGCTCGGGCGGGCGGCTTCCGTACCGCATTCAAATCTCGCTGGCGCTTTTCACTTCCGGCTTCAGCGACATCGGATCGGTCGGATCGCGCAACTGCTCGATGTCCTCGTGACGCAGCTTGACGGTCGCCATGATGGCCGGGTGCGTGATGATATAGAAGCGCCGTGCGGCGATGGCGTCGAACGTGAGCGCGGCGACCTCGGCCGCGCTCAGCTTGCCCGCTCGCACCGCGCGCTGCAATTGCTTGCCGGCGGCGATCTGCGAGCGCGTCGGATCGTTTTCGTTGCGCAGACCGGCGGGCCGCATGCGCTCGGCATCCGCGATGCCGGTCGGCGCGAAAGCCGGACAGAGCAGCGAACAGCCGACCCGGGCATTGGCGTCGCGCCCGGCCTGCGCGAGCTGCAGATCGTGATAGAGCGTCTCGGTGAGCGACACGACGGCATGCTTCGACGCGTTGTAGACGCCCATCGCAGGCGGCGACAACAGCCCCGCCACCGACGCCGTATTGACGATATGCGCCGGCTCGTTCTGCGCGAGCATGAGCGGCGCGAACGCGCGCACGCCGTGGGCGACGCCCATCACGTTCACACCGAACACCCAGGCCCAGTCGTTCGCCGAACTCTCCCACAGGAAGCCGCCCGAGCCCACGCCCGCATTGTTGAAGAGCAGATGCACCTTGCCGAACGCATCGAGCGCGGCCTGGGCGAGCGCGTCGACCTGCGCCGCGTTCGATACGTCGGTCGGCACGCCGATCGCGTCGGCGCCCGCGGCGCGCAATGCATCGACGGTCTGGGCGAGCGCCTCGGGGTTCACGTCCGCGAGTACGAGCTTCATGCGAAACGCCGCGGCTCGTTGCGCGAATGCCTGGCCGAAGCCGCTCGCCGCGCCGGTGATGACCGCGACCCTGGCGGGAAATTCGAACATCTGGCGACTCCTTTTTGCGTGGGGCTTGATGCGTGGCTTTTGAATGTGTGATTCGCGATGCGCGACTTCGACTGCGGTGACTTCGGCTGCGTGCCGTTTGATGCCTGATTTTGCTGCATGCCATCAACCCGCGACTTCCGCGCAACGCAACGCATCGCATCGACAAACGGCTCAATGAGCGACTCGCGCGTCCCACTCACGCTTCACTCACCGAGCCGAGCCTCACTCAAATCAGCTTCACCAGCTGCTTGCCGAAGTTCTTGCCCTTCAGCAAACCGATGAAAGCCTCGGGCGCGGCATCGAGCCCTTGCGCGATGGTCTCCCGATATTGCAGCTTCTTCTGCGCGACGAGCGTGCCGAGTTCGTTGAGCGCCTGCGGCCAGACGTCCATATGCTCGGTGACGATGAAGCCTTGCACCAGCAGACGCTGCGTCAGTATCAGCGACGGGTGCTTGAGCGGCACCGGCTGACCGTCGTAGCCCGCGATGTATCCGCACACCGCGATGCGCCCCGACGGGTTCATGCGCGCGAGCGTCGCGTCGAGCACTTCGCCGCCGACGTTCTCGAAGCAGCCGTCGATGCCGTCCGGCGTCGCCGCCTTCAGGTCCTGATACAGATTGCCGGCCTTGTAGTCGACGCAGGCGTCGAAGCCGAGCGTCTCCACGACGTAGCGGCATTTCTCGACGCCGCCGGCGATGCCCACCGCGCGCGCGCCGGCCCGCTTCGCCAGTTGGCCGACGACGCTGCCCACCGCGCCGCTCGCCGCGCTCACTACGACGGTCTCGCCCGCCTTGGGCGCGATGATCCGGTTCAATCCATACCATGCCGTCACGCCCGGCATGCCGACGGGTCCGAGATAGGCCGACAGCGGCACGTGCGTGTCGTCGACTTTCTGCACGCCCGCGCCGTCCGACGTGCCGTATTCCTGCCAGCCGAATATGGCGACGACCTTGTCGCCGACCGCGAACTTCGGGTTCTTCGACTCGATCACTTCGCCGACCGTGCCGCCGATCATCACTTCATCGAGCGGCTGCGGCGCCGCGTACGACTTGCTGTCGTTCATGCGGCCGCGCATGTACGGATCGAGCGACAGGTAGTGATTGCGCACGCGGATTTCGCCATCGGCAAGCGGCGCGAGCGGCGTCTCCACGAGACGGAAGTTGTCGGGCGTGACAGCGCCTTGCGGACGCGAAGCGAGCAGGAACTGGCGGTTGATTTGTGGCATGTCGATCGTCTCCTTGGGTTGTGGATTGTGGACTACCGATTACGAATCAGCGACGGCGTGTTGCGCTCGCCGACGGCATGTTCGGGCATGTTGCCGCCTCGCACCTTGCCACTCGCTCAACCGTCGCTAGGACCGGGTTTCGCCGACGGGTCGCTGCGCAAGCGCTGGCGCGTCACGTCGCGGCCCACGGCGAGGCGGCGCATGTATTTGAACGTGCCGAGCGCCTTGCCGACGAAGTGGCCTTCGCTATCGCGGATCTCGCCTTCGCAATACGCCATGGTGGTCGAGCGATGCAGCACGCGTGCCGTCGCGCGCAACTCGCCGCGGCCTGGCTGCATGAAGTTGACCTTCATCTCGACCGTGACCACGCCGACACCGTCGCCGGCGAGACTGCGCGCGGCCATCGCGAGCGCGACGTCGGCGAGCGTCATCGTGACGCCGCCGTGCGCGACGTCCCACGTGTTCATATGCTCGGGCAAGAGGGACAGCACCACTTCGCTGGCGCCGTCCGCAGCGGAAACGAGCCGTGCGCCGAGCCGGTCGACGAAGGGACTTTCGGGCAACGACGCGCCGCCCGCAGTGGATGAAGATGAATCGGTCATTGCGGCTTTCGGTTTTCCTTGTCTTGACGTGCGGCGGCGCGTGCGTGTGTGCGCTGATGCACCGGCGATGCGGGCACCTTCATGCGCGCGCGACGCGACGCGCCGGAAGAGAAGAAATGATACCTGCTATGCCGTTTCGCAGTGGGAGCGAGGCGTGGGTTTGTCTGCCGCCGACGCATATGCCGACGCCCGCGCCGCCATCGCTGTCGCAAGCCGTCCGAGCCGGCGCAGCGCGTCATCGGCGAGATCGAGATCGGTGCTTGGACAACTGAGGCGAATGAAGTGATCGAAGCGGCCCGCGTTCGAGAACACGGTGCCCGGCATCACGCGAATGCCCTCTTTCAGCGCGGCGTCGAAGAAATCGGCCGACGACACCTCGCGCGGCAGCTCGATCCAGAAGAAGATGCCGCCCGCGGGCGGCGTGAACCGCGTGCCCTCGGGAAAGGACGCGCCCAGCGCCGCCGCCATCCGCTCGCGCTGCATCCTCAGCCGGTCGCGCAAGCGCCGCAGATGCCGCTCATACGCGTTGGTCTGCAGAAACTCCGCGAGCACGACTTGCGACAACTGCTCGTTGTGACGCGACTGCGCGAATTTCAGCATGCCGATACGCGGATGCCAGCGCCCGCCGTTGATCCAGCCGATGCGCATGCCCGGCGCGAGCGTCTTGTTGAACGACGTGCAGTGGATCACGGTGCCGTCGCTGTCCCAGGCCTTCAGCGAGCGCAGCGGCTGCGTGCTATCGACCAGCTCGCGATACGGGTCGTCCTCGATCAGCGCGATGCCCGCCCGCGCGCACAACTCGACGAGCCGTGCCTTGTGCGCATCGGGCATCACGCTGCCGAGCGGATTCTGCAGGTTCGGCACCACGACCACAGCCTTTATGTCGGGATGCGTTTGCAACGCGAAGTCGAGCGCCTCGATGGCGAGCCCCGTGCTCGGGCTCGCGGGAATTTCGAGCGCGCGCAGCCCGAGACTCTCGAGTGCCTGCAACAAGCCGAAGAAACACGGCGATTCGACGGCGACGGTGTCGCCCGGTTGCGTGACTGCCCGCAACGCCAGGTTGACCGCCTCGATGCCGCCGTGCGTCATGATGATGTCGTCCGCGCCGATCTGGATGCCCGCGTCGAGCGCACGGCGCGCGATGATCGCGCGCAACGCCGGATCGCCCTGATCCGGCCCGGCTGTGGTCAACAGCATCGGCCGTCGGCGCAATGCGCGCAGCGCGGCTTTCTGCAACGCGTCGGTCGGATAGAGATCCGGCGACGCCGTCGCGCCGCCCAGATTGAACGCGTCCGGATAGCGCTGATATTGCGAGACGATGGTTGAAATGACCGAGTGAATGCCGACGAACTGCGCGGCGCGAGGCATCGTTGCGAGGTCGGGTTCCGATGCGGCGGGCAACGCGGCGCTTTGCGAAGCGCGCACGAAATAGCCGGCGCGCGGCTGCGCTTCGATCAGCGCCTCGCGTTCGAGCACGCGATAACTCTCCGTGGCGGTCGCGAGGCTCACGCCGTGACGCTGCATGAAGGCGCGCATCGACGGCATGCGCTCGCCGGGGCGCAGCACGCCGTTGCGTATCGCGCGGCGATATTGCGCGGCCAGTTGGCGGTAAAGCGGTTCGCTCGCGGTGGCATCGTTCGAGGACGCCGGGAGTGCATGAGGCGCGAGGGGCATGCTGGTGTGCGCGTGCATGGGCTTTTGTGCTTGCGTTCAGGTTGATCGGCTCATGAGCCGATGGTGCGCACGGTCCGCGTGCGGCAACAGATACACATCGACCTCATTTCGACCGATACAGCGTATCAAACACCCGCGTTGTACCGGTGCAGATTGTCGGCGGCTGCGGCTGTTTTCCGTGGCAGCGGGTCAATAAGCTGAATGGCATGCAAACGCACCAAAGGAAACGTTATGTCAGCTCACGCCAACATCAATGTGTGCCGTCTCGCCGCGGGCCAGGTCGCGCTGCACGACCTGCGCGCGAGGAGCGCCGTCGTCGCGGTCGAAGGCGATCTGCACCTGGTCGTCCGCGATCATTCGCTGTCGTGGCTCGGCGACGCGGTTCCGTCGACATCGATCATGCTCAGCGAAGGCGAGTGCTTCGTGCCGACCGAACGCAGCATGGTGTCGATCAGCGCGTTGCATGGAAAAGCCGCGGCGTTCGCACTGCCCGCGGCGTTCGCACTGCCCGCATCGCATGCAGCAGCTAGAAGCAATACGCAGCACGCGAATGGGATTCGCCAACTCGCCGCCTTTCTCAAAGCGACGCTGCGGCGCGCTGCCTGATGCGTTGCCGCGCGCCGCCTGTCGCCCGCTACAATGCATGACCCCATCCGCTCTTCGAGGTGCCGGTCATGTCCTTTGTCCGCAAGCTGTTCGGCGCGAGTCTGTTGCGCGTCGCCGCGTTGTGCGCGGTTCTCACGCTGACGCTCAGCGGCTGCGCGGGGCTGTTCGGCGGCGACCCGTTGCGCGTGAGCGTGGCAGGCATCGAACCGCTCGAAAGCCAGGGGCTGGAGGTGCGCTTTAACGTCAAGCTGCGCGTGCAGAATCCGAACGAATCGGCGGTGAGCTTCAACGGCGTGTCGCTCGATCTCGAACTGAACGGCCACTCTTTTGCGAGCGGCGTCAGCGATCAAGCCGGCACCGTGCCGCGCTATGGCGAAACGGTGCTGAACGTGCCGTTGACGGTGCCCGCATTCGCCGCGGTGCGCCAGGCCTTCGCGTTCGCCGGCGCCGCGCAGTCGGGACAGGTTCCGTATATTCTGCGCGGCAAGCTGGCGGGCGGTCCATTCGGCACCGCCCGTTTCGTCGATCAGGGCATGCTCAGCCTGCCGATGTCCGGCGCCGGCATGCCGTAATCACGCGACCTCAGACCACTTCAAAGAGGCCCGCCGCGCCCTGCCCGCCGCCGATGCACATCGTCACCACGACGAGCTTCGCGCCGCGCCGCTTGCCTTCGATCAGCGCATGTCCGGCGAGGCGCGCGCCCGACACGCCATACGGATGGCCCACCGCAATCGCGCCACCGTTCACGTTCAAGCGCTCCTGGTCGATGCCGAGTTTGTCCGCGCAATACAGCACCTGCACGGCGAACGCTTCGTTCAGTTCCCACAGGTCGATGTCCCCGACTTTCAGACCGGCCTGCTTGAGCAGCTTGGGCACCGCGAAAACCGGGCCGATGCCCATCTCGTCCGGTTCGCAGCCGGCCACCGCGAAGCCGCGGAAAATGCCGAGCGGCTGCAGCCCTTCGCGTTCCGCGAGCTTCGCGTTCATCACCACGCAAGCCGACGCGCCATCCGAAAACTGGCTCGCGTTGCCCGCGGTAATCACGCCGCCGGGCAGCGCCGTGCGGATCTTCGATACGCCTTCGAGCGTCGTGTCCGCGCGAATGCCCTCGTCGCCGCTGACGGTGACTTCCTTCGTATAAAGACGCCCCGTTGCCTTGTCGGCGACGCCCGCGAGCACCGTCAACGGCACGATCTCGTCGTTGAAGCGGCCGGCTTCGAGCGCGGCTGCGGCGCGCTGCTGGGAGCGCACGCCGTATTCGTCCTGACGTTCCTTCGAAATCGAATAGCGTTTGGCGACGTTCTCGGCGGTCTGCAACATCGACCAGTAGATTTCCGGCTTGTTCTCGCTGAGCCAGCCTTCGGTCATCATGTGGCGGTTCATCTCGTTCTGCACGCACGAGATGGATTCCACGCCGCCCGCGACGAACACATCGCCTTCGCCGGCGATCACGCGCTGCGCGGCAAGCGCGATAGTTTGCAATCCCGACGAACAGAAACGGTTGACCGTCATGCCCGGCACGCTGACCGGCAAGCCCGCGCGCAGCGCGATCTGCCGCGCGATGTTCATGCCCGTCGCGCCTTCCGGATTCGCGCAACCCATGATCACGTCTTCGATGCGCGCCGGGTCCAGCTTCGCGCGCTCGACCGCGGCCTTCGTCACGTGGCCGCCGAGCGTCGCGCCGTGAGTCATGTTGAAACCGCCGCGCCATGATTTGGCGAGCCCCGTGCGAGCGGTCGATACGATTACGGCGTCAGTCATGCGAATCTCCTGCGTGTCAATGTCGATGGTGGCGCATGCGCTAACGCGCGGGAGTGACCCGCGCCACCTTTGTCGTTCGATGCGAGCGTTTTTGCTCTACGCGTCAACTCAGCCGTTAAACGTGCGGCCCTGCGCCGCCAGTTCGGCGATGCTCGGCGCAAGTTGCCACGCGTCGCCGTTCGGCTGCGATGCGTAGCGGCGTATCGCGCGCTCGACGTTGTAAAGGCCGACGGTGTCCGCGTACAGCATCGGGCCGCCGCGATAAAGCGGGAAGCCGTAGCCGGTCAGATAGACCATGTCGATGTCCGACGCTTTCGACGCAATGCCTTCCTCGAGAATCTTCGCGCCTTCGTTCACGAGCGCGAACACGAGGCGCTCGACGATTTCCTCGTCGCCGATCTTGCGCCGCTCGCTACCGGTTTCCTTCGAATAAGCGACGATCATTTCGTCCACCATTTTCGACGGATACGCGGTGCGGTCGCCCGCCTTGTAGTCGTACCAGCCGCCGCCGGTTTTCTGGCCGAAGCGCCCGCTCTCGCACAAACGGTCGGCGATTTTCGAGTAGTGCATGTCAGGCTGTTCCTGATAGCGGCGCTTGCGGATCGCCCAGCCGATGTCGTTGCCCGCCAGGTCGCTCATACGGAACGGCCCCATCGCAAAGCCGAATTTTTCGATGGCCCGATCGACCTGCGCAGGCAGCGCGCCTTCTTCAAGCATGAAGAGCGCCTGGCGGATGTACTGCTCGATCATCCGGTTGCCGATAAAGCCGTCGCACACGCCCGAAACAACCGCGGTCTTCTTTATCTTTTTCGCGAGCTTCATGACGGTGGCGAGCACGTCTTTCGCGGTCTTCTCGCCACGCACCACTTCGAGCAGCTTCATCACATTGGCCGGACTGAAGAAGTGCGTGCCGACGACGTCCTGCGAACGCTTCGTGAACGCGGCGATCTTGTCGACATCGAGCGTGGACGTATTCGACGCGAGAATCGCGCCCGGCTTCGCGATTTCATCAAGACGCCTGAATACCTGCTCCTTGACGCCGAGTTCCTCGAACACCGCTTCGACGATCAGGTCGGCGTTCTTCAGGTCGTCGTAGGAAAGCGTGGTCGTGATGAGCGCCATGCGCTCCTGCAGCGCCTCGGGCTTGAGCTTGCCCTTCTTCACGCTCGCTTCGTAATTGTTGCGGATCGTGGCAAGACCGCGCTCGAGCGCGTCCTGCTTCATCTCGAGCAGCGTGACCGGAATGCCCGCGTTGATGAAGTTCATCGCGATGCCGCCGCCCATCGTGCCCGCGCCGATCACCGCGACCTGGCGGATCTCGCGCACCGGCGTATCGGCGGGCACATCGGGAATCTTGCTCGCCGCGCGTTCGGCGAAGAACGCATGGCGCAGCGCGCGGCTCTCGGGTGTTTGCACGAGCGCGACGAAGCACTCGCGCTCGAATGCGAGGCCCTTGTCGAAGCCGTTTTTCACGCCGGCCTCGACCGCGTCGATACATTTGAGCGGCGCGGGAAAATTCTTCGCGATAGCCGCGACGCTGTTGCGCGCGAACTGAATGAAACCTTCCGGGTTTGGATGCTCGATCTCGCGATCGCGCACTTTCGGATGCGGGCCATGTTTTGCGCCGACCTTGCGCGCAAACGCGAGCGCGGCTTGCGTGAGATCGCCTTCGGCGAGTTCGTCGAAGAGGCCCGAACCGGCCAGTTTCTGCGAGTCGACCGGCGCGCCGGACACGATCATGTTGAGCGCGCCTTCGAGGCCGATTGCGCGCGGCAGACGCTGCGTGCCGCCCGCGCCCGGCAGAATGCCGAGCTTCACTTCGGGCAATGCGATCTGCGCGCCGGGTGCGGCGATGCGGTAGTGCGCGCCGAGCGCCAGTTCGAGGCCGCCGCCCATCGCGACGCTGTGAATGGCCGCGACCACCGGCTTGGCGCTCCCTTCCACGGTCTTGATGACGGTGGCGAGCGTCGGCTCCTGGGTCGCCTTCGGCGTGTTGAATTCGGTGATGTCGGCGCCGCCCGAGAAGGCCTTGCCCGCGCCCGTCAGCACGATGGCCCGGATGGCCGGATCGCGTTGCGCTCGCTCGATGCCTTCGACGATCCCCGCGCGCGTCGACAGGCCGAGGCCGTTGACGGGAGGATTGTTCAGCGTGATGACGGCCACGCCGTCATGGGTTGTGTAGTCCACTGCCATCTGCCTGCCTCCGTGCGATGCATTGCATCCATGAGATGAGGCGGCGCAGCGCGCGCCGCCCGTCCGGTTGATCGAGCCGGCGAATGGCCCAACTCGAATGCGCCGGCCTTCGTCTTCAGCTTAGGTCGGCGGTTCCGGTGTCAGCAGGCAGAATACACAAAAAAGCACGCTCGTTCAATTTACGATCAGGCGGGGTTTCCCCTGGCGAGCGGGCAATCGCCTTCGTGCATGCGGTCTTCGAGCGCGGACGGCAGCACATGATCGCGGAAAATATCGCGCAGCTTGAGCTTCTGCAGTTTGCCCGTCGCCGTATGCGGTAGTTCGTCGACGAACACGACGTCGTCCGGAATCCACCACTTGGCGACCTTGCCGTTGTAGAACGCGAGCAGTTCGTCGCGCGTCACGTCGAGGCCCGCGCGCTTGACCACGACGAGGAGCGGCCGCTCGGTCCACTTCGGATGCGCGCACGCAATGCACGCCGCTTCGGCCACTGCGGGATGCGCGATCGCGACGTTTTCCACGTCGATCGAACTGATCCATTCGCCGCCCGACTTGATCACGTCCTTCGAGCGGTCCGTGATCTGCAGGAAGCCGTCGTGGTCGATGGTCGCGACATCGCCGGTCGGAAACCAGCCGTCCACGAGCGGCGAGTCGTCCTTGCGGAAATATCGGTCGATCACCCACGGCCCACGCACGTACAGATCGCCGAACGCAACGCCGTCCCACGGCAGTTCCTGCCCGTCGTCGCCGACGATCTTCATATCGACGCCGTACAACGCATGCCCCTGCTTCTCGAGCAGTTTGCGCTGCTCCGCGACAGGCCGCTGCGATTGTTCCCACGTAAGTTTGGAGAGCGTGCCGAGTGGCGACATCTCCGTCATGCCCCATGCATGAATGACCTGCACGCCGTAGTCGTCGACGAAGCTGCGCAGCATCGCCGGCGGACAGGCGGAGCCGCCGATCACCGTGCGCTCCAGCGACGAAAACCGCGAGCCGCTTTCGCGCAGATAGTTGAGCAGGCCGAGCCAGACGGTCGGCACGCCCGCCGAATACGTGACGCGTTCGCGCTCCATGAGTTCGAACAGCGACTTGCCGTCGAGGTCCTTGCCGGGGAACACGAGCTTTGCGCCGGTGAGCGGCGCGGCGTGCGGGATGCCCCATGCGTTGACATGGAACATCGGCACGACGGGGAGCACGGAATCGCGCGCGGACAGCGCCATCGCATCGGGCAAGGACGCGCCGAACGCATGCAGCACCGTCGAGCGATGCGAGTACAGCGCGCCTTTCGGATTGCCGGTCGTGCCCGACGTATAGCAGAGATACGACGCCTGACGCTCGTCGATGGGCGGCCACTCGAAGTCGCCGTCGTGCGCGTTCACGAGCGTTTCGTAGCTGAGCGCGGGCGTTTGCATGGCCGGCAGATGCGCTTCGTCGGCGAGCGCGATCCAGCCGCGCACTTTCGGACATTGCGGCGCGAGCCCGTCGACGAGCGGCGCGAACGTGGTGTCGAAGAGCACGTAGGCGTCGTCGGCGTGATTGACGATGTAGGCGATCTGATCGGGAAAAAGCCGCGGGTTGATCGTGTGGCACACCGCCCCGAAGCCTGTCGTGCCGTAGTACGTTTCGAGATGCCGGTAGCCGTTCCAGGCGAGCGTCGCGACGCGCTCGCCGGGCTGCACGCCAAGCGCGATGAGCGCCTGCGCGAGTTGCTTCGCGCGCCGTTCGCAATCGCGATAGGTATAACGGTGGATGTCGCCTTCAATGCGCCGCGACACGATCTCGGCGGTGCCGAAATGCCGCGCGGCGTGCGCAAGCAGCGAGGACACGGTGAGGGGCACGTCCATCATCTGGCCAAGCAGCGGCATCGTCATAAAGAGTCGTCTCCTCGCCTTTTGCTTTTCAAAGAGTGCGGATCGGAAAGCGCCGTGCGCGGAAAACCCGCCGCGGCAGTGAAATTGCTGAAGCAGTCGGCAAGCGAGCCGGCGGCTCGCCACGCATCGGCAGCCACGCGGCCCGCGCGGCTTACGTGCCGGGCCGCCAGCAGCGCCGCGGGTGCGGACTTACAATATCGGTTAATAGTGAGGCGCTCAACATGTCGTTTTCCCCAAGCATTGCAGGCCTGTCCGGGCCTTTGGCGGCACTTTCCGAAGCTCTTTCCACCTCCAACGAAAACGCGTTCGCGCAGCTTGGCAGCACGTTTGTCACGCGTTTGCCGGCAACGCCGCTCAACGCGCCGTACGTCGTCGGTTTCTCTTCCGAGACCGCGGCGATGCTCGGCCTGGAGCCGGGGCTCGAAAAAGATCCGGGCTTCGCCGAGCTGTTTTCGGGCAACGCCACGCGCGAATGGCCGGCAGACGCGCTGCCCTATGCATCGGTCTATTCGGGGCATCAGTTCGGCGTGTGGGCGGGTCAACTCGGCGACGGCCGCGCGCTCGGACTCGGCGAAGTCGAACATGACGGCCAGCGCTTCGAGCTGCAACTGAAAGGCGCGGGCCGCACACCCTATTCGCGCATGGGCGACGGCCGCGCGGTGCTGCGCTCGTCGATTCGCGAATTCCTGTGCTCGGAGGCGATGCATCATCTCGGCATTCCGACCACACGCGCGTTGTGCGTGATCGGCTCGGACCAGCCCGTGCGGCGCGAGGAAGTCGAAACGGCCGCCGTGGTCACGCGCGTCGCGCCGAGCTTCGTGCGCTTCGGCCACTTCGAGCACTTCTATTCGAACGACCGCACGGACGCGCTGCGCGCGCTCGCCGATCATGTGATCGAGCGCTTCTATCCGCATTGCCGCGAAGCCGACGACCCGTATCTCGCGCTGCTGAACGAAGCGGTGCTGTCCACCGCCGACCTGATGGTCGAATGGCAGGCCGTGGGCTTTTGCCACGGCGTGATGAACACCGACAACATGTCGATCCTCGGTCTGACGATCGACTACGGCCCGTTCGGGTTCATGGACGGCTTCGACGCCGGCTATATTTGCAATCACTCCGATTCGCAAGGCCGTTACGCGTACCGGATGCAGCCGCAAATCGCGTACTGGAATCTCTTCTGTCTCGCGCAAGGGCTCTTGCCGCTGCTCGGCGAACGCTATGAAGAGAGCGTGCGCGGTGACAAGTCGATCGAAGACGCGCAGCGGGTGCTCGCCGGTTTCAAGGACCGCTTCGGTCCGGCGCTCGAGCGGCGCATGAGCGCGAAGCTCGGACTCGAGATCGAGCGCGACGGCGACGCGGCCCTCGTGAATCGCCTGTTCGACGTGATGCACGCGAATCGCGCCGATTTCACGCTGACGTTCCGCAATCTCGCGCGTCTCTCGAAACACGACGCGAGCGGCGACGCGCCGGTGCGCGATCTGTTCCTCGATCGCGCCGCGTTCGACGCGTGGGCGAACGACTATCGCGCGCGGCTGTCCCATGAAACACGCGACGACGCGGCGCGCGCCATTGCAATGAACCGCGTCAACCCCAAATTCGTTCTTCGCAATCATCTGGCGGAAACGGCGATCCGCCGCGCGAAAGAGAAGGACTTTTCCGAACTGGAGCGTCTGGCCGCCGTGCTGTGCCGTCCGTTCGACGAACAGCCCGAGCATGAGGCGTATGCCGGCTTGCCGCCCGACTGGGCAAGCTCGCTCGAAGTGAGCTGCTCGTCGTGACGCGCGCGACGCCGCATCGCGCGAACCGCGCTCCCACCCAAGCCCGAGAGAGGAACCGACCATGAACAATCCCGACGACCTCAAGCACGACGCCCCGGCCGTACAGAAAGACGACGCCGAGTGGCGCAAGCAGCTTTCCGACATCGAATATCAGGTGACGCGGCACGCGGCCACCGAGCGTCCCTTCACCGGCCGCTATCACGATCACTGGGATCGCGGCATCTACGACTGCGTCTGTTGCGGCACGCCGCTGTTCGAATCGGATACCAAGTTCGACGCCGGCTGCGGCTGGCCGAGCTACTTCAAGCCGATCAACGGCGAAGTGATCGCGGAGAAGACCGACCGCTCGCACGGCATGCTGCGCATCGAGGTGCAATGCAAGAACTGCGGCGCGCATCTCGGCCACGTGTTCGAGGACGGCCCCGCGCCGACCGGTCTTCGCTACTGCATCAATTCGGCTGCGTTACAATTCGAGCCCAAGTAACGCAGCGCGTGCGCTGATGGCGGGACCCGACGAGTGGTTGGCGGCCGCTTGCACGGTCCGCCAGGCGCCGTCGGTCGTGATGCTGAAGCTGAGCGCCCGGCGCAGCCAGCCAGTTGGCGGATCACGGCGCCCCTGCCTCTCCGACCCACTCTCCGAATTCCCCGTCCACACATGAAATTTCTGTTCGATCTGTTCCCGATCATCCTGTTCTTCGTCGCCTTCAAGGTGTGGGGCATCTTCACGGCGACGGCAGTGGCGATCGTCGCCACGCTGGTGCAGATCGCGTGGGTGGCCTTCCGCCATCGCAAGGTGGATCCGATGCTGTGGGTGAGCCTCGGCGTCGTCACCGTGTTCGGCGGCGCGACGCTCGTGCTGCATAACGACACCTTCATCAAGTGGAAGCCGACCGTGCTGTACTGGGCTTTCTCCGTCGTGCTGATCGTCTCGCAACTGGCCTTCAACAAGAACCTCATCGAAGCGATGATGGGCAAGCAGATCACGCTGCCGCACGCGATCTGGGGCAAGCTGAATGTCATCTGGGCGATCTTTTTCGTGCTGCTCGGGCTGCTCAATCTGTTCGTCGCGTACAACTACACGACCGACCAATGGGTCAATTTCAAACTGTTCGGCGCAACCGGCTGTCTGGTGGTGTTTATCGTCGGGCAAAGCTTGTGGCTGTCGAAGTACATGAAGGAGGAATGACATGAGCGACGTGTTCATGCACGCCACCACCGCCGAGCGCGCCGCGCTGATCGAGGCGCGTCTCACGGCTGCGCTCGCGCCCATCGCGTCGATCCAGATCACCGACGACAGCGCGCAGCACGCAGGCCACGCCGGAGCCTCTGCCGGCGGTCATTTCAGCGTCACGATCGTGGCCGCCGCGTTCGCCGGGAAGCCCCGCGTGGCGCGGCATCGCATGGTGTATGATGCGCTGGCCGACGCCATGCAGCGCGGCATTCATGCCCTTGCCATCACGGCTTACACGCCCGAAGAATTCGCTTTGTTGCCCCGCTAGGAAACCTTCCGATGACCTTGAAGAAAACCCGCCTTTGGGTATTGCTGGCTGCGTTTGCGGCCGCACCTGCATTCGCACAGAACATCGCCGTGGTGAACGGCACGCCGATTCCGAAAGCGCGTGCCGACGCGCTGATCGATCAACTGGTTCATCAAGGCCAGCAAAACACGCCGCAGTTGCAAATGGCAGTGCGCGAAGAGCTCGTGAATCGCGAGATCCTGATGCAGGAAGCGCTGCGCCGCGGGCTGCCGAATCGGCCGGACATCAAGGCGCAAATCGCCGTCGCACAGCAAACGGTCGTGCTGCGCGCGCTGATCGAAGACTTCGTGAAGAAGAACACGCCGAGCGACGCGGAAGTCACCGCTCGCTATAACGCGCTGATCAAGGACGCGGGCGGCAAGGAGTATCACCTGCATCACATCCTCGTCGACAACGAACAGCAGGCGAAGGACCTGATCGCGAAGATCAAGGGCGGCGCGAGCTTCGAGGATCTCGCCAAGCAATATTCGAAGGACCCGGGCTCGGGCAAGAACGGCGGCGACCTCGACTGGTCCGATCCGAAAGCCTACGTGCCCGAGTTCGCGGACGCGGCCACGCATCTGCAGAAAGGCCAGATGAGCGAGACGCCGGTGCATACGCAATTCGGCTGGCACATCATTCGTGTGGACGACGTGCGCAGCATCACGCCGCCGCCGCTGGAACAGGTGCGCCCGCAGATCGTGCAGCAGATTCAGCAGGAAAAGCTGCAGGCGTTCGAAGAAGGTCTGCGCAAGAACGCGAAGATCCAGTAAGCGGCAAGCTGGGTCGCTTCATGGCCCCGTTCAGTCGATGACTGAACGGGGCTTTTTATTTGCGCAGCGCCCGGCTCATTTCAGCAAGCGGCATTGCAACGATCGAATCGAGCAGGCGGACTTCGCCGGCATTCGGCTGCGCGATTTCGTCGACGGCCCGCCGCGTGTTCGCGACTTTCGCGTCGGCCAGTGCCAGCATTTCGTCCAGCAATTTCTCGCAGCCTTTCAGAGGAAGGCGCAGTGCTTGCCCGAACTCGAGCATGTTCTTCCTGGAGATGTCGGCGAAACGCGTGGCCTGACCGACAGGCATGGTCAGGTCGCAGTCGGGCCAGCGGTCCTGATTGTGCGGCTGGTAAGTCGGCGTGTGATAGACGACTGTGCTCACCAGGTCATAGAACGGCGCGAGCATGTAGCCCCGGAAAGTCGCGAAAAACGACACGTTCTTGAGATGCGAGTCCGCATTGCCGATAAGCACATTGAAGATGGCCCAACGGAACAGATGCAGCCGCGCGACGGCTCGCGTGCTGGTTATCTCGATGGCATCGCTCAATACCTGCGCGTTCGCGTTCCGGTATTTGAAGCTGCGGTCGTAGTTCAGCAGCTGCATCGCGTCGATCGTGTGCAGGCGCCGAACCGGCTCGCTGGAGATGTCGCGATCGAAGCGGTCGATCACATAACACGCCGACGGCACGCGCAGAAAATGCGTGGGCGGCACCGGCAGGCCCATGGCCTGCGCCAGTCGCATGCAGAAAAATTCGTTGATTGCCGAATGCGGATAGCCCGTGCTTCGCATATCGGGCTTCAGCAAATGCATGGACGGCTCGCTGCCTAGCGGCTCGAGAAGCTCGTACTCCGGTGCATTGCCCCTTAACGTCAAAAGAAGCTTCTGCTGCGCGCCAGCCGCCGACATGCGCTTGGGTGCGGTGGCGGTCAGCGCACGTTCGGGCATGGCGCGAATGCGCGCGTCGAGATTGGCGTACGACAACGGTTGCAAACCGCCCGAAGCCTCGCGCTCGCCTTCCGCGAGCAGAGTCAGCGCGCCTGCCGATTCCCGGCCGTAGTAGGCGAGCAGACCCCACGCATCGTTTGCATCGACTGTGGCTTCGCGAGCAAGCGCCGCTCGCATTTCTTCTTCGGGCAACAGATTGTCGAAGAACCATTGAACCGGCCTCTCGCTCGAGCCATCCACAAAAGACGCGGACTGGAACGCGAAAGCGGGCGACAGCGCGAACGCGTCGCCGTAGCCGAGCCATTCCTCGTCGTAGGTGAACGACCAGACGCCGTTTTCATCGCTCACGGTGCCGACGCGCCGGCGGTTGGCGTATGCGACGAGTGTTCTAGCCGCCACGATTGCTCCGCCGGCGACGAGGTGCACCTGCGGCCGCGGCCGCAGGAAGATCGACGGGGGTCTCGGCGCGCAGTGTTATGCCGAGTTCGCCAAGCAGATGCAATACCTTGCCGATCTGCGCCGTCGTCTTGCCCGCCTCGATGTGGCTGATGAATTTGGGCGACAGGCCGGTGGCAAGCGCGACGTCGTCTCGCGTGAGCCCTTGCGCGAGCCGCGATGCTCGCGCCAGTTCGCCCAACTGCGCAATGTCAGTAATCAACACTCCGGATTCCCGCACTTTCGACTCCCTTCGCCGTCCGTATCCGCTCGGGAACATTATGGCATAGCGCAGCGGTGCAAAGCCGTTTTCGTACCCGAGCGGATACGAAGCGGGTCAAAATGGGGTGAAACCGGGTGTTTCGTACCCGAGCGGATACGAAACCGGTGAAAAGCGGGAGAAATGAGGTGTTTCGTACCCGAGCGGGTACGAAGAGAAGTGGACCGAAGCGGCCGCGAGGGCGAGGACGGCGACCTGCGGCTCGGCGCAGCGGAACGGGCTGCCGCGAAAAACGCGGCAGCCTGTTCTACGGCTCTACCGGCTACGCTCCAGGCGATCAGCCCAACCAGCGCCGTGCGTTCTGGAACACGCGCAGCCACGGGCTTGCGTCGGTGGCGCCCTCGCCCCAGCCTTCCGGATGCCAGCTCATCTGCACCGCGCGGTGCACGCGCTCCGTGTGCGGCATCAGCACCGTGAAGCGGCCGTCCGGCGTCGTGACCGACGTGATGCCGTCCGGCGAACCGTTCGGGTTGAACGGATACTGCTCGGTCGCCTGACCACGGTGATCGATATAACGCATTGCCACCGCGACCTTCGACGCATCGCCCTGCTGCGAAAAGTCCGCGTAACCCTCGCCGTGCGCGACCGCGACCGGAATGCGCGAGCCTTCCATGCCGGCGAAGAAAATCGACGGCGAAGCCTCCACCTGCACGAGCGAAAAGCGCGCTTCGAATTTCTCCGACTTGTTGCGCGTGAACTTCGGCCAGGCTTCGGCGCCCGGGATCATCGACGCGAGGCTGCTCATCATCTGGCAGCCGTTGCAGATGCCGAGCGCGAAGGTGTCCGCACGGCCGAAGAACGCCGCGAACATGTCGGCGAGTTGCGCGTTGAAGCGGATCGCCTTCGCCCAGCCTTCGCCCGCGCCGAGCGTGTCGCCGTACGAGAAGCCGCCGCACGCAACCGCGCCGGCAAAGTCAGCGAGGTTCGCACGTCCCGCGAGCAGGTCGCTCATGTGCACGTCGTGCGCGTCGAAACCGGCGCGGTCGAACGCATAAGCCGTTTCCAGGTGCGAGTTCACGCCCTGCTCGCGCAGGATCGCCACACGCGGACGCGCGCTCTTGCCGACGTACGGCGCGGCGACGTCTTCGGCGGGATCGAACGTCAGCACCGGCGTGATGCCCGGATCGGCGGCGTCGAGCAGCGTGTCGTATTCGGCGTCGGCACAAGCCGGGTTGTCGCGCAGACGCGAAATGCGCCAGCTCACCTCGCTCCACGCGCGATGCAGTTCGACGCGAGGCGCTTCGTAGACCTTCTTCGCATCGCGATAAATTTCGATGACGTCGCGGTCGTTGATCTTGCCGATCACATGCGAGCAGGCCGCGAGGCCATGTTCGCGCAACGCGGCGAGCACCACGTCGCGGTCGGCTGCGCGCACCTGCACCACGGCGCCGAGTTCTTCGTTGAAAAGCGCACGGATCGTGCGGTCTTCGCGGCGGCCGCTCGTCTGCTTCGCCCAGTCTTTGGCGTCGCCGTAATCGGACTCGTGATGCGGGTCGAGCACCAGCATGTCGACGTTCAGCGACACGCCGACGTGGCCCGCGAACGCCATTTCGCAGACCGTCGCCCACAGGCCACCGTCCGAGCGGTCGTGGTAAGCGAGCAGCTTGCCGTTGCTGTTGAGCGACTGGATCGCGTTGAAGAAGCGCTTGATGTCTTCGGGCTCGTCGACGTCCGGCACCGTGTCGCCGATCTGCTGCGTGACCTGCGCGAGGATACTGCCGCCCAGCCGATGCTTGCCGCGGCCGAGGTCGATCGCGATCAGCACCGAGTCGCCGACGCCGTCCGCACCGCTTGCGCGACGCAGTTGCGGCGTGAGATGCCGGCGCACGTCTTCGACGGGCGCGAACGCCGAAATGATGAGCGACACCGGCGCGACCACTTCCTTCGCGACGCCGCGGTCTTCCCATTTCGTGCGCATGGACAGCGAGTCTTTGCCGACCGGAATGCTGATGCCGAGCGCCGGGCACAATTCCATGCCGATCGCCTTGACCGTGTCGTAGAGCGCCGCGTCTTCGCCCGGCGCGCCGCACGCGGCCATCCAGTTCGCCGACAGCTTCAGCTTGTCGAGCGACGCAATCGGCGCTGCTGCGATATTCGTGATCGCCTCGCCAACCGCCATGCGGCCCGACGCCGGCGCGTTGATGACGGCGAGCGGCGTACGCTCGGCCATTGTCATGGCTTCGCCGCGGAAGCCCGCGTAGTCCATCGTCGTGATCGCGACGTCCGCGACCGGCACCTGCCACGGGCCGACCATCTGGTCGCGCGCGGTCGTGCCGCCCACCGAACGGTCGCCGATGGTGATGAGGAATGACTTGCTCGCGACCGTCGGATGACGCAGCACGCTGACCGCGACTTCGGAGAGCGCGATGCCCGTCACATCGACGGCTTGCAGTTTGGACTCGACGCGCTTGACGTCGCGATGCATGCGCGGCGCCTTGCCGAGCAGCACTTCCATCGGCATGTCGACCGGTTGATGCGCGTTGTCGTCCTTCAGTTCAGGATCGATCAGCTTCAGTTGACGCTCGGCCGTGGCCGTGCCGATCACGGCGAACGGGCAGCGCTCACGCTCGCACATGGCCTGGAACGCCGGCAAATCGGCCGGCGCAATGGCCAGCACATAACGCTCTTGCGCCTCGTTCGACCAGATCTCGCGCGGCGACAAACCGCTTTCCTCGAGCTGAATCTTGCGCAGATCGAACAGCGCGCCCTTGCCTGCTCCGTCGACCACTTCCGGAAACGCGTTCGACAAACCGCCCGCGCCCACGTCGTGAATGCTCAGAATCGGATTCTTGTCGCCGAGTTGCCAGCACGCGTTGATGACTTCCTGCGCACGCCGCTCGATTTCCGGGTTGCCGCGCTGAACCGAGTCGAAGTCGAGTTCGGCTGTGTTCGTGCCCGTCGCCATCGAACTCGCCGCGCCGCCGCCCATGCCGATACGCATGCCGGGGCCGCCGATCTGAATCAGCAGTGAGCCTTCCGGCAAGTCGTGCTTGTGCGTGTGCTGATCCGAGATATTGCCGATGCCGCCCGCGATCATGATCGGCTTGTGATAGCCGCGCACGAGGCCCGCCACATTCTGCTCGTAAGCACGGAAATAGCCGCCCAGGTTCGGCCGGCCGAATTCGTTGTTGAACGCGGCGCCGCCGAGCGGTCCGTCGATCATGATTTGCAGCGGCGACGCGATACGGTCCGGGCGGCCATACGCTTCGTACTTATTGTTCGGATTGCGATGCGCGAGCGGCTCGGCGACGTCGCGCGCGTTTTCCCATGCCTCGACGGCGTCGGGCAATTCCAGGTTCGACACCGTGAAGCCCGCGAGGCCGGCCTTCGGACGCGCGCCGCGGCCCGTCGCGCCTTCGTCGCGGATCTCGCCGCCCGCGCCGGTCGCGGCGCCGGGGAACGGCGAAATCGCGGTCGGGTGATTGTGCGTTTCGACCTTCATCAGCGTGTGCGTGAGCTCGACGCTGCGGCGATAGTGCTCGGGCAATTCGTTCTCGCCGAGCTGCTCCGGCGTGCGCGGGAACCAGCGCTCGGCCATGCCGCCCGCCATGATCGCCGAGTTGTCCGAATACGCGACGATCGTGCCTTGCGGATTGAGCTTCTCGGTATTGCGGATCATGTTGAAGAGCGAGATGTCCTGCTTCTCGCCGTCGATGGTCCATTCCGCGTTGAAAATCTTGTGACGGCAGTGCTCGCTGTTGGCCTGCGCGAACATCATCAGTTCGACGTCGGTCGGGTTGCGACCGAGTTTCGTGAAGGCGTCGACCAGGTAGTCGATTTCGTCGTCGGCGAGCGCGAGGCCCAGTTCCGTGTTCGCGGTTTCCAGCGCGCCGCGGCCCTGACCCAGCACGTCGACGGTTTGCAGCGGCCTGGCCGGCAGTTCGTCGAACAGATGCAGCGCGTAATCGCGCGACGGCGCGACGCTCTCGGTCATGCGGTCGTGCAACGCGGCGGCGACGGCCTCACGGGCTTCGTCGGAGAGCGCCTTCTTGCCGCCGAGCAGCCCGCTTTTCAGCGTGACCGTGTACTCGACGCCGCGCTCGATGCGGCGCACCTGCGTGAGCCCGCACAGATGCGCGATGTCCGTTGCCTTGCTCGCCCACGGCGACACCGTGCCGAAGCGCGGCACCACGAGGAACGTCTCTGCGGCGCCGCGCTCTTTGACTTCTTCGAGCGGATGGCCGTAGTGCATCAGCGCCTCGATTTTCGCGTTGTCTTCTGCGGAAAGCGGAGCGTGCGCGTTGACGAAGTGCAGGTATTGTCCGCGCACGCCCGTGATGTTCGGGTCGATGCGCGTGAGCGTTTCGAGCAGGCGGGTTTGACGGAAATCGGAAAGGGCCGAAGCGCCGGGGAAACACGAGAAGTGGGCCATGGACTTGACGTTGCGTCGCTCAATGATGCCGAAGAGTCGCGCGTGATGGCGACATGAGGCGGAAAGGAAGTCCGGGATTATACCCCGGGAACGGGCTTCCAGCGGCCTGCGACGTGGGCTCGCCCGCGCTCCGCGAGGCGCTCTCGGCCATGCTCCGGCGCGCCGCGCGCGGTCGTTGACTGCTATCATTCGCCCTTTCATCAGATCGGTGCGAGCAAGGCGTGGCCTTGCGCCAGCCTCACGTCGCGAGCCGCGCCGGACTTCGTTCCGGAAGTCTTGGCTGCGCGCGAGGTGCGGCCGCGCCGCATGTCACGCCTCGGCGCCTCGCCCCGGCAAATCGAATCAGAACAATGGATGTCATCGTCATTGGCGGCGGGATTGCTGGCGTCGCCACCGCTTATCAGCTACGCGCGGCCGGCCACCGGGTATGCGTCGTCGAGCGCCACGCCACCGTCGCGCAGGGCGCCACCTATGGTCACGGCGGCACGGTCCTGCCGACGCCGCTCGACGTCTGGTTCGGCCCGACCTTCATGGCAAGCCGGCAGAACGCGAAAAACGGCGTGATCAGCAAGCCCGGCTTCAGCGGCCCGGCGCGCCAGTTCGTGAAGAAGCTCGCCGCGTTGCAGGAGCCGGACGAGTTCGGTCATCAGTACGAGATGTTGCGGCCGCTCATCGAGTCCTCGCGCGAGGCGATGGCGGACATGGAAGCGCGCTTTGGCTACGAGTTCGAACAGGCAAGCGGCCTGCTCTATCTGGTGCGTTCCGCGCAGGAGTGGCAGCAGTTGCAGCCCGCGCTCGGCCTGCTGGCGCTGCACCACGTGCCGCATCGCGTGCTCAGTCCCGCGGAATGCGCGGCCTACGAGCATTCGGTGCGCACCGAGCCGGAATTCGCGGGCGGCGTCGTGTTCGATCACGAACGAACCGCCAATTGTCCGCTCTTCACCAAGCTCATCAAGCAGACGCTCGACAACCAGGGCGGCGTGCAGTTCATGCTCGGCTGCGAGGTGTCGTCGATCCGCCTCGACGGCCAGCGCGCGGCGGTCGAACTTGCGTCGCGGCCGGGCGAAACTTCCCGTTCGCGCGAAGTCGACGTGATTCACGCGGACGCCGTCGTGGTCGCCGCCGGTCAAGGCAGTCTCGCGCTGCTCGAGCGCCTCGGCTTGCGACTGCCGCTCTATCCGTTGCGCATTCACACGCTGGTCGCACCGATCGCGCATGAAGAATGCGCGCCGCACGTGGCCATCGTCGATGCGGTCAAGCGCATCACGATCAGCCGCATGAATCACCGTTTGCGGATTGCCGGCGGCGCGGTCCTGCAAGCCGCCAACCAGCTCGACAAGCCGCTTGGCGAGGCGCTGACCAAGGAAGCGCTCGCGCTCCTCGGCCAGGCCACGCACGACTGGATTCCCGGCGCCGCGCGCATCTCGGCGGCCTTGCCGTGGGAAGGCGTCAAGCTGTTGTCGCCGGACGGACTGCCCGTGGTCGGCAATGCGCTGCATCCGCGGCTCTTCGTCAATGTGGGGCATGGGCCCGCGGGCTGGGGCGTCGCCTGCGGAGCGGGCAAGCTGGTCGCGGATCTGATCTCGGGCGAGACGCCGGATCTCCCGGCGGAAACGCTCGCCGCGTTGCGGGCCGAGCGGTTCGGGCAAGGGGTTTAAGCGCTGCGCGGGCCGTGGGACGTAGCCACGGTTTTTGCGAATGCCGTTCGCGCCCGGCCAGCGCTAGCAGTGCCGCCGGTGCTTTGCATGGCCGCAGACCAGCTCGCCTCATCTCACTTCATCTCGCCTCGTCTCATCTCGCCTCGCCAAACTGCCACGCGGCGCGTCCATCGGCACTACCATAGCGATTCCAGAAGCTCTCGCGCCTTACCCAAGGTGCTCGCCCTGTTCTCGCCCTGTTCTCGCCATGACCGATGCCGACCTCACGCCGCCAACGCTGATCCGCCCGCACAACCGCGCGCTGCCGCTGCTCACGCTGACCGATCTGCGGATCGCCGAAACGCAAGCCGCGGCGTCGCTGCCCGCGCACACGCTGATGGACCGCGCCGGCAAGGCGGCCGCCAGCTTCCTGCGCGAACAGATCACGCGCGACACGTCGACGGAAAAATCCCGCCAGCGCGTCTGGCTGATCGCCGGCCCCGGCAACAACGGCGGCGACGCGCTGATTCTCGCGACGCAACTGCACAAGGCGGGCATCGCCACAGAACTGTGCATGCCCGTCGAAGTGAAACCGGACGACGCCCGCTGGGCGCTCGACACGGCGCGCGCGAACGGCGTCTCGATCACCCAGGCGCCGCCTGCTTCGTTCGATGGGTACACGTGGCTTGTCGACGGCATGTTCGGCATTGGCCTCGCGCGCCCACTGGAAGGCGTGTTCGCCGACATCGCGCGCCGGCTTTCGCAGCGCACGCGGGCCCGGCCGCATGGCGGCGGCGTGCTGGCGCTCGACGTGCCGAGCGGTCTCGACAGCGACACCGGCACGATCGTCGACGACGGCGAAGCCGCGGTGCGCGCGACGCACACCGTCACGTTCATCGCCGGGAAGCCGGGTCTTTTCACCGCGCAGGGCCGCGATCTTGCCGGCGCGGTGACGGTCGCGCCGATCGGCATCGACAGCACGGCGCGCGCCTCGATTCGGCTTAACGCGCCGGAACTGTTCGCGACGTTCCTGCCGCCGCGCGACTTCGCGACCAACAAGGGCACGTTCGGCAGTCTCGCGGTGGTCGGCGGCGACACCGGCATGTGCGGCGCGCCGATTCTGGCTTCGCGCGCGGCGCTTTTCAGCGGCGCGGGCAAGGTCCACGTCGCGCTGCTCGGCGCGGGCGCCCCGCCCTACGACCCACCGCATCCCGAACTGATGCTGCATGCCGTCGACGATCTGCCGCTCGACAAAATGGACGCGCTGGCGGTGGGCTGCGGCATGGGCCACGGCGAGCGCGCCACGCGCGTGCTGCGCGACGTGCTGCAACTCGACGTGCCGAAGCTGCTCGATGCCGACGCGCTCAATCTGATTTCGAACGACGCGGCGTTGGCCGCGGCCGTCACCGCGCGCGGTGTCGAAGGCGATCCGTGCGTGCTCACGCCGCATCCGCTCGAAGCCGCGCGCCTGCTCGGCACCGACGCCGCCGGCGTGCAGCGGGACCGCCTCGGCGCGGCGCGCGCGCTCGCTGCGCGCTTCGCGAGCGTGGTGGTGCTCAAGGGAACGGGCACGGTGATCGCCGCCCCCGACGGCCGTCTCACGATCAATCCGACCGGCAATGCCGCGCTCGCGACGGGCGGCACCGGCGACGTGCTCGGCGGCATCATCGGCGCCTTGCTCGCGCAACGCCTGCCGGGCTACGAAGCGGCGCTCGCGGGCGTCTATCTGCACGGACTCGCCGCCGACACGCTCACCGCGCAAGGTCACGGCCCCGCCGGACTGACGGCAGGCGAACTCGCACCAATGGTGCGCAGCTTGATGAACCGCATGTTCTATCCGTCGACGCAATCATGAGTGATGGCGCGCTGAGCGGCATCGCGCCGCGTGCGGCAAGAGGCGTCCTATACCGGGTGGCTAAAGCCCTGCCGCCTGTCACGCAACGCCGCTATACTGAGTGACTGCGTGACCCACTGTGTAGATAGACCGCGCTCAGTAATTATGTTCGCCGCCTGACGCATGCAGTGCCTCGCGAATCGCGATGGATTCCACGAACCGCGGCGAAGCGCTGCATGGTGCCGCAGCTTCTGAAATTTCACCACGAACGCGGCCGTGCGGTCTCGCTCTAACAGCATCGTTGCATCATCCCTGGCGGCGCTTCGCGCGCGCCTTTCTTCGTGCCCCTGGTTAGACGGACGCTATGACCCAGAACTCGCTCCCCTCCTGGTCCTCGCTGCAAACGCATTACGAGCAGATTCGCAATGCACACCTGCGCGACTGGTTCGCCCCCGAGAACGATCCCGCGCCCACGCGTGCCGAACGCTTTGCGTTCGCCGGCGGCGGTCTCGCGGCCGACTTTTCGAAGAACCGCATCACCGACGACACGCTGAAGCTGCTCGTGCAACTCGCCCGCGAAGCCGGCGTCGAAAAGCGCCGCGACGCGATGTTCGCGGGCGAAGTCGTCAATCCGACCGAAGGCCGGGCGGCGCTCCACACCGCGCTGCGCGCGAGCAGCCCGAGCGCGCCGTTCCACGCGCAGGTGCAAGCCGAGCGCGCCAAGATGGCTGCGTTCGCCGACCAGGTGCGCAGCGGCGCGTGGACCGGCTACACGGGCAAGCGCATTCGCCACGTGGTGAACATCGGCATCGGCGGCTCGGACCTCGGGCCGAAAATGGTCGTGCACGCGCTGCATCATCTGGCTACGCCCGAGATCGCCACGCACTTCGTGTCGAATGTGGACGGCGCGGATCTCTACAACGTGATGCAGCAGATCGATCCCGAAGAGACGCTCGCCATCATCGTTTCGAAGACCTTCACCACGCTCGAAACCATGACGAACGCGCGCTCGCTGCGCGACTGGTTCATCGAGAAAGGCTGCCCGGAAAACGCGCTCGCGAAGCACTTCGTCGGCGTATCGGCGAACCCTTCGGAAGTGGTCAAGTTCGGCATTGCGCAAGAGAACGTGTTCGAGATGTGGGACTGGGTGGGCGGCCGCTATTCGCTGTGGTCGGCAGTCGGTCTGTCGATCATGATCGCGGTCGGACCGCAGCAGTTCGGCGAGCTGCTCGCGGGCGCCAACGAAATGGACGAACATTTCCGCACCGCGCCGCTCGACAAGAATCTGCCCGTGCTGCTCGGCATGATCGGCATCTGGTATCGCAACTTCTTCGGCTCGCAGAGCTATCTCGTCGCGCCGTATTCGGAAGCGCTGCACTACCTGCCTTCATATCTTCAGCAACTGGAGATGGAGAGCAACGGCAAGTCGGCGCGTCTGGATGGCGCGATGGTCGACTATCCGACCTCCGCCGTGACGTGGGGCGAGCCGGGCACGAACGGCCAGCATGCGTTCTTCCAGATGCTGCATCAAGGTCCGACCATTGTGCCGATCGACTTCGTCGCCGTGCTGACGCCTGAGCATCCGCTCGTCAATCATCACGCGAAGCTGCTCGCCAACTGCTTCGCGCAAAGCGAAGCGCTGATGCTCGGCCGCACGCTCGAAGAAGCGAAAAAGGTCGCCGGTCCGGACAAGCCGGAGCTTGCGCCGCACCTCGTGTTCCCGGGCAACCGTCCGACCAGTACGCTGATTCTCGACGCGCTCACCGCACGTTCGCTCGGTGCGTTGATCGCGCTGTACGAACACAAGGTGCTGGTGCAGGCGTCGGTCTGGAACATCAATCCGTTCGATCAATGGGGCGTCGAGCTGGGCAAGATTCTCGGCAAGGTGGTTGAAGCCGATCTCACCGCGGCAAGCGTCGATGAAAAGAAACACGATTCGTCGACGTCGGCGTTGATCGCAAGGGCGCGGGCGGCTTTGAAGCGCTGAGATTGGTGCGCTGGTCGAACCGGCGCATTTGCGGTCGGCGTGTTCGATATGCGTTGCGCTGTGTGAAGTAGAAAGCGGGCCTTTAGCGGCCCGCTTTTTTTCGACCTAACGGCATGTGTCGCGCTTACTGGTTGTAGCTCGCTGATGAGCGCGGTGTTAACCGCGCCTCCACCTCGCTCACGCCAGACGCCCCGCTTCGATCGTCACTGTCGTATCGCAGCGGCGCGCCAGTTCGACGTCGTGCGTGACGAGAATCAGCGTTGCGCCATTCGCGCGATTCATCTCGAACATCAGGTCGATCACCGCGTGGCCGGTCGCGGCATCGAGGCTGCCGGTCGGTTCATCGGCGAAGAGAATGGCCGGGTGCGTGACGAACGCGCGCGCCAGTGCCACGCGTTGCTGTTCGCCGCCCGACAGCAGCTTCGGATAATGACCGGTGCGCTGCCCGAGGCCGACCTGCTCGAGCAGCCGGCGCGCGCGCAGCGCGGCCTCGCGGGTGCCGATACCGCCTTGCAGTTCTAACGGCAAAGTGACGTTTTCGAGCGCGGTCAAATGCGGCATCAACTGGAACGACTGGAACACGAAGCCGACCGAGCCGCTGCGCAGTGCCGCGCGCTCGTCTTCGTTCAATGTCGTGAGCTCGCGGCCGAGCAGACGAACCGAGCCGGCGCTTGCGCTGTCCAATCCTGCGAGCAGGCCGAGCAGCGTAGACTTGCCCGACCCGGACGCGCCGACTATCGCGACACTGCTGCCGGCCTGGATAGCCAGGTCGATGTTGTCGAGAATGGTCAGTTCGCCCGTTGCATCCTTAACCTTCTTGCACAAACCCCGCACTTCAATGACTGGATCAGTTTTGTTTAGCATGGTGAGGCGTAGGTTGAAAGTGCGCGCCATCAGGCGTTGCGCCAACGCCATTATTCCGGCAACGAGCTCAGTGGTAATCGGCCCGGTCGTATTGGCCGCGGCCTTGCTATCGGCGAGTTTCGCGGTTCGCGCGGCTAATGTACCCAACGCAGCCAACGCACCGAATGCGCCCGAAGCGGCCAGGCCGGTGATCGTCGTATTGGGCGACAGCATCTCCGCCGAATACGGCCTGCCCCGCGATACGGGCTGGGTTGCGTTGCTGCGCCAGCGCCTGACCGAAGAGCGAATCGATTATAGCGTTGCCAACGCCAGCATCAGCGGCGACACGACAAGCGGCGGACGAGCCCGCTTGCCGGCGCTCATGCAGCGTTTGAAGCCCAGCATTGTGATCGTGGAACTGGGTGCGAACGACGCGTTGCGCGGCGTGCCGCTCGCCACGACCGAAGCGAACCTGCGCACGATCATCGAAGAGGCGCAGCAAGGTCACGCGAAAGTCGTGCTCGTGGGCATGTACGTGCCGCCTAACTACGGCCCCGACTATACGCAAAAGTTCCACGGCATCTATGGCCAGCTCGCGAAGCAACTGCGCGTGCCGCTGGTGCCGTTTCTGCTCGCCGGCATTGCCGACAAGCCCGATATGTTCCAGGCGGACCAGATTCATCCGACGCAGCAGGCACAGCCAGTGCTACTGAACAACGTGTGGCCTGCTGTGAAGCCACTCCTTCGTGCAAGTTCGCCGCGCTAGGCAGGCGGCTAGCAACTTGTGTCCGACATCACGGGAACACGGATCGGCGCGCTCTATCTCACGCTTCGCAATCCCGTGTACCCGGCTCGATTCTGAGCGACTTCTGAGGAGATAACGTGAAATACCTACCGTTAATCGCTTTGACCGTGGCAATTTCTGCCTGCGCCGCTCAACCGCCGGCTGGCGTCCAATCCGTTGGACAAAGCCAGCAACCGCCGAAGGCCGTGGCGACCTGCATCGCGCAAAAGTGGGCGGACGGCTCGCAGCAGCAGGTCGTGTCGCAAGACACGCTCGCTAACGATCAGGCCGTCGACGTGTATGTGCCTGGCCAGCAGCCGCCGAACGGCGCGGCCGCTGTCGTGCGTCCTTCATACTCCGGCAAGGGTTCGTGGGTCGGCTTCCGCGCAAATGGCGCAGCAGGCAGCGACGCCACCGGCGCGATCAGTTCGTGCCTGTAATCGCGAGGCGCTGACGAGCGCCAGGATCGTTCGACGAGCGCTCAGTTGTCGAATGAAGCTTGTCGAATGAAAAGTGTCGCGAAATGCAAAAAGCCCCGCGGTTGCGGGGCTTTTTGCATTTGCGTGCTGCTGACTAACAGGCTGCAACCGGGCTGCAACGAGGCTGCAACGCGAGCCTTACTGGTCGCTTGCCTGCGCGTTGCCGCTGCTTTCGAGCGAGCCGTACAGCTTCACCTTCGAGCGGGCGCGCAGCGCCTCGACATAGGCCTCGGCTTCCGACTGCGATTGCACCTGCGCGATCTGCTGCTGAGCCGCAGCCAGACGCTGCGGGTCCACTGCTCCGCCCGAGACGACCGCGTTCACCCGATAGATCGCGTAACCATCGTCGCCGAGATCGACGCCTACGTAGGCGGGCAACTTTTGCGCGTCCGCCTTGTAGATCGCGCTCAAGGCCGCCGGAGGCATGCCTTGCGCGTCGTTGCGCGACACTTTCAGCGGCGACGAGAAACCCGTGGTCGCCTTCGACTTCTCCAACTCCGCGAGCTTTGCGATGCCGTCCTTATGCGCGGCTTCGTTCGACTGGGCCGCGATGACCTTCTGACGCACCGTGTCCTTGATCGCGTCGAGCGCCGGCACGGCCGCGGCCTTGTAGTCGGTGACGCGCGCCGCGATCAGCGTGTTGCCGCCGACGTCGATTGCCTGCGTGTTGTTGCGCGCATTGACCGAGTCGTTCGCGAACACGGCGGCGAGGAACTTCGCGTTGTTCAGCGGGCTGTCGGGCGGCAGCTTCGGATCGGGCTGCGGCGTGACAGTGGCCGTCTGCAATTGCAGCTTGTACTTGTCGGCAGCCGGTTGCAGGCTCTTCGCCTTCTCATAGACGATGGACGTGAAACCTTCCGAGTCGTCGCTGAACGCCTTGCTGGCGAGTTGGGTCTTCAGGTCGCGCGCGATCTGATCTTTCACTTCGTCGAACGGCTTGGTAGCGGCCGGCTTCACGTCCGTCACCTTGACGATGTGATAGCCGAAGTCCGTTTGCACGATGCCGCTGACCTCGTCCTTCTTGAGCGCGAACACCGCGTCGTCGAACGCCTTGCCGCCTGCGATCATGCCGCGGCCAAAGTAGCCGAGATCGCCGCCCTTCGCCGCCGAGCCGGGGTCTTGCGAGTTCTGTTGCGCGATCTGAGCGAATTGATCAGGATGCGCCTTGATCTGTGCGAGCAACTCGTCGGCCTTCTGCTTCGCCTTGGCCTTGTCGGCCGCGCTCGCGTCTTTCGGCGCTGCGATCAGGATATGGCTCGCGCGCACCTGGCCTTCAGTGCGGTAGTGCGCGATGTTGTCGTCGTAGTATTTTTTCAGCTCGGCGTCGCCGGGCTGCACCGACGCGGCGACCGTGGCCGGCGACATCACCAGATACTGGATGGTCGCCGTGGCCGGCGTCGCGAAGTCGTTGCGATGGGCGTCGTAATAGGCCTGCAACTGCGCGTCGGTAGGCTGCACCTTCGCGGCATAGTCGCGCGGATGGAACGCGATGCCCTGCACTTCGCGCTGCTGCTCGGCGAGTTCGGTCAAATGCTGCGCGAGCGTTTTCGACGTGAAGGCGCTGCCCTGAATGGCGGCGGGCAACTGCTGCGTGGCGATGCTGTAGCGCACGCGCTCGTCGTACTGATCGGGCGTCATGCCCTGCATGGCGAGCAACTGCTTGTAACGGTCGACGTCGATCGAGCCGTCCGGATTTTTCAGCGACGAGATGACCGGATCGTTCAGCAGCACGCGGCGCACGGCGTCGTCGGACGCGGTGAGGTGCAGGCGCTGCGTTTCATCGGCCAGCACGCGTTGTTCGATCAGGCCGTCGAGCATCTGGCTGCGACGCTCCGGCGTGTCGAACGCCTTGATGTCGAACTGCGCGCCGAGCATCTGCCGCGCGCGGTCGAGCTGCTGACGCATCGCGTTGTCGTACTCTGCCCGCGTGATCTTGTGACCGTTGACGCTCGCGACGTTTGCGCTTTCGTCAAAGAAGCCGCGAAAGCCCTGAATGCCCACAAAACCCAGCCCCGGCACAATGACGAGGATGAGCATGAACATCATCAGGCGTTTGTGATTACGGAAAAAATCGAGCATGCGTGAGTGCCAAAAACAGAACGCCCGATCTTACAACAGCGGGCAATAAAAAAGGCGAACCGGAGTTCGCCTTTCAAGGATACTGGCGGAGTGGACGGGACTCGAACCCGCGACCCCCGGCGTGACAGGCCGGTATTCTAACCGACTGAACTACCACTCCTTCTACTACACACTTCTGCATCCTGGCTGCGCTTCTTCTTGCAAGCTGCAGCTTGCCGGGACTGCCCAAATCGCGGCGAAATCGCGGCAAAAAACGAATTGTAGCTGAAGGCGCCGCGTGTCCGCAACTTTTGCGTCCCGAGGTTCGGGCGGCTCCCGATGCGGTTCGGGCAAGGTTCGGCGCGTACCCGACCGGTCCGGCCCACAATCCAATCTCCGTCACTGATCCAGTTAGCGTCACCCAAATGACCGATACCGCCGATATCCGCTTCCTCCTTACCATCCAGCAGAACGGAAGCCTGATCGCCGCCTCGCGCAAGCTCGGCCTCACCGCTTCGGCAGTAACGCAGCGCCTGCAACAGATCGAAAAGAAGCTCGGCAGCAGGCTCGTCGAAAGAACCGCGCGCAAGCTGACCTTTACCGAAGAAGGCACGCTGCTTTGCCTGCGCGGTGCGGAACTGATCGAGCAACTCGACACGCTGCTGGAAGATCTGCGGATTCATCATGGAGGACTGGTCGGCACATTGAAGGTCAATGCGCCGCTCGGTTTCGGCCGGCGCTACCTCGCACCGGTCATTGCCGATTTCCAGCAGGAGAACCCCGACGTCGATGTCGCGCTCACGCTATCCGACCAGCCGCTCACCGAAGCGGCGGACCGGTTCGACGTCGTGGTTCATATCGGCGAGTTGCGCGCATCCAATCTTGTCGGCCATACGATCGCACCCAATGCGCGGTTCGTCTGCGCGTCGCCTGCTTTCGTGAAGCGTTTCGGCAATCCCGAACGGCCTGACGATCTGGCGGGACTGCCGTGCATCGTCCTTCGCGAAAACCAGGAAGACGTGTCGCTGTGGCATTTCAGCAAAGGCAAAACCGGCCGCAGCGTCCGCGTGACGTCGAAACTCAGTTGCAACGACGGCGACGTGATCCGCCGATGGGCGTGCGAAGGGCGAGGCGTCATCCTGCGTTCCGAGTGGGATGTCGCGGACGATATCCGGCAAGGCCGGCTGGTGAGGCTGCTGCCCGCCTGGAAAGCACCGGATGCCCACGTGATCGCGCTGACTCACAACCGTTCCGGCTTGCCGAGAAGAACCCGGAATTTCATGCAGTATCTGCAGGCGCGCTTCAAGCCGCTTCCGCCGTGGCGCGTTTGAGCGCGCATCACATGTTCATATTTTTTGAATCATTGAGTTAGCGCAGCTAAATTCACAGCGGGCTGCTAAAACCTATAATCGAATCGTCTCTGGATTCCGATTGGTTATCAACGTCCATGTCCGCGAAAGATTCCTCACTTCAGCCCGGCTATCCGAACGCCGTCCTGTTCGACCTGTTGACCGCCCTGCTCGATTCGTGGACGCTCTGGAATCGTTGCGCCGGCTCCGAACAGGCAGGCAGAGCGTGGCGTGCCGAGTACCTGCGCCTCACCTACGGCTGCGGCCAATACGTCGAGTACGAAACGTTGGTCAAGCGCGCGGCGCAATACGTCGGCCTTCCCGACTCCGCGCCGCAAGCGCTCGAAGATAACTGGCTCGAACTGACGCCGTGGGAAGGCGCATTGGCTGCGCTGCAACAGCTACAACCTCACTGCAAGCTCGCAGTGGTCACCAATTGTTCGGCACGACTCGGCCGGCAAGCCGCCTCGATTCTGCCCGTGCAATGGGACGTGGTAGTGACAGCAGAAGAAGCCGGCGCCTACAAGCCCAGCCCTCGTCCCTACGAGTTGGCGCTCGACGCGCTGAACGTGCTGCCTCACCAAGCGGCATTCGTCGCGGGTTCCAGTTACGACATGTTCGGTACGGCTGCCGTCGGCTTGCGGACGTACTGGCATAACCGGATCGGCCTGCCGCTCGTCGCCGGCGCACAGCGGCCGGAAATCGAATCGCCGGCACTCGATTCTCTCGCCGCCTGGGCGAGCCACTTCACGCCGAACAAACCGCAAACATCATGACGCTAGACTCACAGGAAACGCCCGCAGCCATCGTCGATGTCCGCAAGATGAAAAAGAATATCGCCGCGATGCAGGAGCGGATGAACGCCCTCCGCGTGAAATTCCGCCCGCATGTGAAAACGTCGAAATGCGTCGACGTGGCACAGGCGCAGATCGCCGCCGGGGCTCGGGGCATCACCGTTTCCACGCTGAAAGAGGCGGAAAATTTTTTCGCGGCCGGCATCGTCGATATTCTTTATGCGGTCAGTATCGTTCCGTCGAAGCTGCCTAGAGTCATGGCGCTGCGGAAACGGGGATGCGATCTGAAGATCGTCGTCGACAATGCGAGCGCCGCGCTCGGCATCGTGGAGTTCTGCAAAACAGCGGGCGAATCGCTGGAAGTGTGGATCGAAGTGGATACCGACGGCCATCGCTCCGGCCTCAAGCCAGAAGAAGATGCGCTGCTGGAAATCGGCCGCATTCTGCACGCGGGCGCGATCAAGGTCGGCGGCGTGTTGACACATGCCGGTTCGAGCTACGAATTGAATACGCCCGCAGCGTTGGCGGCGCTCGCTGAACAGGAACGCGCCGGCTGCGTGCGCGCCGCGCAACGCCTGCGCGCGGCCGGCATTCCGTGCGAGAGCGTGAGCGTCGGCTCCACGCCGACGGCGCTCGCCGCACGCAGCCTCGAAGGCGTCACCGAAGTGCGTGCCGGCGTCTACGCATTCTTCGATCTCGTGATGCACAACGTCGGTGTTTGCGCGATCGACGATATCGCGCTGAGCGTCCTGACCACGGTGATCGGCCATCAGGAGGACAAATCGTGGGTGATTGTGGATGCGGGCTGGATGGCCATGAGCCGTGACCGCGGCACGTCGAAGCAGTCACGCGATTTCGGCTATGGACTGCCGTGCACGCTCGACGGCACTCCGCTCGACGGCTATCTGATGATCGGCGCAAACCAGGAGCACGGCATTCTTGCACCGGCCGATGCCGGCCACGCTCCTGATCACGGCGATCTGAAGGCCCGCTTTCCGATCGGCAGCCGGCTGCGCATCCTGCCCAATCACGCGTGTGCAACGGGCGCGCAGTTCCCCGAATATCACGCGCTGCAAGCAACGGGAGAACTCGCCGTGTGGAGCCGCCTGCATGGCTGGTGAAACTCGCGGACCTGCTTGTGAGCCCGCGCCCGTGGCTAGCCAAACCGGTCCGGATAGAGCGCCGCGCTGCCGTCGAGATTGCCGGTTTGCGCGTAGATCAACGGCTCGCCGTCGCGGCGAATGATTGCTCCATCAACGACACGGCCGATGACCAGGCGATGATCCCCCGCCTCGACGTCGTTCGCCACTTCGCACTCGAAGTGCGCGAGCGCCTCGAGGAGCAAGGGCGCACCCGTTCGGCCCGGTTGCCACGACACGGACGCGAGTTTGTCGACGGTGCGGCCCGACTGCGTGCCGAAGTGTTCCGCGAGCGGCTGCTGGTCCGCACTCAACACGTTGATGGCGAAGACCTGGCCGCTTCGCAGCAGTTTGTACGACTCGTGGTCCGTGCCGATCGTGATCGCGACGAGCAACGGCGAAAACGAAACCTGCATGATCGAACTGGCGGTGAACGCGTTGCGTCGATTACCATCCGCAACGCCGACGACATACACGCCGGCCGTCAAATGCCTGAAAAGTTCTGCGATGCGCTCGCTCATCGTGGACTCCTCTTAAGTGCGAAGAAGCGTGTTTCATCATAGCGCCGCTCATGCGTTGCGGCTCGCGCATCGGCTGGAACGCGGCTTGCGGCGCGAAGGTGTTTTACAGCGATCTTCATTTCATCATGAAAGACTCTCTCATCTACAACCGGTTCAGTTCGAAAGTGGTCGTCGTGACAGGCGCCGGGTCCGGGATCGGCGAAGGTGCGGCGCGTCGCTTTGCCGGAGAAGGCGCGTCGGTCGTGTTGGCCGGACGCACTCACGAGAAGCTCGAGCGGGTGGCGCGCGACCTCGACGCTCAACGCACGCTCGTTCACCCCTGCGATGTCTCCAGTTACGAGGCCGCCGAGCAACTGATGGCCGCGGCAATCGCGCGCTTCGGCCGTATCGACGTGCTCGTCAATAACGCAGGAATCGCGCCGACTGACCGCATCGACGAAGCCTCGCTCGACGACTGGCGCGCGATCATGTCGACCGATCTCGACGGTGTTTTCTATTGCAGCCGCGCGGCGATTCGTCATTTGATCGACGCGCGCGGCTCGATCGTGAACGTGTCGTCGGTGTCCGGCTTGGGCGGCGATTGGGGCATGAGTTTCTACAACGCGGCCAAGGGCGCGGTCACCAATTTCACGCGGGCGCTTGCCCTGGATCACGGCCGCGACGGCGTGCGAGTCAACGCGGTCTGCCCGAGCCTGACGGCCACCGACCTCACGCAAGACATGCTCGGCGACGAAAAGCTGATGGCAAAGTTTCGCGAGCGCATTCCACTCGGCCGCGCAGCCGAGCCCGCTGACATCGCGGCGGTCATCGCTTTTCTCGCCAGCGACGACGCGCGTTTTGTGACCGGCGTGAATCTGCCCGTCGACGGCGGTCTGAGCGCGTCGAACGGCCAGCCGCCGCAAGCGTGAGCGCGACGCGTGCCTGCGCTGCTCGATGACACGCTGAATCGCGTCGTGCGGCGTTATCGCTTGCCGGCCGACGCCTGCAAATTTCCGCCGACGCCCGATGCCAGTCCTGCTGAGGCGCTCGCGATCGTCATCGAGCGGGCTCGCGAAGCCGTGGTCCGCGGCGAAGCGCCCGATGCGGAATTGAAGCGTCGTTTCATCGCAGCGCTCGCTCAGATGATTCGTGACGCGATGCGTGCCGAATCCGGCGACCCCGTTTTCCAGGCGATGGCGTTTCGTCATCGAACGGCTGAGGTGCGCGAGTACGCGTCGCTGGCAGCGCGTGCCGCGCGGGACCGCCGTACGATTCACGCGGCCGTGAACGCCATCGCTCATCCGGCGAAGCAGCAACGAACTCCGCCGGGGCGGCAACGCGACGCGCTGGCTTTGTTGCATGCGTCCGCGGCGTCGGGAGCCTGGTCGGAGTTCGACGCGACGCTGCGGCGGCTTTGCGTCGAGCATTGCTCGGGCGAGTTTCCGTTCGAACGCAGCTTGAGGCAATTGCTCGACAGTCCCGAGTTGTCACGCTTGCGGCGTCTCGAACTGCTCGCGTCCGATGATCGTGTGCGTCAATATCAGTCGCTGTGGGATCGGCATGCTCATCGTCCGGGAAGCGCGGCGGCGATTGCCCTCGGCGTTGCATCGAAAGAACGCGGCGCCCAGGTTGAAGCGTTAGCCACGCACGCGCTCGAGCTATTGGCGCGACGACTGAACGACGCGGAAGACTCGCTCGCGTCGTATTGCGTCGTCAACTCGATGCGTGTTCCGGCCGCGATGCCCGCGAGCCACGAGCGTGCAAAAACCGAGTGGGACGTCGTGCTGTTAAGACGTGCAAAGGCGAATGGCGAAGCTGCGGCCTGGGACGTATGCCTGCTCGTGGAGGCGAAGGCATCCGTTGACGCCGCGACCACCGACTTCCCGCGTCTTTTGCGCGGTGTGAATCTGCTTGCCCACGCGGATGAAAACACGGTCTACTCGTTCCTCACCCAGCAAGGCACAGTGCGTGTGCGTGGCGCTTCACTGAGCGCGCTGCGAACCGACGACGCAAGTCTCGCGAAGACTGTGCTCTATTGCTGTGACGCTCCTGCTGAAGCGAGTCCGCGTTTGCTTGGTGCCGCCGCTCGTATGCAGTTGTTGTCGGCAGAGGCCAGTCTGGTGTTTGCAAATGTTCTCGCTACCGAACACGATGCCGATTCAAGCGCTCTAGAACCAGTCTGGCAGCAGTTACTCGAATCTCCGAAATGGCATGCTCTGCTCTACCAGTATCCGACGCTGCGCCGGGTTCGCGAGCTGATGGTTCACGCGGAAGATCTTCGATCGGCGGTCATGGCGGCGCTGTATTGATGACGCCGATTCATAGCCTCAAGAAAGCACAGCAACTTAATCTAAAGAAGACTCTCGGATAAAGTGGACAGCGACGTGGACTTCCCAGGCAAAGGAGCAGCATTTGGACACGAAGGTTTGCCGAACAGTTGCACTAGCTGTTGCATTTGCAACGACTGCTCTCCCCTTTATGAGCCGTGGCGCGTCCGCATTAAAGAGCCAAACGAATCCTGCTTACGTACAGACCGCTTCAGCAAAACAAGCCGCAACCATGTCGAACAAATCAACCGCGCTGGCCCGAATCAGGCTGAGCTTCGACGGTAAGCAAGCGGAGGTCGAACTCAACGACAACCCTGCCAGCCGCGACTTTGTTTCCATGCTGCCGCTCACGCTGAATTTCCGGGACTACAACGGAGTCGAGAAAGTCGCCTATCCTCCGCGCAAGCTCTCAACCAAAGGCGCGCCGTTTGGATTGACACCCGCTGTCGGCGACTTTGCGTTGTATGCGCCGTGGGGAAACCTCGTGGCCTACTATCGCGGGTTTCGACATTCCGGCGATCTGGTTCATCTCGGTCGCTTCACTTCCGGTATAGAAGAACTGTCGAAGATGGACGGCGAATTCAGCGTCCGTATTGAAGCTGTGCAGTAGTCGGCTTTTGAACTTTCGATGCCGTTCCGTCGTTTTCTCGAACATGCACAAAGAGGCTATGGGACTCGCATCCCATAGCCTCTTTTGCTTGCGAGCGTCGGCAGATAACCGATAGACAACTATCGTCGCGCAATACAGCGATCAGTTGCAGTGCGCGTTGTCGTCGCTCTTATTCGCCGCGAGTTGACTCGACGTGCGTTCCGCTTTCGCGAGCGTCACCTTCGCGGACGCTGCGTGCGCGTCGTCCACCCAGGTCCGCGGATTCATGCGCGCGGGGTTATATCCTGCTGCCGCGTAGTCGGCAGCTTCCTGACGGACCTGCTCACGCGTCAAACCTTGAGAGGACGTTTGCGCCGAGGCGAGCATAGGCGCAGACATGGCGATTGCGATAAGAGCAAGTTTAAGTTTGCGTTTCATGGTCGTAGCTCCAGAAAGTTGGGCAAGGTTTGCCCGATAGCTTCGATGAAGCAACGGGCGTCGCTTCGGTTCATGCACACTTTAAGGATTTCTACTGATTCGATTAAGTAGACGCCTTCCATTGAGCCTATTAGTATCATTCATGAATCACGAGATCGAAGCGACGCTCGAACACGCAACGCGCTGCTCGCCCCTGGCACCGGATGTTTGCTCACAAAGAATGGATGATGCGAGATGCCTCGAGAAAACCTGAATGACATCCTTGTGTTTATCGCGGTTGCACGCGAGAAGAGCTTCACGCGTGCGGCGGCAAAACTGGGCGTTTCTCAATCGGCGTTGAGTCATACCATCCGCGATCTCGAGGCGCGACTCGGACTGCGCCTCCTCACGCGAACGACCCGAAGCGTTTCGACCACTGAAGCGGGCGAAGAACTTTTTCAGGCGGTGGCGCCGCGCATCGAGGAGATCGATGCAAGCATTGCGGCTTTATCGGATTTCAGGGACAAGCCCGCTGGGATCATTCGCATCACCGCAACGGATCATCCGGTGGAGACGGTCATCTGGCCGAAGCTGCGAAAACTTTTGCCGTCCTACCCGGATATCAAGGTCGAGGTGACCGTCGACTACGGTCTTTCGAACATCGTCGAAGAACGCTATGACATTGGCGTCCGATTCGGCGATCAGGTCGCAAAGGACATGATTGCGGTCCGTATTAGCCCGGACATTCCGATGGCTATCGTCGGCTCACCCGGCTACTTTGCAAATAGAGAACTTCCCAAAACCCCGGAAGATCTTCTCCGCCACGAATGCATTAGCTTGCGCATGACGACCACGAAGGCGCTGTACGCGTGGGAATTGAAAAAGGGAAAGAGAGAGACGCAAGTGCGCGTTGCAGGACAGGTCACCGTCAATACGCAGCCTCAAATGATCCAGGCCGCGCTGGACGGCTTTGGACTGACTTTCGTACCTGAGGACGCAGTACTCGAACACATGCGCAATGGCCATTTGCTAAGCGTTTTGAGAGACTGGTGCCCAGTCTGGCCCGGCTACCGAGCCTACTATCCGAGCCGCCGTCAGACGTCGCGTGCATTCTCGCTTGTGATCGATGCATTGAAACACCAAAGCTAAGCCGACTCCCAATTCGCCGCACCGATTGATCACAACAGCTCATAAGTCCAATCGACCGGCTTGGGTTTATCCGAACTGCCCGCGCAGCTAGAATAACTTCAATCGGTCAGGCATTCACTCGCTAACTTCAGTCTTTTTAGTCAACACGCGCCCGCTGCATTGCTTTAACGGATCGCAGCGCCGGCGACTCGCACGTCCATTCACTGCTTGAGCGCGCATCGTCGCGCCTGAACGCCGTAGTCAGGCATTGTCGACTGCCAATTCATTGGCCGGTCGCGCATTCCTTTTTATCGAAGCACGTTCAAGTACTGCAGCGAATCGGCGCGCAAGATGAACGAGGAAATCCGATGTCCACAGTGTCGAATCAATCCGCTATTTCCAGACGCCAGGTATGGAGCGCGGTCGCCTCGATGGCGATGTGCGCGGCCATGCTGATAGCGTCCGAATTCATGCCCGTTAGTCTTCTGACGCCGATTGCCTCGGACCTGCGTGCGTCAGTCGGTATGGCGGGCCAGGCCATTTCTATCTCGGGCCTCTTTGCTGTCGCGACAAGCCTGATCATTCCTTCGGTGACGAGCCGTCTCGATCGACGTCATGTGCTGGCCGGACTCGCGGGACTGATGCTGATGTCGTTGGTGCTGATCGCCGAGGCCCGCAGCTTCGAGATGTTGATGGCCGCTCGCGCGCTTCTCGGCGTGACAGTAGGCGGCTTCTGGTCGCTTGCAACCGCAACGATCATGCGACTCGTGCCCGAGGAATCGGTGCCGAAGGCGTTAGGTGTTCTTTATACGGGCAACGCCGTCGCGACGTCGTTTGCGGCACCCATTGGCAGTTACCTGGGCAGTGTCATCGGATGGCGAGGTGTGTTCTGGGCACTCGTCCCAATCGTGGCAATCAATCTGGTCATGCTGCTGGTGACGCTTCCGCCTATGAAAACCCGCGCATCGCAAGACGGCGGCGCGAACGCGCTTGCACTCCTGCGGCGCCCACATGTGTCGTTTGCAATGCTCGCCGTCATGCTGACGTTTGCCGGCGCTTTTGAGGTCTTCACGTACTTCCGGCCGTTCTTTGAAACCTACACGCACGTCGGCGTGCTACGGCTATCAGTCCTTCTGCTAGGCATGGGACTCGCCGGTTTCGCCGGCACGTACGGTGCGAGCGCACTGATCGGTAAACGCCTCTTCCATCTGTTGATGGCTTTGCCCGTTGCACTGGCCGTCGTGACGCTCATCATGCTTCCTGCGGGTCACTCGTTCGGCGCAGCGGCATTGCTGGCAATTGCGTGGGGCGCCGTTAATGCAGCCATTCCGGTCGCTTGGTCGACGTGGCTTTCAAAAGGCGTGAAGGACAAGCCGGAAAGCGGCGGAGGCTTGATGGTTGCGTCTATCCAGCTATCCATCATGGTCGGCGCGGAGCTAGGCGGCACACTACTCGATCATTATTCGATCGGCGCGACCTTCTTGTCCGGCGCGGCGCTGCTGGTTCTTTCGGCGATTGTCGTTGGCAGCGGCAGGCGTCTCAGGCCTGCGGTCTGATAGACGATGCAGACGACGCGCAGTTCGTGCGCGGCACCAGCGTCATCGCTTATCCGGCTAACGGCCATCTTACGTTTCCAGTTTGCGCGTCTGGGTCCTGCCGCGTACAGTTGATTATTCTTCTATCGGCGGCAACGAGCGGCCGCAGTCGCCCGACAAAACATTTTTCACGCTCGCCACAATATTCGCGTTCCTGAAACGTCTTCAGGCGCATGGAACCGCCACCTACCTCGCAGCCGATGACCGACCGAGACAGCGACATCACCGCGACCGTGGTGCGTGAGCGCACGAGGCTCGTCAATTTCATCCGGCGTCGAATACGCGACCCGGACGATGCCGAGGACATCCTGCAGGACGTGTTCCACGAATTCGTGCAGGCTTACCGGCTTCCCGCTCCGATCGAACAGGCCAGCGCGTGGCTTTTCCGCGCCGCGCGCAACCGCATCATCGATCGTTTTCGCAAGAAACGAGAGCAGCCGCTGACCGATCCGTTCGAGACCGACGACGACGCCGGCAGCGAATATCGCCTCGACCTCGCGCTGCCGGCGCACGATGCCGGTCCCGAAGCGCTCTACGCTCGCGCGCTATTGCTGAAGGCTTTGCAGGACGCGCTCGACGAGTTGCCGCCGAATCAACGCGACGTATTTATCGCCCACGAGCTCGAGGGGTGTTCCTTCAAGGACATGGTCGCGCAAAGCGGCGTGCCGCTTAATACGCTGCTCGCGCGCAAACGCTATGCGGTTCTCCATTTGCGCGCTCGACTGCAAGTCATTTACGACGAACTGGATCTTTAAAGGAGTCAACGGATGAAATTCCGAATCAGATGTGCCGGTAAAGCGCTGCTTGTGGTGGTCGCCATCGCCGCGCTCGGGTGGGTGGTCATGACGCTATGGAATTGGGTGATTCCTGCGCTATTCGTCGGCGCCCGTGCGATCGATTTCGCTCATGCGTTGGGCTTGCTGGTCTTGAGCCGCATTCTCTTTGGCGGATTCCGCGGACATGGCGGCTGGCGCGAACGGCGTCACTGGCGCAAATGGGAAGCGATGACGCCCGAGGAACGCGAGCATTTGCAGACGGCGTGGCGCTCACGCCATGCCCCGCGCAAGGAGGATTGAATATGCGCGAGAACGCGGTGCGCGACTGCAAACAGGAGCCGGGCGTGATTGCGCCTGTCGTCGATCTCAAACGTTGCGAAGGCAAAGGCGATTGCGTGAACGTTTGCCCGGAAAATGTGTTTGAGATCCGGCGTATCGATGAGGCCGATTATCTCAGCCTCGGTTTGATGCATCGCCTGAAGCAGCGCGTGCATGGAATGAAGGCCGCCTACACGCCGAATGCGGACGCCTGCCGCTCGTGCGGTCTTTGCGTGACGGCATGCCCTGAACGCGCGATCAAGCTCGCCAGAACGGCATAGCGCATATGAGTCCATCAACCACAGTGCTTTTGCGCGAGCTTCACGAGCAGAGCCAGTCAGAAGTGATAGCCCGCGCTTGCGCGCAGTTTCATGGATCGAGCGAGGAGTTTCTGACTCTCGCCGACGAATACGAAACGCTCGCACCCAGATTGCGTGGCCGGTTTCTCGAAACGCTCGGGCTATCCAGCGAAGATTTCGAGTCCTCGCAAGGCACGCCTCTTTCGCTGGCCGTCTCGGCGGAGACGGGACGGTTCCTGCGCAACATGGTGCTGTCGCACAAACCGGCTCGAATCCTAGAACTCGGTAGTTCGTGCGGTGTGTCCACGTTGTATCTCGCCGAGGCTCTTCGCACGTCAGGCAGCGGCATCGTTGTGGCGACTGAAGTCGATCCGCTGAAGTGCGTACGTCTTCGGGACAACATCACGACGGCGGGCGTCGATGCTTATGTCGATCTGCGGGAAGGCGATGTGTTCCAGACCGTCACCGAGCTGGACGGCACGTTCGACATGGTGTTCATCGACGTATGGGCCAACGCCTATCTGGATCTGTTCAAACGGATCGAACACCTGCTGCGCCCCGGATCGATCGTTCTCGCCGACAACATGTACACAGCCGAAGACGCGGTTCGGCCGTACAAGCAATATCTCGATGCGGACCCGCGCTTCTCGAGCACGACCTTGGGCTTTGAATCGGGGATCGAGTTTACGGTCGTGGTTTGCTGAATGAATCGGGAGTGCGCTCGCGTTCTTGCGCCATGCAATCGGGATGATTCCAATGCGCCGTGATTGATCGCTGCTTGTATGAAGGCGCCCGGTCTCAGCCGGAGATGGAAGCAGAGAGTCCGTGAGCAAACGCGTCCGGTGAAGTGAAGCCTCTCACCTGCGTCGCTGGATAGTTGCCAGGGCCAGCCCCGCTCCTGCGAACGCGCATGCGGCGGACACCAGCGCGACTGCGCGCAGCGCGGCAACGATGGCGTCGGCTTCCGCTTGCGCCGTCGGCGCCGTCGGCGTCTGCGGCGTCTGCGGCGGCGTATGTGCATCGCCCGCTTGCGCACCGGCTGCCGCGTTCAACCCCGATAACTGTGCGCTCTGGCGTGCATCGTGAGGAACGTGCAGTGCGTCCAGCCGCGCGGACAGCGCCGCGTCGTGCGACCACACAAACACGATGCCGAGTACCGCAACCGCCAGCAGGCTCGCCACGCGTGCCACCGCGTTGTTGATGCCGGACGCCACGCCCGTGCGATGAGCCGGCACTGAGCCCATCACGGTCGTCGTGAGCGGTGCCACGGTGATCGTCATGCCGAGCCCGAGCACGGCGAGCGCAGGGAAAAATCCGGCCCAATAGCTGCCGCGCACGAACGGCATCGCGAGCATCGCAAAGCCGATTGCGGCGATGGCCGGGCCAACGCTCAATAGGACCCGCGAGCCGAAGCGGGTCGTCAGGCCGCCGGTCAAGCGCGACAACGAGCCGATGATGACCGGCACCGGCAGCAGCGCCGCGCCCGCTTCGGTCGCGGTGTAGCCATGTGCGCGGATCAGCGTGAACGGCAGGAAGAAAAACACGCCGCCCATACCGAAGTAAAGCAGCAGCGTGACGAGATTGGCGCCGGTGAAATCGCGCGAGCGGAACACCTCGAGCGGCATCATCGGGTCACGGCTCTTAGCTTCGATCATCAGGAATGCGGCCAGCACGAGCGTGCCAACGCCGATCGCGCACAATACGAGCGCATGCGCGAAGCCACGCGCCGACGCCTCGGTCAGGCCATAGGTCAATGCCGCGAGCCCCGCTGCCGCACTCAACGCGCCTGGCCAGTCCAATTGTTGAGGCGCATCCGGCGTGTGGCTGTTCGGCACCGACGAAACCGCGAGCGCAATCGTCGCCGCTGCAAGCGGGACGTTGAGAAAGAAGATCGCGCGCCAGGAGAATGCGTCGACGAGCAGGCCGCCGGCCACTGGCCCGAGCGCCGACGTAATCGCGCCGACACCCGCCCAGGTGCCGATCGCCCGTCCGCGCTCTTCGCCGTCGAAGATCGCGCCGATGATCGCAAGACTGCCGGGCACAAAGAGCGCCGCGCCTATGCCCTGCACCGCACGTCCGGCGATCAGCGAGCCCGCGTTCGGCGCGAGCCCACAAGCGGCCGACGCGAGCGTGAAAACCGCGATGCCCGCGATGAACACCGTGCGATGGCCGAGTTTGTCGCCCATCGATCCGCCCACCAGTACGAGCGATCCGAGAAACAGAAGGTAGGCATTGATGATCCACTGCATCGCCGCGACGCTCGCGCCGAGCTCGCTCTGAATGGCGGGCAACGCGACGTTGACGACGGAGCCGTCGATAAACGCCATGCTCGAGCCGAGGATCGTCGCGGCGAGCGCCAGACGCTTGCGCCGGCACGGGCTGTCGAGTGCGGTGGGCTGCATGCGGATGATGAGTTCGTCGCACGGGCTCGCTTGCGCAGCGACAACCTGCGCGCGGTGTGGGTCGCTATGAACGCGCTGGTCGGCCATGCTCGCTCCAGTGCCGGTCGATGGTGACTAGCATAGCAACTGGGGCGCGGGAGTGCAGATGTGGGTGCTGGTGGGCTTGCGCGCCGCGCCACGGCCAAGAAAAAACCCGCAGAGCCAATAGCTGTGCGGGTTTTCGGATACTGCGGCAGAACACTACGGAACTGCGTGGAAGCAGGTCGCGAAACGAATGGTGGGTGCTGAGAGGCTCGAACTCCCGACCTACGCCTTGTAAGGGCGCCGCTCTACCAACTGAGCTAAGCACCCGTTTCGCAGACTTCTGATGCTGCTGCCTCGCTGTTGCCTTTGCTGAAGCAGTAAGCCCGTTAGTTTAGCGCATCCTTTAGGGCTTTGCCAGGCCTAAATTTAGGCACTTTTGCCGCCTTGATCTTGATCGCGTCGCCGGTGCGCGGATTGCGTCCCGTGCGCGCCGTACGCTTGCCGACGGCGAACGTGCCGAAGCCGACTAGCGTCACCGAACCGCCTTTCTTCAGCGTGCCTTTTACACCGCCGATCACTGCGTCCAGCGCGCGGCCGGCCGCAGCCTTGGAAATTTCCGCCTGCTGCGCAATGTGGTCGATCAATTCCGTCTTGTTCATCCTACCCCCGCGAATGTTTTAGAAGCGAAACGGCGCGTGCAGCGCCTGACATCGTGTGGCCGGCGCAACGCCGGGCCGAGTCATTAGAATTGGCCGAAACCGCCGTGTCAACCGGGGTTGAGCCTGATTTTGCAGAGATTCGAACGGACTCGCTTCTCGCCGCGATGCTTGCGCCTTTCGATGCGCGCACAACCAGTTTACAGCCTCACATTTCATTGCCCAAATGAAGACCGTGTCGCTACAACTTTCTTTGCACTCGAAAGAAAACAGGCAATAAAAAACCCGCGGCGATAAGGCCGCGGGTTTTGTGCAGCGAAACTACCGCTGAAGGTTTAGTGCTTCACGACTTCGGTTGCGCCGGAGTCCTTGCCGGGTTCGGCAGCGACCGGCGACGCAGGCTTCGCCTCTTCTTCCGGCAACGCTTCAGGCACACGTTCGAGCGCCAGTTCGAGCACCTTGTCGATCCAGCGGACCGGCACGATTTCGATTGCGTTCTTCACGTTGTCCGGAATCTCCGTCAAGTCCTTGACGTTTTCTTCCGGGATCAGCACGAGCTTGATGCCGCCGCGATGCGCTGCCAGCAGCTTCTCCTTCAGACCGCCGATCGGCAGCACTTCGCCACGCAACGTGATTTCACCCGTCATCGCGACATCGGCACGCACCGGAATACCGGTCAGCACCGACACCAGCGCGGTGGTCATCGCGATACCGGCCGAAGGACCGTCTTTCGGCGTGGCGCCTTCAGGCACGTGGATGTGAATGTCCTGCTTCTCGAACGCTTCGTCCTTGACACCGAGACGACGCGAACGCGAACGCACAACCGAGCGCGCTGCCTCGACCGATTCCTTCATCACGTCGCCGAGCGAACCCGTGCGGATCACATTGCCCTTGCCCGGCATCACGGCGGCTTCGATGGTCAGCAGATCGCCGCCCACTTCCGTCCACGCGAGACCCGTGACCTGGCCAACCTGATTTTCCTTCGCGGCCAGACCGAAGTCGTACTTGCGCACGCCGAGGAACGTGTCGAGGTTGCTGCCGTCGACCTTCACCGCGCCTTCCGCCTTCTTCAGCAGAAGCATCTTCACGACCTTGCGGCAGATCTTCGAAATTTCACGCTCGAGCGAACGCACGCCCGCTTCACGCGTGTAGTAACGAATGATGTCGCGGATCGCCGTTTCCGTCACATCGACCTCGCCATCCTTGAGGCCGTTGTTCTTCTTCTGCTTGGGCAAAAGATAACGTTGCGCGATGCTGACCTTCTCGTCTTCCGTGTAACCCGACAGACGGATCACTTCCATCCGGTCGAGCAACGGCGGCGGAATATTCAGCGAGTTCGACGTCGCCACGAACATCACGTCCGACAGATCGAAGTCGACTTCGACGTAGTGATCGGCGAACGTATGGTTCTGTTCCGGATCGAGCACTTCGAGCAATGCCGACGACGGATCGCCGCGGAAGTCCTGGCCCATCTTGTCGACTTCGTCGAGCAGGAAGAGCGGATTGCGCACGCCGACCTTGGTCAGGCTTTGCAGAATCTTGCCCGGCATGGAACCGATATACGTACGACGGTGACCGCGAATCTCGGCTTCGTCACGTACGCCGCCGAGCGCCATGCGCACGAACTTGCGGTTCGTGGCGCGAGCGATCGACTGGCCCAGCGACGTCTTACCGACACCCGGAGGCCCAACGAGGCACAGAATCGGCGCTTTCACCTTGTCGACACGTTGCTGGACCGCGAGATACTCGAGAATGCGTTCCTTCACTTTCTCGAGACCGAAGTGGTCTTCGTCGAGCACGCGTTCCGCATTCGAGAGGTCGTTGTTGACCTTGCTCTTCTTGCGCCACGGCAAGCCGATCAGCGTGTCGATATAGTTGCGCACGACGGTGGCTTCAGCCGACATAGGCGACATCAGCTTGAGCTTTTTGAGCTCGGCGTCGGCCTTCTTCTTGGCTTCCTTCGGCATGCGGGCAGCCGTGATGCGCTTCTCGAGTTCCTCGAGATCCGCACCTTCCTCGCCTTCGCCGAGTTCCTTCTGGATCGCCTTGACCTGTTCGTTCAGGTAGTACTCGCGCTGGCTCTTCTCCATCTGGCGCTTCACGCGCCCACGGATGCGCTTTTCGACCTGCAGGATGTCGATCTCGGCTTCGAGCTGCGCGAGCAGATGCTCGAGACGCTCGATGACCGGGAACATCTCAAGGATGTGCTGCTTCTGGTCGAGCTTCAGCGGCAAATGTGCCGCGATGGTATCGGCCAGACGCCCGGCTTCGTCGATACCCGACAGCGACGTCAGAATCTCCGGCGGAATCTTCTTGTTCAGCTTCACATACTGATCGAACTGCGACACGATCGCGCGGCGCAGCGCTTCAGTTTCAGCGCTGTCGGCGTGGTCGGGTTCGAGCGGCATGACTTCGCACGAGAACTGCGTTTCCTGTTCTTCGATGGAAAGCGTTTTCGCGCGCTGCAAACCCTCGACGAGCACCTTAACGGTGCCATCGGGCAGCTTGAGCATTTGCAGGATGTTGGCAACACACCCTACTTCGTACATGTCCTTTTCGGTCGGCTCATCTTTCGCAGCCGTTTTCTGGGCGACGAGCATGATGTGCTTGCCGCCTTCCATCGCTGCCTCGAGAGCCTTGATCGACTTCGGGCGGCCTACGAAGAGCGGAATCACCATGTGCGGGAAAACGACTACGTCACGCAGCGGGAGCAGCGGGAGCGTAATGCGTTCCTGCGGAAGGAGTTGGGTTCCTGACATTTCATTTCCCCATGAGTGGAATCAGTTCGTTCGATAGGTGAGGCCGGCAGAAAATATTGCAAGCCTCCGCGTGTGGGAAAAGTTCAGTGACTCCGAAGGTTCAGTGACTCCATTGTGAAAACAATCTTTCTGACCACACGATAAACGAAAAAGCCGTTCACGTCGCCATGAACGGCTTTTTGCGGTATCCGAAGCCGATCAGTTCGAACCCGCGACTTTGGGCGCGTCTTCGTAGATCAGTAACGGTTTGCCGTCGCCGTCGATCACATTGTCGTCGATGATGACCTTGCTGACACCTTTCATTTGCGGCAGATCGTACATCACGTCCAGCAACGCCTGTTCCAGGATAGAGCGCAGTCCGCGCGCGCCCGTCTTACGACGGATCGCCTTGCGCGCCACAGCCTGCAACGCGGCCGGACGAATTTCGAGTTCGACCCGTTCCATGTTGAAGAGCTTGTGGTACTGCTTCACCAGCGCATTCTTCGGTTCGACGAGAATTTTCATCAGCGCCGCTTCGTCGAGCTTGCCGAGCGTGGCGACCACCGGCAGACGGCCGATCAGTTCGGGAATCAAACCGAACTTGATCAGATCTTCCGGTTCCACTTCGCGCAGCACTTCGCCGGCGTCGCGATCCTGCTTGCTCTTCACGCTCGCGCCAAAGCCAATGCCGGTCTTTTCAGTACGATCGACGATGACTTTTTCGAGGCCGTCAAATGCGCCGCCGCAGATGAACAGAATGTTGGTCGTATCGACCTGGATGAAGTCCTGATTCGGATGCTTGCGGCCACCTTGCGGCGGCACCGACGCCATCGTGCCTTCGACCAGCTTCAGCAACGCCTGCTGCACGCCCTCGCCCGACACGTCGCGGGTAATGGACGGGTTATCCGACTTGCGGCTGATCTTGTCGATTTCGTCGATATAGACAATGCCGCGCTGGGCCTTGTCGACTTCGTAATTGCAGTTCTGAAGCAGCTTCTGGATGATGTTCTCGACGTCTTCACCCACGTAACCCGCTTCGGTGAGCGTGGTTGCGTCCGCAATGACAAAGGGAACGTTCAGAAGACGCGCGAGCGTTTGCGCGAGCAAGGTCTTGCCGGAACCGGTCGGGCCGATCAGCAGGATGTTGCTCTTGGACAGCTCGATCTCGTCTTTCTTGTCGAGATGCTTCAGGCGCTTGTAGTGGTTGTACACCGCGACCGCGAGAATTTTCTTCGCGCGTTCCTGACCGATCACATACTGGTCGAGGATTTCACGGATTTCCTGCGGACTCGGCAGATCGGACTTGGACAAGCCCGCCTCGATACCCGCGCCTGCTGCTTCGTCGCGAATGATTTCGTTGCACAGGTCGATACATTCATCGCAGATGAACACCGACGGGCCGGCAATCAGTTTCTTGACTTCATGCTGGCTCTTGCCGCAAAACGAGCAATACAACAGCTTTTCGCTGTTAGAACCTTTCTTGTCCGCCATAGATGTGTGAGCCTCCGGACACTCGATTACATGATACGCCGTTTGCCCCAGCCTCGCAGTTGGGCGCGGCGGGGCTGAGCAAGGTGACGGCGTTTGCCGCAGGCGCTCGGACGAGTCTTGATTATTTCACAACCGATCAGGCGCCGGATTTGCCCCGAATTAGGGCAAATCCGTACCCGATCAAGGACGCTTGTGGGCTACCTGATCGACCAGACCGTACGCTTGCGCGTCGTCGCCGGACATGAAGTTGTCACGGTCGGTGTCGCGCGCAATACGCTCGACCGGCTGGCCGGTGTGGTGCGCCAGCAGATGATTCAGCCGCTCCTTCAGGTAAAGGATTTCCCGAGCCTGAATTTCGATGTCCGACGCCTGACCGCGCGCGCCGCCAAGCGGCTGGTGAATCATCACGCGCGAGTTCGGCAGCGCGAAGCGCTTGCCCTTCGCGCCTGCTGCCAGCAGGAACGCGCCCATGCTCGCCGCAAGCCCCATGCACAGCGTGGAGACGTCCGGCTTGATGAACTGCATCGTGTCGTAGATCGCCATGCCCGCCGAAACCGATCCGCCCGGGCTGTTGATATAGAAGTAGATGTCCTTGTCCGGATTCTCGCTCTCGAGGAACAGCATTTGTGCGACGACGAGATTGGCCGTCTGATCGTTCACCTCGCCGACCAGGAACACAATGCGTTCCTTCAGAAGACGCGAGTAGATGTCATACGAGCGCTCGCCCCGACCGCTCGTTTCCACGACGATCGGCACCAGTCCGAGCGCCTGCGCTTCGAGATCCCGGGACGACTGGGAGGTCAACGTGTCCAGCATTTGGGCGCGAAAGGTCATGCAATGGATCCTTGTCTGGAAATATTCTAAATATTTGATGCTAGACAGGTGTGGTCGACCAGCCCGTATTCAAGTGCGCGCCGACTGCACGACAGGCAGTACAAAAATGCCGCACAAAAAAACGGCGTGCGGGCCGTCGCTCCGACAGCCGGCACGCCGTTGCAGCGACGCTTACGCTTGCGCCGTTGCGCTTGCCAGTTCTTCGAAGCTCACTTCCTTGTCCGTCACCTTGGCCTTGCTCAGCACGAATTCGACGACGTTGGCTTCAACGACGTACGCTTCCATTTCAGCAAGGCGTTGCTGGTTCGAATAATACCAGCGGACGACTTCCTTCGGGTCTTCGTAGCTTTTCGCGAATTCGTCGACTTCGGCGCGGATCTGTTCCGGCTTTGCCTGCAGGTCGTTCGCCTTCACAAGCTCGGCCAGCACGAGACCCAGCTTCACGCGACGCTCGGCCTGTTCCTTGAACATAGCGGCAGGAATCGGCGCATCTTTAGCGTTCGGCACGCCGCGCTGCTCCAGATCCTGGCGAGCCATCGCGACGAGGCGTTCCTGATCCTGTTCGATCAGCGCGTTCGGCACGTCGAGTTCCGAAATCTTGAGCAGCGCGTCCATCACCTGATTCTTGACGATGGCTTGCGTGCGGCGCTTGGCTTCGCGCTCCAGATTGTCCTTGATCTCGGCGCGCATCTTGGTCAGATCGCCGTCTTCAATGCCGAGCGACTTCGCGAATTCAGCGTCGATTTCCGGCAGATGCGGCCACTCGATCTTCTTCATCGTGATCGTGAATTGCGCGGTCTTGCCGGCCACTTCCTTGCCGTGATAGTCGGCCGGGAATGCCAGGTCGAATTCCTTCGACTCGCCGACCTTCAGGCCCGTAGCCGCCTTTTCGAATTCCGGCAGCATGCGGCCTTCGCCCAGCACGAACGCGAAGTCTTCGGCGCTGCCGCCCTGGAACACTTCACCGTCGATCTTGCCGACGAAGTCGACCGACACGCGATCGCCTTCCTTGGCCGCCGTATCCGCGCCGCCGTCGCCGTGCTCGCCGGCTTCGCCGCGAGCGTGGAAATGCACGCGCTGCTTGCGCAGGATTTCGAGCGTGCGGTCGATTTCCGCTTCGGTGATCGTGGTCGTGGTGCGCTCGATTTCAGCCGTGGCGACATCGCCCAGCTTCACTTCGGGATAGACCTCGAAGGTCGCGTCGAAAGCGTAATCGCCTTCAGTCGCGTCGACCTTCGGCGCAAAGCTCGGCTGACCGGCGACGCGCAGGTTTTCGGCGCGGCTGATGTCGAAGAATTCCTTGCCGACCTTGTCGCTCAGCACTTCCGCTTCCACCTGGCCCGAATACTGTTGCGTCACCATCTTGAGCGGCACCTTGCCCGGGCGGAAACCCGGCATGCGCACGTTCTTCGCGAGTTGACGGATACGCGAGTCCACTTCCTTCTGCACGGCGTCCTTCGGCAGGGAAATCGTTACGCGGCGTTCGAGCTTGCCGAGGTTCTCAACAACGTTAGCCATGGCTTCAATCGTCCTAAAATTATTCGAGCGAATTCAGTTATCTTCTCGTGCCGCATTTGCGCGCCTGCGCCGCGGGCTTGCAGGCCGCCGGCAGCACGGTTGGGTCCAAAGAGCCGAATATTTTAGCAAACTATTTGCGCGCCTAGCCGGGATTCGATGATTACGCGCGTTTTTATCGGCATTCGGAGCCCTTTCCGGGCTGTTTTCGAGTCGGTTTCGCACTTCGCCGGCGATGCCGCCGCGCTACCGGATCGCAATTTCCACAATGCCGCCTATGCCTTTCGGCATATTTAGTCGGCGCGGCCATGCTGATAAGCTAGCGAACGCGCTCGGAGCGGCGCCGCGTCCGCTTCACCGCCGCCTCCCGGCTCGTAACCATTCCAACCATTCAGAGACACCATGCCGAATTCGCCGTCCACGCCCGTCGTCGTCATCGCCCCGGATTCCTTCAAAGGCTCGCTCAGCGCCGAACAGGTCGCGCAGGCGATCGCGTCGGGCGTGCGGCGTGCCCGTCCGGATGCCGAAGTCCGTATCTGCCCGATGGCGGACGGCGGAGAAGGCACGCTCGACGCCATGCTGACAAGCGGCGGCGAGCGCCGCACGCTGAGCGTGCGCGGTGCGGCCGGGCCGGTGCGCGACGCGCTGACCGGCGTGCTCGCCGACGGCAGCGCGATCGTGGAAACCGCGGAGATCGTCGGCATCACCGACCCGGTCGGGATGGGCGTGCCGGTTCAGGCGCGCAACACGCGCGGCATGGGCGAAGCGATCAGCGCGCTGCTCGACGCGGGCGTGCGGCGGTTTTTCGTCGCGCTCGGCGGCAGCAGCACGAACGACGGCGGCGCGGGCCTTCTCGTCGGACTCGGGCTGAAGCTCTTCGATGCGCAAGGCGGGGAACTCGAGCCCTCGCCCGAGCAACTCGCTCGCGTCGCGCGCGTGGACGTGTCGCAACTCGACGCGCGGCTCGCGGGCACGCAATTCATCGGCATGTCCGATGTGGACAATCCGCTGACCGGTGAGCATGGAGCAACCGCCGTGTTCGGCCCGCAAAAAGGCGTCAAGCCGGAACAGGTCGCGACGATCGACGCCGCCCTCGCCCGTTACGCGGATCTGCTCGAAGCGGCGCTCGGGCGCAGTGCCCGCGATCTGCCCGGCGCGGGCGCCGCGGGCGGCCTGGGCTTCGCGCTGCACATGCTCGGCGCGCAGTTCGAGCCGGGCGCGGAAACGGTCGCGCGGCAACTCGGCCTCGACGCCGCGCTCGAAGGCGCGAACTGGCTGATCACCGGCGAAGGACGCTCGGACGTGCAAACGCTGCATGGCAAAGCGCCCTTCATCGCGTGCCGTCATGCGCAAGCCGCAGGCGTGCCGGCCACACTTTTGTCGGGCGCCGTGGACTCCGCCGCGTTGCCGCGCCTTGCCGAATTTTTCAGTGGTTGCTTCTCGCCGGCACCCGGTCCGATCACGCTTGAATTCGCGATTCGCGACGCCGCGCGGCTCCTGGCGGATGAGGCCGAACAACTGACGCGTTTGAAGTACGGCGCGCGTTGACCAGGCGGCATGGTTGCGGCAACAATCACAGCGCCACAACCACGCCACTCATCACGGGAAGACCATGAAGGACTCCGCCAAAGCTGGCCTGGAACAGCTCCTCACTTATCGTCTGCATGTACTCAACAAGCTTGCTGAGCGCGGCATCAGCGAGCGCTACCAGGACAAGCTCGGCGTGACGTTGCCGGAAGCTCGCGTAATCGCGTCGGTGGGATCGTTTGGACCGTTCTCGATCATGGAACTCGCAAGGCATGCCAATCTCGACAAGAGCCAGGCGAGCCGCGCCGCCGAAGGTCTGATCAGACAGGGACTCGTCAAACGCGAAGCGAGTGCCGACGACGGCCGCGTGGTGCTCGTGTCGCTCACACCCGAGGGCCGCGCGCTGTATCGCAAGGTGATGCCGATCGCGCGCAAGTGGAATGGCGACCTGTTCGATTGCCTCGACGAAAACGAAAAGCTCGCGCTAGGCGAAGCGCTCGACAAGGTCATCGAGATGATGACTACGCGCGACGCGTGAAGCGTGTGAAACGCGGCTCGAGTCTGAAACCGGCAAGCGCCAGACATGACGCGCGGCGCTTCAAATTTGCGACGAATGCCGCGCTCATGAACAGAGGTGGATAACGCGTGTCGTTCGTTGCGAACGCACGCGCGTCTCAGTCGTTGCTCTCGCGCCGATGCCCAGGTTCCGGCGCGTGCCCTGCACCACCGGAAACCGCGTTCGCATTATCCTGGGGCGAAGCACCTGCTGGGCCGTTTAAGTCCGTTGCCGCAGCCGCCGTAGTTGCAAGACCGCCGGCCATCGCGCCCGATGCGCTTGCCGCGGCATCGCCCGCCGGCACCCGATGCGACACGCTGCGCGCCAGACGCCACGCGATCGCCGCGAGCGAGCCGACGGCCAGTAGCAATGCGGCCCACAGCACATAGCGCCGATACGCATCCGCATTCGCCGGCGACGGCGCATTCGCATTCGGCGCAAGCGCGAGCGGCTCGCCGACGCGCGCGGTGGCAATCGCCGAGGACGCGTCCATCAGCAACTCATCGCGCCCGACCGCGGTCGACACTGCGGACGCATTGCCCACGCCAAGCGTGAAAGGCGCCGATCCGCGCGCGACGAACGTCAGCGTCGCCGGACGCCACCCCGCTGCAACAGTCAGCACGCCGCTGCCGAGCCCGCCGTTACGCGCATCGACAACCACCCGCCAGTGACGGTCCGTATCCGGCGGCAATTGAAGCGACGGATTGTTCTGTTCGACGTCTCCGTTATGCAAACGGAACAGCGTCGCATTCGACACCTCGCGCCACGCCCCGCCCAGTTCGCCGCGCGAATAGACGACCGCGGGCGCCACCGTGTTGGGCTGCGGCAGATTCAGCCGCAGCCGGTCGACCGGGAAAGGACCGCTGGTGCTAAAGAAATATTCGCCGGCCTTCGGACCCGCGCGCGCAACGATGCCTTCGCGCCACTCGCGCTGGCTGTCCGCGAGTTGCGCGCGCCCCGCGCCGGCCGCCTGCACTTCGACATCGATCGATTCGAGGTACGGCGCGCCGTCGAGCCAGCGCAAGCGCAGGTAACGCGCGTGCGCACCGTTCAGTTCGATCCGGTCCTGGCTCAGCGTGCTGCCGTTGTAGCTGACCTTGAGCAGTTGCGCATCGCCGGCCGGTTGCCAGTTGCGCAGATCGTCGCTCGATTCGACCGACACACGCCCCTGGTAATTGTCGTCGCGCAGATGGATCAGCAGCGCGCTCGCGCGGCCTTCGTGCGACGCCTGACCGGCATCGATCAGATCGGTGTCGTGCTGCGCGCGCCCAGGCGGCGCGGCGGTGGCGCGCAGCGATCCGTCAGCGGCGATCGTCACGCCCAGCGGCGCGCCCGCCTGACCTGCGGCGGCGGGACGAAGCGGGAACCAGCGGGCCGGACGCAGCGTCGGCGGCGTGCGGGCCGGCTCGCGCGGCCCCTCGAGCGAGTACGGCACGGGCTCGCCCGCGCCGTTGAAAACGCGCACGTCGCCGAGATCGTTGCGCTGGCTGGCCGCATAGACCGCGGCCGGCAGCCTCACGCTGTAGTAGGCCGCGCCGTCGTCGAGCTGAAGCGCAAAGTGCCGCGCGAACTCTTCGGCCCACGCGGGCGCCGCGGTCCACGCGCACACGAGCGCGGCACACCAGCCCGTCACTTTCAGAAGATGCTTCATTGTTCAGTTTCCCTGACCATCGGCTTGGGCGGCAGCGGCGAGAAGTAGCCGATCAGCAGCAACATCAGGCCGATACCGATAAACGATACGATGCGCTCGATCCCCGTCACGTGCGACAGGTCGAACAGAAATAATTTGACGACAGTCGCGCCGAGCAACCCGCCGCCGATGAACCACACGATACGGCTTGCGCGTCTCGTCGCCCAGATCATCGCCGCCAGCGCGCACAGCGTCCAGAAGACCGAGACCGACGCCTGCACGAGCATCGACTCGGACATCTGCGCGAACTCGTACGGCACGCCGATCCAATGATGCAGCGTGCGCAGCAGCATCGCATTCAACCACACGAAGCCGGTCGCCCCGGCCGCGACTTGCAGCGGCAGCCGGTAGCCGTCGAGCGGCACGCCGAGACGGTGAACGCGCACGAGCCAGAGCGCGGCCAGTGCAAAGACCGCGGCTTGCACGAGATCGAGCGGATTCAATAACGGCAGCCGCGCCCACGCGCCGCCGTCCTGCGTCAGGTTGGCGTAGAACGTCCACAGCCACATCACGAGCACGAGCGGCGTCGACGAAATTGCGCACAGGCGCACGATGCTGTCGCGTCGCGCGAGCCACAAACCGGCGAACGCGAACGCGCTCCATCCGACCAGGAACACCTGCTGCAGCGTGAACGACGCGAGCACCGCGGTCACGTCGTACGCCGCGTCGAAATGATGATGCAGCGTGCGAAGCAGCAACGCATTGAACCACAGGAACAGCGTCGCGAGCACGGCATAATCGAACGCGCGCGGGTGCCATTGCACGCCCAGTGCGCGCAGCCGTCGCAGCCACACTGCGCCCGCGACGAACACGAGTATCTGCGCCACGTCGAGCGGATTGACGATGGGCAGCCAGAAGAGCGGCGCGGCGCTGCCGTCGCTCGTCACGCTTGCAATGGTCCACGCCCACAGCAACGCGGCGAGCGGCGCCGCGGCCCACACCTGATAGGCCCACGTGAAGCGCCCAACCGGCCAACGCAGACGATGCCCCACGCCGGCCAGCAGCAACAGCAGCGCGCCGAAGCCATACGCCCACGCGCTCCAGCTCCATGCACCTTCGGGCACGTAAGCGCGCAACGCCCAGTAGCCTTCGAGCGCGGCGAGCGTGCCGGCGGTCCAGAACACCAGCGTGTGCAGCGGCGCGAGAATGCGCTCGCCGACGTCGCGCTGCTGACGCCATAAAAGCGCGTAACTGGCGACGGCAACCAGCAGACAAACCAGCCAGCCGTAGCCGCTGACCGGCCTCATGTTCAATGCAAAAAGTCCGAGTGTGAGCGCGGCGAGAACAGGCACGAGCGCGAGCGCCGGCCACTCTGCGAGCGGCCAGCGCAGCTTGCGGCGCGCGCCATGAGCGAGCCATGCGCTCAGCGCGGCGAACAGCGCGACGAATGCGATGCCGACTCGGTCGCGGTCGTCCGGAACGTACGCATGGACGTAGCTCTGTATCTCGTTGAGCCCGCCCCCCACCCACCACAGCAGACCCCACAGACTCGCGACCACGCCGATCTGCGGCAGCCACGCGTGCCAGTCGCGTGCTTCGCTGCGGCCGTGCAAACGCCATCCGGTGAAGATGCCGGCGAGCGCGATCAGTACGCTTGCCAGATAAGCGCCGTTCAGCACCGGCAAGCTCGCCGCGTGGCTGAACGACAAAACCGTGCCGACGACAAACGCGCCCGCCGCGGCCAGTTGCATCAGCAGGCCGAAGGCGAACGCGACGAGGCGTCGTTGCCGCACGGCGAGCCATGTCACCGCGGCGCCTTCGATTGCCCACGTCGCGCTCGTCGTCGGTCCGGTGAACGCGAGCGGCACGGCGAGCGTCGCGAAGATGACGGCGAGCGCGAACATCGAGTCGAACAGCAGGCCGAGGCGCGCGCGGCGCGGCGCGAGCCAGCCCGCTATCGCGAGATAGAACACGGCGAGCGCGACGGCGCTCCATGCGAGCCCGAACTCGGTGCCTCGCATCAGCGCGGACTGCAGGCCGATTGCGACGAGCGGCGTGCCGAACACGAGCGTGCCGTCGACGTAATGCCTGAGCGTCAGTTCGCGGCGCACCGCGTAGAGCAGCGCGATACCGACATACATCAGGAAGAAGAGGACCAGAAACGGCTCGGTGCTCGCGAGGAGTTCCGGACGATATGCCGTCGCGCCCCACGCCGCGCCGATCGAGAACGTGAAGACAAAGCCGAGCAGATTCAGCGGACGCCATGCCTTGAACCACGCGATCGCGAAGATGCCCGCGTTGAGCAACGCGTAGTAACTGAACAGCATCACATGACTGCCGCCGCCGGTGGACAAGAGGAGCGGCGCGAGGAAGCCGCCCGCGCTGCCCATGAACGCGAGCGAAGGCGCATTCTGCCGTACCGCGAGGAACGCGCTCAGCGCGCAGGTCGCGACCATCAGCGGCAAGGCTGCGCCGGCGGGCAGCAGATGATAGAGCCGGGTCGCGGCGAACACCGTCAGGTACAGCGCGCCGACGCCGCCGCCTTGCAGCACGAGCCCGTACGCGCCGCGACTGTCGCCGATGCGCCAGCCGAGCACGAGCAAGGCCGTCGCGGCGAGCGCGACGCCGGCGAGGCGGAATTCGATCGGCAGCAGGCTGTTGTCGGCGGCGTATTTGAGCAGGAACGCAATGCCGAAGAACAGCACGACGATGCCGACGCGCACCACCGTATTGCCGCCGAAGAGCCAGTCGCGGCCTGCTTTGAAAAGGCGCTCGACGACGCCGGGGCCGCGTGGGGGGGCGGGTGGGAGGTTGGGTTGTGCCGGGGCGGCGAGGTCAGGTTGGGTATGCGCGGCGGCGTCGGGTTGCGGTTGGGCGGGTTGTGCCGCGTGGGTCGCAGTGGCTTGCGGGAGGCCCGCGAGGTTCGGTTGTGCTGGCGCGGCGGCGTCGGCTTGGGTGCGCGCGGCTGCGTCGAGTTGTGCTTGTGCTTGTGCTTGTGCTTGTGTTTGTGCGGCGGCGTCCATGCCGGTTGACGTTTCTGTCTGCCGAACAATCGACGCGCCCGCCTCCCCGCCCGCTGGCGCAAGCGCCGCCGACGCTCTCGCCGTGAGCTTCACGGCCTCTTGCGCCGCGATTGCATAGCGATGCTCTGTGGTGCCTGCCGCAACTGAATCGCGCATCGTTGCGGCGTCTGATGCGTGCATGGGCGCTGGCGCTCGAGCGTCGTCGGCTGACGCAATACCCACTGCCTCACGCAATTGCCGGATCTCGCCGCGCAGCGAAACGAGTTCACGTTCCAGCCACTCGACGCGAGCCGCCAGGTCACGAGGAGCGCTCGGCGCATCCGTGACGGTGGTTCCCGGAGATGGCGACTGCGCGGTGCCCGCTGGATTTCTCTTGCGCAAGCGCGCCAGCGCAAAGCCCGCGAGCGCGCCGAACAATGCGCCATAGCCGAGCGGAAGATCGTTCGACAACGAAGCCAGCATGCCGACCACCGCGCCCAGCACGGCAAATATCACGCTCATCGCATCCCTCTTTTATTGTGTTTTCCGGCGATATCCGTTTGATCGCAACCTCGGTCGCGCGGATTATCCGCGAATACGGCATGTGGAATCAGCGAAAATCGGCGCGCAGAATAACATGCAAAGCGACGTGCAAAGCGGGCTTTTCAAGCAGCTATCCCCCGATAGATGATGACGAGCGGCAGGCAAGCCAATTGAACGCGGATGTCGCCACGTCTCCGACAACACTTGCCGAAATTTCATCGCTCATTATGCGGCTGATGTGCGTCGATTAATTAAAGCGAATCGCTTACCGAATCGAACCGTTATTGTCAGCGCCTTTGCCGAGTCAATTACCCGAACAACGGCACGCGATTATCCGCGCGCCGCATTCTCACTGATCGCGACGCTGTCTTCGCGGCAAAACGCCAACCGTGTCAAAATCCCGGGTCCGCCGCGTGCGCCGGGTTATCGCTTCCATTCAAGTCGATGAACCGCGCGGCGCGCGAGCCAGTCATCCAACTCTATTCAGGGAAGTTTCAGTGGACATCAACAAACAGGTCGCGGCGCTCACGGCGTCGGAACTCCAGACGGCCGGTGCGAGCCAGGCGACGGCGATTGCGGTAAGCGTGCTGTTGCGCCATCTGCGTTCGCCGGAACTGGCGAAGCTGTTGTCGTCGGCGTTCGAAAACCATCAGGCGGTCATGCTGCAAACGCCGTGGCCCGAGCCGATGTTGCAGGCATTCGAATCGACGCGGCGCTTTCTCGAGGGCGCCGCGCAAGCCGATCTGCCGGGCACGCAGGCGCCGCCCGCCACACCGGAAGCCTGAGCGGCCTGACCTCGCCATGCGGGCCTCTACCGGCCTGCATCGCGCGCGCCGCCTATCCGGGTCACCAAAAAAGAGTCACCCAAGGGCCATTCAAGAAAGAGCCCCGGCGAGTGCTGTGACCTGACGGGGGTTCTCACTACACATCGCGACGATCGCGAACACTCGGCGTCGTACCGCTTCAGGCCGCCGTCAATTCCTGATTGCAGCCTCGCCAGCAGATTGTCGGGCGCGCTTTTGATTCGTCCCGCATGACGGGACGGCACAACTTTCCGAAATTGGAAGTTACGACATCAGAAAATCGGAGTATCTTTCCGATCAACCAAAAAAAATACCAAAGACCAAGAGATGGCAGATAACGAACCGACCAAGCCGGACTACCTTCTGTTCGATGAAATGAAGGAAGTCAGCGCGACCGTGCGCCGCACTCGCTCAGCGCAGGGCAAAAAGAATCCCGAGGACCTTCCGTTCGGTACGCCCGAGTGGATCGAGGTCAGCACGGACCTCATGCGGGACATGTGTGTGGCGATGGGTGGAGATCCCGACGCATGGCCGGCACTCCCGAATATCGAGTGATTGATAACCTGCGGAACCGGACCGACGGTCTCATTTGTACAGGTGGGCCATAGCGGACGGCCCGCTGTTCATGAACCCAACGACGCGCGAACGGTACGCCGGCTCGCACCAGATTTACCGCGTCTGGCAAACGGCGCGCAAGCGCGCCGGCGACGATTCTTCAGGCGCAAAGACCGTGGATAAGTTTGGAAAAGAAAACGGCGAAAAGAATGCAGCGATGCACGGAAAGCTTCTTGAGCGCGCAGGCCTTCAACAGGTTCCGATTCCGGCCTAGCGCCGCGGACTCTATTTCTCGGACTCTATTTCTTCTTGAGGCAGCGGAATATCCAATACATTGGAAAGACAGAAGATGTCTATACGCGGCTCGGGCAGCACATCAACGTCAAGAAATTCGATGATGTTATGTTCCTGCCGAGAATCCCGGATTCGCTTCAAGGCCGCCGGTCAACCACGCCAAGGAAATCCGCAGACCGCTCTATATCGAGAAGTTAATGGTGCGAGGGAGGGGACTCGAACCCCTACACCCTTGCGGGCGTCAGGACCTAAACCTGGTGCGTCTACCAATTTCGCCACCCTCGCAGCCGGGCCAACGTTGTACGTCTCGCCCGATGTCCTGCATGCTTTCCGGCGCGTTCAAATGTACGCGCCCAAAAGCGTAAGCGCGAGATTCTAACGCATTGATTCGCGCTTGTCTGCAACTGCCGGGCATCCGGCTCGCGCCTCTGCCGTTGCCCCGCCGATGCTACAATTTTCGGCTTCGCGCACGCATGCCGTGCTCACTTCGCCTGCCCTTCCCCACATTCCACGCCGTGAATTTCGACGAATATTGCCAGCAAAAAGCGGCGCCCCCTGGATCGAGCGCCTACTACGCGCTGCGGCAAGCGCCGGCCGCCAGTCAGCCGCGCTTGACCGCGCTCTTCGCACTGCGCCGCGAGTTCGAGGAAACGGTCAAGGAAGTGAGCGACCCCGCGATTGGCCGCACGAAGCTCGCGTGGTGGCAAAACGAACTCGGCGCGTTGGCTGCGGGCTCGCCCACGCATCCGGTTGCAAAGGCGCTCGCGGCTTCGCTGCCCGACGTCAAAGCGGAATACCCCGCGTTGCAGACGCTGCTTGGCGGCTTCGAGATGGATCTCGACCAGGCGCGTTACCTGGACTACCCGAATTTGCGCCGCTATGTGCAGGCGGTCGGCGGCACTTTTGCCGCGCTTGTGGCGCGCGCGGCGAGCACGAATGGATCCACGAGCGCACCCACGAGCGCACCCACCGACGGCGCACAGGCTCCGGGCTGGTCCGCACCGTTAGGCGAAGCGCTGCTGCTCGCACAACTCGTGGCGGAAACGGGCAACGATGCGCGCCACGGCCGCATCTACATTCCTATTGACGAAATGCAGCGCTTCAGTGTGACAGCCGCGGACCTGATCAATCGAAAATATTCGGATGCGTTCACGGAACTCATGCGCTTTCAGACGAAGCGGGCGCGTGATGCCTTGCATAGCGCGCTCGCCGCGGTGCCGCGCAGCGAGCGCCGTTCGCAGCGCACGCTGCTTGCGCAGGCCGCGCTCGCTGGCGCGTTGCTCGATGAAATAGAGCGCGACGGTTATCACGTGCTGCATCAACGTATCGCGTTGACGCCGGTCCGCAAGCTGTGGATCGCGTGGCGCGCAAAGTAAGCGTAACGGGCGGCGCGCGCCGTCGTCAGATGTGCAGCAAAGGGAGTGGCTCGAACTGCTGCCGCAAGATCGCCTGTGCGTCGACACGCCACCAGCGCGCGAGCACCGTCGCGTAAAGCTGTCGAAAATCGACGCCGACCGGCAGCTCCCCATTGCCGTCGAGCCGCGCCAACTGCGGCGGCACGCCGTGCAAGCCGCCGAGCACTCGTCCACCCATCATGAAATGCGGCGCCACGGTGCCGTGGTCGGTACCGGCGCTGCCATTCTCACGCGGATGCCGCCCGAACTCGCTGTACGTCATCACGAGCGTGTCGTTCCAACGGCCCAGTTCGACAAGCGCCGATCGCATCGCAGCCAAGCCTTCAGCAAATTGCGTCAGCAACAGACGATGACGCTCCGGCTGATTCTGATGCGTATCGAAGCCGTTTAGCGTCAGGCGGATTGCGGTTGCAGGGGCGGTTGTGTCGGCTTGCGCAGCATGTAGTCGCAGTGCCTGCCCTTGCTGTGCTTGCACGCGCAACCTATCGCGGGCCGCGAGCATCTGCATCGCGCTCTTTATCGACGCGCCGAACGAACTGCATGGAAACGCGGTCGTCAGTCGCGTTGCGTCTTGTGCGCGCAGCGGCCGACCGCATAGTTGAGCGATGCCTTTCCCGGCCTCTACAACTTGAGTGCGACCGGCACGCGCCCCGTCACCGCCGCCCAGCGCCAACGGTCCCATTTCAGCGCTGCCGATCACGACGCCCTCAGCGGCAAAACCAGCCGCCGCCGACGCGCTGTCGAACGCGCGACTGAGCCAGCCTTCGCGCAGGTACTGATCGGAGCGCGATGCCGTGTCCCATATCTGCATCGAACGAAAATGCGAGAGGTTGGGCGCCGCGTAACCGACGCCCTGAACGATCGCAAGCTGCCCGCTTCGCCACAAAGGCATCAACGGTTCGAGCGATGGATGCAGCGCCGTGCGTTCGTCGAGTTGAATCGCGTGCTCGCGTCTGATTGCGATGCGCTTACGGAGCCGGTAGTACGCCGGATCGGCGAACGGAATGACGGTGTTCAGACCGTCATTGCCGCCCTTCAATTCGATGAGGATCAGGAGCTCGCCGTTATCGCGCGCGAACACTGGAGCGTGACGTGCCCTGTGCGCGGCGGGCTCAGCGCCGAATGTGCGAGGCAGCCAGAGGGCCGCGCTGGCGGCGGCGCTCATCGAGAGAAAGCTGCGTCGTTTCATGGGGCGTCCGGAAGGATGCGCGAATCGCTGGCGAACAAATGTGCAAGGCGCACGATGCGTTCATGACAGACCGCATCTTCACGCACGATGACGCATCGCATGCGCCATGCCGCTCCCTTGTCTGCCCGCTTCTAGTACACAGGCCACATGCAAGAGTCGACACACCTTGTCAGCATGATGAGCAAGACATGCACTGCAAAATCAGGAACGGGAAGCACAGCGAAGAGCGATGCAAGTGCGAACAAGCACAAGACAGCACAAGAACGGAAAGACAGCGTGGAACGCTAAAACCAGAACAAGCACGACGACCACCACCACCAAAACCCTACCGCTTATAAAGCTCCCGCACAGCATCTTCGATATGCTGCCTCAGCAAACGACGTTCGTCCGGCGTCATATGCCCATCGCGGCGGCGTTGATCGAGGTCGGGGGGAACCGCGGTGCGCAGCATCACGTCCGATGCAGGCCGCTCGCTGTTCGAGTCATGACGGTTTGCTTTTGAGGGGCTCAGTCTGGGCGCGCGCGCGCTCGCAGCTCTGTCGGCAGAAGGCTGGGCGTGGGCGAGCGTTGATCCCAATGTGCCTGCGAGCGTACCGGCAACCGCCAGTGCAATCACGTTCAGGCGCACATTCGGCCAAACCCCTCCCTTCATGTTGTTCCCTTCGTGGCGCGGCAACCGGCGACCTCAAATGCGTGTGACAAACCCGGTTACGAGCCGGGCGCGTGGGTTTTAGTCGAGTGAAGTATCCACCGAACAGCCGCATTCAGTAAAGGAGTCTAACTGGCGTCGCTTTACGCCGTGCCACAGGCAGGGTAAATTTTGTAACTGACTGTAACTCGACAAATGATGCAACCGCGCACCACTTTCTAATCGCGCTAAGATGCCGACCATGGAAACCAAAAACCCTTCGAAAATCCTCGTCGTCGACGACGATCCGCGCCTGCGCGACCTGCTGCGCCGCTACCTCGGCGAACAAGGCTTCAATGTTTATGTGGCGGAGAACGCGCCGTCCATGAACAAGCTGTGGGTGCGCGAGCGCTTCGATCTGCTGGTGCTCGACCTCATGCTGCCTGGCGAGGACGGCCTGTCCATCTGCCGGCGTCTGCGCGGCAGCAACGACCGCACGCCGATCATCATGCTGACGGCCAAGGGCGAAGACGTCGATCGTATCGTCGGCCTCGAAATGGGCGCTGACGACTATCTGCCGAAGCCGTTCAATCCGCGCGAACTGGTCGCGCGAATTCATGCTGTGTTGCGCCGTCAGTCGCCGTCGGAATTGCCGGGCGCGCCGTCCGAGACCACCGAGGTCTTCGAGTTCGGCGAGTTCGCGCTCAATCTCGCGACCCGTACGCTCACCAAAGCAGGCCAGGAAATTCCGCTGACCACCGGCGAGTTCTCGGTGCTCAAGGTATTCGCGCGTCATCCGCGCCAGCCGCTGTCGCGCGAGAAGCTGATGGAACTCGCTCGCGGCCGCGAATACGAAGTGTTCGACCGCAGCCTCGACGTGCAGATCTCCCGTCTGCGCAAGCTGATCGAGCCCGACCCAGGCAGCCCGCGCTTCATTCAGACGGTATGGGGTCTTGGCTACGTGTTCATTCCCGACGGCGCAGCCTGAGTTTGTTCACACCTCAAGCTTTTGTTTTCAGATAAGAAGGGCCCATGCGGATCGACCGGCGCCTCCTGACGCTCGCGTTCGGCGGCCTTTTCTGGCGGACCTTTCTGCTGATCGCGCTGTTGATCGCAGTCAGTCTCGCCGCGTGGTTCCAGAGCTTCCGGGTGATCGAGCGCGAGCCGCGCGCGCAGCGCGTGGCGTTGCAGCTCGTCGCCATCGTCAAGCTCACACGCACGGCACTCCTTTATTCCGATCCCGATCTGCGGCGCGCGTTGCTGCAAGATCTGGAAAGCAATGAAGGCGTGCGCGTGTATCCGCGCGAAACCACCGACAAGTTCAAGCTGCAGCCCGACGAGTCGCTGAACCGGCTGATCGAACACGACATTCGCGGCCGTCTAGGCGACGACACCGTGATCGCGCAAAGCGTCAACGACATCCCTGGCGTGTGGATCAGCTTCAAGATCGACGACGACGATTACTGGGTCGCCCTCGACCGCGATCAACTCGACAATGCGACCGGCCTTCAATGGGCCGGCTGGGGCGTGTTCGCGCTTGCGCTGTCGCTGTTCGGCGCGGCCTTCATCACGAGTCTCGTGAACCGGCCGTTCGCACGTCTCGCGATGGCCGCGCGCCGGGTCGGCTCGGGCCAGTCGCCCGAACCGCTGCCCGAGCGCGGCATGGGCGTGGCCGCCGAAACCAATCGCAGTTTCAACCAGATGGTGCGGGACCTCGAGCAGCTCGAGGCCGACCGCGCCTTGATGCTCGCCGGCATCTCGCACGATCTGCGCACGCCGCTCGCGCGGCTGCGGCTCGAAACAGAAATGAGTCCGTCGGATCAAAGCACGAAAGACGCAATGGTCGACGACATCGAGCAGATGGATATGATCATCGGCCGCTTCCTCGATTACGCGCGGCCGGTGCAGCGCGTGCCCGAGCCGGTCGATCTGTCGGTGATCGCAAGCGAACTCGCCGCGCGCATGCAAAGCGAGGACAGCATGCGGCTGATCACGCGGCTTGCGCCGTCGGCGGTGATCGAAGCGGACGAGACCGACATGCGGCGCGTCGTCGGCAATCTGCTGGAAAACGCGCGCAAATACGGTTTGAGCGATGGCGACGGCATTCCGCACGTCATTCTGGAGACGCGTGTGTCGCACTCGCGAGTCGAGCTTTCGGTGGTCGACGAAGGCCCGGGCATTCCGGAAGATCAACTCGCGCTCGTCACACGGCCGTTCTATCGTGTGAACTCCGCTCGCACGCAGGCGAACGGCACGGGTCTCGGCATGGCGATCGTGCAGCGGCTCGTCGGCCGTTATCGCGGCGCGCTGCGCTTGCGCAATCGCACGCCGGGCCCCGGCCTCGAAGTCACGATCGAATTCCCGCTTGCCAAAGGCGCTTGAGTCCACTGCGAGCCCGCTGTGAACCGCTGTGGCCCGCGCCTTGCGACACCGGCCACATCAGACCAGGCTGCGCACTGCCAATGCCCGCGCCGTTGAATAATAACTATCCGGGTTGTTAGTTAAAAACTATTGAGCGGATAGTTCCATAGAGCTATAGTTAAAAGCCTGACACGCGCTCGTGATGACGAGCTGGTAGCCTCAACATGCTGTTTTTCCAACACACGAAGGAGCACTCGCATGAAAACCGTTGGCGACAAACTCGAAGCGTTCACCGTCACCGCTGCCAAGCCTGGCTTTAACAACCACGAGGAAAACGGCGTCTCGGCGTTCGAAGAGATCACGGAGCAGTCGTTCCCCGGCAAGTGGAAAATCATCTACTTCTACCCGAAGGATTTCACCTTCGTGTGCCCGACGGAAATCGTCGAGTTCGGCAAGCTCGCGAAAGACTTCGAGGAACGCGACGCGGTGCTGCTCGGCGGCAGCGTCGACAATGAATTCGTGAAGCTCGCATGGCGCCGCGAGCACAAGGACTTGAGCAAGCTGAACCACTATTCGTTCGGCGACGTGAAGGGCGAGCTGATCGACCAGCTCGGCGTGCGCGACAAGGAAGCGGGCGTCGCGCTGCGCGCCACGTTCATCGTCGATCCGGACAATACGATCCAGCACGTTTCGGTGAACAACCTGAACGTCGGCCGCAATCCTGAGGAAGTGCTGCGTATTCTCGACGGTCTGCAAACGGACGAGCTCTGTCCGTGCAACCGCGCAGTCGGCGGCGCGACGCTGTAAGCCGTGTCCGCCCAGGCCCGCCACGCTTGAAAAAGCCGCGGGCTTTTTTATCGACAACCCGATAGGAGATCGCAATGGAGTTCTTGTCTTCCATTAAGGCGCTCGTGCCCGACTACGCGAAAGACATCCGGCTGAATCTCGACGGCACGATCGCGCGCTCGTCGCTGGAAGGTAACGATGCGGTGGGCGTCGCGTTGGCCGCGGCTTTCGCCGCGAAGAGCACGGTGATCGTCAACGCGATTCGCAACGCGGGCGTGCTCTCGCCCGAAGAGACGAACGGCGCGTTGACCGCCGCCGCGTTGATGGGCATGAACAACGTCTGGTATCCGTACGTCGAAATGACGGACAACGCGGATCTGAAATCGCAACCGGCGCAGTTACGCATGAACGCCTATGCGTCGCATGGCGGCGTGGACAAGCGGCGCTTCGAGATGTATGCGCTCGCCGCGTCGATCATCGGCAAGTGTCACTTCTGCGTGAAGTCGCACTTCGATACGCTGGTCGCCGAAGGCATGAGCACGACGCAGTTGCGCGACGTGGGCCGGATTGCCGCGGTGATCAATGCGGCCGCGCAGTGTATTGCCGCTGAATAACGGCAGTTGATTTCGTCGCGGCTTCCGGGCTTTGTCAACGCCGCGCAAGCCGCTCTTCGCGGCCGCATAAAAGCCAGTCAGTCCTTGACCAGCAACACCACGGCCTGCGCCTCGATGCCCTCGCCGCGACCGAGATAGCCGAGCTTCTCATTGGTCTTGGCTTTCACGTTGACCTTTTCCGTCGGCAGGCCGAGGTCGGCGGCAATGTTCGCGCGCATGCCCTCGATATGCGGCGCGAGCTTCGGCGCCTGCGCGACCACGCTGCTGTCCACATTCGCGATCGAAAAGCCCGCGGCCTTCACGCGCGCCACGCACTCGCGCAGCAGCACGCGGCTGTCGGCGCCGGCGAACTTCGCATCCGTATCGGAGAAATGGCGGCCGATGTCGCCGAGCGCGGCCGCACCGAACAGCGCGTCGGTGATCGCGTGCAGCAGCACGTCGGCATCCGAATGGCCGAGCAAGCCGCGCTCATAGGGAATCGTCACCCCGCCGATAATCAACGGACGCCCCGGCACCAGCGCATGCACGTCGTAGCCTTGCCCAATTCTGAAATCCATCTGCGTCAAGTCCTCAAGTCCGTTCACTGAATTCACTGAAAATGAAACCGCCGGTCACGCTGCCGAAGGCCGCAGCAAAATCGCCTCGGCGAGATCGAAGTCTTCCGGGTACGTCACCTTGAAATTGCGCAAGCTGCCCTGCACGAGCCTCGGCGCATGGCCGGCCCATTCGATCGCGCTCGCTTCGTCGGTGAGATCGTGGCCGTCGGCCTGCGCGCGCAAGATCGCTTCGCGCAACATGCCGATGCGGAACATCTGCGGCGTCTGCGCCTGCCAGAGTCCGTCGCGCGATTCGGTGCGGGCAATGCGGCCGTCCGCCGATGCGCGGTCGATGCGCTTTAACGTATCCGCGACCGGCAAGGCCATGATGCCGCCCACCGCGTCGTCTTTCAGCGCGCCGGTCAACGTGCGGATCAGCCCCGGCGTGATGCCCGGCCGCGCGGCGTCGTGCACGAGCACCCAGTCGTCGTCGCGCGCGTTGAACTCGGTGAGCGCGTGCAAGCCGTTCAGCACCGACGCCTGGCGCGACGCGCCGCCGCAACGGCGCACGGCAAAGCGCAAGCCGCCGAAGCGGCGCGCGTCGAAGTGCTGGTCGTCGGGCGCAATGACGACGAGCGTTTGCGCGAATTCGCTGCACGCGTCGAATGCCGCGAGCGAATAATGCAGCAGGTCGCGGCCGGCGACGGTGCGATACTGTTTGGGCATCGCGGCGCCGGAACGGCTGCCGGTGCCTGCGCACGGAATCAGGGCAAATAGACGGGAAGTCACGAGTGCGGATGCCGCGAGGTCAAAGTAAAGGACGGATTTTATAATAGGTCCTTCGCATCCACGCCCCGACACGCGTAAACTTGCCGGTTCGTGTGAGCCCGAGGCCGCCTTTTCCTTTCTATGCCAGATATCGCCGCAACATCGCAGTACTCCCCGCCCGTCGCGCTCGTCAAGGCCGGCCAGCGTTTCGCCTTCGACGGCACGCATGGCTCGTCCGACGCGCTGCTGATCGCCCGCTACCATCTCGCCTATCGCGAGAAGGTGCCGTTGCTCGCGGTCGTCTGCGAGAGCGCGGTCGATGCACAGCGGCTGTCGCAGGAAATCGGCTTTTTCGCGCCGGACGCGCGCGTGCGCCTGCTGCCCGACTGGGAAACGCTGCCTTACGACACCTTTTCGCCGCACCAGGATCTGGTCTCCGAGCGCCTCGCCACGCTGCACGATCTCGGCGAGGGCCGCTGCGACATCCTGCTCGTGCCCGCCACCACGGCGCTGTACCGGATGCCGCCCGCGTCGTTTCTCGCGGCCTATACGTTCTCGTTCTCGCAAGGCGAGCGCCTCGACGAGGCCAAGCTGAAAGCGCAGCTCACACTGGCCGGCTACGAACACGTGAGCCAGGTCGTGCGCCCCGGCGAATACTGCGTGCGCGGCTCGCTGCTCGATCTTTACCCGATGGGCTCGCCCTTGCCCTACCGGATCGATCTGTTCGACGACCAGGTGGATTCGATCCGCGCGTTCGATCCCGACACGCAGCGCAGCCTTTATCCGGTGAAAGACGTGCGGCTCTTGCCGGGCCGCGAATTCCCCTTCGACGAAGCCGCGCGCACCGCGTTTCGCAGCCGCTGGCGCGAGACGTTCGAGGGCGATCCGAGCCGCGCGTCGATCTATAAGGACATCGGCAACGGCGTGCCGTCGGCGGGCATCGAATATTATTTGCCGCTTTTCTTCGACGAGACGGCTACCCTCTTCCACTATTTGCCCCAAGGCGCGCAACTCGCGTTTATCGGCGATCTGGATGCGGCGATCCGGCGCTTCACCAACGACACCAAGCAGCGCTACAACTTCCTGTCGCACGATCGCGACCGGCCCATTCTCGAGCCGCAGCGCCTCTTTCTGACGGACGAGGATTTCTTCACGCTCGCCAAGCCCTTCGCGCGCCTCGTGCTGCCGGCCAACGCGGGCGGCGGTTGGGCGACGCCGCTGCCGAACCTCGCGATCGACCGTCACGCGGACGATCCTGTCTCCGCGTTGCGCGCGTTTCTCGACACGACGCCGAACCGCGTGCTGTTCGCCGCGGAATCGGCGGGCCGCCGCGAAACGCTATTGCAGTTGCTTGCGGACAATCATCTGAAGCCCGCGTCGAGCGACAGCTTCCAGGACTGGCTCATCGGCGACGCGCGTTTTTCGCTCGGCGTCGCGCCGCTTGCGAACGGCTTTGCGGTGCCGGTCGACGGCATCGCGATCATCACCGAGACCGAGCTTTACGGACCGCTCGCGCGACGCGCCGGGCGACGTCGTCAGGAACAGGCGAGCAACGTCGATTCGATGGTGCGCGATCTGTCCGAGCTGAAGGTCGGCGATCCGGTCGTGCATTCGCAGCACGGCATTGGCCGCTACATGGGCCTCGTCACGATGGACCTGGGCGAAGGCGAAACCGAGTTCCTGCACCTCGAATACGCGGGCGACAGCAAGCTCTACGTGCCGGTCGCGCAACTGCATGTGATCTCGCGCTATAGCGGCGCCGACCCGGAAAGCGCGCCGCTGCATTCGCTCGGCTCGGGTCAATGGGAGAAGGCCAAGCGCAAGGCCGCGCAGCAGATTCGCGACACGGCCGCCGAGCTGCTGAACCTTTACGCGCGCCGCGCCGCGCGCTCGGGCCACGCGTTCGCGCTCGAACCGAAAGACTATGTGAAGTTCGCCGAGAGCTTCGGTTTCGAGGAAACGCCGGACCAGGCCGCGGCCATCGCCGCCGTGATCGGCGACATGACGAGCGGCAAGCCGATGGACCGTCTGGTATGCGGCGACGTGGGCTTCGGCAAGACCGAGGTTGCATTGCGCGCGGCGTTTATCGCGGTGATGGGCGGCAAGCAGGTCGCGCTCCTCTCGCCCACCACGCTGCTCGCCGAACAGCATACGCAAACCTTCACGGACCGCTTCTCCGACTGGCCGGTGCGTATCGCCGAACTGTCGCGCTTCAAGTCGACCAAGGAAGTGAACGCCGCGATCCAGCAGATCAACGAAGGCAGCGTCGATATCGTGATCGGCACGCACAAGCTGCTCTCGTCGGATGTGCAGTTCAAGCGGCTCGGGCTCGTGATCATCGACGAAGAACACCGCTTCGGCGTGCGTCAGAAAGAAGCGCTCAAAGCGTTGCGCGCGGAAGTGGACGTGCTCACGCTGACCGCCACGCCGATTCCGCGCACGCTCGGCATGGCGCTCGAAGGGCTGCGCGATTTCTCTGTGATCGCGACCGCGCCGCAAAAGCGTCTGGCGATCAAGACCTTCGTGCGTCGCGAGGAAGAAAGCGTGATTCGCGAAGCCATGCTGCGCGAACTGAAGCGCGGCGGCCAGGTTTACTTTTTGCATAACGAAGTCGAGACCATCGAGAATCGCCGGCAGATGCTTGAAGCGCTCGTGCCCGAAGCACGCATCGCGGTCGCGCATGGGCAGATGCACGAGCGCGAACTCGAACGCGTGATGCGCGACTTCGTCGCGCAACGCGCGAACGTGCTGCTGTGCACGACGATTATCGAAACCGGCATCGACGTGCCGAGCGCGAATACGATCCTGATTCATCGCTCGGACAAGTTCGGTCTTGCGCAATTGCACCAGTTGCGCGGACGCGTCGGGCGCTCGCATCACCAGGCGTACGCGTATCTGCTCGTGCACGATCCGCAAGGTCTGACGAAGCAGGCGCAGCGCCGGCTCGAGGCGATCCAGCAGATGGAGGAACTCGGTTCGGGCTTCTATCTGGCCATGCACGATCTGGAGATTCGCGGCACGGGCGAAGTGCTCGGCGACAAGCAGTCGGGCGAGATTCACGAGATCGGTTTCCAGCTTTACACCGACATGCTCAACGACGCCGTGAAGGCGCTGAAGGACGGCAAGGAGCCCGACCTCACCGCGCCGCTTGCCGCGACGACCGAGATCAATCTGCATGCGCCCGCGATTCTGCCCGCCGACTATTGCGGCGACGTGCAGGAACGTCTGTCGCTCTACAAGCGGCTCGCGAATTGCGAGCACAGCGATTCGATCGACGGCATTCAGGAAGAGCTGATCGACCGCTTCGGCAAGCTGCCGCCGCAGGCGCATGCGCTTGTCGAGACGCATCGGCTGAGGCTGGCGGCGAAGCCGTTGGGCATCTCGAAGATCGACGCGGGCGAAGCCGTGATCGGCTTGCAGTTCATTCCGAATCCGCCAATCGACGCGATGCGTATCATCGAGATGGTGCAGAAGCACAAGCACATCAAGCTCGCGGGCCAGGACAAACTGCGCATTGAAACGCGCAGTCCCGACCTTGCGGTGCGCGTCGCGACCGTCAAGGAGACCTTGCGCGCACTCGGGTCGCCGAGCCGCGGTACGGCCGCGGCAACGGCGGCGCGATGAGTTGAGTAAGTTGAGTTGAAACGCCGCACGGCGTAGGGCGCGTTCATTCGATGCACGCGTTACGCGCTGCCCAGCGCACAAAACCGCCCTACGTCTAGCGTTATTCCGCAATGCTGCGCTGCGCAACCCGCGCGCAGCAGCGCACTCACTGTACACAAGCCGCATACGGCACGGCATTTTTGGGTATGATCGAAAGACTCAAATGCCGGAGTCTTGTCATGTCTCACGTCGCTGATTCAGCGCAGTCCTCGCAAACATCCGCCACTGCATCATCCGCTTCCGCCTCCGATACGCCTGTCTCGCTGCCTTGGGTCACACGGCTCGTGTCGATGGACACGGTGAGCCGCAATCCGAATCTCGGTCTGATCGAAACCGTGCGCGACGAGTTGCGCGCCGTAGGCATTGACGCCACGCTCACGCACGATCAAAGCGGCAAATGGGCCAACCTCTTTGCGACGATCCCCGCGCACGACGGCGAAACGAATGGCGGCGTGGTCTTGTCGGGCCACACGGACGTGGTGCCCGTCGACGGTCAGCAATGGGACAGTGATCCGTTCAAGCCGGAAACTCGCGGCGACAAACTGTATGGCCGCGGCACCTGCGACATGAAAGGCTTCATCGGCGCGGCGCTTGCGCTCGTTCCTGAAATGCAGCGCACGAAGCTCGCCAAGCCGATTCACTTCGCGCTTTCGTTCGACGAGGAAGTCGGCTGCGCGGGCGCACCGCTTCTGATCGCCGACCTGATGAAGCGCGGCGTGAAGCCGGACGGCTGCATCGTCGGCGAGCCGACCAGCATGCGGCCCATCGTGGCGCACAAAGGCATCAACGCTTATCAATGTTGCGTGCGCGGCCAGGCGGCGCACTCGTCGCTCACGCCGAAGGGCTTGAACGCGATCGAATACGCAGCGCGCCTCATCTGCTATATCCGCGACATGGCCGATCAGTTCCGCGAGCAAGGTCCGTTCGACGAACTGTACGACGTGCCCTTCACCACCGCGCAAACCAGCACGATCGTCGGCGGCAATGCGATCAATACGGTGCCGGCCGAGTGCAAGTTCCAGTTCGAATTCCGTAACCTTCCCACGCTCGATCCGGAGCCGATCTTCGCGCGCATCGACCAGTACGCGCGCGAAACGCTGCTGCCGAAAATGTTGCGCGAGCATCCATCGGCGGCCATCGAGATCACGAAGATCGCCGCGGCGCCGGGACTCGATTCGTCCGAACAGGCGGCCATCACGCAGCTCGTGCGCGCGCTCACCGCGGATCAGGACAAGCGCAAGGTTGCATACGGCACGGAGGCCGGACTGTTTTCGCTGGCGGGCATTCCGAGCATCGTGTGCGGCCCCGGCGACATTCAGCAGGCGCACAAGGCCAACGAGTTCGTCGCACTCGATCAGCTCGTGCAGTGCGAACGCTTCCTGCGCAAGTTCATCCACAGCATGTCGGTGGAAGCGCATGCGCTCTGAAAGCGCGTGAGAAAGAAGCAGACACTCACGCGTTTCCCGATCAACCCATTGTCGCCCACGCCATGTCAACCGCCACGCCGCAGCACACCGACCATACGATCGACGGCGAGCCGATCCCCACTCTCGACGACATCGCCGCGCAGCACTTCGCGCTGACGCCGTGGGTGGCGCGAACGCCGGTGTTCGACAGGCTCGACTTCGCGTCGCTCGAAGGCACGGTGGTGAACTTCAAGTTCGAGTTGCTGCAGGCGGGCGGCAGCTTCAAGGCGCGCGGCGCGTTCACGAACCTGCTCGCGCTCGACGAAGCGCAGCGCAGCGCGGGCGTCACCTGCGTATCGGGCGGCAACCATGCGGTAGCGGTTGCGTATGCGGCGATGCGGCTTGGCATCAGCGCGAAGGTCGTGCTGTTTCGCGCGGCCAATCCGGCGCGCGTCGCGCTGTGCCGGCAATATCGCGCGGAAATTGTGTTCGCCGAAGATCTCGCCGAAGCGTTCGAACTCGTGCGCCGCATCGAAGCCGAAGAAGGCCGCTACTTCGTGCATCCGTTCAACGGTTATCGCACGGTGCTCGGCTCGGCCACGCTCGGCTACGAATGGACCACGCAAACGCCCGACCTCGAAGCCGTGATCGTGCCGATCGGCGGCGGCGGTCTCGCGGCCGGCGTCGCCACGGCAATGCGGCTCGCGAATCCCGACGTGCACGTGTTCGGTGTCGAGCCAGAAGGCGCGGACGCAATGGGCAAGAGCTTCGCCGCGAATCACACGGTGAAGATGGGCCATATGCACAGCATCGCCGATTCGCTGATGGCGCCGCATACCGAGGAATACAGCTATGAACTGTGCCGCCGTCATATCGACGAACTCGTCACGGTTTCCGACGACCAGTTGCGCGCGGCCATGCTGACCCTGTTCGGACAACTGAAGCTCGCCGTCGAACCGGCTTGCGCGGCTGCCACCGCGGCGCTGCTCGGACCGCTGCGCGAGAAGCTGCAAGGCAAGCGTGTCGGCGTTCTGCTGTGCGGCACCAACACCGACCCGGTTACTTTCGCGGCGCAGATCGAACGCGCGCGCCACAGCGCGTCGCAGTTTCCCGACTAGGCTAGTCATGCCGACCAAGCCGAACTACGCTCACTAAGCTATAACTAAGGGCTGGCCTATCCGTCTGAGATTGGTATGATTAAGTCATCGATATTCGGGAGGAAAACCCTATGAGCATGGTCAAGGAATTCAAGGAATTTGCCCTTAAGGGCAACGTGATGGATCTCGCGGTCGGTGTGATCATCGGCGGCGCGTTCTCCACCATTGTCAATTCAGTCGTGAAAGACCTGATCATGCCGGTTGTCGGCGTCGCCACGGGCGGCCTCGACTTCTCGAACAAGTTCATTCGCCTCGGCGACATTCCGCCGAGCTTCAAAGGCAGTCCGGAATCGTATAAAGACCTGCAAACAGCGGGCGTCGCCGTGTTCGGTTATGGCTCGTTCATTACGGTGCTCATCAACTTCATCATCCTCGCATTTATCATTTTCCTGATGGTGAAGTTCATCAACAATCTGCGTAAGCCGGACGCTGCCGCGCCGTCGGAACCCCCGCCGCCGCCGCCGGAAGACGTGCTGCTGTTGCGTGAAATCCGCGACTCGCTGAAAAACTCGCCGCGCTAGGCGACCGATGCTTGCCGTGCGGCGCACTCATGTGCCGCACTTATGTGCCACACCTACGCGCCGCGCGTCACATTTCCTTCTGCGCCTTCAGATTGATCGCGTTCTCGATCATCGTTTCCAGTTGCGCGAAGTTCACCGGCTTCGTCAAATGCGAGGTGAAGCCGGCGGCGAGACAACGGCGCACGTCTTCGTCGGTGCCGAAACCGGTCAGCGCAACGGCGGGCGCATTCGAACGCTCGCGATACGCCTTGATGAAATCGAGGCCGGTGCCGTCCGGCAAGCCGACGTCGCTGATCACCAGATCGAAAGTTTGCAACTGCGTGGCGGCGAGCGCGTCGTCCACGCGGCCCACCGTCGTCACGTCGTGGCCGAGCGTGCGTATCAGTTGCGCCATGACTTCGGCAGTATCGACGTGATCTTCGATCAGCAAAATGTTAAGTACACCGGCCGGATGCACCGGGTCGGGCAACACCGGTTGCGAGGTGCGCGCGGGGGCGGCAGCCGTCGGCAGCGTGATGGTGAACGTGGCGCCGCAGTGCGGGCCCGGGCTTTGTGCGGTCACCGTGCCGCCATGCACGTCCGTGAGCGCCTTGGTGATGGCGAGGCCGAGCCCCAGCCCGCCGAACTGCCGCGTCATCTTCTGATCGCCCTGCTCGAACGCGTTGAACAGCTTGCCGATCTGTTCGGGCTCGATGCCGATGCCCGTGTCTTCCACCGAAATCTGCACATGCATGCGCTCGTCGCGCGTGCGTACGTAGATGTGGCCGCCGTCAGGCGTGAACTTCGCGGCGTTGCGAATCAGATTCCATAGCATCTGTTGCAGGCGCGCGCGATCGGCAAGCACGTAGTGATGCGTCGCGTCCTTGTGCACATGCACGTCCTGCTGCTTGACCTGGATTTCGCTGCGGAACAGTTCGAGCACGCTGTCGATCACCTCATGCACGTCGACCGTTTCCAGCGACAGACGCAGCTTGCCGTTGGCTACCCGCGTAAGGTCGAGCAGATCGTCGATCAGGCGCGCTTCGAGTTCGATGTTGCGGCGAATCATGCGCACGCTCGAGCGCGCCTGATCCGGCAGATCGGGAATCATCTCCAGCACGCTCGCGCCGGCGAGCACCGGCGTGAGCGGCGTACGCAACTCGTGTGAAAGCATCGCGAGGAAGCGGTCTTTCGCGCGGTTCGCTTCTTCGGCGATCTGGCGCGCGGCCTGTTCGGAAGCGAGCAGCCGTTCGCGTTCCTGCATCGCTTCGCGCTCCGAATGGATGTCCGTGCAGCTGCCGAACCATTTGCTGATGTTGCCTTCGTTGTCGCGCGTGGCGACGATGCGCGTGTCGAACCAGCGATATTCGCCGTCATGGCGGCGAATGCGCAGTTCGTGCCGATAGGTGCCCGCATTCCCGGCCACCGCTTTGAGCCAGCTACGGCGCACTTCCTCGCGATCGTCCGGATGCACGGCATCGAGCCATGCAAGACCATGCGAGCTGTTTTCGGTGAGACCGGTGTAGTCGTACCATTGCTTGGACAGGAAATCGCAGTCGCCCGCGGCGTTGCAGGTCAACACGAGGTGAGGCAGCGCTTCGGACAGGTCGCGGTAGTGCTGCTCGCGATCGCGCAGCAGCAATGCTTCGTCCGACGCGCGCTGCAGGCGCACTTGCGACAGCACGCGCTCCACCGCTTCGGGCAGGTAATCGAGGTAATCGCCTGACTTCGGCACCACGTCGGACACGCCCGCGCGCAGCGCTTCGATCACACGCGATTCGTCGGTAAAACCAGTCACGAGGATGGCCGGAATCCGCACGCCTTCGGAACGCAGCCGGCGAAAGAAGTCGAGGCCCGTTTCCGGTCCACTCAACTGATAGTCGAGCACCAGCAAGTCGAGGCCGCCCGCGGCGAGCCGTTCGCGCGCGGCCTCCACGCTCGGGCATACCGCGACCCGGCAGCCGGCGCGTTCGAGCGACTTGCGCGCGAGACGCAAGATGCCCTCGTCGTCGTCGACGACGAGAACACAAGCGGCGGGCTGCGTGGACACTTCTTCGGTCATGCGCGATCTTCGTCGGGTAGATATATAGAGTATGTGAACAAATTGAGGCACGTCATGATGGCGACGCAAAGCGATGCCCGGACGGCAGCTTCACCACTTGCAGGAAAAACCCGAGGCGGCGCACCGCTTCAATAAATGCATCGTACTCGACTGGCTTCGTAATGTAGACATTGCAGCCCAGTTCGTAGCAGCGCGCGATTTCGCGAGGATCGTCGGTCGTGGTGAGGACGATCACCGGCACCGGCGCCGTTTGCGGCGACTCCTTCAGGCGCCGCAATACTTCGAAGCCGTCGACGCGCGGCATCTTCAGATCGAGTAGAACCACGGAATTCCTCAGATCTTCCGCATCGGGATGCGCGCCCGGCGCGCTCTCGCCGTCCGCCTGCGCGCCGAAGAAATAATCGAGAGCCTGCTGACCATCGCGAAAGCGCACGAAGCCATTCGAAATACCGGCACGGCGCAGATTGCGTTCGACGAGCGTGGCGTGGCCGTCGTCGTCTTCGATCAACACGATGCTGACCGTTTCCCCGTGACTCATATGCCCTCCGTTCTCCCAGTTCACGGCAGTTCACGCCAGGTAAGCCCACGTAGTGCCGGCGCTGCGCTGGAGCGCAGGCCGCGCGATTCATGCGCTGCGAGTTTTCATTGCGCCCGCGCGACTCAGAGGCGCGCGGGTTGTTCCGGCAGCACGACGAAAAAGCTCGATCCCGCACCTTCCGCGGACTCGACCCACACTCGCCCGCCATGCCGTTCCACCGTGCGCCGCACCACCGCGAGACCGACGCCGTCGCCCTTCGCCACGTCGATATGCAGACGTTGAAACGCACGAAACACTTTCGACATATACGCGGCCGGAATGCCGAGGCCGTTATCGCGCACATAGTACGTGCGCATGCGCACGGCGCGCGGCCCGTTCGCTTCGACGGGCTCCGGCTCGAGTGCGCCGATCTCGATGCGCCCGATGCGCGCCGGGTCGAGGTAATTCAACGCATTGCCAATCAGATTGCTGAAGACCTGTTCGATTGCGGCCGGGTCGCCCCAGGCCGGCGGCAAATCGCGCACGGTGACGACCACGCCGCGCTCGTCAATGACACTTTGCAGATTGTCGACAACGCGCGCCACCGCGCGCGCGACGCTCACCCGTTGCCACTGATACTCGAGCCGCCCCGCACGCGAAATGCGCAACAGCGCCTCGATAATCGCAGCCGCCTGCGTGACCGCACCACGCAAGTATTGCAGGGATTCGCGCACGTCGCCGTCGAGAATATGCGCCATCCGTTTATGTTCCGCTGCCGGCAGGCGCGCCTCGCCGACGATACCGTCCAGCTCGTCGCACGAAACCTGCAATTCCTTCGAGAACCCTTGCAGATTCACGAGCGGCGAGCGCAGATCGTGCGATACGCTGTAGATAAACATTTCGTTGTCTTGCGTCTCCTGGCGCAGTTCCTCATTGACGCCGGCGAGTTCGTGCGCACGCGCTTCGAGGCGCCGCTTGAGCGACGCCTGCTCGGCATCCGCCTCGCGCAGACGCGCGCCTGTCTGATGCAGCACGGCGTCGAGCGCAGCGATTTCGTCGTTGCCGGACAGGCGCGCGGCAAGCGGCCGCCCGTTGCCGAGGCGCTCCGCGTTATCGGTCAGCACCTCGAAGCGCCGGCCGATACTGCGCGCGAAAACGACTGCGGTGCCGGCCCAGATCAGCATGGAGCCGATCACTGCCGCGATCAATGCATATTGCTGACGCTCGCGACGCCGCGCGAGCGCCGCGGCACGCTCGCCATCCAGACGCGAGGCCTCTTCGCCGAATGCCGCGAGTTCGTCGCGAAAGAGCGCGATAGGCTGCGGCAGCGCACCACTTTCGAGCGCGGCCAGCGACTTGCCGCTACGCCCTTCATGCAACGCCTCCGAAACGGTGGCGGTCTGCGCGCGATAAGCGTCGATCGCGCGTCTCATGTTCTGCACGCGTTGCACTTGCTGCGGCGTGTCGGCCACGAGCGCGTCGAGCTTCGACAGACGATCGCTCATGTCGATCCACACCGTGTGCCGGTCGAGCAATGACGGATCGCCGATCACCATGCCGGTTCGAACCCGTGCGGCCTGGCGCAGCAGCGGATCGACGAGCGCGGACGACTGATAAAGAATCTGCTTGCTATTGGTGACCCATTGCGCGGCCTGCGCTGTCTCTTCCTGCGTATCGAACACGGCGCCGAGAAGCGCGAGTTCGACGAGGCTAGGCACTGCGATCAGCAACAGACCCTTGGTGAATAATTTCATGGTCGCCCGAAGGTCGTTCACGCCGCGGCAAGTCACGGGAACCCGCCAGCCGGACGGGCCATTATCGACGTGAATCGGCAATATTTCAACGTGGCCCAAAGATGCGCCGACCCACATAAAAACGACTTTTTTATTGGTGCGAGATGTTTTTTCGGCGCGCCGTGCGTCTATGATGGAGTCAGATGTGCTCGAATGCTAAGGCGCACGGCGAGGCGGTTCGGCATGATTCGTGCGGGAGACGGTGAGGCGACGGGATTGTCGAATCATCGTGAATCCGGCCTTGTCGTATGCTATAAAAGATCGACGTGCGGCGCGCGAAGCCGGGAGTTGTCGCATGAGGACGCTGCGTTTCTTGCAATTCTTTTTCAGGCGAATTTTTATGTCCTTCCCGAAAAAGCGTAGACGCGCGAAGGTGGACGGCGATGAGTCGTTCCTCGCGGTACTGCGGCATTTCAAACCCTTCGGCCAACTCGACACCAAGATCGCACGCGCTCGGGCGCAAGACGAGCCGGTGCTTTATGCCCACGTGCTGCCGGGACTCGACGTACTCCTATGCAGCGTGCGCGGCGCACATCCACCCTACCCGGCCGCTGCCGAACTGCGGCGGCGCTGCATCGAATCCATTACGAATGCGCTGGAACAGCCGCTCGACGGTCTCGAGAACGGCGGTTACTGGTATGAAGCCGACGGCTTCGGCTTCCTCGTATTCGCAAGCCGCGCTCGCGGCAAGATCCTGACCGAGTTCGGCGCGACCCGCGTGGGCGCACGTCGCGGAGTTCGCCGGCAGGACGCGGCAGGCGACGCGACGCCGCGTTCGCTGCGCTAGGCACGCTGGCCTTTCATAGAAAGACAAAAGAAAGGCCGCCGCCGAACGTGCGAGTTTCACGAGTCGGCGGAAACAGGCAAGTGCCTTAGCTTCCCTTGGCCTCAGCTTCCCTTATATTCGGCGGCGCTCGCGGGCGACATCGGCGCGGGCTTGCGCGTTGCCGGTGCAACCGCCGAAGCGCCAGAAGCCGCCGATGCCCCCGAACCCGAACCTGCCCCCGCCCCCGACGAACGCTTGTTGACCGGCACGCCCTCGAGCGAGATGGCGGGCTTCGGCTGCTGCTTGCTGCCCGGCGGCGGCGCAGTCGGCGCCTGACGCACTTGCGAGAGTAGTTGCGCGCACGGCAACGGCTTGTTGTTGCTCGGTGCGAGCAACGGCAACAGCGCCGCAAACGGATTGATGAGGCCGAGGCCGACGGCCGCGCCGCCTCGCAAGGCCAACGCGGCAGCATTCACGCCGACATGCGGGTTCTTGAACGTGCCCTTCGCGTACAGCGGCGAGCGCAGCGAGAACACGCGAAAACCCTTCGTATGCGGATGCACGCCGAGGTCCATCGTTTCGTCGCGCATGTTGACGTTGCCGTCGATGTCGATCACCGCGTCGTCGGTATCGAGTGCGAACACGCGCGAATCCAGCACGCCGTTGGTCGCGACGAAGTCGGCGGCCGCGCAGTTGATCTTCACGTCGCGATTGCCGAAGAGCTTCTCGTACACGACGTTCGCCACGTTCAGGCCGGCGGCCTCCATCAGCAGGCGGCTCACGGTGCCTTCGGTGACGAGCGCCTTGACCTCGCCGTTCGATGTCGCGGCGAGCGCGGCCGGCGAATTGCCCGTCGCGGTCAGCGAGGCGTCGCCGTTGATTTCGCCGAGTGCGTTTTGCATCGTCTTGAAGTTCGGGAAGAGCTGCTTCAACTTCAGATGCCGCGCCGAAGTCGCGAAGCGTCCCTTGAGCGGCGTGCCGCTGCCGTCGAGGTGAATATCCGATGCGAGCGTGCCGCCTGCCACGCCGAACTTCAATGGTTGGAGCGACAGCACGCCGTCGGTCATCACGATGTGTGTGTACAGGTCGGTGATCGGCAAATCGGCGTTCTTGACGATGCGCCGGCCGGTGAACTTCACGTCGGCGTCGATCGCCTTCCAGCGGTCAGTGCGGAATTCTTCGACGGGCAGTGCCTTGTTGGACGGCTGCTTCGCCGCATCGCCGCGCTTGGCTTTGCTCGCGTTCGAGTCCGCGCCGATCACCGGCGCGAGGTCGGAGAATTGCAGCAGACGCGACTCGAGTTCGCCCTGCAGCAAGGGGCGCGGCCGACGCGCGGTGTAGGTCAGCGAACCGTTCAGATCGCTGCCGCCCACGCGGCCTGTAAAGTTTTCATACTTGAACACGTTGCCGCTCGTTTTGAACTGACCGACCAGACGTCCTTCGGTTGCGTAAGGCGGCGTGTCGGGCAAGGTGACGCCCGTCAGCGAATAGAGCTTGGCCATGCTGCTGCCTTGCACCCACAGGCGCAGGTCGACGGCGGCGAGATGCGCGGGGTCGGTGATGGTGCCGACGAGACCCACGTGCAGATCGCCCGCCTTCACGTCCGCTTGCACGGGAAACGGGCGGTTCGCGTCCTGCAGCGCGAGCACGCCGCCGACCTTGCCGCTGCCCGACACGGGCGTCTTGTTGTAGGTGCCTTTCAAGGTCCAGCCGATCGCGTACGGCGGCAGGTCGGGTTTGCCGTTGCGGGCGGTGTTGGGGGCGCTGGCGGGGTTCGTATTGCTGGCCTCGTTGGCGCCGTTGGCTTCGTGGGTACCGCTCGTTCCGTTTGCATCGCTGGCGCGGTTCGCTCCATTGGCTCCGCTCGCGCCGCGTGCATCGCTCGGCGTCGCAGCCGATGCACCCACCGCGCCGCTCGCGCCTGACCGCGCAGTCGCGCTTGCCCCCTTCGAACCGCCCGCGACCAGCCCACCCGAAGCGCCCGTGGCCGCCGTGGTCCCCGACGCATGCACATCCGTCGCCGAAGCCCCGCGCGCCGCGGCCGCGGAAGCAGCGGACGCCGCCGAGGCCGCCTGCGCATCGGCCTGCGCGCTCAGCTTCTTCGCGCCGTCCTTGCCCACCGCTTCCGCCGATGCCTTGCGCGACGCCTCTTCCTGCTGCTTCATCGCCTCGCCGATCGGAATCGGCTGGCCGAGCGTATCGACGACCATCTGCGCATCGACCTTCTTCTGCTGGTCGGACAGCGCGATGTTGCCCTTCGCGAACACGATGTCATGCAACTGCAGCTTCCACTGCGACGGCGTCTTCGACTTCGGCAGCTCGAAGGTCCAGTTGTTGCGTCCGTCGAGCATGCGTTCGAGATCGACGGAAGGATTCACCAGATTGATGGCGGGAATCACGATGTCGTGCGCGAGCAGCGGCAGCACCTTCACCTGGAAGTCGATTTCGTCGAGTGTCGCGAACTGCGGGCGCTTGGCCCAGTCCGGATTCGCGATGGTGATGTTCGCCGCCGAGAAGCGCGGCCACGGCACCCAGCTTTTCAAGCCGGTTTCGCCGACCGGACGCCGCAAGCCGACCTTCAGATCGCCGTTGATCGTGAACTGCCGGCCGATGGCCTGCGTGACCTTGTCATTGACATAAGGCCGCGCGCGGTTCCAGTCGAAGGTCAGAATGAAAACCGTGAGCGCCACTATCAGAATGACGATGATCGCCAGTATCCATGCGACGATTTTGCCGGCCCGTCTTCCGATTGTGCTCGACCCTGCCATCAACGGCTCCGCGTTTTCTTCTTGGGTGCCGATCGTTCAGCAGATATTGTGCCCGGCGATTGCGTATCGTAAGAGTCGCGATCGCGTTTGAGCGCGGCACGGACTCATGCGAATGCTGTGCGTCTTGTGCCCTTCCGTGCCCTTATGATGCTGCATCGCTCATCGCGTTTTCTCACGCCTCGTCCATTGTCATGACCGACGTCCCCCTCGTCCTCGCCGACGGCATCGTGCGGCGCGATCCGTCGCGCGGCCAGACGCTTCTGCAGTCCACGCGCTTCGCGCTCGACGCCGGCGACCGCGTCGCCATCACCGGTCCGTCGGGCTCCGGCAAGAGCGTGTTCCTGCGCGCGCTCGCCCTGCTCGATCCGCTCGACGCGGGACGCATCGTCTGGCGAGGCGCACCCGTCGCGCGCGCCGCGATCCCGCAATATCGGCGCAACGTCGCGTATATCCGGCAGCGGCCCGCTCTGCTCGATGGCACGGTCGAAGACAATCTGCGTTATCCGTTCGAACTGCGCGCGTATCGCGATGTGCGCTTTGACCGCGAGCAGGCGGCGAGTCTCGTTGCCCAGGCAGGCCGCGGCAACGGCTTCCTCGACAAGCTCGCAAGCGAACTGTCAGGCGGCGAGGCGCAAATCACCGCATTGATTCGCGTGCTGCAACTCGCGCCCGAAGTGCTGCTGCTCGACGAACCCACCGCGTCGCTCGACCCCGAGTCGTCGCGCGCCATCGAGGGACTCGTGCGCGCCTGGTTCGACGCCGCGCCGCACGCGCGCGCTTCGATCTGGGTGTCTCACGACGCCGCGCAAGCCGCGCGCATGAGCGAGCGTCATCTGACGATGAAGGCTGGCGTGCTCGACGAACCGGCCGTCGCCTCCACTCACGAGGAAACCAGCCGATGACCTTGCAGAACCTGACGCTCTGGGACGTCGCGATCGCCACGTTGCTGATCGTCGTGAACGGCGCGGTATCGGTTGCGCTCAAGCTCGATCTCGAGCGCAAGCTCGCATGGGCCGCCGTGCGCACTGTCGTGCAACTGCTCGCGATCGGCTATGTGCTTGGTTGGGTGTTTCGCTACGACCACTGGTTCGTCGTGCTGCCCTTGATGATCGTGATGACGCTGATTGCCGGCTTCGCGGGCGCGCAGCGCGGCAGCCGCACTTACGCGGGCCAACGCGTGGACAGCGTCCTGTCGATCTGGATAAGTTCGTGGCTGGTGGCCGCGGTTGGGCTCTTCGTCGTGATCCGCATTCACCCGTGGTACGAGCCGCAGTATGCGATTCCGATTCTCGGGATGATCCTCGGCAATACGCTCACGGGCGTATCGCTCGGCATCGAACGCATGACCGAGGAGTTGACCGCGCGCCGCGATCGCGTCGACATGGCGCTCGCGCTCGGCGCGACCCGCTGGGAAGCGGCGCAGGCGCCCGCGCGTCAGGCCGTGCGCGCCGGCATGATGCCGACGCTGAATCAGATGGCCGTGGTCGGCGTCGTGAGCCTGCCCGGCATGATGACCGGCCAGGTGCTGGCCGGTCAGTCGCCGCTGCAGGCGGTGCGCTATCAGATTGTGATCATGTTCCTGATCGCCGCGTCGTCGGCGCTCGGGACCGTGGGCGCCGTGCTGCTTACTTACCGGCGGCTGTTTTCGGCGGAGCACCGGTTTTTGTCGGCGCGGCTGGTGGAGCGGAGCGCTGGGCGGCGGTGAGCCGGGCGAGCGCGGGCCAACGCTTCACCGCCTGGCGCTGATCGCGACAACCGTGCCGTCGCTGAGCGTCAGGGATTTGGTGCTGCCGTTCACGGGCATCGTGAAACGCAGGACCTGGCTCATGCTGACATCGTTCGGACACTTGAGCGATTTGCCGCCGGCCGTGACCGTCTTCATGCCGTCCGGCTTGTGCGCCTGGAAGCTCAGTTGCACGGTCGCCGTGCCGTCTTCGCCGACGACCGGCGCGAGCCGAATCTGCGTCTGGCGGATCATCGCGCCGTTGGCGTCGAGCGGCAGCGACGCGTAGTTCGGGCACGCATCGGTAGCAGGCACCGCGCCGCCGGGCGGCACCGTTTTCCACGTGAAATCATCCGACTGGCCGGAGCGGATCGTGCGGGTTTCCTGCGAGTTGCCGAACTGTTTCGACGTGACGCGCACCGTGTAGCGAATCGGACCGTCGAGCGCGGATTGCGACGTCACCGTGATCGGCGTCGCCGCATGAGCGGCCGGCGCGAGCATGCCGCAAGAAAGCGCGCAAGCGAGAGAAGCGACAACTGGAACGGCGGAGAGTTTGAAGCTGGAGCTCATACTGTCACCTCGTTGTTGTGCCGTTGCATGCCCGCCAGAGCCCGGCCCTCCCGCATGGTCCCAGGTACGGTCCAGATACAGCGTGCGGGAGCCGGCAACGGACGCGAGACACGCAACCGTTTTAGCATGATGCATTACCAGTCTACCGCCAAGCGATGCCGCGCGTGCTCGCGCGGCATCGGGTGTTACCCCGCTTGCGCTGACGCGTTTTATCGGGGGCCGCTTGTCGAAGTTGCGTCAACAGCCGCACGTCGCAAGCCGCTCATGAAAAGCCGCGTGAGAAGCTGCTTATCGAAGCCGCGTCAGCAGCCACTTGTCACAAGCCGCTGATCGAAAGCCGCGTTAAAAGCCCCTCATCACGAGCAGTTCGTCTAAAGCCGCGTCACAACGCACGCATCAAAACCCGCTCAGCACCAGCTTCCCGATCGCGCGCCCTTCCTCGAGCAGGCGATGCGCGCGACGCAGATTGGCCGCGTTGATCGCGCCCAGGTGCTGGCCGACCGTCGTGCGCAACGTTCCGGCATCGACGAGACGCGCCACCTCCGTCAGCAGCTTGTGCTGTTCGATCATGTCGGGCGTGCCGAACATCGAGCGCGTGAACATGAACTCCCAGTGAAACGCGGCGCTCTTCGCCTTCAGCAGTTCGACCGGCACCGGCTTGCTGTTCTCGACGATCGTGCAAATGCCGCCTTGCGGCTTGACGAGCTCGGCAGCGGCGGGGAAATTCGCGTCGGTGTCGTTGAAGAGCAGCACGTAGTCAACCTGCTCGATGCCGAGCTTTTTCAGTTGCGCCGGCATGTCGCCGAAGTGATCGACGATATGATCCGCGCCCAGCTCGCTCGCCCATTTCGCCGACTCGGGGCGCGACGCCGTCGCAATCACCTTGAGCTTGCCGAGCTGCTTGGCCAATTGAATGCCGATCGATCCGACGCCGCCCGCGCCGCCGAAAATCAGCACCGTGCGGCCTTCGTGCGCGCCCTGCGGCGAGACGCCGAGGCGATCGAACAACGCTTCCCACGCGGTGATCGCGGTCAACGGCAATGCGGCGGCATGCGTGAAATCGAGCGATGCCGGCTTGCGTCCGACAATCCGCTCATCGACGAGATGAAACTCGCTGTTCGCGCCCGGCCGCGTGATGCTGCCCGCATAGAAGACCGGGTCGCCGACCTTGAAAAGCGTCGCCTCCGGGCCGACCGCGACCACGGTGCCGGCGGCGTCCCAGCCGAGCACGCGCGGCTCCTTCTCGACGGTGTCCTTCGGCGCGCGCACTTTCGTGTCCACGGGATTGACGGAGATGGCTTCGACTTTCACCAGCAGGTCGCGTCCGGTGGCTTGCGGTTGCGCAATCTCGACGTCGATCAACGCTTCTTCGTGGTCGATGGGCAGATAGCGGTAGAGGCCGACGGCTTTCATACAGACTCCTTGGTTTGTTCAAGTCAGAGTTACAGGACGAGGACCGGCGGCGTTCGCGTGTGACGAGTACAACCGTCGATCCATGGACGTGATCGTAAGGCGCCTCTTACTGCGACAAAAGCGGCATAATCGCTGAAACATCTTTTTGATTTTCCGAAGAATGGACCTTGCTGCCGCTCCACAATCGCGTGATGCGCGCCCCGCTGCCGGCGAGCGCGAGCGCCTCGATCTGCTCGACGTCGCCCTGTTCGTACGGGCCGCGCTGCTCGCCAACGTGTCGGCGGCCGGACGCGAGTTCGGGTTGTCGGCGGCGGTCGCGAGTTCGCGCATCGCGCAACTGGAAAAGCTGCTCGGCGCGCGGCTGCTGCATCGGACCACGCGCCGCATCAGTCTCACGCAGGACGGCGAAGTGTTCATGACGCGCGCCGAAGCGCTGCTCGACGCGGCGGCGGCCGCGCGCGCGTCGGTGGGACGCGGCCAGGTGGAGCCGCAAGGCCGCTTGCGCGTGTCGATGCCGTCGTCGTTCGGGCGGCAGCACGTGTCGCCGGTCATCAGCGAATTCCTGCGCCGTTATCCGGGCGTGAGCGTCGATCTGCGGCTGACCGATCAGGTGATCGATCTCGTCGATGCGGGTATCGACATCGCGATCCGGATTGGCGCACTGAAGGATTCGTCGCTGGTGGCGCGCCGGCTCGCGGTCAACCGGCGCGTGTTGTGCGCGGCGCCTTCCTACCTCGAAGAGCGCGGCACGCCGCATCATCCGTCGGATCTCGCGCAGCACGAGTGCATCATCCTGTCGGACCAGCGCGACTGGGCCTTCCACACGCCGGCCGGACGGCTCGACGTGCGCGTGAGCGGGCGCATCGTCAGCGACAACGGCGAAGTGATCCGCGATGCGCTGCTCGCCGGCTTCGGCATCGCGCTGAAATCGACGTGGGACGTCGCGTCGCTTTTGCGCAGCGGCGAACTGGTCAGCGTGCTCGAAAATTATCCGCTCGCCGAGCAGGTGGCGATCTGGGCCGTGTATCCGAGCCGCGCATTCGTACCGCCGAAGACAGTTGCGTTCATCGACTTTCTCGCCGCTCATTTCGGCGATCCGCCCTATTGGGACGTCGAGCCGGACTAGCTAGCGTCGCTCGCGCGAATCAGCGTTTGCCGGTGCCCGCGCCGGGCGATCTGTCGTCCGAATTGGTGTCGGCGTGCGCGTCGTTTTGCGTCTTTTCCTGATATTCGCCGCCACCGCGGCGGTCCGTGTCCTGCAGACCGCGTTCGACGTCCTGATGTGCCTGCTTGCCGACGCGCCGCGGATCTTCGTCGTTCTGCGATTCGGCATTCTGGTCGTTCTCATGCGGTAGCGGCGCGGCGGCTTCCTCCAGCGACTGAGGATTCTTCGGTGCATGCGGATCGGCTTGCTTGTCTCCGTCGGACGATTGCGGTGTGCTCTTCATAGTGGGCTCCTTTTTTGCGTTTGAGGTGCCTGAAGGAATGCGGCAGAGGCGATATGTCACGATGTGCTATGTGTGCGAGGACGTGTTGTGACGTGGTGACGACGTGCCGCCGCATGTGCCAAGTACGCCGCATATGGCATGTACGCCGCGTATGGCACGTATGCCGCCAACGTCACGCACGCGATTTCCGCCACATACATCACAACGTGACATACGCCACGTAGACTACATAGGCTACATAGGCCAATACTCCACGCCCAGCGAGCCGCAGCCACCCTCACCTACGCACCGCTCAGACGCTTCCTCATCGCCGCCGTAATGCGTTGCCGCGTCTTTGCATAATCGGCCCACGGGTCTCCCTTCAGTTCGTCGAGGCGCTCGTGCAGGTTCTCGATATTCCACTGGTCGCCGCCCGTCGTTTGCGCGACTTCGTCCCAAGCAAGCGGAACCGAAACGCCGAGGCCGGGACGCGCCCGCACCGAAAACGCGGCGACGGTACTCGAGCCGCGGTTATTGCGCAGATAGTCGACGAAAATCTTCTGCTTGCGATTCTGCGCGCCCATCTTCGCGCTGAAGTACTTGGGCAGCGTGCTCGCCATGTGTTGCGCGACGGCCTGCGAGAACTCCTTCACCTCGTCCCAGCCCGCGTGTTTCGAGAGCGGCACGACCACGTGAAGACCTTTGCCGCCGCTCGTCTTGCAGAACGACGTGAGGCCGAGTTCCTCGAGCAGCGAGCGCGTCAACATCGCGGCCTCGATCATCCGGTCCCAGCCGAGTGACGGGTCCGGGTCGAGATCGAACACCACACGGTCGGGCTTTTCGATGTTCGACGCCACGCCGTTCCATGTGTGAAATTCGATCGTGCCCATTTGCGCGGCGCCGACGAGCGCCTTCGCGCTATCGACGGTGATCAGCGGAGGATGACCCGGATCGAGCCCGGGATGCTGCGTGATGTTTGGAATCGACAGCTTCTGCGTGTGCTTCTGAAAAAACAGCTCGCCGCCGATGTCCTCCGGCGCGCGCACGAGCGACACGGGTCGGTCGATGAGATGCGGCAGCATCCATTGCGCGACGGATTCGTAGTACTGCACGAGGTCGATCTTGCGCGCGCCGGTGCTCTTGTCGATGACGCGGTCGGGATGCGAGATGCGGACGCCGGCGACTTCGGCGGGCGAGGATTTTTTGGCTCGCGGTGCGGTGGGTTCGGCTGAGTTTTGGGTGGCGGATTTGGTGGCTACTTTGCTCGCGGTTTTCGTGGCCACTTTGCTGGCGGATTTGGTGGCGGTTTTGTTGGCCTCGCCGCGCGCCGCACGCTTTTTCGGCGCGACCTCGGCCTCGATGTCGGTTTGCTGTTGCACGTCGTCCCCCTTGCGTGGTGCTTCCTTGACGATCTGGCGCGCCGGCTTGTCCTTGCGCAGACTCACGAACGACGCCTGACGCACGATGCCGTCGCTCGTCCATTCGGCGAAATTGCATTCCGCGACGAGCACCGGCTCGACCCAATGTACGGGCGTGCGGCTGCGCTCGCGCGGTGTGCTCGCGAACGGCATGCGCTTCGTTTCGTGCGCGTCGAGTTCCTTCTTCACCGAGCGCAGCAACGCGGCGTCGAAACCGGTGCCCACGCGCCCCGCATACTGCAGTTTGCCCTTGCTGTCGTGCACGCCGAGCAGCAGCGCACCGAACGCCGCACGGCTGCCCGACGGTTCCGAATAGCCGCCGATCACGAACTCCTGCCGCCGACGGCACTTCAGCTTGATCCACGTGGCCGAGCGGCCGGACACATAGCCGCTGTCGCGCCGCTTGCCGATGATGCCCTCGAGCGCCATGTCGCACGCGCTTTTCAGCAGATCGTCGGCGCTGAACTCGAAGTCGTTCGAAAAACGCAGCACGCTGTCGTCGACGGGCTCCAGCAGCGCGCGCAAAATCGCGCGGCGCTGTTGCAGCGGCACGCCGCGCAAGTCGTAGCCGTTCAAAAACGGCACGTCGAACAGATAGACGACGATGTCTTGCGGACGGTTCGAATCGAACGCGTTTTGCAGCGCCTGGAAACTCGGCACGCCGTTTTCGTCGAGCACCACGGCTTCGCCGTCGAGCCACGCGCTGTCGAGGCCCAGTTGCGCGAACGCCTTCACCTGCTTGCTGAATTTCGCGGTCCAGTCGTTGCCCGCGCGCGTGAAGACCTGCACGCCGCGGCTTTTCTCGCTTGCGTCGATGCGGGCCAGCACGCGATAGCCGTCGAACTTGATTTCGTATGTCCAGTCGTCGCCGGGCGGCGTCGCGTCGACGAGCGTCGCCAGTTGAGGCTTCAGCGATGCAGGCAGTTTGGCCTTCACCGCGCCTTCTATCGCGGGCGATGCGGCGAGTTCGCGCAGCGACTCGCTGCTGCGTGTCGCGACGATGTCGGGGCGCTTCGGATCGCCGCGCACCGAGGCGGTTCTGGTTTTGCCGGCGCTCTGCTTGCCGGCTTTTCCCTTCCCCGCAGACGGCGCGGCGCCGCTCAGCACGCTGCCGGGCCGTTCGGCGAGACTGTCGTATTCGCTTTCGTCGCGCGCCTCGTCGTCGCGTTCCTTGATGAGGAGCCACTGTTCCTTGTCCGCGTCGCCGCGCATGTGGCTGCGCACGAGCGTCCAGCCGCCGTGCAGCTTGTCGCCGTGCAGATGGAACTTGAGCTTGCCCGCGCGATACGCGCGCGCCGCTTCGGCCGGGCCGCCGACAGGTTCCCACGTGCCGCGGTCCCATACGATGACTGTGCCCGCGCCGTAATTGCCCGGCGGAATCTCGCCTTCGAACGTCCCGTATTCGACCGGATGGTCTTCGACATGCACGGCGAGGCGCTTCACTGACGGATCGAGGCTCGGCCCTTTCGGCACGGCCCACGACAGCAGCGCGCCGTTCAGTTCGAGCCGGAAGTCATAGTGCAGACGCCGTGCGTGGTGTTCCTGGATCACGTAGGAGAGGCCCTGTTCGACTGTCGGCCGGGTGGCGCCGCGGCTGCCGCGCTTTTTCGCGGCGGTGCCCGCGGGCTCCGGCGTTTCGTCGAAGCGGCGCTTGCGGTTATAGAGGTCGAGTCTGTCGTTCATGGAGTGTCGTCATGCCGCCGCGCGGCGTTTGCGCGAAGCCGTCGTCGACTTCGCGGCGGCGCGGCCGGTCTTGCCGCCGCTCGTGCTGGCGCGAGACGTGCGCGTCGAGCGTGACTTTTTAGGCGCTGCCGTCGAGCCGCTGTCTTCTTCCGCCTCCGAGTTTTCGTCGGCGGCTTCATCGTCGGCGGCACGCTTGCGCGAGCCCGACGCGGGCTTGCTCTTACCGCGTCCTAGGCTACGTTTGAGCAGATCGGACAAATCGAGAATATCCGCCGATTGACGCGATTCGCGCGGCGCTTCGATGTCGGTGATTTCCTCGGTCTTGCCCTCGCGGACCTTGCGCTCGACGAGCGCCATGATGTCGTCGCGGAACGTGTCGTGATATTTCGACGGGTCCCACGTGTCGCTCATGTCGTCGATCAGTTTCTGCGCCATGTCGAGCTCGCGCGCGCTCACGCCGGCGGCCTTGGCGCCTTCGGCGGGCAACTTGAATTCGTCGAAATCGCGGACCTCGTCGGCCCAGCGCAGCGTGTTCAAAGCGAGCACGGGCCCGACCGGAATCAGCGCCGCGAGATGCTGCTTGTTGTGCAGCACGACGCTTGCGACGCCGACCTTGCCCGATGATTTCATCGCCTCACGCAGCAGCGCATAGACTTTTTCGCCTTTGCGATCGGGCGTCAGGAAGTAAGGCGTGTCGAGATAGAGAAACGAGATGTCCGGGGCGTCGACGAACGCGAGGATATCCACGGTCTGCGTCGACTCGGGATTGGCCGCGCGGATTTCCTCGTCGCTCAGGACGACGTACTTGTCCTTCTCGTACTCGAAGCCGCGCACGATGTTATCGCGCGTCACGTCCTTGCCGGTGCGCTTGTTGATCTGCTTGTAGCCGACCGGATCGATCGTGCGCTTGTCGAGCAGATTGAAGCCGACCTTTTCCGATTTCGTGGCCGGATATAACTGCACCGGTACGTGGACAAGGCCGAAGCTGATCGCGCCTTTCCAGATCATGTGTGCCATCGTGCGCTCCCCTGGGCCTGGAATCTAGGAGAAGCAGCAAGCATGCCACGGCGCTCTGCCGACGCACGGCGCGGGCGCGCCGTCATCGGCGCGCGCCGTGCTGTAACTCTTGCATGATGGCGGCAAGAACTACGGAGTCCCGCGTATTGCTGCCTCGCCTTCTATCGACACAACAACGGTACTTCCGCGAAGCCGCGAAAACGCACGCGTCCGCCGCGCGTGGGCTCGCCATCGAGCTGATACGACGGAAAACGTCGAACGAAACGTCCGATGGCGATCCGCGCTTCGAGCCGTGCGAGCGAAAGCCCCGCGCATTGATGGATGCCAAAGCCAAAAGCAAGATGCCGGTTCGGCTCGCGGCGGATGTCGAAGCGGTCGGGCTCGGCGAACTGCTCGGGATCGCGATTCGCCGCGCCGATGCACAACGTGACCGGCGTGCCGCGCGCGACCGGCTGGCCGCCGATTTCGGTATCGACAGTCGTCATGCGGTTGCCGAGCTGGTTCGAGCTCTCGTAGCGCAGGCATTCCTCGATAGCCGATTCGATCAACGACGGTTCGGCGAGCAAGGCCGCGCGTTGGTCCGGCCATTCGGTCAGCGTAACGAGCCCGTTGCCGATCAGATTGGTGGTGGTTTCATGGCCTGCATTCAGTATGAAGATGCAGTTTTGCAGCAGTTCTTCTTCCGACAATTGCTCGCCGCCGGCCTCGCCCTGAATCAGCCGCGTCAGCACATCGTGCTGCGGATCGCCCGGCTCGCGTCGGCGCCGCGCGACCAGGCCGCGCAGATAATCGACGAATTCGCTGACGGCACGGTTGCCGCGCTCGAACTGCGCGTCGGTGAGCGACGGTTCGAGCGCGCCGAGAATCGCGAGCGACCAGTCGCGCAACGGGGCGCGTTCGGCATGCGGCACGTCGAGCAGATTGCCGATGATCTCCACCGGAATCGCCGACGCGAAGTCGCCGATCAGGTCGATGCGTCCGCGCTCGGCAGCGGCGTCCAGCAAACCGTCGACGAGTTGGACCAGACCCGGCTCCATTGCCGCAATCGCTCGCGCGGTCAACGCGCCGGCGATCAGCTTGCGCACCCGCGTATGGCGCGGCGGATCGTTGAATACGAGACTCGTGGTGTGATGCGTGTAGAGCGGCGAGTCGCCGTACTTCGGACGGAATTCGACGGTCTTGTCCGAACTGAAGGTTTTCGGGTCGCGGTACACCGCCTGCACGTCGCGAAAGCGCGTGAGAAAGAGCGAGCCGTCCGGCATGCGCTTGACGGGTTCGTGAGCGCGCAGCGCGTGGTAGACCGGGTATGGGTCCGCATAGAACTCGGGGCTCAGGTGGCGCAGATCGAAGTTGCGCGCGAGGGTGGCTGCGTCGGCGGTCGCCGTGGACATGCGTTGTCTCCTTGTTGTGTGTTTCTGTGCTCGTGTGTTTCTGTGCTCGTGTGTTTCTGTGCTCGTGTGTTGCGGGGCGTGTTTTGGTCGGGCGCTCGCTGCGTTTTGCGTTTTGCGTGTGCTTTGCCTGTACATTGGCTGTGCGTTGCCACTGCTTCGCGGCACTTCAGTGCATGAAGTCCGTTTGAACTTCACGCCAAATCTCGCGGCGGCTTCAGCGTGCGATGGCAGTAAGCAGTGAGCGTGGTTTGATGCGTAAGTATGAACCGGGCGGACGTGGATTGCACTGCCGCCAATGCCCGGTTTGCGTTTCACGCGCTGAGAGGCGCTCGCTGGCGGCAGCAAAGCACTAGGACGGCCCCCTAGCCCCCGAGCCGTTACAATAGCGGCATTTTCCGCGCCCCCTTCGCGCTCGCCCTTTCCTGCATCACTTCCCGCGTCAATGCGTCGTTCATGAACCTCGTCATCCAAAGCCCCACGCCTCTTTCCGCCGATCACCACAAGACGCTCGTCGCGCTCGCACGCGGCACGCACGCGACCGTCATCGATGCGACCGCGATTCGCATTGCCGACGCCGACGTCGCGCAGCGCCCCGACCTCGACGTCTATTGCGGCACGCATCGGCTGGACTACGCGTTTGTCGAAAGCGGCCGCCGCTTGCGCGACTTCGGGCTCGTGGCAATGGACATGGATTCGACGCTGATCACGATCGAATGTATCGATGAGATCGCCGATTTCTGCGGCCTGAAAGCGGAAGTGGCGGCGATCACCGAAGCCTCGATGCGCGGCGAAATCAAGGACTTCAACGAAAGCCTGACGCGCCGCGTGGCGCTTCTGAAGGGCCTCGACGCGAGCGCGCTCGAACGCGTGTACGAAGAACGCCTGCAACTCTCGCCAGGCGCCGAGCGGATGCTGGCAGGCGCAAAAGAAGCCGGGCTGAAAACGCTGCTCGTCTCGGGCGGTTTCAACTTCTTCACCGAGAAGCTGAAGGCGCGGCTTGGACTCGACTTCACGCGCGCCAATACGCTCGAGATCGTCGACGGCAAGCTGACCGGCAAAGTGCTCGGCGAAATCGTCAATGCCGATGTCAAAGCGCGCACGCTGCGCGAGACCTGTGCGCAACTGAACATGGAGCCGTCGCGCGCGATTGCAATGGGCGACGGTTCAAACGACCTGAAGATGATGGCGGAAGCCGGACTTTCGGTCGCGTTCCGTGCGAAGCCGGTAGTACGCGAAGCGGCCAGCGTGGCGTTCAACTACGTGGGGCTCGACGGGTTGTTGCGGTTGTTTGAAGCGTGATGGATGCGTGACGTCAGGCCGCGATAGCTGCGCCTGGCGGCGCAGCCGACAGAGCTTATCTTTTCATAAACTCGAGCAGCAAGACGACCGAGATGAAGCTCACGTCAAGGGCCACGAGCATCGCAGCCCACTTCAAAATTCGCCTGTGATTCTCCTCCGATGCGAGGAACGTGACTAGTTTGTTCATAAGCGCCTCCCTGAGAGGGGCAGTATAAAGGCACTGCTATCTAATAAATCGGCACGAGCAGGATATGTAGGATGACGAACAGAACAGCCGTGATACACGTCAGTACGATCGAAAAGCCGATTGCCATTGGGGAGAAATTCCCGCCGCCGGCTCGGCTGCGATGGTAACTGACGACCGTCGCTATACGGTCGTAGTAAGCGCTCAAAAGACACGTCATCACCACAATAGAACACGCAAACGCGAGCAGGCAAAAAGCGACAATCCCCGACTCCAGAATCGGCGCAGCAGCGCTGCCTTGTTCCAACGCCGTCACCAGCTCATACACTCCGGCAGCGCACAGACCGATCGCACACCAGAACAGTTGTCCGTCCTTGATCGAGTCGGCAATCAATTCTTTCGCCACCGTCCAGCCATGTGCCGGCGCGACGAGCGCCAGCGTGAAGACAGGGCCGACGATCGGCACGCCGAGGTTCAGCAACATCCAGAAGAATAGGTTCATCGAAGCTCGCGGTCGTGCTCGGCAGTGAAGTCGGATACGCACGATCGTAGCGTTTGCGCACTGCCGCGGCTATTCAGCCAAACGGCTAGTTCGTGAGGCAAAGCATAAGAAAAAAGCCCACTGAAAACCGAAGTCCAGTGGGCTTGTGTCGCTGCAACATTGCGTCGTCGCGGCGCGGAAAATTCACATCAGGTTTGCCTAAGCTTCACGCGAGCGCCGCCAAACACTGCTCGATGTCCGCACGCAGATCCGCCTCTTCCTCAAGGCCGATATAGAACCGGACCAGCGTGCCGCGATGCGGCCACTGCGCCTCAGTCCGCATCGATGCGATGTCGTATGGCATCACGAGGCTATGCGCCCCGCCCCAACTCCAGCCGATGGCAAAGAGCTCCAGCGACTCGCAGAACGTGTCGATTTGCGCCGCACTATAGCGGGCGTCGAACACGACGGAAAACAGTCCGCCCGCGCCCGTGAAGTCGCGTTCGTAAAATTCATGGCCTGGACAGTCGGCGATGGCGGGATGCAGCACCGCGGCAATCTCCGGCCGCGTCTTCAGCCACTGCGCGAGCGCGAGCGCCGAGCGGTCGTGCTGCTGAAAGCGTACCTGCATGGTCGGCAGGCTGCGCAGAATCAGCGAGCAGTCATCCGACGATACGCCGAGGCCCATGCGCATGCGCGCCGACTTCAGCTTCAGATGCAACTCGCGATCGACGGTAATGGTCGCGCCCATCAGCACGTCGCCGCCGCCCGATTGGTACTTGGTCAGCGCCTGCACCGAAATATCCACGCCGTGATCGAACGGCCGGAAAGCGAGGCCGGCGGACCACGTGTTGTCGATCGCCGTGACGACGTTGCGCGCGCGGGCCGCGGCCGTGATCGCGGGCACGTCGGACACTTCCATCGTCACCGAGCCGGGCGCTTCGAGCCAGATGAGCCGCGTGTTCGGCTGGATCAGGTCGGCGATTCCCGCGCCGATCATCGGATCGTAGTAGCGCGCCGTCACGCCGAAATCGCGCGCGAGCCAGTCGGCGTGATCGCGATTCGGCGAGTAGACGTTATCGGGAATCAGCACGTCGTCGCCCGACTTCACAAGCCCGAAGTACACGTTCGAAATCGACGACAAGCCCGACGGCTGCAACAGCGCGTGATTGCCGCCCTCGATGGCGGCAAGGCGCTGCGCGAGCGCTAACGACGTGGGCGTCGCATGCAGGCCGTAGCGCCACTGCGCGTCGTTTTTCCAGTCGAGCGCGCGCATCGTCGCGAGATCGGGAAATACGACCGTCGATGCACGCGTCACCGGCACGGAGAAAGACTCGAAGCCCGGCGTGAGTTGGTCTTCGGCTTGCACGATGCGGGTTTGCAAAGCCCGCTTGAGTTTTGATTGGGTCATGGCGAATTCGATGAAAAAGACAATGCGACGAGCGGACAATGCCGCGCCGTTCACGCAAGAGTAGACGAGTCGGCGGATTTTCGCCGCGGCGGGCGCAAGGGCCGCGAGGCTCGCGCCGTGGCGCGATTACTCGCCGGTTTGGAGATTGCTGACGCCGCCCACCGGATGACCGGCGCCGGTTGCGGGTGCGGATTGAGCCGGCAACGAAGGTGCGGTTGCAGCAGGCGCAGTCACATTACCCGGCTTCCCCGCGGCCGGCACCGCTTGCCCCGCCGCCAGCGGCTTCAGATCGAACGGCTGCGGGTCGGAATCGTCGACGTTCATCCGCTCGCCGGCCAGCGAACCGTCGGCGGCGAACTTGCCGACCCAGTTCCCTGTGATGTGCGTGCCGTCGTTCGACTCCTCGACTTCGAGCGTGTCGCCGTCACGATCCCCCGCGATCAGGATCACTTCGCCGGTATCCGCGAACTGGTATTCGCCGTGGACGCCCGCCGGGTCGTCGGCTTTCGGGCCTAGGCGCAGCACGATTGGCCGCGAGCCGAGCGTGCCGCTGTAGCGCGGCAATTTCGCGAATTCGGGGCTCGGCTTGAGCGGCAACTGGATCGGCGGCGGTGCGGCAAGTTCCTTGACTGCGTCGCTCTGCGCGCAGGCCGCGCCCGGAAACCAGGCCACCGCGCTCACCGAGAGCAATGCGGCAACACTCGTCGCCGCCCAGCCGCGCCGGCGTACCGCGCCTTCCACCGATTTCACTTCCCGCATCCGTCGATCCTCATTGCTTGATACAGTTCGTGCGCCTTTCGCGACACCGTTCGTAAAACTCAGATCCGCTCGAAGACCGCCGCGATGCCCTGCCCGCCGCCGATGCACATCGTCACGAGCGCGTAGCGCCCGCCGATGCGCTGCAGTTCGTACAGCGCCTTCACGGTGATCAGCGCGCCGGTCGCGCCGATCGGATGACCGAGCGAAATGCCCGAGCCGTTCGGGTTGACCTTGGCCGGATCGAAGCGCAGTTCCTTGCTGACCGCGCAGGCTTGCGCGGCGAACGCCTCGTTGGCCTCGATCACGTCGAGGTCGGCGACCGTCAGGCCGGCGCGCTCGAGCGCCTTACGCGTCGCGGGCACCGGACCGATGCCCATATAAGCCGGATCGACACCCGCATGCGCGTACGACACGAGCCGCGCCAACGGCTTGATGCCGCGCTGCTCGGCGACGCCGCGCTCCATCAGCACGACGGCCGCGGCCGCGTCGTTGATGCCCGACGCATTGCCCGCCGTCACCGTGCCGTTTTCCTTCGCGAACACGGGCTTGAGCTTCGAAAAGTCTTCCGCCGATGCGTTCATGCGCGCGTGTTCGTCGGTGTCGAATATGACGTCGCCTTTCTTCGACGCCAACGTGATCGGCAGGATCTGTTCCTTGAAGTAGCCGTTCGTGATCGCGTGCGCCGCGCGGCGATGCGATTCTAGTGCGAGCGCGTCTTGCGCCTCGCGCGAAATTTCGTATTTGCGCGCGACGTTTTCCGCGGTCACGCCCATATGGATCGACTGGAACGGATCGTTGAGCGCGCCGACCATCATGTCGACGAGCCGCGCGTCGCCCATGCGCTGACCGAAGCGCGCGGCGGGCATCGAGTAAGGCGCGCGGCTCATGTTCTCCGCGCCGCCGCCGATCGCGATGTCGGCGTCGCCGAGCAGCACGCTCTGCGCGGCCGAGACGATGGCCTGCAAGCCCGAGCCGCACAGGCGGTTGACGGTGAGCGCGGGCGTGTGCTGCGCGACGCCGCCGTTGATCGCGGCCACGCGCGCAAGATACATGTCTTTCGGTTCGGTATGCACGACATTGCCGAACACGACGTGCCCGACTTCGTCGCCGGACACGTTGGCGCGCAGCAGCGCCTCGCGCACGACGCGCGCGCCGAGTTCGGTCGGCGCAATATCCTTCAGACTGCCGCCGAAACCGCCGATTGCCGTACGCACACCGCTCACCACCACTACGTCCCGTTGCATCGTTCGCTCCTCTTTCAGTCTCTGCCGATAGTTTTGCTGCGGCGTGACCGGCATCGCGACTTTACGACGCTCAGCCCGCCAGAATCTCTTCGACCGCCGCGCGCGAAGGAACCGGCGCGACCGCGCCATAGCCTTGCGTGGACAGCGCCGCCGCAACGTTCGCATAACGCGCGGCTTCGAATGGATCATCGCCCTCGACGAGGCGCGCGATAAACGCGCCGCCGAAGCAATCGCCCGCGCCGGTTGCATCGACCGCATTGACGACGTGGCCCGGCACGACGCGCCGTTCATCCGGCGTCGCGATATACGAGCCGTCCTTGCCGAGCTTCAGCGCCACCACTCGCGGACCGTGCGACAGCAGAAAGTCGACGATCTCGTCGCGGCCCGTCAAACCGGTCAGCTCGGTGACGTCGTCCCAGCTCGGCAGGCAGATGTCGGTTTGCCGGATCGCTTCGAGCATCACGGCGCGCGCGCGGTTCAGTGGCCACAGCTTGAGGCGCAGATTCGTGTCGAAGCTCACGCGCACGCCGTTGGCGCGAGCATGCGCGATCGCCTCGAGCGCGGCATCGCATGCGGACAGGCTGATCGCGAGACTGATGCCCGACAGATGGATGACCTTGGCCGCGGCAATCGCGTCGAGCGGCAGGTCATGCGGCGCATAGCGGCTCGCCGCCGAGCCCGCGCGCAGATAGTCGAACGCGTGGCCGTCCGGACCGTGCGATACGAAATACACGCCGGTCGACGCCTGCGGATCGACGCGCACCTGCGCCGTGTCCACATTCTCGCGTTCCCACAGGTCGATCAGCAGCCGTCCGAAATGATCGGCGCCGACCGCGGACACGAAGCCCGTCCGCGCACCTTGCCGCGCTGCCGCGATGCAGAAGTTCGACGTATCGCCGCCGAAGCCTTGCAGATACTTCGGCTCGCCTTTCGCCGACTGGTTGAACTCGATCATCGCCTCGCCGAGCGCGAGGATGTCCGGGTTAGCGGGCGTGTTCACCGTCATCGTTCAGACCTCGCCCCACAGGTCGTGACCGTCCGCGCCGGTGATTTTCACCGACACGAAGTCGCCGACCTTGTAACGCTTCGACGCCTTCGCGGCCGGCGCGATATACACGACGCCGTCGATCTCCGGCGCATCCGCGGCCGTGCGGCCAATGCCGCCGTCGGCGTTGATTTCGTCGACGAGCACTTTCAGCGTCTTGCCGACCTTCTTCGCGATCCGTTTGGCCGACACTTGTTCGGCCACTTCCATGAAGCGCGCGCGACGCTCTTCGCGAACTTCGTCCGGCAACGCGCCGTCGAGCTCGTTCGCCGTTGCGCCTTCGACCGGCGAATACGCGAAGCAGCCCACGCGATCCAGTTCGGCTTCGCGGATGAAGTCGAGCAGCGTCTGGAACTGCTCCTCGGTTTCGCCGGGAAAGCCCGCGATAAACGTGCTGCGGATCGTGAGGTCCGGACACATCTCGCGCCACGCCTTCACGCGCTCCATCACCTTCTCGGCGTTGGCCGGGCGCTTCATGCGCTTGAGCACTTCGGGATGCGCGTGCTGGAACGGCACGTCGAGATACGGCAGCACGTGGCCCTTGTACGGGCCCGACGCCATCATCGGAATGACTTCGTCGACGCTCGGGTACGGATACACGTAATGCAGACGCACCCACGCGCCGTATTGCGCGGCCAGTTCGCCGAGCGCGCCGACGAGATCGGTCATGCGCGTCTTGATCGGCTTGCCGTTCCAGAACCCGGTGCGATATTTGACGTCGACGCCGTAGGCGCTCGTGTCCTGCGAAATGACGAGCAGTTCCTTCACGCCGGACTTGAACAGATTCTCGGCTTCCAGCATCACTTCGGCGACCGGACGCGACACGAGGTCGCCGCGCATCGACGGAATGATGCAGAAGGTGCAGCGATGATTGCAGCCTTCGGAAATTTTGAGGTACGCGTAATGGCGCGGCGTGAGCTTGACGCCCGCGGGCGGCACGAGATCGACAAACGGATCGTGCGGCTTGGGCAGATGCATGTGAACGTGCTGCATCACTTCGCCGACCGCATGCGGGCCGGTCACGGCCAGCACTTTCGGATGCACTTCTTCGATGAGGCCCGAGCCGCTCGCGCTCTTCTTCGCGCCGAGGCAGCCGGTCACGATCACCTTGCCGTTTTCGTTCAGCGCCTCGCCGATCGCGTCGAGGCTTTCCTGCACCGCTTCGTCGATGAAACCGCAGGTATTGACGACCACGAGGTCCGCGCCGTCATAGGTGCCCGAAATCTCGTAGCCTTCGGCGCGCAGCTGCGTGATGATCTGCTCGGAATCGACTAAAGCTTTTGGGCAGCCGAGGCTAACGAACCCTACCTTCGGACTGGAAGGCGTCGGCGAGGCGGAAGAAGTGGTTTGCGACATAGGTGAATCCGGCGGATAGCGGTGACGTGGCGACAATGGGGATCGGGGATGGTGCGGCAAGCGGTGTGGCAAGGACAGGCGGCTCAGAAACCCATGTCCCCGACTGCTGAAGATTCAGCGCCCCGCGCACGCAACCCGCTATTGTACCGCGCGCATTGGGCACACGTCGGGGCACACGTCGGGGCACGCGTTCGGACCCGAGCCCGCGCCTGAGCCGCTCGCTTACCCGCCGTCCGCAACGAGCGCGAGCGCCGACACAACCCTACGTCACTTCTTCTCCGGCTCCGGATTCGCCTGCGGAGTGGCGGTAGCAGACGGTGCCGCGGAGTTCGCGCCGCCCGGCGTGAACGGGAACGTCGCGAACATCGACTTCGCCTGGTTCTGCATCTGCTCCTGCATCTGCACGAACATGTTTTTCGACTGCTCGATGTAGCTGGTCATCATGCCTTGCATCATCGGCGCCTGCATGTTCATGAATTGCGACCAGACCTCCGGGTTCATCGCCTTGCCTTCGTACAGGTTCTTCGACTGGTCGGCGAGCTTCGCCTGAATGTCGATGAACGCCTGGATGTTCTTCTCCAGATACGTGCCCATCATGCCCTGCATCGCATGGCCGTAGAAACGGATGATCTGCGACAGCATCGACGACGAGAACATCGGCAGCCCGCCGCTCTCCTCTTCGAGAATGATTTGCAGCAGGATCGCGCGCGTCAGGTCCTCGTTGCTCTTCGCATCGATAACCTTGAAATCCTCCTGGTCCAGCACGAGTTGCTTGACGTCCGTCAGCGTGATGTACGTGCTTGTCTCGGTATCGTAAAGCCGCCGATTCGGATATTTCTTGATCAGTCGTTCGGCTGCTTTCTTTGTAGTAGTAGTCATGTAACGCCTTTGAGCGCAAGTAAAGCGCGGACGGCGTGCCGGCTGCGCAATCGGGCCGTTGCGCAACGGGACGCCGCCGGAACCATCCGAGCGGGGCGCGCTGCCTCGTGAGCGGCGCGCCGCTTGCTCAGCCCATATGCAAACCGCCGTTCAGCGAGAAATCGGCACCCGTGGAAAAACCCGATTCTTCGGACGCGAGCCACGCGACGATCGAGCCGATTTCATCCGGCCGGCCGAGGCGGCGCACCGGAATCGTCGCAACGATCTTTTCGAGCACGTCGGGGCGGATCGCCTTGACCATGTCCGTGCCGATGTAGCCAGGCGACACGGTGTTGACCGTCACGCCCTTGGTGGCCACTTCCTGCGCGAGCGACATCGTGAAGCCGTGAATGCCGGCCTTCGCGGTCGAGTAGTTGGTCTGGCCGAACTGCCCTTTCTGCCCGTTCACCGACGAAATATTGATGATGCGCCCAAAGCCGCGCTCCACCATCCCGTCGATCACCTGCTTGGTGACGTTGAAGAGACTGGTCAGGTTGGTATCGATCACCGCGGTCCAGTCTTCGTGCGTCATCTTGCGGAACACGACGTCGCGCGTGATGCCCGCGTTGTTCACCAGCACGTCGATCTCGCCGACTTCGGCCTTGACCTTGTCGAACGCGGCCTTGGTCGATTCCCAGTCGCCGACGTTGCCTTCGGATGCGACGAAGTCGAAGCCGAGCGCCTTCTGCTCTTCGAGCCATTTCACGCGGCGCGGCGAATTCGGGCCGCAGCCCGCGACGACCCTGTAGCCTTCCTTGTGCAGGCGCTGGCAAATGCTCGTGCCGATGCCGCCCATTCCGCCCGTTACATACGCAATTCGCTGTGTCATAACCTAGACTCCGTTGTCGTTCTTGAGGCGCCGGCCGGCTGCCCCAGCCGGCTACCTCTACCCTCGCCTGATGCTTTGTCCACACTGCCGCCGGGCGACCGGCCGGCGAGGCCGCTCTCGGGCGTCACACGAGCGCGCGCCGGAGTCGCAAAGCGGCGCACGTCAACACCGTGTACGACGCCTGTGCGCGGTCGGCGTGCGGATCGTCGTCAAACGCGCTCGAGCGCCAGCGCGACGCCCATGCCGCCGCCGATGCACAGCGAAGCCAGGCCCTTCTTCGCATCGCGCTTCTGCATTTCGTGCAGCAGCGTGACGAGAATCCGGCAGCCGGACGCGCCGATCGGATGGCCGATCGCGATCGCGCCGCCGTTCACGTTGATCTTCGACGTGTCCCAGCCCATCTGCTTGTGCACGGCGAGCGCCTGCGCGGCGAAGGCTTCGTTGATCTCCATCAGATCGAGATCGTTCACGCTCCAGCCCGCGCGCTCCAGACAGCGCTTCGACGCCGGCACCGGACCCATGCCCATGATCTTCGGATCCACGCCCGCGTTCGCGTACGCCTTGATGCGCGCAAGCGGCGTGAGACCGAGCGCTTCGGCCTTTTTCGCGGACATGACGACCACAGCCGCCGCGCCGTCGTTCAGACCCGACGCGTTAGCCGCCGTGACCGTGCCTTCCTTCGAGAACGCCGGCTTCAGACCTGCCAGCGACTCGGCCGTCACGCCGTGACGCACGAACTCGTCGGTGGCGAAACGCACCGGGTCGCCCTTGCGCTGCGGAATCTCGACCGGCACGATTTCGTCGTCGAAACGGCCCGACTTCTGCGCGGCTTCCGCCTTGTTCTGCGACAGCGCCGCGAACGCGTCCTGCTGTTCGCGCGTGATGTCGAATTCCTTCGCGACGTTTTCCGCCGTCACGCCCATGTGATACTGGTTGTACACGTCCCACAGACCGTCGACGATCATCGTGTCCACGAGCTTGGCGTCGCCCATGCGGAAGCCGTCGCGCGAGCCCGGCAGCACGTGCGGCGCCGCGCTCATGTTTTCCTGACCGCCGGCGATCACGATGTCCGCGTCGCCCGCGATGATCGCGTTGGCCGCGAGCATCACCGCTTTGAGGCCCGAACCGCAGACCTTGTTGATCGTCATGCCGGGCACCGCCGAGGGCAGCCCCGCCTTGATCAACGACTGGCGCGCCGGATTCTGTCCCGAGCCCGCCGTCAGCACCTGGCCCAGGATCACTTCGCTCACCTGCTCGGGCTTCAGGCCCGCACGTTCCAGCACCGCGCGAATCACAGTCGCGCCGAGTTCGGGCGCGGCGATCTTCGCCAGCGACCCGCCGAATTTGCCCACTGCCGTACGCGCGGCCGATACGATCACAACATCAGTCATTTCCATATCCTCCGGGCTTCGCGGCCAATCAGGCCGGGGCCCGTCAAGTTAAAAATCTCGTTGCTCGTGAACCTGCTAGCTCGTCTTGCCCCGTTGCGTTGGGTGGCATCTGAGATCGTGTTCTTACTCGCGCTTGCGCACGTAGCGGCCCGGCGCCGGCTCGATGACCGGGAATTCCTCCGAGCCCGCCGCGGCGCGCGGCTTCACTTTCCTGCCGCCGTACTGATCGAGCCACGTGGTCCACTCGGGCCACCAGCTTCCGGGCACTTCCTTCGCCTCGCCGAGCCAGTCGTCCGGGTTCTCCGGCAAGCTCTTCTGCTCGCCCTCGAGCGTCCAGTAGCTGCGCTTGTTTTTCGCGGGCGGGTTGATGACACCCGCGATATGACCCGACGCGCCGAGCACGAACTTCAACGGTCCGGTGAGGAGCGGCGCCGACGCATAGGCCGACGGCCACGGCACGATATGGTCGTCGCGTGAACCGTAAATGAAGGTGGGCACGTCGATCTTCGACAGATCGACCGGCTCGCCGCAGGTGGTCACTCCACCCGGCTCGCGCAGACGGTTCTCGAGATATGTGTTGCGCAGATACCAGACGTACATGGGACCGGGCAGGCTCGTGGAGTCGCTGTTCCAGTACAGCAGGTCGAACGGCACCGGTGTGCGTCCCTTCAGATAATTGTCGACGACGTAGTTCCACACCAGGTCGTTCGGACGCAGGAACGAAAACGTGTTGGCGAATTCGATGCCGCGCATGAGTCCCGGCGGCGCACCGTTCTTGCCGCCGATGGTCTGCTCGCGCATTTGCACATGCGCTTCGTCGACGAAAATATCGAGCACGCCGGTGTCCGAAAAGTCGAGCATCGAAGTGAGCAGCGTCATGGACGCGGCCGGATGTTCGCCGCGCGCCGCCGCAACCGCGAGCGCGGTGGCGAGCATCGTTCCGCCGATGCAGAAGCCGAGCGTGTTGATCTGCTCGCGTCCGCTGATCTTGCTCACGGTTTGCATCGCGGTGAACACGCCCTCGCTGACGTAGTCGTCCCACGTCTTATGCGCGATGGAGGCGTCCGCATTGCGCCACGAAATCAGGAACACCTGGTGGCCCGAATCGAGCGCATGGGCGACGAGCGAGTTCTCCGGCTGCAGATCGAGAATGTAGTACTTGTTGATGCAAGGCGGCACGATCAGAAGCGGCCGCTCGCGCACGGTCGCCGTGCGCGGCTTGTACTGGATCAACTGCATCAGGTCGTTTTCGAACACGACCGAGCCTTCGGTGGTCGCGAGATTTTCGCCGACCACGAAACGCGATTCGTCCGTCTGCGAGATCTTGCCGCGCTGCATGTCGGCAAGCAGATTCATCACGCCTTGCCGCAAGCTCTCGCCCTGGCTCTCGAGCAACGTCTTTTGCGCCTCCGGATTCAACGCTAGGAAATTGCTCGGCGACGCCGCAGCCGTCCATTGCTGAACGGCGAAGCGGATGCGCTCGCGCACTTTCGGTTCGGTCTCGAGCGCGTCGACCATTTCCTGTAGATAGCGCGCGTTCAGCAGATACCATGCGGCGGTGAATGCGAAGGCCGGCGTGGCGCTCCATGCGTCGGAACTGAAGCGGCGGTCCTTCAGTTCGGGCGCTTTCGGCGCCGCGCCACCGCCGCTCGCCTGCTGCAGCAGCACCATCGCTTCACGCGTGTAGTCGGCTTGCAGTTTCTGCAGACGTTCAGGAGGAATCGCCGCGGCAGGTAGGCTCAGACCGGCGAACGACGGCATGCCGGGTATCCCACCCGCGGCACCCACAGCACCCGCTGCGAGCTTGCTGAAGTCAGGCATGCCAGGGAACGAAGGCATCGACGGCATGCCGGGCACGCTCCACGGCGCCGCGCCTTGAACTGGAGGAAATTGCGGCATCGCGAACGGCGCGCCGTTGCCGCCGGCTGCCGTTCCTGCGCCCAACGAGCGCCAGGCGTTTAACCACGCGTCGAAAAATGGCTGAAGGCCCGCGGTCGCTGCGGCGCCGCTCGCGCCACTGGTGCCGGCCTGCTGCGTTTGCTCCTTCGAGGAGTCGGTGCTGGGGGAAGCTGGGGAATGAGGAGCTGCCATACCTGCTTTTGACCGGTAAGTCCTTGCGGACGGTTGAGAGGCAGGTTCTTGCGCACGTGGGCGATCGCTCGCGCCCTCGTCACGCCCTGTCCCATGTACGAGGAGCTGTGAGGAACATTCTTGCTCCCCATCGCAAGGCATGTCAATGCTTGTTCCCGATTTTGCCGCAGTGCGATAGTTTTTTAATTATCGTTTTCCCTGTATCACTGGCCGGCATTTTCAGACATATGTCAATCGAATGGCGGATTGCGAAAAAACGCTGTATTGCCGCGCTTAATTCACATTTATTGCTCGGTGTTAATGCGGGTATTAACGGACGAAACGATTCCTTCGACACTTCCGGCAGCGCAGCAAAATGCGAGTCGCGCTCGCCTCAGTCGCCGAGTGTCTGAGCTTCGTTGTCGAGCCAGATCAATGCGGCCATGCGCCCTGTCTCACGATCGCGGCGGTATGAATAGAAGCGCTCGCGTTCGCTAACCGTGCACATGTCGCCGCCGACAACGCGCGTCACGCCGAGCCGCTGCAAACGCAGACGAGCCAGCGCCGGAAGATCCGCAAGATATTTACCGTCGTTTCGCGGATGCGCGACGAAGGCGCTCGCGGTTGCATCGCGTTCGCTTGCATTCGCGCCGTCGAGGAACGCGTCGCGCACGTCGGGCCCGACTTCGAACGATTGCGGTCCAATGCAAGGTCCGAGATACGCGTGCAACGTGTGCGCTTCTACGCCGGCGAGTTCGGCGACGCGGCCGGCCGTCTGCTCGACGATGCCCGCCGCGAGTCCGCGCCAGCCCGCGTGCGCCGCGCCCACTGCACGGCCGGTTTCGTCGCACAGAAGCACCGGCATGCAGTCCGCGATCATCACCACGCACGCGATGCCCGCGCGATCCGTGACGCTCGCGTCCGCTTGCGTCGGCTTGCCGTTCGCTTGCGCTTCGCGAAGCGCGTCCTCGGCTCGCACGATGCGCGCCGCGTGAACCTGATCGAGCCACGCGGCATCGGCGACGCCTGCCAGCGTGAGGAGCCGCGCCCGATTGGCCGCGACCACGGCGGGATCGTCGCCGGACTTCATGCCCAGGTTCAGGCCGCCGGGTTCGTCCGCGCCGTCGCGCCAGCGACCGAACGGCGGCTTGCTCACGCCGCCGTTACGCGTCGTGACGAGCGCGCGCACGCGCGGCGCCACATTCCACGCGGGTTGCACGACATCGGCAAAGCTCAGTTCGGGCAGGCTGGTCATGCGCGATCGTCCTTGTCTTGCTGTGGGTTGTGGTCGTCGGGTTCGTCGGACTCGTCCTGCTCGTCGTATTCGCCATGCGGATCGTGCTCGTCGGCGTCGTCGTGCTCGTCGTAGTCCGCGGCCTCGTAGCCGTCTTCCTCATAGTACGTCTCGTCGAATTCGCCCGCATCGTCGCGACCAAGACCCAGCGCCGCCGACAGCGCCGCGATATCTGCCGGCACGTCCGCGCGCCATTGCATCGTGCGGCCGGTCTTCGGATGAATCAGACCGAGGCGCCATGCATGCAGCGCCTGGCGCGCGAACTCGCCGGGCAGCGGCGTCACCGAGCGCTTGCCGCGCGCGCGCCCATACACCGGATCGCCAAGCAGCGGATGGCCGATATGCGCGCAGTGCACGCGGATCTGATGCGTGCGGCCGGTTTCGAGATCGCAGTGAATCGCGGTGACCGGCTGACGCTGCCAGATCGCCGTATCGACGCGCCGGAAATGCGTGCGCGCCGGTTTGCCCGATGCGCCGGTCACGACGGCCATGCGCGTGCGCTCGCGCGGATCGCGGCCGATGGGTGCGTCGATCGTGCCTTCCTCGGGCATGTTGCCCCACACGAGCGCGAGATAGCGGCGCTTGACCGTGCGCGCCTGCAACTGGCGCACGAGGTCGGTCTGCGCCTCGAGCGTGCGCGCGACCACCATCAGCCCCGATGTTTCCTTATCCAGCCGATGCACGATGCCCGCGCGCGGCAAGCCCGCCGCGGCGTCGCCGTAGCGGTACAGCAGACCGTTGAGCACGGTCCCGCTCCAGTTGCCGGCCGCCGGATGCACGACCATGCCGGCGGGCTTGTTAATGACGACGAGCGTGTCGTCTTCGTAGACGATCTCGAGCGGCACCGGTTCGGGCGTGAACGCGAGCTGTTCGGGCAGCAGGTCGGGCACGAGTTCGATGGTCGCGCCAAGCGGCACCGGCTGGCGAATCTTTGCCGGTTTGCCGTCGATCCGCACGCGCTCCGCCTCGATCCAGCTTTGCAGGCGGTTGCGCGAGAATTCGGGGAAAAGGCGCGCGAGCACCTTGTCGAGGCGCTCGCCTGCCAGTTCGTCGGGCACCACGACACTGCGCGGCGTTTCGTCCGCGACACGGTTTGCCACACTCGGCACCATGCTGGCGAGCGCGGCTTTGCCGAGCGCGTCGGCGGGGAGGTCGTCGTCGAGCGAATCGGGGCCCAACGCGTCGGAGGGGTCGGCGCTTACGTTATAATCTTCGTTGCTATTCCGGGCACCGGTTGCAGCGCCTGGAGTATTTGAGCGGGTCATTGAGTCTGGGTCACCTGGACGTAAAGCTAGACTGGAAAATGCGAGCCTTGAACACCATCACTAAAGCGGCGATCAATTTGAAGGCCATGAAGAGCGCGGCCCGGAAAGTGGCCGGATACATTGCGTGTGCCGCAGCCGTCGCGGTTGTTGCGGCTTGCCACGGCCTGCCGGAGAAGACCGACGAAACGGCAACGTGGAACAACAACAAATTATATACGGAGGCGAACGACGCCCTGAGCGGCGGCGACTTCGGCAAGTGCGCGAAGTACTTCGAAATGCTCGAAGGCCGCGACCCGTTCGGCCACTTCGCCCAGCAGGCGCAGATCAACGTCGCTTATTGCAACTGGAAAGATAACGAAGCCGCGGCCGCCGATCAGGCTATCGACCGCTTCATCCAGCTGCACCCGGATCACCCGGACATCGCCTATGCGTACTATCTCAAGGGCATGATCCACTTCAACGACGACCTCGGTCTCTTCGGCCGCTTTTCCGGCCAGGACATGAGCGAGCGCGATCCGAAGTCGCTGCGCGAGTCGTACGACGCGTTCAAGGTCGTGGTCGACCGGTATCCGAACAGCAAATATGCGCCGGACGCCGCGCAACGCATGCGCTACATCGTGAACGCGCTGGCGTCGCACGAAGTCCACGCGGCGGATTACTACTACCGCCGTGGCGCGTATGTGGCTGCGATCAATCGCGCGCAGCTCGCGTTGAAGGAATACAAGAACGCACCGGCTATCGAAGACGCGCTGCACATCATGATGCTGTCGTATCAGAGGCTGAACCAGCCGCAACTCGCCGACGACACCAAGCGCGTGCTCGCCGGCACCTTCCCCGACAGCCCGTACGTCACGGGTCATGCAAGGCCGGGTAAGGAAAAATCCTGGTGGCAGTTTTAAGCCGCGCCGCGGTTTGAACCGCGGCTGAACACGAGTTGCAAAGCAAAACGCCACGACTTCGGTCGTGGCGTTTTGCTTTATGCGTTAGCGGGATGGGTTGGCCATATCGACTAGCCGAATCAGTCCCGCTCGAACAACGCAATCGACTCCACATGCGACGTATGCGGGAACATGTTGACGACGCCCGCACCCACCAGCCGGTAGCCGGCCTCGTGCACGAGCAGACCGGCGTCGCGCGCAAGCGTCGACGGATTGCACGACACGTAGACGATGCGCTTCGGCAGCGGTCCATCGCCGCTTTGCGCGATTTCCGCCAACGCCTTCGCGACGGCCAGTGCGCCTTCGCGCGGCGGGTCGACCAGAAACTTGTCGAAGTGGCCGAGCGCGCGCATGTCGTCGGCGGTGACTTCGAACAGATTGCGGCATGCAAACGACGTATGCGCCGCCACGCCGTTCAGCTCGGCATTGGCCAGCGCGCGCGAGGTCAGCACGTCGCTGCCTTCGATGCCCACCACTTCCCTCGCGATGCGCGCAAGCGGCAGCGTGAAATTGCCGATGCCGCAGAACAGATCCAGCACGCGGTCCGTGCGCGCGGGCGCGAGCAGGCGCAGCGCGCGGCTCACGAGCACACGGTTGATCGCGTGATTGACCTGCGTGAAGTCGGTCGGCTTGAACGGCATGCGGATGTCGTACTCGGGCAGCGTGTAGTCGAGCTGCACGTCGAGCGGATACAGCGGCGTGACCGTGTCCGGGCCGCCTGGCTGAATCCAGAACTGCACCTTGTGTTCGTCGGCGAACTCGCGCAGCACCTGCTCGTCGGCGGCAGTCAAAGGCTCGAGATTGCGCACGACAAACGCCGTGACCGACGAGCCGACCGCCAGTTCGAGCTGCGGCATGCGGTCGTAGATGGACAGCTTGCGCACCATGAAGCGCAGCGGCATCAGCATCGCCGACACATGCGGCGGCAGCACCTCGCAGGTTTTCATATCCGCGATGTAGCTGCTCTTCTTCTCGTGAAAGCCAATGCGCATGCCGCCTTTTTCGGGCAGAAAACGCACGGCGAGACGCGCGCGATAGCGATAACCCCAGGCCGGTCCGTGAATCGGCCGGAACACCGTTTCGGGGCGCAGCTTCGCGAGATGCTGAAGGTTGTCCTCGAGCACACGCTGCTTCACCGCGACCTGCGCGCGAATGTCGAGATGCTGCATCGAACAGCCGCCGCAAATGTCGAAGTACGTGCATTTTGGCTTCGTGCGCATCACGCTTTCGCGGAACACCTGCACCACTTCGGCCTGTTCGAACTTCGGCTTGCTGCGATGTGTCGAGTAGCTCACGCGCTCGCCGGGCAGCGCGCCTTCGACGAAAATCACCTTGCCGGGCGTGCCGTCTTCGGACTCGATGCGGCCGACGCCGCGCGCTTCCATATCGAGCGAAACGATTTCGACGACCGGCTCGTTGCCGGTAATGACGGGCGCCGGAGCCGGCGCGGCTTTGTGGTATTTCGACGGGCGCTTCGGCGAGCGACGATGGTGGGCAGTTCGGGACACCTGCTACTTCCTGACAAACTTGGGGGAAAGGCGAGATTGTAGACGAAGCCGGCGCGAGCGACGCCCCGGCTCCGTGCACGCGGCCCCACGGCTATTGATCGAACGCCGCCAGATATTCCGCCCATTGCGGCGCGGTTTCGAGCGCGAGCGCGTTCTTGACGAGATTGATCTCGTCGGCGTATTCGGCGGCGGAGAACGCACCGCGAATCAACTGAAAGCGGCAATACAGCAGATACGTATTGACGACGTCGGTCTCGCAGTAATTGCGGATTTCCTCGATGCGCCCTTCCTGATACGCCTGCCACACCTGGCTGCCGTCCATGCCCATCTTGCCGGGAAAGCCGCACATCTTCGCGAGCGCGTCGAGCGGCGCGTTGGCGCGCGCCTGGTACATCGCGAGGACGTCCATGAGATCGGTATGGCGCGCGTGGTAGCGGCTGATGTAGTTGTTCCACTTGAACTCGCGGTCGTCTTCGCCGAGATCCCAGAACCGGTAGGCGGGAATGCCGTTGACGAGCGCGCGGTAGTTCAGCACCGGCAGGTCGAAGCCGCCGCCGTTCCACGACACGAGCTGCGGCGTGTACTTCTCGATCACGCGATAAAACGACTGCACCAGCGCCGCCTCGCCGTCTTCGAGCGTGCCGAGCGAGCGCACGCGAAAGCCGTTGTTATCGCGAAACACGCAGGAAATCGCGGCGATGCGTTGCAGATGATGCGGCAGAAAATCGCCGCCTGTCTTTTCGCGGCGCGCGGCGAACGCGTGCTCGGCGACTTCGGCGTCGCTCATCGTGGCGGGCAAATCTTCGAGACGGCGGATGCCGGCGACATCGGGAATCGTCTCGATGTCGAAAACAAGAATCGGTGTCATCAAGTCAGAGAACGGCGTCTTTGCGAACGCCGTTAGAGGCGAAGAAGCGCTTTAACCGCACGAGCGCTTCCTGTTGGATCTGGCGCACACGCTCGCGCGTGAGGCCCATTTCATCGGCCAGCTCTTCGAGCGTGGCGGGTTCGATGTGATTCAGACCGAAGCGGCGTTCGATCACATGGCGATGCTTGTCCGACAGACGCGCGAGCCATGCGCGCGTGAGCGTTTCCAGTTCGCGATGCTGAACCTCCGCATCCGGCGACTGGCTCTGGTCGTCCGACAACAGATCGAGCAGACTGCTGGCCGGATCGAGATCGAGCGGCGCGTCGAGCGAGGCGGTGTGCTCGTTCAGCGCGAGAATGTCGGTGACTTCGTCGGTGGTCTTGCCGGTCAGATAAGCGATGTCGTCGATGCTGGCGTCGCGGCGCTCGGCTGCTTCGCCGGAGTTCATCGAATTCTTTTCCAGATGGCGCTTCGCACGCAGCACCTGATTGAGCTCGCGAATCACGTGCACCGGCAAGCGCACGGTGCGCGCCTGGTTCATGATCGCGCGCTCGATGCTCTGTCGGATCCACCACGTCGCGTAAGTGGAAAACCGGAAGCCGCGTGTCGGATCGAATTTCTCGATGGCGTGCATCAGGCCGAGGTTGCCCTCTTCGATCAGATCGAGCAGCGGCACGCCGCGATTCAGATAACCCTTAGCGATGCTGACGACCAGCCGCAGATTGCGCTCGATCATCACTTGCCGCGCTTCGAACTCGCCCGCCTTCGCGAGACGCGAGTACTTCTGCTCTTCCTCGACGGTGAGAAGCGGCTTCACGCTGATGCGATTCAGATAATGCTGGATCGTGTCCGCTGTGAGCTCGGCTTGCAGCAGCGCGCGGAAGTCGTCCGCGTCGGGCACGACCTCGGCTGCGCCTTCGCGCGCGTCGCCGCCTTCTTCGGCGCTCGGGCGCTCGTCGAGCTCGCGCTCTTCGACGAGCTCCTCTTCCGCTTCCGAAGCGCCGCTGTCGTCCACCGAAGCGGACGTGGCATTGCTGATCGTTTCAGATTCGGCTTGCGGCAGGCGGCGCTTCGGTTTCGGCATGGTCGTATCGCTTATTGCGGCGGCAAATACTTCAGTGGGTCGACAGGTTTACCCTGCCGGCGAACTTCGAAATGCAACATGACACGGTCTGAATCGCTGTTACCCATCTCGGCGATTTTCTGCCCCTTCGTGACCGCATCCCCCTCTTTTACCATCAAAGAGCGGTTGTGTGCATACGCGGTGAGATAAGTTGCGTCATGCTTGATGATAATTAGATTGCCGTAACCACGCAGCCCATTTCCGGCATAAACCACGCGGCCGTCCGCGGAGGCCTTCACCGCTTCGCCCGCCGCGCCGCCGATATTGACGCCCTTGTTGGTCGAATCGTTGAAGGTGCCGAGCAACTGGCCGCGCACCGGCCAGGAGAAGCTGATGTTGCTCGACGCGCCGGCAGTCGAATCGCTTGCTGCAGCGGCGCTCGACGGCGGCGTGAGCGCCGCGCTGTTCGCGCTCGAGCCGTAGATGGGCGGCGCGGCCACGCCGGCTGCCGCGCCCGTCGAAGGCGCCGCGCCATTGAGCGGCGCGCTTTGCACCGCGCCGTTACTGCCGAGCGGCGCAGTCGCGACGCCCGGCGTCAGCGCAGCGGTGTTCGCGCCTGGCGGCACCACGCGCAGCAGTTGATCGACCTCGATCTGATTCGGGTTCGTGAGGTTGTTCCACGCGGAAATGTCGCGGTAGTTCTGGCCGTTCTCGAGTGCGATCCGGTACAGCGTGTCGCCCGGCTTCACGCGATAGTAGCCAGGCGGCGGCGGGCCGAGCGGCACGGCCGGTTGCTGCCCGGCCTGCGCGGCTTGCGTGCCGAGCACGCCGCCGCCGGAGCGGTCGACGACCGGCGCCTGATCGAGCCGGGATGCACAGGCTGTCATCAACAGGGACAAGGCGAGCACGCACACGCTACGCTGGGTTACGGACATGGGGACATTCAGGCTGGTTCTTTGCATCGCGCGCAACATACTCATCGGTGTCAAATCACTCCGGATTTTAAGGGTACAAAGAAAACGCGATCAAGCTGCGACTCGCGCCACTGCGCCGGCCCAAGGCGCTCGACGAGCGTCAGCACCTGGTTCTGGCCTTCCTGCGAGCCGACCGGCGCGATCAGGCGGCCGCCGATCGCGAGTTGTTCAAGTAATGCTTGCGGCACGTCGAGGCCCGCGGCGGCGATCAGGATCGCATCGAAAGGCGCCGCCGACGGCAGCCCCAAACGTCCGTCGCCATAGTGCAGCCGGATGTTCGGAATTCGCAGCGGACGCAAGTTTGTCTTCGCGCGCTCGGACAACGGCTTGATGCGTTCGATCGAATACACCTCGCGCGCGACCTGGCTCAGCACCGCCGCCTGATAACCGCAACCGGTGCCGATCTCGAGCACGTTGTTCAGCGCGCGGCCGGTTGCTGCGAGCTCGATCATTCGCGCGACCACCGACGGCTTCGAGATAGTCTGGTGATGGCCGATTGGCAACGCCGCATCTTCGTAGGCCTGAACCGCGAGGCCGGGATCGACGAACATATGGCGCGGCACCACGGACATCGCGCTCAACACGCGCTGATCGGTGATGCCGTTCGCACGCAGGCGTTCGACCATGCGTTCGCGAACCCGTTCCGACGTCAATGCCGTTGCGCGGTTCAGCGCGACGTTCGGCGCGGCGCCGCGCTCGTTCGAGCGGCTTGTCACGGACTTGGCGGACGGCGAGGACGGTGCAGAGGAACTCACGGCCTTGCTCGCGGCTCGCGTAGACGACGACGCTGCACCCTTCACCGCGGACGACGGACGCGCGCCCGCGCTCTGCGCGACCGGCCGCGCCGGCGTCTTCACCGCAGGCGCGGCGAGCGCCCTGGGCGGCGTCACGATGAGCGGCCTCGCTGGCGTGCCGGCCGGCAATCTGTCCGCGACCGAAGCCGGCGCTCTCGCCTGCTTCGGCTGCGTCTTGCCAGCCGAACCGGGCTGCCCATGCTTCGCCGGCTGCTGCCGCGCATTGAGCGCGGCACTCGCGGCAAGCGCCGCCGCGCGCACTTCCCCTGGACGGCCTTCGGGCCGGCGCGGCTCGCGCACCAGATCTTCGAGGCCGAGTGGAAAGCGCTTCGCGCGCTCGCTCGTCATGAAGCGCCGCTGCCCGCGCGCGCCCAGTCGTGTGCGGCCGGCAGCATTTGCGTGTGCGTCAGATCGAGCTGCAGCGGCGTGATCGACACATGGCCGTTCGCGACTGCGTGGAAATCCGTACCTTCGCTCGCATCGCGCGCGCTGCCCGACGGCCCGATCCAGTAGATCGGCTCGCCGCGCGGATTGGTCTGGCGGATCACCGGCTGCGACGGATGCCGCTTGCCCAGACGAGTGACGCGCCAGTCGCGCAGTTGCTCGTACGGCAGGTTCGGAATGTTGACGTTCAGAAGCGGATGCCCCGGCAGCGGGTGCGCGAGGTAATGCGCGACGATTTCCGCGGCGACGCGCACGGCGTCTTCGAGATGCACCCAGTCTTTATCGACGAGCGAAAAGGCGATGGCCGGCACGCCGAACATGATGCCTTCGGTAGCCGCCGCGACGGTGCCCGAATAGAGCGTGTCCTCGCCCATGTTCTGACCGTTGTTGATGCCCGAGACGACGAGGTCCGGCGTGTGGTCGAGCATGCCCGTCAGCGCGATGTGCACCGAGTCGGTCGGCGTGCCGTTCACGTAGTAGAAACCATTGGCCGAGCGCAAAACCGAAAGCGGCCGCGACAAGGTCAGGGAATTCGACGCGCCGCTGCAGTTCTGCTCGGGCGCCATCACGGTCACGTCGGCGAGCGGCTTGAGCGCTTCGTAAAGCGCGCCGAGGCCGGGCGCCAGGTAACCGTCGTCGTTGCTGAGTAGGATTCGCATGCGGCGATTGTAACCGAGGAAAGATGGCGCGCGAACGACACGGCAAGCGCGTTGCGCAGGCCACGCAAAGCGCTTGCGCTGGTGTGTGAATGCGGGCTTGTTGTCTTGTCCCTATGCGCTCGTGAGCAGCGCAGTAAATGCAGATCGATGCGCGGCGCCCTGCTGCCGCCAGACCGCGAACCCGCGAAACGTACGGTCGTGCGCATGCATTACACTCGAAGCCATTGCGAACTCTGATCGAATGGAGACACGATGCGCGCGATTCGCTGCAATCAGTACGGCCCGCCGGAGAGCCTCACCGTCGAAGAGTTGCCTGATCTGGAACCGCCGCCAGGGCATGTCGTGATCGACGTGAAGGCGGCCTCCGTCAACTTTCCCGATGTGCTGATCATCCAGAACAAGTATCAGTTCAAGCCGCCACTGCCTTTTACGCCAGGCTCGGAAGTCGCGGGCATCGTGCGCGCGGTCGGTGCGGGGGTCACGCAGTTCACGCCCGGCTCCCGCGTGGTCGCGTTCACGGGCTCGGGCGGCTTCGCGCAGCAGGCGCTTGCGAGCGAGTCGGCCTGCGTGCCGCTCGCCGAAGACGTCGACCTCGAACTGGCCGCGGCCTTCACGCTCGCGTATGGCACGTCGCATCACGCGGTGGTCGACCGCGCCGCGCTGCAAGCCGGCGAGACGATGCTCGTGCTGGGCGCGGCGGGCGGCGTGGGACTCGCGGCTGTGGAAATCGGCAAGGCGCTCGGCGCGCGCGTGATCGCGGCGGCGTCGAGCGATGAAAAGCTCGCGGTGTGCTTGCAACATGGCGCCGACGCGACGATCAACTACACGACCGAGGACCTGCGCGAGCGCATCAAGACGCTCACCGACGGCAAAGGCCCGGACGTGATCTACGATCCGGTCGGCGGCGTGTATGCCGAGCCGGCGTTTCGCAGTATCGGCTGGCGCGGTCGCTACCTGGTGGTCGGCTTCGCGAACGGCGAGATTCCGAAGCTGCCGCTCAATCTGACGCTGCTCAAAGGCGCGAGCGTGGTCGGGGTGTTCTGGGGAGACTTTGCGAAGCGCGAGCCCGAGCGCAATCATGCGGCGTTCCGGCAGATGGTCGGCTGGATCGGAGAAGGCAAGCTCAAGCCGCATGTGTCCGCGCGTTATCCGCTCGATGAAACGGCGCGCGCGCTGCGCGATATGGCCGAGCGTCGCGTGATCGGCAAGGTGGTGATCACGCCGTAGCCGGCCTCGCTGAGAAGCGGCGCTCGCTCAAACAAAAACAGCGTGCGGCTCTGCGAGCCCACGCTGTTTTTTTTGCGCTGTGAAGTTTGCGGCGCCTACAGCTTTTCGGTGTCTCCGGTCTTTGGCTGCCACTTCATCAGATGCCGCTCGCCGACGCCGACGATCGCATCGAGAATCAGCGCGAACGCGGTCAACACGAGAATGCCGGCGAACACGGTATTGATGTCGAACGTGCCTTCGGCCTGCAGGATCAGATAGCCGACGCCGCGCGCGGAGCCGAGGTACTCGCCCACCACCGAGCCCACGAACGCGAGACCCACCGACGTGTGCAAGCTCGAAAAGACCCAGCTCATCGCGCTCGGCAAATAGACGTAGCGCAGCAGTTGCTTGCCGTTTGCGCCGAGCATGCGCGCGTTCGCGAGCACGACCGGGCTCACTTCCTTCACGCCCTGATAGACGTTGAAGAACACGATGAAGAACACGAGCGTGACGCCAAGCGCGACCTTCGACCAGATGCCAAGACCGAACCACACGCCGAAGATCGGCGCGAGAATCACGCGCGGCATTGAGTTCGCGGCCTTGATGTACGGATCGAACAGCGCGCTCGCAAGCGGCGACAGCGCGAGCCATAAACCAACGCCGAGTCCGAGCGCCGTGCCGAGCGCGAACGCGAGCACGGTCTCGAGCAGCGTGATCCATAGGTGCAGATAGATCTCGCCGGTCGTGAACCATTCCCAGATCCGCAGCAAGACTTTTTGCGGTTCGCCGAAGAAGAAAGCCGCCTTGTTCGGATCGTCGAAATAAAACGCGGGCAGCAGTGTCGGGCTCGTCAGCACGTACCAGAGCACGAAGCACAGCACGAGCAGCAGCCACTGCCAGATCACCAGATTCGCCCGGTTCGGGCGCAACGTCTTCCACATGACTCGGTTTGCCTCGGTTTGGCTTGGACGGTTGATAGACGTAAAGCGCGTTGCGTTCAGAGAGCGTTCAATGAGACGTCATACAGCGGTGAGTTGCTGTTGATAGCCTTTTAGCACCTCGTCGCGCAGCACGCTCCAGATCTGCGCGTGTAGCTCGACGAAGCGCGGATGCGAACGGATTTCGGCGACGTCGCGCGGACGCGGCAAGTCGATCGTGAATTCGCCAATCGGATGCGTGCCCGGTCCCGCCGAGAGAACGACCACGCGATCCGACATCGCGATCGCCTCGTCGAGATCGTGCGTGATGAAGAGCACGGCCTTGCGTTTTGCAGCCCACAGGTCGAGCAACTCGTTTTCCATGAGTTGCCGCGTCTGGATGTCGAGCGCGGAAAACGGCTCGTCCATCAGGATGATGTCGGGATCGAGAATCAGCGTTTGCGCCATCGCGACGCGCTTGCGCATGCCGCCCGACAGTTGATGCGGATAGCGGTCGCCGAAACCGCCGAGACCCACGCGCTTGAGCCACTCCTCGGCTTTGGCACGCGCTTCCTGCTGCGGCACGCCGTGAAACGCGAGGCCGGCGATCACGTTGTCGATAGCTGAGCGCCACGGCATCAACGCGTCGGCCTGGAACATGTAGCCCGCGCGCCGGTTGATGCCGTTCAACGGCTCGCCGAATACGCTGACCGTACCCGCCGACGGCCCGAGCAAACCCGCGCCGACATTCAGCAACGTGGACTTGCCGCAGCCGGTCGGGCCGACCACCGAGACGAACTCGCCGGGCGCGATCCGCAACGTGGTGTCCTTGACCGCCGTATAGCGCTGCGCGCGGTTGTCGCGTGCGGCGAAGGTGCAAGTGATGTTTTCGAGCGCCAGAGCTGCAACGGTCATGGTTCGACTCGCTTCGAGGATCGGTTGTTCGATGATAGGCTGACACGCGCCGCGCGCGGCATGTCGTCGTCGCGCGGCGCTCGAAGTTTTACGCCTTGACGGTGCTGAGCGCTTTCTTGACGAAGTCGTTGGTCCACGTCTTCGACACGTCGATCGGCTTGCCCTGCACGGTCGCGTCGAACGCCTGCAAGGTCTTGAGCGCGGTGCCGGGGCCGTCGGTCGGCATGAGGCCGTCGGGCGACATGGCTTCCTTGACGTGCTGCCATGCGTCGAGATAAACGGCGCGATCGCCGAGCAGATAGCTCTCCGGCACGGTGTTGATCAACTCGGTGCCGGTCGCCGTCTGCAGCCACTTCAGCGCACGCACCATTGCATTGGTCAGCGCCTGCGTGGTGTTCGGATTCTTCGTGATGAAGCTTTGCGACGCATACAGGCAGCCTGCCGGCATGTCGCCGCCGAATACGCTGCGCGTATCGGCAAGCGTGCGCGTGTCGGAGACGATACGAATGTCGCCGGTGCGTTCGAGCTTGGTCATCACCGGGTCGAGGTTCGCCAGCGCGTCGATCTGGCCGGACTGCAGCGCGGCAATCGCGCCCGCGCCCGCACCCACGCCGATGAACGCGACGTCTTTCGCGGTCAGCCCGCCCTTGGCCAGCACGAAGCTCGCCATGATCGACGTCGACGATCCGGGCGCGGTCACGCCGATCTTCTTGCCACGCAGATCGGCGATCGACTTGTAGTTGGGCATCGTCTTCTTCGACACCGCGAGCACGATTTGCGGCGCGCGTCCTTGCAGCACGAATTCGCGGAACGACTGCTTTTGCGCCTGCAACAGCAGCGTGTGTTCGAATGCGCCGGACACCACATCGGCGCTGCCGCCCACCGCCGCCTTCAACGCTTGCGAGCCGCCGGCGAAGTCGGAGATTTCGACGTCGAGCCCTTCGTCCTTGAAGTAATTGCGGCGCTCGGCAATCGTGAGCGGCAAATAATAAAAGAGGTTCTTTCCGCCGACGGCAATGGCCACCTTCGTGGTTTCCAGTTTGCCCTGTGCGAAGGCGAGCGGCGTGGCCGTGAGCGTGGCGCCGGCAAGCGCGGCCGTACCGGCGAGGAAGCTTCTGCGATGCATGTTGGTTGTCTCCGAGGCTCTTGCAATTCTGCTGTTGCGATTTTATTTGCAGGTTGCTGCTTGCGTTGTGCGTGCGTGCGCGGCGTTCATGTGTCGGTCACATGGCTCACATAGCGCTCATGTCTCTCACGCCGCACTCACACAACTTGTTGCGCATGCAACCTTGCGATGTGGTCTGCATCATAACCTAGCGACTGCAGGACTTCATCCGTATGTTCACCCAGTTCGGGGCCGAGCCAGCGCGTTTCGCCGGGCGTCGCCGAGAGCTTCGGCGTGACCGCGGGCAGCGTGATCTCGCGGCCGTCCTGCCACTTGAAGCGCTGAATCATCTGACGCGCGAGGTACTGCGGATCGGTGAACATATCGGCCACGCTGTAGATGCGCCCCACCGGCACGTCGGCGGCATTGAGCACTGCGAGCGCTTCGTCGATGGTGCGCGGCGCGAGCCACTCGGCGATCGCCGCGTCGATTTCCTCGGTGCGCGGCACGCGGCCGTCGTTGTGTGCGAGAGCGGGATCGTTGGCGAGATCCTCGCGTTCAATGGCGATCATCAGCCGCCTGAAAATCGGATCGCTATTGCCGCCGATCACGATGCTGCCGTCGCGGCACGGGTACGTATTGGACGGCACGATGCCCGGCAGCGACGCGCCGGTGCGTTCGCGCACCATGCCGTACACGCCGTATTCGGGCACCACGCTTTCCATCATGTTGAAGACGGCCTCGTACAACGCGACGTCGACGACCTGACCTTTGCCGCCGTTCACCTGCTTGTGATGCAGCGCCATCAACGCGCCGATCACGCCGTGCAGCGCCGCAATCGAATCGCCGATCGAAATGCCGATGCGCGGCGGCGGCAATTCCGGATAGCCGGTGATATGACGCAGACCGCCCATCGACTCGGCGATCGCACCGAAGCCAGGCCGATCGCGATACGGCCCGGTCTGGCCGTAACCGGAGAGCCGCACCATCACGAGTCCCGGATTTTCCGCCGATAGCACGTCGTAACCGAGCCCCAGCTTTTCGAGCAAGCCAGGCCTGAAATTCTCGACGACGATGTCTGCTTCACGCGCGAGGCGGCGCACGATCTCCTTGCCCTCCTCGGCCTTCAGGTTGATCGTGACGGACTTCTTGTTGCGCGCCTGCACGGCCCACCAGAGCGACGTGCCGCCGACTTCCGGATAAAGCTTGCGCCACTTGCGCAGCGGATCGCCGCCTTTCGGATCTTCGATCTTGATGACGTCGGCGCCGAACTCGCCGAGAAAGCGCGCGGCGAATGGGCCGGCGATCAGGGTGCCGAGCTCGAGGACTTTGACGCCGGCGAGCGGGCCAGCGCCGGGTGGGTTTTGCGGCGCGCCGTTCGCGCCCGAATCGGGAGTTGCGCTCATAGTCTCCTTCTCTGTTTTTGCTGTTTTGGCTGTTTCGGCGGCAGCGCTGGCGCCCACTCGTGCGGCTTGCCGCTACATCGAGCGGCGGTCGAGCATCGCGCGCGCGATGGTGCCCGCGTCGACGTATTCCAGTTCGCCGCCCACCGGCACGCCGCGGGCGAGGCGCGTGACGGCCAGACCGCGCGCCTTCAGCGTTTGCCCGAGATAGTGCGCGGTGGCCTCGCCCTCGTTGGTGAAGTTGGTGGCCAGCACGACTTCTTTAACGATGCCGTCCGACGCGCGCTTCACCAGCCGGTCGAAATGTATCTCCTTCGGGCCGATGCCGTCGAGCGGACTCAGACGCCCCATCAGCACGAAGTAGAGGCCGCGATAGGTCATGGTCTGCTCGAGCATGATCTGGTCCGCGGGCGTTTCGACGACGCACAACAACGTCGGATCGCGCTCCGGGTCGAGGCACACTTCGCAGATCTGCGCTTCGGTGAAGGTGTTGCACTTCTCGCAGTGCTGCAGATGCTCGGTCGCGAACAGCAACGCGCGACCGAGCTTCTCGGCGCCGTCGCGGTCGTGCTGCATCAGATGGTATGCCATGCGTTGCGCGGACTTCGGCCCGACTCCAGGCAGCACGCGCAGCGCTTCGACGAGCGCCGACAAGGCGGAAGGTTGTTTCATGCGGATCGGCGTCGAGGTGAGTGAGGCCCGGGAATGCGGATTGGAACGCGTTTTTTGCGAACGTGGTACGAGCTTGTTTCAGCGGGCAAAGCTACGCGTGGCGATCTGCCGGCAGGTGGCATGGAGCGGCTCTTCACCGGCGAGTCTGGTCAGACAGCGCGCGGCAGCAAACGGCAACGATGCGCAACCAGGCGCGTCCGCGCTCGTCTCTCGCCAGGCGCACGGTCAGGCATCGCGCGGTGGGACCGACCACGAGTTCGACGCGTGCCGCGCTCTGCGTCGGCCCTCTTTACTCAGCCGCTTTGTGCACGCCCGGCAGACGACGTTGCCAGTTTGCCGCGTCGCGTCGCGTCGAAGCGTCGCTTAGAACGGCAGCTTGAAGCCGGGCGGCAGCGGCAGGCCCGAGGTCATTCCGCCCATCTTTTCCTGCGCGGTCGCTTCGGCCTTGCGAACAGCGTCGTTGAATGCAGCGGCGACGAGGTCTTCGAGCATGTCCTTGTCGTCGGCGAGCAGGCTCGGATCGATCGACACGCGGCGCACGTCGTTCTTGCAGGTCATCGTCACCTTGACGAGACCGGCGCCCGACTGCCCTTCGACTTCGATCTGAGCGAGCTGCTCCTGCATCTTCTTCATGTTTTCCTGCATCTGCTGAGCCTGTTTCATCAGCCCGGCGAGTTGACCTTTCATCATGGAAATGCTCCTTCTTGATAGCGTGAAATTCGGAATCGGGCGCGCTTTTAATGTGCTTGCGTTCAGCGGCGCGGCGAATCAGTGAACCTGGGACGCGCCGTTCTGGCCGGCGTCCGGAGTAATCGGGCGAATCGAGCCCGGCACGATGCTCGCGTCGAATTCGCGGATCAGTGACTGCACGAACGGATCGGCGCTGATCTCGCGCTCCGCTTCCTGCTGACGTTGCGCGCGCATTGCGGCGTCGTGAGCGGCTGCAGTGCGGCGGGCCGGGCCGACTTCGACCACCACGTCGACATGCTGGCCGAGCTTGTCGGCGAGCGCCGCCTTGAGCTTCGCGACTTGCGAGGTTTCCGCGTACTGCGGCACGGGCACGTTGAGTTTGAGCGTGTTGCCTTCGAGCGCCATCAGTTCGCTGTTGAACGCGAGCTGATACGAAATGCCCTTGAGCGGCAGATCGACGGCGAGCGCCGGCCAGTCGCCGTTGAAGCCCAGCGGGTCGAGCGGCACGGCGGACGGCAGCGGACGCCGATCGACGGCCGGTGCCGGTGCGGACGGTGCCGACGCGTTCACGCGGACGTCGTCCGGGCCGCTGTCGAACACGGGCATGTAGTTGTCGTCGGGCGGGCCGTAGTAGCCGTCGTCCGATGCGGAAAGCGGCATGTAGTCGTCGGGCGGCATGTCGTCCCACGGCGGAACCGGCGAGCCGTTTTGCTGCGCGTCGTTGCGGGGCGCTGATTGCGCTGATTGTGCTGATCGTGCTGGTTGCGCTGGTTGCGGTGGCTGCGTCGACTGAGCCGATTGCGCTGACGCGCGCACGGTCGACGCGGGCGGCTGCTGCGCAGCAGCGCCGCGCGGCGCGCCGGGCGTGGGCACGGGGACTACCACGCGTGGCGCGGCTGGCTTCGGTGTTGCCGGCGCCGCGGTTTTCGCGGCCGTGGCGGCACTCGCGCGGCCACGATCGGACGATACCTTCAACCCGGCGCTGCGCAGAACGTCGAGCGCTGCGCTCGCACCGCCCGCGCGACGCGGCGGCATTTCAGATTCGGCTGCGGCGGCGTTGTGGCCTGCGGCTTGATCGACCGCTTCGCTCGCGCGTGCGAACGCGGCGGCGGCGGGCGGGTTCAATGCGGCGGGAGGCGCATCCTCGGCGAGCTTTGTGTCGGTGGAGGCGGAGTCGGATGCAGTGGTAGTTGCTGTGTCGGGTGCGGACGGCTGCGCCGTATTCAAAGGTGTCGGCGCAGAAGACGCCTGTCCGGCATCAGAAGATGCGGTGGCGGATGCCTGCCCCACTTCCGAAGATCCGGTGGCGGATGCCGCTTCCGATGATCCGGCGGCGGATACCTGCGCCGCGTCGGAAGGCCGCGCGGTGGAGGCCTGCGCCGCATCGGAAGAGGCGGTGCTGGCGGATGCAGATGCAAGTGCGGCCGGTGCATCCGGGGCCGCGGATCCGTTAGCTACGGGCTCAGCCGGCGCGTCCTCCCACGGTGCCAACGGCGGCGCGGCAGCGGCCTGCGCTGCGGCAGGCGTTGCGCTGGACGGCGCGGACGCCGGAGCACTTGCCGCCGATCGCTCCAATTCTGCGCTCTCTACCACTGACGAAGAGGCGGCCTCGACAGCTGACTCAGACGCCGCAGCCGCTGCTGTGTGCGCCAGGCCGCGCCCCACACGCTCCGCTGCATTCCCGCCATCCTGCCCCGCTGCGGACTGCGCATCCCGCCCAGCGGGCTCCATCGAATCGGCTCGACGAACCGGCTCGGCTAACGCAGCGGGTTCGGAAGACACCTTAGCTGCCACATCTCGCGACTCATCAACCGGCGACGCAACCGGGGACGCAGCCGCAGCAACGCCGCCCACCCCCGCCCTGCCCGCCCCGCCCATCGACGCAACACTCCCAGGCGAAGCCAACGCGCGTGGCTGCGCGGCCACCGCCGGCGCGCCCGCCCGCTTCGATCCACCCGCGCCCGCCTGCCCGGCTTGCACACCAGAGCCGCCGACGCCGCCACCGCCGCCCGTCGGCGCCGGCTCGAAAGCCAGCATGCGCAGCAGCGTCATCGTGAAGCCCGCGTATTCGTCGGGCGCGAGGCCGAGCTCGCTTCGTCCGATCGTCGCGATCTGATAGAACAACTGCACCTGCTCGGCGCTGAGCGTCTCGGCGAAACGCCGCAAATCGCCGGCTTCGGGCCATTCGTCCAGTACCGACGACGGCGCGAACTGCGCCCACGCAATCCGATGCAGCAAGCTCGCGAGATCCTGCAGCGCCGTGGAGAACGACAGACTGCGCAGCGCCATTTCGTCGGCGATCGTGAGCACCGTTGCGCCGTCGCCCTGCGCGAGCGCATCGAGCAGGCGAATCAGGTAGCTCTGATCGAGCGCGCCGAGCATGCCGCGCACGGCTTCTTCATTGACCTGATTCGCCGAGTACGCGATCGCCTGATCCGTCAGCGAAAGCGCGTCGCGCATCGAACCGTCGGCGGCACGCGCGAGCAGACGCAACGCCTGCGCCTCGTAAGGCACTTTCTCTTCGCCGAGAATGTGTTCGAGGTGCGAGACGATATGGCCGGCCGGCATCTGCTTCAGATTGAACTGCAGACAGCGCGACAGCACCGTGACCGGAATCTTCTGCGGATCGGTGGTGGCGAGAATGAACTTGACGTGCGGCGGCGGTTCTTCGAGCGTCTTCAACATTGCGTTGAAGGCGTGATTCGTCAGCATGTGCACTTCGTCGATCATGTAGACCTTGAAGCGCGCGTCGACCGGCGCGTACACCGCGCGCTCGAGCAGCGCCGCCATTTCGTCGACGCCGCGATTACTCGCCGCGTCCATCTCGACGTAATCGACAAAGCGCCCTTCATCGATCTCGCGGCACGCCCGGCACACGCCGCACGGCGTGGACGTCACGCCCGTTTCGCAATTGAGCGCCTTGGAAAAAATGCGCGACAACGTCGTCTTGCCGACGCCCCGCGTGCCGGTAAACAGATAGGCGTGATGCAGACGGCCGCCGTCGAGCGCGTGCGTGAGCGCGCGCACCACGTGCTCCTGTCCGACGAGCGACGCGAAATCCTTCGGCCGCCATTTGCGTGCGAGAACTTGATAGGTCATCCGGAAATTGTATCAGTAACAATGCCGCGCAAAACCGATTCGGCTGGCCGCGCGAACGCGCGTCGCCCCTCGATTGAAAGCGGCTAATGGAACGATAGAAAAAAATAGTCGCGCGGGGCGCAGTGCGGGTTGCGTGCGGGTCCGTGCGCGTTGCGTGCGTTGTGCAGAGAGTACGCCCACCGCCGCGCGGCAAAGGCCAAGGGCCAAGACACCGCGAGCACGCTTGCGAAGCGAACGGACGAAGCAAAGCGAACCGGCATCTGAAGCAGATGCAATGTCGGCAAACGCAAGGGGGAGAAAAGCAGGACAAACAGAAAGAGGAAGGTGACGAGCCTGACCCTCGGCACTGGTGGAAAACGGCTGTGGCTGCTTCGTTCCCGACCTGACCAGGTTGACCATCCCTCCATGCGAGGAGGCCCGTCACGAAACATTCTATCATCGCGTGGCGCTTTGTGCGACTGTTAATACGACCAAACCGGCAAGCACACGCCGAATCGCGAACCCGGCGATTCCATCGCGACGCGCGCGCCGCTCACTTGAGTTTGTCCGCCGAGCCTCCACATAGGCTACGTCGCAGTTGATGAAATACGGTGGCACTTCATCGGCAGCCGTTGGCCCCACTGCCTGTGATGACTACTATCGCCCCCGGCAACGCATAGCGAATTAAGCTAAACTGCCGTACGGATGACCCGCAAACGCGGGCCCTTTGCCGAAGCCAGAAAGTCTCGTACTTTTCAGGCGCCGGCAGCGGGGCTCGGGGTGCGGCTAAGCGAACGGAAGTTTCCCCAGGTTTTGACGTATCGTGGCGAGCAATTCAGGCGGGCCTCGAACCGATAGAGGTATTCATACAATGAGCGAACAAATCAAGCATATTAGCGACGCATCGTTCGAACAGGACGTCGTGAAATCCGATAAACCCGTGCTGCTCGACTTCTGGGCTGAATGGTGCGGTCCGTGCAAGATGATCGCGCCGATCCTCGACGAAGTCGCCAAGGATTACGCCGATCGCCTGCAAATCGCCAAGATCAACGTCGACGAACATCAGTCGACGCCGGTCAAGTTCGGCGTGCGCGGCATCCCCACGCTGATCCTGTTCAAGAACGGCGCGGTCGCCGCGCAAAAGGTTGGCGCATTGTCGAAGTCGCAACTCACCGCGTTCCTCGACGGCAACCTGTAAAACAGCGGCGCGGGTGCGCCGCGCGGTCCGCCCGGACCCGCGCGCGCCCGCGTTGTTCTGCTTGCTGTCCTGGCTTGCCGTGCTGTTGTCAGCCGGCAACGTTTCGAAGAAGAAAGATGCCGCGCCGGCGCACTGGCGGAAACTGGCGTGTGCTATGCTAGAATCCGCAAAACGTCGAAAAGACGTGTAAGTCCTTGAGCGGTTCCGCTCACTTCTCCTCCCAGATTCCATTTCGTCGCACCTTCTCCTGCGGGTTCTCCGTATGCATTTATCCGAGCTTAAGACTCTGCACGTGTCCGAATTGATCGAGATGGCCAATGGCCTCGAGATCGAAAGTGCGAACCGCCTGCGCAAGCAGGAATTGATGTTCGCCATTCTAAAAAAACGAGCCAAAACGGGCGACACGATTTTCGGCGACGGCACGCTCGAAGTGCTGCCGGACGGCTTCGGCTTCCTGCGTTCGCCGGAAACCTCCTATCTCGCCAGCACGGATGATATTTACATCAGCCCGTCGCAAATCCGCCGCTTCAACCTGCATACGGGCGACACGATCGAAGGCGAAGTACGCACGCCGAAAGACGGCGAACGCTATTTCGCGCTGGTGAAGGTGGACAAGGTCAACGGCCAGCCGCCGGAGGCCTCGAAGCACAAGATCATGTTCGAAAACCTGACGCCGCTGCACCCGAACAAGGTGCTGCTGCTCGAACGTGAAATGCGCGGCGAAGAAAATGTCACGGGCCGCATCATCGACATGATCGCGCCTATCGGCAAGGGCCAGCGCGGCCTGCTCGTCGCGTCGCCGAAGTCCGGCAAGACCGTGATGCTTCAGCACATCGCGCACGCGATCAAGCAGAACCATCCCGACGTCGTACTGTTTGTTCTGCTGATCGACGAACGTCCGGAAGAAGTGACGGAAATGCAGCGTTCGGTGGCGGGCGAAGTGATCGCATCCACGTTCGACGAACCCGCCGCACGTCACGTGCAGGTCGCCGAAATGGTGATCGAAAAGGCCAAGCGCCTCGTCGAAATGAAAAACGACGTGGTGATTCTGCTCGACTCGATCACGCGTCTCGCACGCGCATACAACACGGTCGTGCCGGCTTCGGGCAAGGTGTTGACGGGCGGTGTCGACGCGAACGCACTGCAACGGCCGAAGCGCTTCTTCGGCGCGGCGCGCAACATCGAGGAAGGCGGTTCGCTGACCATCATCGGCACGGCGCTGATCGAAACGGGCAGCCGCATGGACGACGTGATCTACGAAGAGTTCAAGGGCACCGGCAACATGGAAGTGCACCTGGAACGCCGCCTCGCCGAGAAGCGCGTGTATCCGTCGATCAATCTGAACAAGTCCGGCACGCGTCGCGAAGAACTGCTGATCAAGCCCGAAGTGCTGCAGAAAATCTGGGTGCTGCGCAAGTTCATTCACGACATGGACGAAGTCGAGTCGATGGAATTCCTGCTCGACAAGATCCGCCAGACCAAGAGCAACTCCGAATTCTTCGACATGATGCGTCGTGGCGGCGGCAGCTAAGCTGTTTGCCGACCAACGCAGCATCGGATGTGAAAACCGCTCGTCGCCGACGAGCGGTTTTTTTTTCGTCCGGCGGTTTTTGCGTGAGCGTATAGGGGCAGCGTTTCGGGTCGCATCGGCCAACCTGTACGTGAACGTACAGGTTGAAGTACAATCACCCCGCCGCCACTCCGAACGCCACCGCTCATGCCGACCGAGCCGCCTGCCCTGCTGACCGTCGCCGATGCCGCCGAGCGCCTCGGCGTCACGCCGCGCACACTGAAGTACTATGAGGAGCGCGGGCTTGTTTCGCCGACGCGCAGCGAAGGCCGCTACCGTCTCTACGACGAGGACGATTTGTCGCGCTTCGGGCGCATCCTGCGTTTGCGTTCGCTCGGTTTCTCGCTGCACGGCATCACCGAAATGCTGAAACGGCCGCTCGAACCGGTGGAAGGCAAACACCGCTTTTCGACGGAATCGCTGCAGCAGATTCATGGCGCCTTGGCGGCACAAGTCGACGCGTTGAACGCGCGTATCGAAGCCATGCGCCGCGAGCTGAAGGAAGCGCAGAAACTGCGCGACGAATTGAGCCCGGATCTCGACTATCTGCAGCGCCGTCTGGCCGGCGAAAATGCGGACGCGTTGCTCGAGCAGCGCCGCAACGCGCTGACGAAAAACGGCAACGCGCGTAAAACAGCGAGCGCCATTAAACCCGCCAAGGCCGACGCAAAACGCGCAGCCAAGCCCACAGCAAAACGCGCCAAAAAACCGCGTGCCTCGGCGTCGCGCGAGCGGTCATGAACACATCGCGGGCTCACGCAGGCTGGCTCAGTGCCGACAAGCTGCGTGGCGATTTTTTCCCGTGGGTGCTCGCGGTCGTCACCGGCCTCGACTACTTCGACAATTCCGTCTTTTCGTTTTTCGCGAGCTATATCGCCGGCGGCGTGAATGCGTCGCCGGATGAACTCGTCTGGGCTTCGACCGCGTATGCCGTGGCTGCTGTGCTCGGTATCCTGCAGCAGGAATGGTGGGTCGAGCGTTTCGGCTACCGGCGCTATGTGGCAGGCTGCATGTTGTTCTACGCGGCCGGCGCGGTGGCCGCCGCGCTCAGCGAATCGTCGGTTGAACTTGCGTTTGCGCGCGGCTTTCAGGGCTACTTCATTGGCCCGATGATGGGCACCTGCCGCATTCTGATCCAGATGAGCTTCACACCCAGAGAGCGCCCCGCCGCAACCCGCGCGTTCCTGATACTGATCGTGTTGAGCAGCGCGCTGGCGTCGTTGATCGGCGGTCAGTTGATTGGGTATTTCGGCTGGCGCGCGCTCTTTGCATGCACGGCGCCCGTGGGCGCGCTGTTCGCCATGCTTGCATTCGCCGCGTTGCCCGACGCGGGCAACCGTCTGCCCGAAGAGCGTGGTTCGGCGCATTTCTGGCCGTACATCATCTTTGCCTTTGCGCAAGGCGCGCTGCAGATCGTGATGCAGCAAGTGCGCTTCCAGTTGTTCAGCGCGTCGCCCGGTCTCATTCTGCTGACGGTCGCCGGCATCGCCGCGCTCGGCTGGTTCGCGTATCACCAGTGGCATCACCCCGCCCCGCTCATGCGTCTGCATGCGTTGCGCGAAAAGGTGTTTCAGGTGGGCCTCGTGCTCTACATGTTCTACTACTACCTGTCGACCGCGTTCAGCTACCTGGTGTCGCGTTTCCTCGAAAGCGGGCTGGGTTATCCGGTCGAGAATGCCGGGCAACTCGTCGGCGTCACGTCGCTGATTTCGGCGAGCGCGCTCTTCGTCTACCTTCGCTATGCAAAGCTGCTCACGCGCAAGAAGTGGATCATCGTGCCGGGCTTCGCGATCGCCGCGCTGACGGCCGCGTGGATGACGCGCATGTCGCCCGCCGCCGGCGAGGCCGCGCTCGCGGGACCGCTGCTGTTGCGCGGCCTGCTGTTATTGTTCATCGTGCTGCCGGTCGCGAACCTCACGCTCAGAATCTTCGCGATAGAAGAGTTCTCGCACGGCTACCGGCTCAAGAATGTCGTGCGCCAGTTGACCATCTCGTTTGCGACGGCGTCGGTGATCATCGTCGAGCAGCATCGGCAGGCGTTGCATCAAGCGCGCCTCGCGGAGTTCGTGAATCCGTACAATCCGGTGTTTCAGGACTCGCTGGCCGCGCTCACGCGGGCGTTTTCGGCGGCCGGACATTCGCCTTCGGACGCGCATTCGCTTGCCGTCGTCGAGATCAGCCGGGCCGTGGCGCGGCAGGCGAGTTTTCTGAGTTCGCTGGACGGCTTCTATTTCCTGATCGGCATCGCGATATGCGGCGGGATTTTCGCCGCGTTGCAAAAACAGATCGACTAACGGTTTCATCGCCCATGCTTTCGAAACTCACTGGATGGCTCGGCTCACGCCGGCGCGAGCGCGCGCTGCGCGACTATGCGATCGGCGACACGCTGTGGCAAGCCACGCTCGACGGCCTGCCGTTCCTCGCGCATCTCGATGCGCCGGACCTCGCGCGCCTGCGCGAACTGAGCAGCCTCTTCATCGCGCAAAAGGAGTTCTCCACCGCGCACGAGCTCGAACTGACCGACGCGATGACCGTCGCGATCGCGGCCCAGGCGTGCTTGCCGGTGCTGAATCTGAGCCTCGACCTGTATCGCGGATGGGTCGGCGTGATCGTCTATCCGGGCGAATTCGTGATCCGCAAGACCGTCGAGGACGAAGACGGCGTCGTCCACGAAGTCGAGCACGACGCGAGCGGCGAAGCATGGGAAGGCGGCCCCGTGATCCTGTCGTGGGAAGACGCGCAGATGACCGACGGGACGGACGCGTACAACGTGGTGATCCACGAATTCGCGCACAAGATCGACATGCTGAATGGCGACGCGGACGGCCATCCGCCGCTCGTGCGCCGCTGGCATGCGCCGCTCGACTCAGAGGCGTGGGCGGACGTGTTCGATTCCGCCTACGACCAGTTCTGCGCCCGCGTCGACGCCGTGCCGCAGCGGCGCTGGACGCGCTTCGAGCGCGAGTCGCTGATCGATCCGTACGCCGCGGACCATCCGTCGGAATTCTTCGCGGTATGCAGCGAAGCGCTCTTCGTCAAGCCGCATGCTTTCGAGGCGGAGTATCCGGAACTGTACAGATTGCTCGCGCGCTATTACCGCCAGGACCCGGCGCGAGCCGGTCTGACGTTCGCCGCACCGTGATCCGCGAATAACGGCTGAATTCAGGCGAAAGGGGTCAAGAAAGGGGTCAAGAAAGCGGTCAAAAAACCTCGTCAGATTCGTCAAGCGACTGATTTTCTGGCATAATCGCCGTTTTTCGACCATAGGCAAGTGGCTCGCGCCTAAATGCGGTCCGCGCAACAGCGGCCTCACGCGGGTTGGCTACCGCCAGATTTAAGGAAAGATCATGAAAGAAGGCATTCACCCGAATTACCGCGAAGTCCTGTTCATCGACGTGTCGAACGACTTCAGGTTTGTGACGCGCTCCACGATCCAGACGCGTGAAACCGCCGAATTCAACGGCAAGACGTACCCGCTCGCCAAGATCGAAGTGTCGTCGGAATCGCATCCGTTCTACACCGGCCAGCAAAAGATCATGGACACGGCAGGCCGCGTCGAGAAGTTCCGCAACAAGTTCGGCTCGCGCGCTACCGGCAAGGCAGCAGCAAAGTAATACGCGCTTTGATCACCGCTTCGCCGGTTTCGGCCGGCAGCGGTGCAGCGAAAAGGAAGGGCAGCGCAAGCTGCCCTTTTTTGTCGCCTGCGCACGGGCGGCTTGCGTCGCATGGTTATGCTCACGCGCCCATCGCGCTCACGAGCGGCATCGCGCAACTCGCGCCTGAGCGCCTATGCGGGCCGATTGCAGCCCCGTTGCACGCGATTACTTGCCGTGACGCGCACAGTGCCGCCCGACTACAATGCCGGATGCTCCAATCGGGCCATCGCCGGCAGGAAGGTAGTCCGGTGACGGCTTTCGCTTATCCACTATCCCAAACCGCATGAGACCTGTCGTTCGCCTCACTGCCTCCGCGACCAGTGCGCTGCCACGCTGGCTGCTGTTGACCATCTGTATCGTCTACGCGTCGTTCGGCCTGTTCGGCCGCGATCCGTGGAAGAACGAGGACGCAGCCGGCTTCGGCGTGATGTGGACCATGGCGAACGGCAGCGCGCACGACTGGCTGCTGCCGAACCTCGTCGGCAAATACCTCACTGAAGACGGCCCGCTCGGCTACTGGCTCGGCGCGATCGCGATCCGCGTGCTGGCGCCGTGGGTCGACGCGAGCAATGCATCGCGCGTCTTCACGGGGCTGCTGTTCTGCGCGGGCTGCGCGTTCGTCTGGTATGCGGCCTACCTGCTCGGGCGGCGCGCCGAAGTGCAGCCGTTCAAATACGCATTCGGCGGCGAGCCGGAGCCGCGCGACTACGGCCGCACGCTCGCCGACGGCGCCCTGCTGATCCTGCTCGCCTGCTTCGGCCTCGCCGAACGCGGCCACGAAACGACGCCGCAACTCGCGCAATTCGTCGGCATCGCGATGCTCGTGTACGGCCTCGTGCGGATGATCGACAAGCCGATTCAGGGCGCTTCGATCTGGGGCCTCGCACTCGGCCTCGTGACGCTCGCGAGCAGCCCGGTGCTGGTCGGCGCGCTGCTGCTCGGCACGCTCGCGATGACCTTGATCGTGCGCGAAACGCGCTCGCGCTGGCTGCTGCTGGCGGGCCTGCCAATCGCTCTCGGGCTGTCGGTCGCATGGCCGATTGCCGCACTGGCCGCGTTTCCCGTCGACGCCGTCTGGTATCTGAACCAGTGGGTGCACGTGAGCCTGAGCTCGTTCGCCGGCCCGCCTGGCTCGGTGGCGGCTTACGCGCTCAAAAACCTGCCGCTCTTCACGTGGCCCGCGTGGCCGCTCGCGCTATGGGCATGGTTCAGTTGGTCGGGGCTGCGCCGCGGGCCGCACGTGGCGATTCCCCTTTCGGTGATCGGGCCGCTGTTCGTGCTGGTGGTGCTGCAAAGCCATCAGTCGAACCGGCTCTATATGCTGCTGCTGCCGCCGCTCGCGGTGCTGGCCACCTTCGCGCTGCCTACGCTCAAGCGCGGCGCAATCAACGCGATCGACTGGTTCGCCCTGCTCAGCTTCACGATTCTCGGCAGCTTCGTGTGGCTCGTTTATGTGGCCGGGCTGACCGGTTTCCCGCACCCGCTGGCGCGCAATCTCGCGCGCCTCGCGCCGGGCTTTGCGCCGCAGTTCAAGATTCTTTCGTTCGTCTGCGCGGTCGCGGTGACCGTGTGCTGGTTCGTGCTGGTGCAATGGCGTCTCGCGCGCCATCCGAAGGTGTTGTGGCGCAGCGTGGTGCTCTCCAGCGCGGGCACGACGCTGATGTGGGTGCTGCTCATGACCTTGTGGCTGCCGGTCGTCAACTACAGCCGGACATATAAGGACGTGGCCCAGCAGATCTCGAGCCATCTGCCCGACGACTACACCTGCATATCGCCGGTGCGCCTCGGCAATGCGCAGATCGCGACCTTCGCGTATTTCGGCGACATGCACTTCGCGTTCAATGAGGATTGCGACGTGATTCTGCGTCAGGACACGCAGGACTACGGCGAGCCGAGCGCAATGTCCAACTTCGTGTGGAAGCTCGTGTGGGAAGGCCGCCGTGCGGCCGACCGCGACGAACGCTTCCGCCTGTATGTCCGCATCGACCGGCCGAAGCCGCCCGTCGTCAAACGGCGCAGCTGGCACAAGAAAGCCGACTGAACGACGATGCTCGCCGACCTACGGAAAATCGCAGCGCTCGCGTGGCCGGTGCTGATCGGCCAACTGGCGATCATCGCGTTCGGCGTGATCGACACGGCCATGGTCGGCCGTTATTCGGCCGTCGATCTCGCCGCGCTCGGCCTCGGCTCGTCCATCTACATTTCGGTGTACATCGGCCTGACCGGCATTCTCACGGCGCTGCAGCCGATCACCGCGCAACTCTACGGCGCGCGCCGCTATGAAGAGATCGGCGAGGAGATCCGCCAGGCGCTGTGGCTCGCGCTCGCGCTGACGGTGATCGGCTTTCTGATCCTGTTCTTTCCGGGCCATCTGCTGAAGCTCGCGCGCGTGCCGGAGGCGCTGCACGAGCGCACGGTGTCGTATCTGCGGATACTCGCGTTCGGTCTGCCTGCGGGCCTCGTCTTTCGCGTTTACGGTTCGATCAGCAATGCAGTCGGCAAGCCGCGGCTCGTGATGATTCTGCAGATCGGCGGCCTGTTGCTGAAGGTGCCGCTCAATACGTGGTTTATTTTCGGCGGTCTCGGTGTGCCGGCGCTCGGCGGTCCTGGCTGTGCGCTGGCAAGCAGCCTGATTAACTGGGCGCTCGCGCTCGTCGGCATGCTGCTGCTCACGCGCGTCGACGTGTTCACGCCCTTCGCGATCTTCCGGCGCTTTTGCTGGCCGGTCTGGCGGCGCCAGGCGGCGCAGTTGCGGCTCGGCATCCCGATGGGACTGTCGTATCTGATCGAAGTCACGTCGTACACGTTCATGGCGCTTTTCATCGCGCGCTTCGGCACGACGACGCTCGCCGGGCATCAGATCGCCGGCAACATCGGCGCGGTGTTGTACATGACGCCGCTGTCGATCGGCATTGCTTCGTCGACGCTCGTCGCTCAGGCGCTCGGCGCGCATCGCCCGGAAGCGGCGCGCACGCTGTCGCGGCACGGCATCATGATGGCCGTCGCGATCGCCTGCTGTTACGGCGTCATCGTGCTCGCGCTGCGCCCGTATGTGATCGAAGGCTATACGCCGAATGCGCAAGTCGTGGCCGCGGCGATGCCGCTCGTGCTGATCGTCGTGTGCTACCACGCGTTCGACGCGTTGCAGATCACCACCGCGTTCGTGCTGCGCGCGTACAAGGTCGCGGTCGTGCCGACCGTGATCTACGCGGTGGCGCTATGGGGCGTGGGGCTCGGCGGCGGCTATCTGCTCGGCTTCAATGTGAGCGGCACGATCCCGCCGTGGTTGACCGGCGCACGCGGCTTCTGGGTGGCCAATACCGCGAGCCTCGCGATTGCCGGCATCGGCTTGCTGCTTTACTGGCGAGTGGTCAGCAGGCGGCACGTGCGCGCGGCCGCGGCGTTGCGGGCGGATGCTGGGGTTTGATGGTGGAAGTCGCGGGCGGTCGCACTGCGGTGCGGTTGGTTGAAAGCGCGGATTGTTTCTATGTCCGCCCCCCGTACCGGGCGCGGGCGGGCCGGGCATAGGTGCAGTGCGTGTGTTGAGCGCAGGTTCCGAACGCCGGTTCCAGGCGACGACTAAACGCAGCCGCTCAAATACGCGGCCCGCATCCACCGCTTCAACCCGCATCCGCCGCTTCAACCCGCGCCTCCGCCCCTCCCGCCTCCCGATCATGCCGCTCGAAAATCTCGCGTGCGGCAAAGAGCGCGTTCAGCGCCGCCGGAAAGCCGGCATACAACGCCATCTGCATGAACACTTCGACGATTTCCTCGCGCGAGCAGCCGACATTCAGCGCTGCTTCGATATGCACCTTCAACTGCGGCTGCGCGCAGCCGAGCGTGGCAAGCGAAGCGATCGTCGCAATTTCGCGCGCGCGCAAATCGAGCTGCGGACGGCTGTAAATATCGCCGAAACCGAATTCGATCAAAAGACGCGCGAAGTCCGGTGCGATCGGCGCGAGCGCGGCGATGACCTGCTCGCCCGCCGAGCCGTCGATTTCCCTCAGCTTGTTCCAGCCTTGCGTGTAGCGGTCGTTTTGTGCGTGGTCCATGGTGAGTCCTTTTCCGAGTGTGATAGGGATGACGTGTCGTCGATCCGCCGTGTCCGGCCGCCCGCCGCGGGCGTCTGGCCGGCCGCTTCGCCTTCGTAATACGCGATCTTGTCGATGATCGCGCCGAGGTTCGTCTGCAACTCGGCGATCCGCGCCAGCACCGCATCGCGATGCGCGGCGAGCAGGTCGCGACGCGCGCCCATCGTCTGCTGACCCTCGGCCCGCAGCGCCGCGAAGGCCTGCATGCCGGCGATCGGCATGCCGGTCGCCTTCAGGCGCATCAAGAACCGCAGCCAGTCGAGGTCGGCCGGCGAGTACAGGCGATGCCCCGCCTGCGTGCGGCCGACCGCGCGAATCAGCCCGGCCTGCTCGTAATAGCGTAGCGTGTGCGTGGAGACGCCGATGGTTTCGGCGACCTGCCCGATGGTGAGTGCGTTCGACGTTTTCGACATGACAGGACTCAGGTTAGGACTTCGAGTGCACTCTAAGTCAAGCGCGCCGCGCTGTCATTCGCGCTGTCGTTTATTGCCGCTCATTCGTCGACACGGCCACGCGCGCGCGGACGATGTGAGCAATCGGCGCACAACCGCCTTATATCGAGGCAAAAGGTTTAAAGATTGTTCATGGCGATTTACTTGCCATCAATCGATCGGTATAAATCGTCGGCGTTCGCAAATAAAGGGGCGCATTTGTCCTATGCTTATGCGCAGCGCCTGCTGAGCGATGCGTCGCCCGTTTCCGGCTAACTTTTTGCCCCCAATGGAGTGCTTGCCATGCTGAAAAAGCTCGTGATGCTTTGCGTTGCTCTCGCGTTCTCGCTGTCGGCCGGATTCGCGGCAGCAGTGGAAGTCAACTCCGCCGACCAGGCGGCGCTCGAATCGGTCAAGGGCATCGGGCCCGCGCATGCGAAGGCGATCATCGAAGAACGCAGCAAGAACGGCCCGTTCAAGGACGCCGACGATCTGGCCGCGCGCGTCAAGGGCATCGGCAGCAAGTCGGTCGTGAATCTGGAAGCGGCGGGCCTGACGATCAACGGCTCGTCGACGCCGCCTACGGGCGCAAAAGCGGCCGCCAAACCTGCGGCCACGCCGTCCGCGGCCACGAAGCCGACGGAGACGAAGGCCGCGCCCGCGGCTAATACGACCGCGACCGCGGCCACAACGCCGGCAACCGCGGCGCCGGCCACGCCTGCGGATGCTTCGGGTGCTAAGGCGTCGAAGTCCTCGAAGTCATCCAAGTCGAAGAAGGCTAAGGAGGCTGCAGCGGCATCGGCGCCTGCGGGCACTGCTACTACCGCCACAACCACGGCCACCGCCGCCACGGCCGCGAGCGCGCCGGCCGACGCGTCCGGCGCCAAAGCATCGAAGAAGAAAGCGAAGAAGAGCAAAGCCGCGTCGGCAGCGGCGGCTTCCGGCGGCGCATGAAGAACCCGTCCGATGCAAACCGTGTCGGACATTGATCGAACAGCAAGGCAGTGCGCCGCGCAGCGATGTTTGCGCCGTGGGCGCACCCAGTGCAGCCGGCACAGTTGGCGCACCACGGGCACCACCGCACCGCACGCACTACCTTCTTTCCCCTCGACGCCGCGCAGCCGCGCGGCGCCTCACCCGCCGGCCCGTCATCGACGTGCCGGCATTCAAGAGAGACCCATCATGAGCCTACTCGATACCCTCGGTTCCCTGGTCGGTAAATCGCCCGAAGGCGGCGGCCAGGCAGCGCTGATCACAGCCGCACTCGAATTCGTCAACAGTCAGCCGGGCGGGCTGAACGGCCTGATCCAGCGCTTCCAGGAAAAGGGCCTCGGCGAGGTCGCATCGTCGTGGGTCAGCAACGGCGAGAATCAGCCGATCGCCGCCGACGCGCTGCATAGCGTGCTCGGTTCCGACGCCGTCGCCGGCCTCGCCGCGAAAGCCGGCGTGCAACCGGATCAGGTCACCGGCCTGCTCGCGCAAATTCTGCCGCACGTGGTCAACGCGGCCACGCCGGAAGGCGAAGTGCCCGCCGAAGGCAAGCTGAACGCAACGACCGTGCTGGGCGCGCTCGGCGGTTTGTCGGCGCTGTTCGGCAAGGGCACGGCCTAAGCGAAATCGGGCTGGCGCGAGCGGCATGAGCGATTGAAGCGCGCCTCGACGCACCGAGCGGACCGCTGAAGCAAGCGAACCACTCCTGCCGGCCACGGAGCAGCAAAAAAAAGCGGCAACGAAGTCACCTTCGTTGCCGCTTTGCCATCTACGCGCGCTTGGTTACCGCGCGTGAGACCGCTCGTGACGTGTGGCTCAATGCACCACGCGCTCGAACACGAGGTTGCCGTCTTCCAGTTCGACCGGAATCACATCCTTCGGACCGAACTTGCCCGCCAGAATCAGCTTGGCGACCGGGTTCTCGATCTCCTGCTGGATCGCACGCTTCAACGGCCGCGCGCCGAACAGCGGATCGTAGCCGACCTTGCCGACGTGCTCGAGCGCCTCGTCGGAGACCACCAGTTGCATGTCGAGCTTCGCGAGCCGGTCATGCAGACGCTGCAACTGAATCCGCGCGATGGACTGCACGTTCGAGCGGTCGAGCGCATGGAACACCACGACGTCGTCGATCCGGTTCAGGAACTCAGGGCGGAAGTGCAGCTTCACCTCCGTCCACACCGCGTCCTTCACGGCTTCCTGCGGCTCGCCGACCATCGCCTGGATGACCTGCGAACCCAGGTTCGACGTCATCACGATCACCGTGTTCTTGAAGTCCACGGTACGCCCTTGCCCATCGGTCATACGGCCGTCGTCGAGCACTTGCAGCAGCACGTTGAACACGTCCGGATGCGCCTTCTCGATTTCGTCGAGCAGGATCACGCTATAAGGCTTGCGACGCACCGCTTCTGTCAGATAACCGCCCTCTTCGTAGCCGACATATCCCGGCGGCGCGCCGATCAGACGCGCGACGCTGTGCTTCTCCATGAATTCGCTCATGTCGATACGGATCAGATGATCTTCCGAATCGAACAGGAACGCCGCCAGCGCCTTGCACAGCTCGGTCTTGCCCACGCCGGTCGGCCCGAGGAACAGGAACGACCCGTACGGACGGTTCGGATCGGACAGACCCGCGCGCGAGCGGCGGATCGCGTCGGCCACCGCGCTGATCGCCTCGTCCTGGCCGATCACGCGCTCATGCAGCTTGTCTTCGATCTGCAACAGCTTCTCGCGCTCGCCCTGCATCATCCGCGAGACCGGAATGCCGGTGGAGCGCGACACGACTTCCGCGATTTCCTCGGCGCCGACCTGCGTACGCAACAGGCGCGGGCGCGTCGGATTGTTCTGCTCCTTCGCCTCGGCCTGCGTGACTTCCTTCAGCTGTGCCTCGAGACCCGGCAGCTTGCCGTATTGCAGTTCGGCGACTTTCTCGAGCTTGCCTTCGCGCTGCAAACGCGTGATTTCCGCGCGCGTCTTGTCAATCTCTTCCTTCAGTTGCGCGCTGCCCTGCACTGCTGCTTTTTCCGCGGTCCAGATTTCCTCGAGGTCCGAATACTCGCGATCGAGCCGCTCGATTTCCTCTTCGATCAGTTGCAGACGCTTTTGCGACGCTTCGTCCTTCTCTTTCTTGACGGCTTCGCGTTCGATCTTCAACTGGATCAGCCGACGGTCGAGCCGGTCCATTTCTTCGGGCTTCGAATCAATTTCCATCTTGATCTTCGACGCGGCTTCGTCGATCAGATCGATTGCCTTGTCCGGCAGGAAACGATCGGTGATGTAGCGATGCGACAGCTCGGCCGCCGCGACGATCGCCGGGTCGGTAATGTCCACGCCGTGATGCAGTTCGTACTTTTCCTGCAAGCCGCGCAGGATCGCGATCGTGGCCTCGACCGTCGGTTCGTCGACGAGCACCTTCTGGAAGCGGCGCTCGAGCGCGGCATCCTTCTCGATGTACTTGCGGTATTCGTCGAGCGTGGTCGCGCCGACGCAATGCAGCTCGCCGCGCGAGAGCGCCGGCTTCAGCATGTTGCCCGCGTCCATCGCGCCTTCGGCCTTGCCCGCGCCGACCATCGTATGAATTTCGTCGATGAAGACGATGGTCTGCCCTTCGTCCTTCGCGATGTCGTTCAGCACGGCCTTCAGGCGCTCCTCGAATTCGCCGCGATACTTTGCGCCGGCGAGCAACGCGGCCATGTCGAGCGACAGCACGCGCTTGCCCTTGAGCGTCTCCGGCACTTCGCCATTGACGATGCGCTGCGCGAGCCCTTCGACGATCGCGGTCTTGCCCACGCCCGGCTCGCCGATCAGCACCGGATTGTTCTTGGTGCGGCGCTGCAGGATCTGAATGGCGCGCCGGATTTCGTCGTCACGGCCGATCACCGGGTCGAGCTTGCCGGCCCGCGCGCGCTCGGTCAGGTCGACCGTGTACTTCTTCAGCGCCTCGCGCTGGCTTTCGGCGTCCTGGCTGTGCACTTGCGAGCCGCCGCGCACCGCCGCAATCGCGCTTTCGAGCGACTTGCGCGACAAGCCATGCTGACGCGCGATGCGGCCGGCCTCGCCCTTGTCGTCGGCGACCGCGAGCAGAAACATTTCGCTCGCGATGAACGTGTCGTTGAGCTTCTGCGCTTCCTTGTCGGCCTGGTTTAGCAGTCCGGTCAACTCGCGGCCGATCTGCACATTGCCGTCGGTGCCCTGAACTTGCGGCAGACGCGTGATGGCGTCGTCGAGCGCGGTTTGCAGCGCCTGAACGTGCACGCCGGCGCGCGACAGCAGCGAACGCGCGGACCCGTCCTGCTGCGCGACGAGCGCCGCGAGGACGTGAACCGGTTCGATGTATTGATTGTCATGGCCGACCGCGAGACTCTGCGCGTCCGCCAGCGCTTCCTGGAATTTAGTGGTGAGTTTGTCGATTCTCATGCGAGACCTCCAATTTCGATTACCACCAAAATGAGGCGTTTTATTCAGGTTTCAAGCGCTTTTTTGTCCTCAGGACGTAGTTTTTAACGTTGCACGCGAAGAAAAATGCGCGACGCTTCGCGCGAGCCGCGTTCAGGCGACCGGCAGCGGGTTGTCGCTCGCCGGCTCGACGGGCACCGCCGGCACGACCGGGATCACCGTGCGGATGCCGAGCAAGGCCGCCAACGGCCCTTGCGGACCCGCGACTTCATCGATCGTATGGCGATCGAGTTCGGCGAGAAAGGCATTACGCGCAGCCTCGAGCACGTTGCGCAACCGGCATTGAGGCGTAATGACGCAAGGACGGCGTTCGCCGTTCTGGTCCGGCAGACACGCGACCAGCGCGAAGTCGCTTTCGGTCGCGCGCACGATCTCGCCGACCGTCAGCTTGCGGGTGCGCTCGGCAAGCCGCAAGCCGCCGTTACGGCCGCGCACGGTTTCCACCCAGCCGAGCTCGCTCAACTGCTGCACCACCTTCATCAGGTGGTTCTTGGAGACGCCGTACGCGTCGGAAATGTCCTGAATGGTCGACAAGCCCTCGCCGCGAATAGCGAGGTATAAAAGGACGCGCAGCGAATAATCGGTGTAATCGGTCAGTCTCATGGTTGCAGTATCACAATGAGCGCAAGCCGCGATCCGTGGGATAACCGCGTCGATGCAAGGGTTGCCGGGGGCCGCGGCTTCGCCATAAGATGCAGGGCTGGCACATGTTTAATTTATGCTGCATCGATGAATCCGGGCCTTCGACGCCAATGGTAACGTTTCGCGCCGCGCCTATTCACACCAAAAGCGCGCTATTTTGAGCTGACTTCCGCGGAACTGGTAGTTTTTATGGCAGTTCCGGACGCCCGGTGGCGCCCTGTGGCGCGCTTTGACGAATCGCAGCGCAATCGTCGCATATTTCTGGAACCCGCATGAAACCGTCTTTTCCGGCCGCGCCGGTTGTCGAGCGCGCCGCCGAGCCTACCGAAACGAACATCCGCGAGCTGGTGTACGCGTTTTATGACCGCGTGCGCGCCGATCCGCTGCTCGGGCCGGTGTTCGACGCAACGCTCGCGGGCCGCTGGGACGACCATCTGCCGAAGATGTGCACGTTCTGGGCGAGTCTCGTGCTCGGCGCGAAGCAGTACCGCGGCAATGTGCAGCAGGCGCATCAGCCGCTCGAGGGAATCGAACCGCAGCATTTCAGCCGCTGGCTGTACCTGTTTCTCGACACCGTCGAATCGCGCTACGAGCCGGCTGCGGCCGTGCGCTTCATGGAACCGGCGCTGCGTATCGCGCAGAGCTTGCAGCTAAGCCGCTTCGGCTGGGACTACAAGATTCCGGCGGAACAGCAGGCGCTGCTCGAACGCGTGGCGCCGAAGCGGCCTCGGGCGGACGACGAACCGCATCTTCCCGCACGGCCCGCCGGGGAACCGTTTCCGACGCGCATTATCGGTAAATCGCGGGACGAGTGAGAGCGGTTGGCGCCGTGCCGAGCGAGCGCCCGGCGCTTACTCCAACCCGCCGTTGCCCGACTCGATGCCCCAGCGCGCAAGCGCCGCGTCATCGGTCACGCGGGCGTCGACCCAGCGCTCGCCCGCCTCAGTTTTTTCCTTCTTCCAGAACGGCGCCTGCGTCTTCAGATAATCCATCACGAATTCGCACGACGCGAACGCGTCGCCGCGATGTGAAGCGGTGGTCGCGACCAGCACGATCTGGTCGAGCGGATAAAGCTTGCCGACGCGGTGCACGATCAGCACCTCGATGCCCGGCCAGCGCTCGCGCGCGCTCACGATGATCGCTTCAAGCGACTTCTCGGTCATGCCCGGATAGTGCTCGAGTTCCATCGCCTCGACGGTGCTGCCGTCGTTCAGATCACGCACCGTGCCGACGAAACACGCCACCGCGCCGACCTTCGGATTGCGGGCGCGCAACGCGGCGACCTCGGCGGTGAGATCGAAATCTTCGGTCTGGACACGAACGGGCATAGCGGGCTCCTTGCGGCTCAACCGCCCGTGACGGGTGGGAAGAACGCGACCTCGCAGCCTTCGGTGATGCGCGTGCCGGCGTCGGTCATCACGTGATTGCAGGCCATGCGCAGCGCGCGGCCTTCGGCCAGCGTGTCGGCCCAGATGCCGCCGCGCACGCGCAGCCATGCGCGCACGTCGCCGACGGTCGCGATGCCCTCGGGCACCTCGACGGTTTCGTCGGCCAGGCCGAGCGCTTCACGCACGCTCGCGAAATATCGCAGTTGAATCTTCATGGGATGCCGCCGGCTCAGCCGGCCTCAATTCAGCAAATCGGAAAAAGGGATGAAGCGCACGGTTTCGCCCGCGCTGATCGCGTGATTGGGCGGATTGTCGATCAGCCCGTCGCCCCATACCGTCGACGTCAGCACGGCCGAGCTCTGGTTCGGGAACAGATCGAGGCCGCCCTCCGCATTGATGCGCGCCCGCAGGAATTCGTTGCGGCGATCGGCCTTGCTCTGCGTGAAGTCCGCGCGCAGCGACAGCGCGCGCGGCACGACGGCCTGCACGCCGGCAAGACGCAGAATAAACGGACGCACGAACAGCAGAAAGGTGACGAAGCTCGATACCGGGTTGCCTGGCAGGCCGATGAAAAACGTCTCGGCTGAAGGGGCAGCGGGAGCTGCCGCTGAATCTTTTGCCGAGCCGCTGTCCGCGCCGCGGCGCACCGCGCCGAACGCCAACGGCTTGCCCGGCTTCATCGCGATCTGCCACATCGCGAGGCGCCCTTCCGCTTCGACGGCCGGCTTCACATGATCTTCCTCGCCGACCGACACGCCGCCGCACGTCAGAATCAGGTCGTGCGCCTGCGCGGCTTCGCGCAGCGTGGCGCGCGTCGCATCCAGACTATCGGCGACGATGCCGAAATCGCTCACCTCGCAGCCGAGCTTCTCGAGCAGGCCACGCAGCGTGAAGCGATTCGAGTTGTAGATCGCGCCGGGCTTGAGCGGCTCGCCGGGCATGGTCAGTTCGTCGCCGGTAAAGAACACGGCGACTTTCACGCGACGGCGCACGGGCAGTTCCGCGCAACCGACGGACGCCGCGAGCCCTAGCGCCTGCGGCGTGAGCCGCGTGCCGGCCGGCAGGATCACCGAGCCGCTGCGGATGTCCGCGCCTTGTGCGGTAATCCATTCGCCCGGCTGCGGGCTGTGCAGGATAGTGACTTCGTCGGCGGCGGCTTCCGTTTGCTCCTGCATCACGACCGCGTCCGCGCCCGGCGGCACGGTCGCGCCGGTGAAAATGCGCGCCGCCGTGCCGGGCTTCAGCGGCTCGGGCGCGTGGCCGGCGGGAATGCGTTGCGATACCGGCAGGCGGCGGTTGCCGTGAGCCGTCAGGTCGGCGGTGCGGATCGCGTAGCCGTCCATTGAACTCGTGTTCATGGGCGGCACGTCGAGCGGCGACACGACGTCGGCCGACAGCACCCTGCCCGACGCTTCGAGCGTCGGAACCGACTCGCTGCCGTCGACGGCGCGCGCGGCGCCGAGCAGGGTCGCGAGTGCGTCGGCAGTGGCGAGCATCGGAGCGCGGGGCGTGGGAGTGGACATCTGTGGTTTCAGGCCGCTGGTCAAAAGAGCATTGTAGCGGGCCAACGGCGAGCCTTGTCGGGTCGGCGATGCTGGCGCCGACCCGCCCTTCGATACTCAGGCGCCCGTATTCGCGGCAATGAAGTCCTTCACGCGCTGCGCGTCCGCCGGCAACACTTCGAAGCGCTGCGGCAGCGACTCCAGTCCCGCGAACGCCGCCGGGCGCTCCGGTTCGCGCAGCAGCGCTTCGCGAATCGTTTCGCCGAACTTGATCGGCTGCGCGGTCTCCAGCACGATCATCGGAATGCCCGGCTGCAGATGTTCGCGCGCGACCTTCAGGCCGTCGGCGGTATGCGTGTCGATCATCGTGTCGTAGCGCTGGAACACGTCGCGGATCGCCTCGACGCGATCGTCGTGACTGCTGCGGCCCGACACGAAACCGAACTCCTTCACGCGCGCAAAGTCGCCGCTCGCCGCAAGGTCGAACCCGCCTTTTTCCTCGACGTCGCGGAACAGTTGCAGCACGCGCGACGGATCGCGGCCGAGCAGATCGAACACGAAGCGCTCGAAGTTAGACGCCTTCGAAATGTCCATGCTCGGGCTGCTCGTGTGATACGTCTCGGCCGCCTTGCGCACGCGATAGATGCCGGTGCGGAAGAACTCGTCGAGCACGTCGTTTTCGTTCGTGGCGACCACGAGCTTTTCGATCGGCAGACCCATCATGCGCGCGATGTGCCCTGCGCACACGTTGCCGAAGTTGCCCGACGGAACCGTGAACGACACGCGCTCGTCGTTGCTCTTCGTCGCCGCGAAGTAGCCCTTGAAGTAGTAGACGACCTGCGCGACGACGCGCGCCCAGTTGATCGAATTGACCGTGCCGATCTTGTACTGCGCCTTGAACGCGTGATCGTTCGACACCGCTTTCACGATGTCCTGGCAGTCGTCGAACACGCCCTCGACCGCGAGATTGAAGATGTTCGGGTCTTGCAGGCTGTACATCTGCGCGGTTTGAAACGCGCTCATTTTCTTGTGCGGCGACAGCATGAACACGCGAATGCCCTGCTTGCCGCGCATCGCGTATTCGGCGGCGCTGCCGGTGTCGCCCGAAGTCGCGCCCAGAATGTTCAGCGTTTCGCCGTGCTTCGCGAGCGCGTATTCGAACAGGTTGCCGATCAACTGCATCGCCATGTCCTTGAACGCGAGCGTCGGACCGTTCGACAGTTCGAGCAGCGACAGCGGCGCGCCGTTTTCGACGCCAAGCGTTTTGAGCGGCGTGATCTGCGCGGCGCTTTCGTCGTCGCGCACGTTGCTGTACGTGGCCGCCGTGTACGTCTTGCGCGTGAGCGCGCGCAGGTCTTCGGCGGGAATGTCGTCGCTGAACTTCGACAGAATTTCGAAGGCGAGGTCCGCGTACGGCAGCGTGCGCCAGCGCGTGAGCTCGTCGGCGCTGACGCGCGGATAGTCGGCCGGCAGATAGAGGCCGCCGTCTTTCGCGAGACCGCCAAGCAGGATTTCGGAGAAGGTGTGGCGCTCGCCGGCTCCGGCGCCGCGCGTTGACAGGTAGTTCATAGTTGGCCTAGTTCAGCGCTTCCATGCGCAGCTTCGTGACTTGCGAGACAACGGTCTTCAATGCTTCGATCGTTTTGATCGCCGCGTTGACGTGCTTTTCGACCGTTTCGTGCGTGATCAGGATGATGTCGGTCTCGCCCTTGCCGTTGGCGTCGACCTGTTCCGATTCCTTCTGCAGCAGCGCGTCGATCGAGATACCCGTGTCGGCCAGAATGCGCGTGATGTCGGCCAGCACGCCGGTCACGTCGGCAACGCGCAGACGCAGGTAATAGCCGCTCGTCACTTCGTCGATGGGCAGAATCGGCGTGTTCGACAGACGGTCCGGCTGGAAAGCCAGATGCGGCACGCGATGCTCGGGGTCGGCCGTGTGCAGGCGCGTCACGTCGACCAGATCGGCGACGACCGCCGACGCCGTGGGCTCCGCGCCCGCGCCCTTGCCGTAGTAAAGGGTGGTGCCGACCGCGTCGCCGTGCACGACGACCGCGTTCATTGCGCCTTCCACGTTGGCGAGCAGACGCTTGGCCGGGATCAGCGTGGGATGCACGCGCAATTCGATGCCCTTGTCGGTACGGCGCGCGATGCCGAGCAGCTTGATGCGATAGCCGAGTTCCTCGGCGTATTTGATGTCGATCGCGGCGAGCTTGCTGATGCCCTCCACATACGCGCGGTCGAACTGCACCGGCACGCCGAACGCGATCGCGCTCATGATCGTCGCCTTATGCGCGGCGTCGATGCCTTCGATGTCGAAGGTCGGGTCGGCTTCGGCGTAGCCCAATTCCTGCGCGGCCTTCAGCGCGGTCGCGAAGTCGAGCCCGCGGTCGCGCATTTCCGAAAGAATGTAGTTCGTCGTGCCGTTGATGATGCCCGCGATGTACTGAATCTGATTGGCCGTCAAGCCTTCGCGCAGCGCCTTGATGATCGGGATGCCGCCCGCGACGGCCGCCTCGAACGCGACCATCACGCCGTTCGCGCGCGCCGCCTCGAAGATCTCGGTGCCGTGCACGGCGAGCAGCGCCTTGTTGGCCGTGACCACGTGCTTGCCGTTGCCGATTGCGCGCAGCACGAGGTCGCGCGCCACGCCGGTGCCGCCGATCATTTCCGCGATGATGTCGATCGACGGATCGTCGACCACCGCGTTGAAGTCGTCGGTCAGCGCGACGCTCGCGGCTTGCGCGCCGAGCGCCGCCGTCGCCTTGGCCGGATTGCGCACGGCGATGCGCGCAATCTCGATGCCGCGGCCCGCGCGACGTTTGATTTCATCCTGATTGCGGCGCAGTACCGTGAAGGTGCCGCTGCCTACCGTGCCGAAGCCCAGCAGTCCAACTTTGATCGGTTCCATGCAGCGTGGTGTCGTGTAGTGATTAAGGGAATTCGGGTGCCGGTTGGCCGGTGCGCGCAGCGGACAGATCACGCTTCGCGCACCGTATTGTGCGCTACGCCGTGTGACGTTTGCGATAACCGTCGAGGAAGCGCGCGATCCGGTTGATGGAATCGGCCAGATCGTCGACGTTCGGCAGGAACACGACGCGGAAATGATCCGGCGTCTTCCAGTTAAAGCCGGTGCCCTGCACGAGCAGCACGCGCTCCTCGAGCAGCAGGTCGAGGATGAACTGCTGGTCGTTCTCGATCGGATAAATCTTCGGATCGAGGCGCGGGAACATGTAGAGCGCCGCTTCCGGCTTCACGCAGCTCACGCCCGGAATCGCCGTCAGCATGTCGTACGCGAGTTCGCGCTGCTTGTAGAGGCGCCCGCTCGGCACAATCAGGTCGTTGATGCTCTGATAGCCGCCGAGCGCGGTCTGGATCGCATACTGGCCTGGCACGTTCGGGCACAGGCGCATGGAAGCGAGAATGCCGAGCCCTTCGAAATAGTCTTTCGCGTTGCGGCGGTTTTCGCCGGTGAGACCCGAAATGAACATCCAGCCGGCGCGGTAGCCGCACGAGCGGTAGCTCTTGGACAGGCTGTTGAACGTGACGGTCAGCACGTCTTCGGACAGCGCGGCCATCGACGTGTGCGTCTTGCCGTCGTAGACGATCTTGTCGTAGACCTCGTCGGCGAAAATCACGAGACCGTGCTGGCGCGCGATTTCGATGAGGCCGAGCAGCAGTTCGTCGGAATACAGCGCGCCGGTCGGGTTATTCGGATTGATGACGACGAGCGCGCGCGTATTCGGCGTGATTTTCGCGCGGATGTCGTCGAGGTCCGGCATCCAGCGGTTCGATTCGTCGCAGATGTAGTGCACGGGCGTGCCGCCCGCGAGGCTCACGCCGGCGGTCCACAGCGGATAGTCGGGCGCGGGCAGCAGCACTTCGTCGCCGTCGTTCAGCAGCCCCTGAAGCGCCATCACGATCAGCTCGGACGCGCCATTGCCGATGTAGATGTCGTCCAGTTCGACGCCGTGCACGCCTTTTTGCTGCGTGTAATGCATGATCGCCTTGCGCGCGGCGAACACGCCCTTGGAGTCCGAGTAACCGGACGAACCAGGCAGATTCAGGATCATGTCCTGAATGATTTCGTCCGGCGCTTCGAAGCCGAACGGCGCCAGGTTGCCGATGTTCAGCTTGATGATGCGATGGCCTTCTTCTTCGAGCCGCTTCGCATGTTCGAGGACGGGCCCGCGAATGTCGTAGCAGACATTCAACAACTTGTTGGATTTGAGAATCGGTTTCACGGCGGGCACTTCATCCTGGTTAATGTCCCGGTTAAAGGGCATTGAGGGCTTCAAGGCTTGAGCTCGGGGCTGGCGGCGAACGGCTCGGCCAACCGGCTCGGGCGAACAAATCGACGGACCGGGCAGGCTCGCCGATTGCGGAATTCGGGTGCGGCAACGCCGCGGGGCCGCCCGGGGTCGGGCCGCCCATGGTGGACGAAAGCGGGCGGAACCAGGTAGGTAGCCGGTGGGTCGCACCCCGAACCCTAGCGCCACTTGTGACGGCGCATGAGCAGGGGCGCCGCGAGGCGGCTAAAAAGTTATAATTTAGCGGATTTTGGCCGACTTCCGCAATGCACCAGGCGTAACGGGAGCCTTTTGGGCCCTTTCCTGTCCCACTCGTGTAGAACCGCCCTGCTCGCCCCTCGTGCGATCAGGCCTTCAACACGCATGATGTCTCGCGACGACTTCGGAAAACGAATTTGAAATTACATCAGGATTCCAGCGGCGCCCTCAATACCGTCACCGGTTACGGCGCCGGCTATGTCGAAATCAATCTGGTGCGTCACGCGGGCAGCCTTCTCGTGCTGCCGGACGCGCCTGTCATCCCCTGGCCGGTTACGTCTTTCGAGCAGTTGAGCGCCGAGCTTTTCGCGATGCTGGTCGAGCCCGCGCCCGAGGTCGTGATATTCGGCAGCGGCGAGCGGCTGCGCTTTCCGCATCCGCGCCTGACGGCGGCGCTCACCGCGAAGCGCATCGGCGTCGAAACCATGGACTTCAAGGCCGCCTGCCGCACGTACAACATTCTGATGGCCGAGGGCCGCAAGGTTGCGGCTGCGCTGCTGATCGAAGGCTAGCGCGGCAGCCGACGCGCCTCCCGCGCGCGCCCAGGCTCGCCCTCGCCGCGTCACGCCCGATCACGTACACTGCGCGCCATCCGCGCGAGGCCGGCTGCGTGCCGCCATCTCCGAATAACAACGCGGCGCCGCGCGAGCGGCGTCGCCAGAAAGGTTTGAATCCATGAACGATACGCCGTCGAGGCTACCGCTCAACCGCACCGCCATCCTGCTGCTGGTGCTCGCCCTTGCCGTCATCTGGTTCGTGCCGCTCGGCTGGCGCCATCTGCTGCCGAGCGACGAAGGCCGCTACGCCGAAATGGCCCGCGAGATGTTCGTCACCGGCGACTGGATCACGCCGCGCTACAACGGCTACAAGTACTTCGAGAAACCGCCGCTGCAAACCTGGGCGAACGCGCTGACGTTCGCGTGGTTCGGCATCGGCGAATGGCAGGCGCGGCTCTATACGGCGCTGACCGGCTTTGCCGGCGTGCTGCTGATCGGCTACACCGGCGCGCGCGTGTTCAATGCGGCGACCGGCGTGTTCGCCGCGCTCGTGCTGGCGACCTCGCCGTACTGGAACCTGATGGGCCACTTCAACACGCTCGACATGGGCCTGTCGTTCTGGATGGAGCTCACGCTTTGCGCGTTGCTGCTCGCGCAGCGCCCCAACCTCAAGACTTCGTGCGAGCGCGGCTGGATGTGGCTGTGCTGGGGCTCGATGGCGCTCGCGGTCCTGTCCAAGGGTCTCGTCGGCGTGATTCTGCCGGGCGCGGTGCTGGTGCTTTACACGCTGATCGCGCGCGACTGGGCGGTGTGGAAGCGCCTGCATCTGATCGGCGGCCTGATCGTGTTCTTCGCGATCGTCACGCCGTGGTTCGTGCTGGTGCAGCAGCGCAATCCGGAATTCCTCAATTTCTTTTTCATCGTCCAGCAGTTCAAGCGCTATCTGACGCCTGAGCAGAACCGCCCCGGAGCGTTCTATTACTTCGTGCCGGTGCTGATTATCGGTTTCCTGCCGTGGCTTTCGGTGACGGTGCAAAGCGTGCGTCACGCGTGGCGTCTGCCGCGTCAGCCGAACGGCTTCGCGCCCGTCACGATGATGCTCGTCTGGATCGGCTTCATCTTCCTGTTCTTCAGCGCGTCGCACTCCAAGCTGCTGTCGTACACGCTGCCGATCGCGCCGGCCATCGCGCTGCTGATCGGCATGTATCTGCCGCTCGTCACGCGCGAGCAGTTGCGCCGCCATCTGACCGGCTATGTGCTGTTTCTCGTAGTCGCCGCGTTTGCCTCGCTGTTCCTGCCGCGCTTCGGCAGCGCGCGCAATCCGGCCGAGCTGTATGCCGAGTACCGCACGTGGGTGCTCGCGGCGCTCGCCGTTGCCTTCGTGCTGACGCTCGCCGCGCTGTGGCTGAATCGCCGTGGCCGCGCGAGCAGTCTCGGCGCCATCGCCAGTTTCGGCGCGGCATGGCTGCTGCTCGGCATGATCGCCGGGACGGGCCACGACGTGTTCGGCCGCCTCAGTTCCGGCGCGCCGCTCGCGCCCGCGATCAAGGCGCAGATGGCGAAACTGCCCGCCGACACGCCGTTCTACTCGGTCGGCGTGCTGGATCACACGCTGCCGTTCTACATCGGCCATACGATGACGATGGTCGAGCATCCCGACGAACTGGCGTTCGGCGTTTCGGTGGAACCGCAGAAATGGCTGCCTTCGGTGCAGGCATGGGTCGAGCGCTGGAAGGCCGACCGCTACGCGCTCGCGCTCATTCCGCCGTCCACCTACGACACGCTTCTCAAGCAGGGCCTGCCGATGCAGGTCATCGCGCGCGATTCGCGCCGCGTCGTCGTGATGAAGCCGCTCGCGGCGGGAACGGCGGGCGCGGCGGCCGCGGCGCTGGAAAAACCGCAGCAGTGACCCCATATCAGGACCTGAACATTCGATGAATCCGATTTCCCTCTTTTGCATTCTTGCCGGCGTCACGTTGAACGCCGGTGCGCAGTTGTTGCTCAAAGCCGGTACGAATGCCGTTGGACACTTCGAATTCACCCGTGCGAACATCCTGCCGATCGCCTTTCGACTTGCGACGCAGCCGCCGATCATCGGCGGGCTGGCGTGCTATGTGATCAGCGTCGTGGTGTGGATCGTCGGGCTGTCGCGCGTGGACGTGTCGATCGCGTATCCGATGCTGTCGCTCGGCTACATCGTCAATGCGTTCGCCGCGTGGTATCTGTTCGGCGAAGTGCTGTCGGTGCACAAGCTCGTCGGCATCGGCGTGATTCTGGTCGGCGTGGTGATACTTGCGCGCAGCTAGGCGCGTCGCGTAGAACGCCGTGGCAAACGCCGCGGCAAACGCCGGGGTAAAGACAGCGTAAGCCGGCATCCATGCCGGCCAAGCAAAATGTAAGGTTCATCGCGGTATGCTCCGCGGTTGCACCCTTTTTCGGCCTTGGCCTCGAATCGCGCGCAGTGTGTTTCCACAGCGCCGTTCGGGCCCCGGCCTCATTGATCGAGCGAAGCATTCATGACCCAGTCAACCGTTGCGTCTCTGCCCTTCCTGCCGTTCGTCAAACCGGAAATCGACGAAGAAACGATTCAGGGCGTAGCCGATGTGCTGCGCTCCGGCTGGATCACCACGGGCCCGCAAAACCAGAAATTCGAGGCGGCGCTCTCCGAATTCTGCGGCGGCCGTCCGGTGCGCACGTTCAATTCCGGCACGGCGACGCTCGAAATCGGTCTGCGCATTGCAGGCGTCGGCGAAGGCGACGAAGTGATCACGACGCCCGCCTCGTGGGTGTCGACGAGCAACGTGATCTACGAGGTCGGCGCGACGCCGGTGTTCGCCGACATCGACCCGGTCACGCGCAACATCGACCTCGACAAGCTCGAGCAGGCGATCACGCCGCGCACCAAGGCGCTGATCCCCGTCTATCTGTCCGGCCTGCCCGTCGACATGGACCGCCTGTACGCGATCGCTCGCGCGCACAAGCTGCGCGTGGTCGAAGACGCCGCGCAGGCGTTCGGCTCGACATGGAACGGCAAGCGCATCGGCGCGATCGGCGACATGGTCTCGTTCAGCTTTCACGCGAACAAGAACCTCACGTCGATCGAAGGCGGCGCGCTCGTGCTGAACAATGAGGACGAAGCCGTGCTCGCGCAAAAGTACCGGCTGCAAGGCATCACACGCACGGGTTTCGACGGCATGGACTGCGACGTGCTCGGCGGCAAGTACAACCTGACGGACGTCGCCGCGCGCGTCGGCCTCGGTCAATTGCCGCATCTGGAACGCTTTCTCGCGCAGCGCAGGAAACTCGCGCGCGCGTATTTCGCCGGCTTCGAGGGCGGCGCGGCAGAGAAGCTCGGCGTCGGTCTGCCGTTCGCCGACTTCGAGAACAGCAACTGGCACATGTTCCAGATCACGCTGCCGCTCGACAAACTTTCCATCGACCGCGCGGGTTTCATGAGTCAATTGAAAGACCGCGGCATCGGCTCGGGCGTGCACTATCCTGCGATTCACCTGTTCTCGCTGTATCGCGCGCGCGGCTTTACGGAAGGCATGTTCCCGCACGCGGAGCGTTTCGGCGCGACGAACGTCACGCTGCCGCTCTTCACGCTGATGAACGAAGGCGACGTGCAGCGCGTCTGCCGCGCAGTCAATGAAATTTGCGAACAATACGGAAAATAAGCGGAAATGATTTATACGGAACAACGCGCCGTCACACCGGAAGTGTCGATCATCATTCCGGTGTACAACGAGGAAGCCGGGCTGGGCGCGCTCTTCGCGCGGCTCTATCCGGCGCTCGACGCGCTCGGCACGTCGTATGAAGTGATCTTCATCAACGACGGCAGCCGCGACAAATCCCCCGCGCTGCTCGCCGAGCAGTTCCGCGCGCGCCCCGACACGACCCGCGTGATCCTGCTGAACGGCAACTACGGGCAGCACATGGCGATTCTCGCGGGCTTCGAGCAGTCGCGCGGCGAGATCGTCATCACGCTCGACGCCGATCTGCAAAACCCGCCGGAAGAAATCGGCAAGCTGGTCTCGAAGATGCGTGAAGGCTTCGACTACGTCGGCACGATTCGCCTGCAACGCCAGGACAGCTTGTGGCGCCGCAAGGCTTCGCGCGCGATGAACCGTCTGCGCGAGCGCATCACGCGCATCAAGATGACCGACCAGGGCTGCATGCTGCGCGCCTACAGCCGGCACATCATCGACACGATCAATCGCTGCGGCGAAATCAATACGTTCATTCCGGCGCTCGCGTACACGTTCGCGCAGAATCCGGTCGAGATCGAAGTGGCGCACGAAGAGCGCTTCGCGGGCGAATCGAAGTATTCGCTGTATTCGCTGATCCGCCTGAACTTCGACCTCGTGACCGGCTTCTCGGTCGTGCCGCTGCAGTGGCTGTCGTTCATCGGCGTCATCCTGTCGCTCGGCTCCGCGGCGCTGTTCGTGCTGCTGCTGATTCGCCGCTTCATCATCGGCGCGGAAGTTCAGGGCGTGTTCACGCTGTTCGCCATTACGTTCTTCCTGCTCGGCGTGATCATCTTCGCGCTCGGGCTGCTCGGCGAGTACATCGGGCGGATTTATCAGCAGGTGCGCGCGCGTCCGCGTTATCTGGTGCAGACCATCCTCGAAGAGCGCAACGGCACGGCGGTGGCCGACATGCCGCGTCAAACCGTCGTGCAGGCTGTTCAACCGGCGCCGATTGTCGACCAGCGCGACCAGCGCGATCACCGCGACCAGGGCCCGAACCGATGAAACCGCGCGCCGTCGTATTCGCGTATCACAACGTCGGCGTGCGCTGCCTGCAGGTGCTGCTCGCGCGCGGCGTGGACGTGGCGCTCGTCGTCACCCACGAAGACAGTCCGACCGAGAACATCTGGTTCGGCAGCGTCGCGAGCGTGGCGGCCGAGCACGGCATTCCCGTCGTGAGGCCCGCCGATCCGAAAAGCCCGGAACTGCGCGCGGCGGTGAGCGCGGCGCGGCCGGACTTCATCTTCTCGTTCTACTACCGCCATATGTTGCCGGTCGACGTGCTCGCGCTCGCCGCGCGCGGCGCCTACAACATGCACGGCTCGCTGCTGCCGAAATACCGCGGCCGCGTGCCGACCAACTGGGCGGTGCTGCACGGCGAAACCGAAACCGGCGCGACGCTGCACGAAATGGCCGCCAAGCCGGACGCGGGCGCGATCGTCGCGCAAACGCCGGTGCCGATCCTGCCCGACGACACCGCCGCGCAAGTGTTCGACAAAGTCACCGTGGCCGCCGAGCAGACCCTGTGGCGCGTGCTGCCCGCGCTGCTGGCGGGCGAGGCGCCGCATCTGCCGAACGATCTGTCGCACGGCAGCTACTACGGCGGGCGCAAGCCGGAAGACGGCCGCATCGACTGGAGCCAGCCGGCGCAGCAGGTCTACAACCTGATTCGCGCGGTCGCGCCGCCCTATCCGGGCGCGTTTACCGACGTCGGCGGCCGGCGTTTTGTTGTTGCGCGCGCACGCCTCGCGACACCCGGCGCGCTTCGCCCGGATTTGCCGCCGGGCCTGCACGTAAGCGATAATGCCGTTTTCGCGATATGCGGCGACGGTCGCGCGATCGCCATCCACGAATTGCGGCACCAGCACGACGGCACCGAAACTGTCGTCACTCCGGCCGAATTCGCCCAGCTCATTCAAACTCCCCGACCTTTATGAAGAAAGTCCTGATCCTGGGTGTGAACGGCTTTATCGGCCATCACCTGTCCAAACGCATTCTCGAAACGACCGATTGGGAAGTCTTCGGGATGGACATGCAGACCGAACGTCTGGGCGATCTCATCAATCATGAGCGGATGCACTTCTTCGAAGGCGACATCACGATCAACAAGGAGTGGGTCGAATATCACGTCAAGAAGTGCGATGTGATTCTGCCGCTGGTCGCGATCGCGACGCCCGCCACTTACGTGAAGCAGCCGCTGCGCGTGTTCGAACTCGACTTCGAGGCGAACCTGCCCATCGTGCGTTCGGCGGTCAAGTACGGCAAGCACCTCGTGTTTCCGTCGACGTCCGAGGTCTACGGCATGTGCACGGACGAGCAGTTCGATCCGGAAGAATCGCAACTGTCGTACGGCCCGATCAACAAGCCGCGCTGGATCTACGCGTGCTCGAAGCAGTTGATGGACCGCGTGATCTGGGGCTACGGCATGGAGGGCCTGAACTTCACGCTGTTCCGTCCGTTCAACTGGATCGGCCCGGGCCTCGACTCGATCTACACGCCGAAGGAAGGCAGCTCGCGCGTGGTCACGCAGTTCCTCGGCCACATCGTGCGCGGCGAGAACATCAGCCTCGTCGACGGCGGCGCGCAAAAACGCGCGTTCACGGATATCGACGACGGCATCGGCGCGCTGATGAAGATCATCGACAACAAGAACGGCGTCGCGACGGGCAAGATCTACAACATCGGCAATCCGACCAACAACTTCTCGGTGCGCGAACTCGCGCACAAGATGCTGACGTTGGCCGCGGAATTCCCTGAGTACGCAGAGACCGCGAAAAAAGTGCAACTGGTCGAGACGTCGTCGGGCGCGTACTACGGCGCGGGCTATCAGGACGTGCAAAACCGCGTGCCGAAGATCGACAACACGATGCAGGAACTCGGCTGGGCGCCGAAGTCGACCTTCGACGAAGCGCTGCGCAAGATTTTCGAAGCGTATCGCGGCCACGTCGCCGAAGCACGCGCGCTCGTCGAACAGCAATAAGGGCTGATCCTTGGCCCGTATCGTCCTGAAGATCGACGTCGACACGCTGCGCGGCACACGCGAAGGCGTGCCGAACCTCGCGCGTATTTTCGATCGCTTCAAGGCGCGCGCCACTTTCCTCTTTAGCCTCGGGCCCGACCACACCGGTTGGGCGATGCGCCGCGTGCTGCGGCCGGGCTTTCTGAAGAAGGTGTCGCGTACGTCGGTGGTCGAGCACTACGGCATCAGGCAACTGATGTACGGCGTGCTGCTGCCGGGGCCGGATATCGGCGTGAAGGCGTCGGCGGAGATGCGCGCGATCCACGAAGCCGGTTTCGAATGCGGCATTCACACGTGGGACCACGTCTATTGGCAGGACAACGTGCGCTCGAAAGATCGCGCGTGGACCGCGGCGCAAATGCAGCAAAGCCATGATCGTTTCGTCGATATTTTCGGCGCGCCGCCGCTCACGCATGGCGCGGCCGGCTGGCAGATGAACGGCCACGCGTTCGAGCAGATCGACGCGTGGGGCATGCACTACGCGTCCGACGGCCGCGGGCATTCGCCGTATCTGCCGGTCGTCGACGGCAAGACGCTTGCGCATGTGCAGATGCCGACCACGTTGCCCACGCTCGACGAAGTGCTCGGCGTGAACGGCGTGGACGAACACAACGTGGCCGCGTTCATGCTGAAGCACACGGAAAACAATCCGCACGATCAGGTCTTCACGCTGCACGCGGAACTCGAAGGACAAAAGCTCGCGCCGATCTTCGAACAGTTGCTGAACGGCTGGCGCGCGCAAGGCCATACGTTTGCGACCATGGGCGACTATTACGCGGCGCTGGACCGCGGCGCGCTGCCATCGTACCCTGTTACGTGGGGCGAAATTCCAGGGCGCTCCGGCGAGTTGATCGTCCAGCCGTGACGGGTCGGTCGGCGCGCTTCCAGTCGACGCAGCCTTCGTTGCCATTCGGTTGCTGTTCGATTAAGGCCGGCAGACTGCCCTGATGCCCAGCCGCCACGCGAGACTATGCGCGCACCGGTAGCCCCTCCCCCAAAAAGTTTCGATGCCAGGCCCGCGCCGCCATAACGCGCACGCCGACCATAACAACCGGAGAACCTCGTGTCCATCGCAGTCGATAAACCCATCCCCGACTTCACCGCTGCCGCTACCGGAGGCGAGATCACGCTGTCCGGCCTGCGGGGTAAGAAGGTGGTGCTGTACTTTTATCCGAAGGACAACACGCCGGGCTGCACGACCGAAGGTCTGCAGTTTCGCGATCTGTATCCGAAGTTCAAGAAAGCCGGCGCCGAAATTCTGGGCGTCTCGCGCGACAGCCTGCGCTCGCATGACAATTTCAAGGCGAAGCTCGAATTGCCCTTCCCCTTGATCTCGGACCCCGAAGAAAAACTGTGCGCGCTCTTCGGCGTCATCAAAATGAAGAAAATGTATGGCAAAGAAGTGCGGGGAATCGAGCGCTCCACGTTCCTCATCGACGCTGACGGCGTGCTGCGGCAGGAGTGGCGCGGCGTGAAAGTGCCGGGCCATGTCGACGAAATTCTGGAGGCTGTACAAGCGCTTTGAGGCGCGTTATATTGGGTTGCAATGAGTGCCTGTCCACCCCAAATTTTTCGTCGCTGCGCAAGACTTGACGGTCATATCGCCGTCGTCGCCCTCATCGGGACTGGCGGAGTCGTCAGGCGCAACGCGAACACCGTAGGCGAGCCGCTTGCCCCGTACGACGGGGCGGCGGCTTTTTTAATTGCGCGCAGCCGTTCGTTCATTCGGCCGCGCGTTTCCGTTAAGGAGCCGATCGAAGACCAGGCGAACCGGCATCTCTAGACCGAATGCGCGCCTCCGGGCGCAAACTGCGTGCGCAACATCGGCACCGGCAGAATGCGACAGGCGGCGCACGATATGCGACCCGATAATTTCGAGGGAAACCATGCCTTTGCCTACCCCCCCGAGCAAGCTCGGCAATCTCCTGCCCCCTGACGAATACAAGGCCAAGCCCGCCACGCCGGCGCGCTCCGCCGCGAAGAAACAGGCCGAGGGAGAATCCGCGGAGCCGGCCGACTACGGCCGCGCGAATGTCGCCACGCCCATGGCGCACGCCGCCAATGCCGCGACCACCTTGCGGCCGGTGCCGGCATCGTCGGCTGCCGCCACCGCGTCCGCCGCAGGCGAGGCCGCGCAGTCACGCGGCGCGTCGGGCTCCGGGCGCAAGACCCGGCAAACCGCCGCGCTGCTGCAGCCGGTTCCCGCAGCGCGTCCGCAGGCCGAGCCCGCTGTCGAGCCGTCCGCCGAACCGCAGCCGGCCATCGCGCGCAAGCCAAGCGCGAAGCAACCCGCGGCCAGCGCGCCCACTGTCGCGCCAACCGCGCGCGGCACGAGCAAAAAACGCGGCACGGACGCCCAGTTGGTCGAGATGCAAAAGCTCTTCGTGCTCGACACCAACGTGCTGATGCACGATCCAAGCTGCCTGTTCCGTTTCGAGGAGCACGACGTCTATCTGCCGATGATGACGTTGGAGGAACTCGACAACCACAAGAAAGGCATGTCGGAAGTCGCGCGTAACGCCCGTCAGGTGAGCCGCACGCTCGACGCGCTGGTCGCGAACGCGGGCAACATGTCCGACGGCATTTCGCTCGCGCGGCTCGGCAGCCGCGAGGCTTCCGGGCGCCTCTACTTCCAGACGAAGCTGACGGCGATCGAACCGGTCGAGGGCTTGCCGGAAGGCAAGGCCGACAATCAGATTCTCGGCGTGGTGCGCGCGTTGCAGCGCGACCGGTCGGATCGCCAGGTCGTGCTGGTGTCGAAAGACATCAACATGCGCATCAAGGCGCATGCGCTCGGCTTGCCCGCTGAAGACTACTTCAACGACCAGGTGCTCGAGGACAGCGATCTGCTGTATTCGGGCATCCGCGCGCTGCCGCAGGACTTCTGGACCCGCCATGCGAAGGGCATGGAGAGCTGGCAGGACACCAAGACCGGCACCACGTATTACCGCGTGACCGGGCCGCTGTGTCCGTCGATGCTCGTCAACGAGTTCGTGTATCTCGAGCCGCAGAACGGCGAGCCGGCGTTTCATGCGCTCGTGCGCGAACTCAACGGCAAGACGGCGTTGCTGCAAACGCTGCGCGACTACGGCCATCACAAGAACAACGTGTGGGGCATCACCGCGCGCAACCGCGAGCAGAATTTCGCGCTGAACCTGTTGATGAATCCGGAGATCGACTTCGTCACGCTGCTCGGCCAGGCCGGCACCGGTAAGACGCTGGTGGCGCTCGCGGCGGGGCTCGCGCAGGTGCTCGACGACAAGCGCTACAACGAGATCATCGTGACGCGCGCGACCGTACCCGTCGGCGAGGACATCGGCTTCCTGCCCGGCACTGAAGAGGAAAAGATGCAGCCGTGGATGGGTGCATTCGACGACAACCTCGAAGTGCTGCAGAAAACCGACGACGCCGCAGGCGAATGGGGCCGCGCCGCGACCCAGGAACTGATCCGTTCGCGCCTGAAGATCAAGAGCATGAACTTCATGCGCGGCCGGACGTTCGTGGACAAGTATCTGATCATCGACGAGGCGCAAAACCTGACACCCAAGCAGATGAAGACGCTGGTCACGCGCGCCGGGCCGGGCACGAAGATCATTTGCCTCGGCAATATCGCGCAGATCGACACGCCTTATCTGACGGAAGGCAGTTCGGGTCTGACGTACGTGGTCGACCGTTTCAAGGGTTGGGCGCACAGCGGGCATGTGACGCTGGCGCGCGGCGAGCGTTCGCGCCTCGCCGATTACGCGTCGGAAATCCTTTAAAGATCAATCGGCTGGCCGTCAGGCCGGTTACCGCTCAAGCCGCGCCCCGCTTTGCCGGGGCGCGGTTTTTTTATGGCCGCGGCGTCTTTGGCAGGCAACACTTAGCGCGTGAACTTCAAGTAATTTGTCAAGAATTCTTGCCGGTTGCGCGTTTCACCGGCTACCATCCGAACATCGTCCGCCTTTAAACGAGCGTTTACCGCCTTCCCTTTCATGCGCCGACTCGCCCTCTCGCTACTGACCGTCGTGCTGCTCGCCGCGTGTGCCGGCGCGCCGCAGAAGACGTCGTCGCGCGCGGGAAGCTCCGTCGTCGTCGCAAACGGGGCGTATCGGCCGCCGCCGCCGGGCTTTCCGAACTTCGTGGACCACAGCATCGGCCGCGAGGAGATTTCCATTCAGGCGATGAGCCTCGTCGGCGTGCCCTACCGCTGGGGCGGCAACACGCCCGATAGCGGCTTCGATTGCAGCGGCCTGGTTCGCTACGTGGTCGCGCGCGCGGCTTCGGTGAATTTGCCGCGCACGACCGCGGATATGAGCGGACGCGGCGAATCGGTCGAACCCGACGAGATAGCGCCGGGCGATCTGATCTTCTTCAACACGACTGGGCGCCCGCACTCGCATGTGGGCATCTACGTGGGCAAGCTGCGCTTCGTGAATGCGCCGTCGACGGGCGGCACCGTGCGGCTCGACTACCTGACCAATCCGTACTGGGCAAAGCGCTTCGACGGCATCCGCCGTATGGCCGGCCCGGCCGCCAAGCCGGCGCCGTTCGACGCGCCGAGCTATCAGGCTGCGGCGCCGCAGCCGGAGCGCTCCGCTGCGACTGGCTACGGCAGTGATCAAGGCGGTGCCCGCGCGGGCGCCGCGAATACGCCATCTGTGACGGCGAAGACGGGTTCGGACTACGCCGCCGATGCTGGACTTTCGCAAACCACCACGGCTCGGGTTACCGGACAACCGCGAGTGACATCGAACGCGACTGGCGATTCGGCCGCGCTCTCGACGGTCTCAACGGCAGCGACCCGCGCGCCGCAAGCCGATCCGTTCGAGCCGCCGCCGCCCGCGATGACCGCAGCGCAATTGCAGGCCCGCGCGGCCGGCGCCGTCTCGCCGACGCCGGTCGCGTCGACGCGGGCAAGCGGCTATGGCAGCGACAGCGGCAGCAGTGGAACGCCCGTTCAAGCGCAATCGACAGCCACAGCGCGCGCGATGCCGCAGACGGCAAACGCCGCTACACCGGACGCCATCGATGCAGCCGCCGACGCTTTCGAACCGCCGCCACCGGCTTCGATCGCCGCCCGCCAGGCGCGCCTCGCACAGCAGACTGAACAAACGGGGCAAGCCCAGCGCGCAGGTGAAGCACAGGCGGATGACGGCGCCGTGCAAATCATGCGCGCCTCGACGGCCTCGCGACCCACACCCGCTCCTTCGCAGACCAACGACGACCCGATCGCCCGTTTCGCCAACGGCAAGTTCTAGCGAAAGCGGCGACCCCAGCACGCGCCAACGCGCGCGCCCTTATACATGCTGGTTAGTTGCCTGGAGCACAAAGCATCCGCCATCTGCAGTGCGGTCAATCTGCTTCGCAATGCTGATAAATACGCGAACTCAACGCGCACACAATGTCCCAGCGATGAATCGAATTTGTCCGATCGGCACGTCCAGAAACACCGCGCGCAGCCTGGCTCGGTCAGCACGCGGACGCCGCCGATCTGCTATCGTCATCGGTATTCTTCCGAAGCGGGTGACGACAATGGATCTCGGGCTGAAAGAAAAAGTGGTCTTGATTACGGGTGGCAGCAAGGGCATTGGCTTTGCGTGTGCCCGCGCGTTCGCGATCGAAGGTGCGAAGGTCGCGATCGTTTCGCGCGATCCCGCCAACCTGGCGCGCGCCTACGAGCAGCTGAAACAGGAAGGCTTGCACGTGCATCGCACGCGCGCCGATCTGCACGAACCGCACAGCGCCGCGGACATCGTCGAGGAAGTGACTACCGCCGTCGGCCCGATCGATGTGCTGGTCAACAGCGCCGGCGCGGCGCGCCGCTACGACCCCGAAACGCTCGATGCCGACGCGTTTCGCGCCACGATGGAAGCCAAGTATTTCCCGTACATCTACCCGCAGCAGGAAGTGCTGCGCCGCATGGCGGAGCGCGCGAAAAGAGGCGATGGCGGCGACCCGGGGACGATCGTGAATATCATCGGCATGGGCGGCAAGATCGCGAGCGACATCCATATTGCCGGCGGCGCCGCGAATGCCGCGCTGATGCTCGCCACGGTCGGCCTCGCCCACTACTACGCGCGTTACGGCATCCGGATCAACGCGATCAATCCGGGCGCGACGCTGACCGAGCGCGTCGAGGAAGCAGTCCAGTTGGAAGCGACGCAGCAAGGCATCGGGAGCGCGGAAGCGCTGGCGCGCGGACAGGCGAAGGTGCCGCTCGGGCGCTATGCAAAACCGGAGGAAATCGCGGACGTCGCGCTATTTCTGGCGAGCCGCCGCGCGAGTTATGTGACGGGCGCGATCGTGCCGATGGATGGTGCGAGCGCGCCGTTGATATGAGGTGAGGCGTTGAGCCTGGCCGTTGAGCTTGGCCGTTGAGCTTGGCCGTTGAGCTTGGCCGTTGAGCTTGGCCGTTGAGCTTGGCCGTTGAGCCTAGGCGTTGGGCTTGGCCCGTTCATCCGCCCGCGGCGGTAGAGCCGTTGACCTGCACCGCTGCCACGCTGTGTTACGCCTACCGGGCGGACGACCACAGCGTCCCCCGCCGGCAGGCCGTGAAACTTACAGGAAATGGTGGCCGAGCCACCATGCGACGGCGGCGAGCGCCGCCGAAGCCGGGATCGTCAGAATCCAGGCCCACACGATGTTGCCGGCCACGCCCCAGCGCACCGCGCTCAGCTTCTGCGTCGCTCCGACGCCGACGATCGCGCCGGTGATCGTATGCGTCGTGGACACCGGAATACCGAGCCACGAGGCGGTGAACAGCGTAATCGCCCCGCCCGATTCCGCGCAAAAACCGCCAACCGGCTTCAGCTTCGTAATCTTCTGCCCCATGGTTCGGACGATTCGCCAGCCGCCGAACAACGTTCCTACGCCCATCGACAGATAGCAGCCGCCGATCACCCACAACGGCGGCGCATCGGCGAGCGACGACGCATAGCCGGTCGCAATCAGCAGCATCCAGATAATGCCGATGGTTTTTTGCGCGTCATTGCCGCCGTGCCCAAGACTGTACAAACCGGCGGACACCAGTTGCAGCCGGCGGAAGCGCCGGTCGACCTTGCTTGGCGGCGTGCGGAAATAGATCCACGACACGGCCAGCATGAAGAACGAGCCGAGCACGAAGCCGAGCAGCGGTGACACGAGAATAAACGTCACGGTCTTCATGAGCCCGTCGAAATTCAGCGAGCCCCAGCCGGACTTGGCGAGCGCCGAGCCCACGAGCCCGCCGATCAGCGCGTGCGACGAACTCGACGGAATGCCGTAGTGCCACGTGATGACGTTCCACCCGATGGCGCCGACGAGCGCGCCGAAAATCACGTAGTGATCGACGATGGCCGGGTCGATCGTGCCCTTGCCGACCGTCGCGGCGACTTTCAGGTGGAACACGAAATACGCGATGACGTTGAACGCCGCGGCGAACGCGACCGCCTGCTGCGGCTTCAGCACGCCGGTCGACACGACGGTGGCGATCGAATTCGCCGCGTCGTGAAAGCCGTTCATGAAGTCGAAAATCAGCGCGACGGCGACCAGGGCGGCGACCACCCAGATAGCGAGTTGTATCGATTGCATTATGCGTTTTCCAGCACGATGCCTTCAATGATGTTCGCTACGTCTTCACACTTGTCGGTGATCGTTTCGAGCAATTCGTAAATCGCCTTCAGCTTGATAAGCGTCTTGACGTTGTCCTCTTCGCGAAAGAGTTTCGACATGGCCGCGCGCAGCACGCGGTCCGCTTCGGATTCGAGCCGGTCGATTTCCTCGCACGCCTTCAGAATCTGGCTTGCCTGCTTCATGTCCGACAACAGTCTCACCGCGAACTGCACGCGCTCGGACGTCGCCGTGCAGATGTGCGCGAGCTGGCTCGCCTCGGACGTGACCGACTGCACGTCGTAAAGGGAAATGGCGGTGGCGACGTCCTCCATCAGATCGAGGATGTCGTCCATCGTGGTGATGAGCTTGTGGATTTCGTCGCGGTCGAGCGGCGTGATGAACGTCTTGTGCAGCAGGTCGATGGTTTCGTGCGTGAGCTTGTCGGCAGCCTTTTCGGCCTTTTGCACGTTTTGCTTGTGGGTTTCCGCGTCCTGCAGATTGTCGATCAGCAGTTCGAGTTCGCGGCTCGCCGAGACGATGCACTCTGCATGCGCGTTGAAAATATCAAAAAACTTGCCCTCGGTGGGCATGAATCGACCGAACATTGGGATCCCGAAAATTGGTCACATAATGGCTGACATAAAACCGCCATATTGTACCGTTGCAGGATCGATGTCGCACTTTGCAAAGCGCGGTTACAACAGCGCCATTGCTTCGGCGCTGCTTTTGGTCGCGGCTTTCGTGCTACGTCATCGATTCGCGGCTGCTCGCCGCTTTATTTGCCGTGCTACTCACCACGCTACTCGCCGTAAAAATTCTGCGCGCCGGCAAAGTTGTCGAACTTCGTGAATTGGCCGTGGAACGTGAGCCGAACCGGCCCGATCGGACCATTCCGCTGCTTGCCGATAATGATTTCCGCCGTGCCTTTATCCGGACTGTCCGGGTTATACACTTCGTCGCGGTAAATGAAGAGGATCACGTCGGCGTCCTGTTCGATAGCGCCCGATTCGCGCAAGTCGGACATGATCGGCCGCTTGTTCGGACGCTGTTCGAGGCCGCGATTGAGCTGGGACAAAGCAATTACCGGTACGTCGAGTTCTTTCGCGAGACTCTTGAGCGAACGCGAAATCTCCGAGATTTCGGTCGCGCGGTTTTCGCCGGACGACGACCCGCTCATCAGCTGCAAATAGTCGATGATGATGAGCCCTAGCTTGCCGCACTGGCGTGAAAGCCGCCGCGCGCGCGAGCGCAGTTCCATCGGATTCAGACCGCCGGTTTCGTCGATGAAAATCTGCGCCTCGCTCATTTTCTGCACGGCGTGCGTGAGCTTCGGCCAGTCCTCGTCGGTCAGGCGGCCGGTTCGCATGCGGTGCTGGTCGAGCCGGCCGACCGAGCCGAGCATACGCATGGTGAGCTGGGAGCCTGGCATTTCCATCGAGAACACGGCGACCGGCAAGCCGTATTCGACCGCGACGTATTCGCCGATATTCATCGAAAACGCTGTCTTACCCATCGACGGACGCCCTGCGACGATGATCAGCTCGCCGCCGTGCATGCCCGACGTCATGCGGTCAAGGTCGACGAAGCCCGTCGGCGTGCCCGTCACATCGCTCGGATTGGCCGTGTGGTAAAGCGTATCGATGCGCTCCACCACTTCGGTGAGCAGCGGCCCGATTTCGAGAAAGCCCTGAGTGCCGCGCGCGCCGTCTTCGGCGATCGAGAACACCTTCGACTCCGCTTCGTCCAGCAGTTGCCGGACTTCCTTGCCTTGCGGATTGAAGGCGTCTGCCGAGATTTCATCGGCAACCGAAACGAGCCGGCGCAGCACCGCGCGATCGCGCACGATCTCGGCGTAGCGCCGGATATTCGCCGCGCTCGGCGTGTTTTGCGCAAGCGCATTCAGATAGGCAAGCCCGCCGACCTCTTCCGCCTTGCCCGAGGTGCCGAGCGCTTCGTACACGGTAATCACGTCGGCCGGACGCGTGGCCGCGATCAGCTTGCCGATGTGCTCGAAGATGATGCGGTGGTCGTAGCGGTAGAAATCGCTTTGCGACAGAAAGTCGGCGATGCGGTCCCACGCGGCGTTATCCAGCAGCAAGCCGCCCAGCACCGATTGCTCGGCCTCGATCGAATGCGGCGGGACTTTCAGCGACTCGAGTTGGGGATCTTTGGACGGTGCGTTCATGGAGAGGGATTATCGTGGAAATGAGGCGACCGCGGCCAGCAGGAAATCAATTTGACGCGCACAAAAAAACAGGGGCCGGTTGCCCGGCCCCTGCCTTTAGCCAGCAACTTCCTGGCCGATACTATCGGATGCTCGACGCAGCCGGTTTAAACGTGCTCGCCAAGAACCGACACCGTCACGTCCACAACCACGTCGGTGTGCAGCGAAACCTGGATCGGGTGGTCGCCCACCAGCTTCAGCGGGCCTTCCGGCAGACGCACTTGCGCCTTTTCCACTGCGAAGCCTTGCTTGCCCAGCGCTTCAGCGATGTCAGCGTTCGTCACCGAGCCGAACAGACGGCCGTCGACGCCGGCCTTCTGGCCGATCTGAACCGTCGAGCCAGCCAGCTTTTCGCCTTGAGCTTGAGCAGCAGCCAGCTTTTCAGCGGCGATCTTTTCGAGTTCGGCGCGGCGGACTTCGAATTCAGCCAGCGCTTCTTTCGTTGCACGGCGAGCCTGCTTGTTCGGGATCAGGAAGTTACGTGCGTAACCGTCCTTGACCTTCACGATGTCGCCCAGGTTGCCCAGATTGACGACTTTTTCCAGAAGAATGATTTGCATTCGGATGCTCCTTATCGCGTCGTCGGGTTAGGCCTTGTGCTGGTCGGTGTACGGCACGAGCGCGAGGAAACGCGCGCGCTTGATTGCCGTATCCAGCTGGCGTTGATAGTGCGACTTCGTACCCGTGAGACGCGCCGGCGTGATCTTGCCGTTTTCGCCGATGAAGTCCTTCAGCGTTTCGATGTCCTTGTAGTCGATGTACTCGACGCCAGCGGCCGTGAAACGGCAGAACTTCTTGCGCTTGAAGAGCGGATTTTGTTGCTGACGACGCTTGTCGAATTTCTTACCAGTCGGGCGGGGCATGTTCAGTCCTTTCCAATGTCCTGCAATGCTGTGATGTGAAATACCAGAGTTCTCGCGTTGCGGTGCTTTTTAGCCAGGAAGCCTGTGAAGAGCGTTTCGACGCCCATCGGACAGCTTTCCAGCTTACCGCTCGCCTCGCCTGCGGCTACTGCCTGCATGGTCAGTTCGACTTGCCGGGCAATCCCGGCTTCGACGACTTCCGTGCGGTGCTGCAACGTGCAGCCTGCAATCGGAACGCCGGCGGGTGTGTACCGCACCGGTTCGCGTTCGACGACGCTGGCCGTAAGTTGCAGCCGGTTCATGTAGCCTTTGGCAAGAGCGGCGCGCTGTGCTCTGGTAGCTTAAATTGGGTGTCTTAAGCCTGCGCTTCGGACGGTTGCGTAGCAGCCGACTTCTTGGCTTCTTCGCGCTGCACTTCCTTCATCATCGGCGACGGGCCGGTTTCGGCCTTCTTCATCTTGACGATGAGGTGACGCAGAACTGCGTCGTTGAACTTGAACGCGTGTTCCAGCTCGTCGAGCGTGGTCTGGTCGCATTCGATGTTCATGCAGACGTAGTGAGCCTTCGCGAGTTTCTCGATCATGTAGGCCAGTTGGCGACGGCCCCAGTCTTCGATACGGTGGATCTGGCCACCGTGCGAGGTGATCGTGCTCTTGTAACGCTCGATCATGGCGGGCACCTGCTCGCTCTGATCGGGATGCACGATAAAGACGATTTCATAATGACGCATACACACTCCTTGTGCTGACTTATGGATAGAAGCCACCCGGGCGTCGAACCGGTGTGGCAAGTGAGAAGCCGAAGATTGTAGCCCGATTGGGGCCGGGTTGCAAGGCATCGAACCGCGCCAGCACGCGGTTCGGGCGTGTTTTCAGGCATTTAGCGAACGCGCCCCGGTGCGGGCGCCGGCTTGCCGCGCCGGCTCAACCGCTCTCGGTGCGCGCGCTGCCGGCCGCCAAGCGCGCCTTCAACGCCGTTTCGAGACCGCTCAGCGCGTCGGGCGCGGCGTCCGTGATCGCCCACCAGGTCATGCCCTCGGCGTCCCAATGAGCGAGCGAATAGCCTTCGCGGGTAAGCGTGGCCGGCGCGCCGCCGTCCGTGCCGCCCGTCTGCGGGAACACGTAGACGTCGATCACGTGCTTGCGGTAACGGTAGACCAGCACGGCGACCCGTCGATGCGCGAGGTAATCGAGCCGCCCGCCTTCCAGCGCGAACCCGCTCGCCGCGAGATCCTCGACCGGCGGCGAATAATCCAGCCGGCCGTTGAACCAGGGCTTGACGGTATGCCGGTCCGTCGAAATCACGTCGATGTCGCGACCCGACACCTGAGCGCGCACGTGGCTCGCCACGAGTTCGTCGGCGAATGGCGCGAAGTCCGCGGGACGGCGCAGGTTGAGCGTCACTGTGACGGCCAGCGCGCCGAAGGCGACGACGAGCGGCAGGAGCCAGCCGGACGCGAACGGCGCTGCCACGCCACGAGGCGTCGCCGGGCGGCTCGCCGCGCCCCATGCGCCATGTCCACCCTCGGCGGAACGCCCGCCGAACCATCTGTCGATCCGATCGCGCAAACCATCGCCTAGCCTGCGCGGCCGCTCGCCGCCCAACGGCTGCGGCGCCGGCGCGCGCCCCGCCTGCTCCGCCTCAGCGCCCGCACCCCGCGCTCCAGCGTCTTCCGCCGCGCTTTGCGTCTCCGGCAAGCCCGCCAGAATGCGCGAGCGCAACGACTGCGGCGCGCGATGATAAGGCGCCGTGCGCAGCGCGTGGCTCATCGTCCGGAGGTTCTCGCTTTCGCGCCGGCAAGCCTCGCAGCTCTCGATATGCTGCTGGACGCGCCGTGCGTCCGGCGCGGGCAATTCGCGATCGGCGTTCGCATCGAGGAGCGGCCGCGCTTCGTTACAGTCCATCTGGCGTCTCCTGAGCGTTGCCGGCGGACGCGCCGCCGCGGTTGTTGAGCGATCTGCCGTTGGCCACGGCCCGAAGCGGGGTCACCGACGCGCTCGGCGCGCCGGCCCCGTCGCGCGGTTCGCCGAGGAGCGCCGCGAGCTTGCGCCGCCCGCGTGCCAGCCGCGACATCACCGTGCCGATCGGCACATCGGCGACCTGAGCGATCTCGCGATAACCCATCTCTTCCAGTTCGCGCAAAATCAGCACCTCGCGATACTCGACGGGCAGCAGCGCGAGCGCCTCGTGCACGCGCTTCGCGTCCTCGTCGCGGATCAGGAGCGCCTGTGGATCGGCGCCGCCCGCGCTCCACCCCTCGAAGGTGGCGTCGTCCATCGTGTCGTCGAACTCCACTGTTTCATGCGACGACGCGCGCCGCCGCCACTCGGTGTACCAGGTACGGCGCACGATCGCGAGCAGCCACGGCCGCGCCGAATCGCCGCGAAACGTGTCGAAAAAGCGGAACGCGCGCATGAAGGCTTCCTGCACGACGTCGTCGGCATCGTTCGGATTGCCGCACAGCCAGCGCGCGAGGTTGTACGCGGCGTCCAGATGCGGCAGCGCGAGCTGCTGGAAACGGCGGCTGCGCGCGGCATCGGTCTCGCCGTTCGCGCGGTCAGCGTCTGAATCGGCGTCTGAATCGATCTGGACCACCTCGGCCCTCCAGGGCATGTGCGGCTATACGGTGCGGTTCGTCGTCAAGCTTCACATCGCATAACCGGCCATGCGCCGAGTTTATTCCCGCCGCGGCGCGCCGCTGACAAAAAACCGCGGCAGAACCTGAAATAGCGCTAATACGCGGGCCGGTTCCAGTAATCGTCGCTCGCGTAAATCTCCTTCAGATAATCGATGAAATAGCGCACCTTGGCCGGCACGTAGCGCTGTTGCGGGTAGACCGCGAGGATGTCGTAGTCGGGCAGCGCGAATTCGTCGAGCACCGTTTCGAGTTCGCCGCGCGCGAGCTGCTGCTGGATTTCCCACGTGGAACGCCAGCCGAGGCCGAGTCCTTCGGACACCCAGCGGTGCAGCAGTTCGCCGTCGTTGCAGTCGAGCGTGCCGCCCACGCGCACCGTGACGAGCTTGCCGTTGCGGCGGAAATACCAGCCGCGGTTCTGCCCGCCTTGCAGATTGAACGCGAGGCAGTTGTGGCGCGGCAGATCTTCGAGCGTTTTCGGCTTGCCGTGCTGGCGGAAATACTCGGGCGTGCCGCAGACCACGCGCCGGTTCGACGCCAGTTTCACCGCGACGAAGTTCGGGTCGACCGCGCCGCCGATGCGGATCGACAGGTCGTAACCCTCGCGCACCAGGTCCACCACACGGTCGGTCAGGTTGAACGACACCTGCAATTCCGGCTTGTCCGCGACAAACGCGGGCGCGAGCGGCGCCACGTGCTTGCGGCCGAACGCGGCCGGCGCCGACACGATCAGGTGGCCGTTCACCGCCCGCCGCCCCGCGCTCAGTTCGTTTTCCGCCTGATCCCACTCGGTCAGAAGACCGCGGCAGCGCTCGAGAAACGCGGCGCCGTCTTCGCTGACGACGAGCCGCCGCGTCGAGCGGTACATCAGCTTCACGCCGAGGCGCTTTTCGAGCGCGTCGATGCGCCGCCCGAGAATCACCGGCGACACGCCCTCTTCCAGCGCGGCGGCCGCGAGGCTGCCTGCGTCCGCGACACGCACAAACGTTTCGATCTGCTTGAAGCGGTCCATGTCTGTCTCCTCACGCTTTTTTGCCCGCGTCGCCCCGCCCTCCGGCATTCCATACTTTTTGTTTCGAAATAAGCGACGCGGACTGATCTTATCAAACCTTTAGGTCGAGCCTAAAGTGCGTTCAACAGCCTTAATCGCCAATTCCCAAGACATTCAGGAGATATTCATGGCCAAGATGAGAGCCGTCGACGCCGCCGTGCTGGTGCTCGAAAAAGAAGGTATCGACACCGCGTTCGGCGTGCCGGGCGCCGCCATCAACCCGTTCTACTCGGCGATGCGCAAGGCCGGCAACATCAGCCACGTGCTCGCGCGTCACGTGGAGGGCGCGTCGCACATGGCCGAAGGCTATACGCGGGCGCAGCCCGGCAACATCGGCGTGTGTATCGGCACGTCCGGTCCCGCCGGCACCGACATGATCACCGGTCTCTACTCCGCCCAGGCCGACTCGATTCCTATTCTGGCCATCACGGGCCAGGCGCCGCGCGCGCGTCTCTACAAGGAAGACTTCCAGGCCGTCGACATCGAGTCGATCGCCAAGCCCGTCACCAAGTGGGCGGTGACGGTGCGCGAGCCGGCGCTCGTGCCGCGCGTGTTCCAGCAGGCGTTCCATCTGATGCGCTCGGGCCGCCCCGGTCCGGTGCTGGTCGATCTGCCGATCGACGTGCAGCTCGCCGAAATCGAATTCGATATCGACACCTACGAACCGCTGCCGGTCTACAAGCCGAAGGCGACGCGCAAGCAGATCGAGGCCGCGCTCAGGCTGCTCAACGATTCCGAGAAGCCGCTGATCGTCTCCGGCGGCGGCGTGCTGAACGCAGCCGCCGAGGACCTGCTCGTCAAGTTCGCGGAAACCGTCGGCGTGCCGGTGATCCCGACGCTGATGTCGTGGGGCGCGATTCCCGACGACCATCCGCTGATGGCCGGCATGGTTGGTCTGCAAACCTCGCACCGCTACGGCAACGCGACGATGCTCGCGTCCGACTTCGTGCTTGGCATCGGCAACCGCTGGGCGAACCGTCACACGGGCAGCATCGAGGTCTACACGAAGGGCCGCAAGTTCGTGCACGTCGATATCGAGCCGACGCAAATCGGCCGCGTGTTCGGTCCGGACCTCGGCATCGTGTCGGATGCGAAAGCGGCGCTCGAACTGTTCGTCGAAGTGGCCAGCGAATGGAAAGCCGCGGGCAAGCTGAAGGACCGCAGCGCGTGGGTCGCCGATTGCCAGCAGCGTAAGCAGACCATGCATCGCAAGACGCACTTCGACAACGTGCCGATGAAGCCGCAGCGCGTCTACGAAGAGATGAACCAGGTGTTCGGCCGGGACACCTGCTACGTGAGCACGATCGGTCTCTCGCAGATCGCCGGCGCACAATTCCTGCACGTCTACAAGGCGCGCAACTGGATCAACTGCGGCCAGGCGGGCCCGCTCGGCTGGACGATTCCGGCTGCCCTCGGCGTGCGCGCAGCCGATCCGCAACGGCCGATCGTCGCGCTCTCCGGCGACTACGACTTCCAGTTCATGATCGAAGAACTCGCGGCCGGCGCGCAGTTCAAGCTGCCGTACGTGCATGTGGTCGTGAACAACTCGTACCTCGGCCTGATCCGCCAGGCCCAGCGCGCGTTCGACATGGACTTCTGCGTGCAGCTCGGCTTCGAGAACATCAACTCGCCGGAAATGAACGGCTACGGCGTGGATCACGTCGCGGTGGCCGAAGGTCTCGGCTGCAAGGCGATTCGCGTGTTCAAGCCGGAAGAACTCAAGCCGGCGCTGCAAAAAGCGCAGTCGATGCTCTCCGAGTTCAACGTGCCGGTCATCGTCGAAGTGATTCTCGAACGCGTGACCAATATTTCGATGGGCGCCGAAATCGACGCGATCAACGAGTTCGAGGAACTGGCCACGACGCGCGAGGACGCGCCCACCGCGATCAGCATCGCCGACTGACATCGCAAGACATCACCGGTTCGATCATGCGGGCGCGATGCGCGGCCGCGTTGCGCCTGCATGACGATCCACTCCACTGACCGACCAGCGAGACCTACGCACCATGCCGAAATTCGCAGCGAATCTCACGATGCTTTTCAACGAAGTGCCGTTCCTCGACCGCTTTGCGGCGGCGGCGGACGCGGGCTTTCACGCCGTCGAATTCCTGTTTCCGTATCCGTATGCGATCGCCGAGCTGAGCGAGCGTCTTCAGCAGAACCGGCTCAAGCTCGTGCTGCACAACCTGCCTGCGGGCAACTGGGAAGCCGGCGAGCGCGGCATTGCGTGCCTGCCCGATCGCGTGAGCGAATTCCAGGAAGGCGTGGGCCGCGCGATCGAATATGCGAGCGCGCTGAAGGTGCCGCAACTGAACTGCCTCGTCGGGATTCCCGGCGCGGGCGTCGATGCCGACAAGGCGCGCTCCACCATCGTCGATAACCTGCGTTTTGCGGCCGGCGAACTGAAGAAAGCGGGCATCCGGCTGCTCGTCGAACCGTGCAACTCGTACGACATTCCGGGCTTCGCGCTAAACCGCTCGGGCGAAGGTCTTGACGTGATCCGCGCGGTCGGCTCGGACAACCTGTTCCTGCAATACGACATCTATCACATGCAACGGATGGAAGGCGAACTCGCGGCCACGATCAAAAAGAATCTGCCGCACATCGCGCACATCCAGCTCGCCGACAACCCGGGGCGCAACGAACCCGGCACCGGCGAAATCAACTACCCGTTCCTGTTCGATCTGCTCGACTCGATCGGCTACGACGGCTGGATCGGCTGCGAATACAAGCCGCGCACCACCACCACGGCCGGCCTCGTCTGGGTGCAGAGCGTGGCCGGGCAAACGCGCGGCGCCGCGCACGCGGCAGCGTGAGCCAGGCGCGATTCATCTTCATCGCATTGCTCGAACCGGGCGCAGCGCGCCTTTGAAGCACGTCCCCTCGCGGGCGCGCAAACAACACTGGAAACACTGGAGATTCAGACACATGGCAAAGATCGGTTTCATCGGGCTCGGCATCATGGGCGCGCATATGGCGCGCAACCTTCTCAAGGGCGGTCACACGCTGTTCGTGAACGGCGCGTATCCGGTACCGGAAGACCTGGGCAAGAGCACGAACGTGGTGGCCGATTCCACCGCCGTCGCGCAAGCCGCCGACATCGTCATCATCATGGTGCCCGACACGCCTGACGTGGCCAACGTGCTGTTCGCCGACGACGGCGTCGCCGCCGGTCTGACAGCGGGCAAGCTCGTGATCGACATGAGCTCGATCTCGCCGCTCGACACGCAGGCGTTCGCGAAGAAGATCAATGCGCTCGGCGTCGACTATCTGGATGCGCCGGTGTCCGGCGGCGAGGTCGGCGCACGCGAGGCCACGCTCACGATCATGGTTGGCGGCCCTGAAAAAGCGTTCGCGCAGGCCAAGCCGCTGTTTGAACTGATGGGCAAGAACATCTCGCTGATCGGCGATAACGGCGCGGGTCAAACGTGCAAGGTCGCGAACCAGATCATCGTCGCGTTGAACATCGAGGCCGTGGCCGAAGCGCTGCTGTTTGCGTCGCGCTCGGGCGCCGACCCGGAACGTGTACGCAAGGCATTGATGGGCGGCTTCGCTTCGTCGCGCATTCTCGAAGTACATGGCGAGCGGATGACGAAGCGCACGTTCAATCCGGGCTTCAGGATTGAACTGCATCAAAAGGATCTGAACCTCGCACTCGACGGCGCACGCAAGCTCGGCATCGCGCTGCCGCATACCGCAAGCGCGCAGCAACTGTTCAGCGTGTGCGCGGCGAACGGCGGCAAGGCGTGGGATCACTCGGCGATGGTTCGCGCGCTCGAGATCATGGCCAACTACGAAGTCGCGCAGGCGCCGGATAGCGAGGCGAAAGCGGCCTGATGTCGCAAGGTTGCTTCGCGGCTTGCGGAGCAGCGTAGTAACACCGATTGCCGCCGACGCCGCTTCCTTCGGCACGTCACGGCAATCCAATGTGGGGCGCCTGTTCCGTCGCGCGGCATCGCGGCGGAGCGGGCAAATCGAGCCGCTCTGGGCTGAGAGCGGCAAAGTGGGGTCCGCAGCGGCACCCGGCGGCGCCGGGGAAGCCTTGGTCGGTCAGACGTCGTCGTCGGGTGTCCGGCTGTCGGATTCATCGTTATGCGCTTTCCGCCAATCTCTCGCAGCAGGTGCGCCATGCGCGCCGCCTGCCAGCGCCTGTCTTTGCAGATTCCCTCGCACGTTGGCTCGCAAGTCCGCTTGCATTTGCTTGCAACTCCGCGTCCGCGGCACGACCTTTTTTGACACTTCGGTCCGCGCTTTTCTCCTACACTCCCTGAGTCTGGTTGCAGCGTATCGGCGATCACGTACGGCTTGCCGATCATTGCAGCGCATGTGCCCTGCTTCGTTCGCCCGAGTCGAAACGACTTGCAACGACTCGCAACCAGTGTTCAACCCGTGAGCGGTATGTGCTTGCGCCGGTAACCCATCTGCAAAGGATTCAGAATGAGCATCTTTGGTGACATCGTGAACAAGCTCTTCGGCAAAGCGAAGCCCGACCAGCCCGCACCGGCAGTCGAGCCGACACCGGACCCGGCAACGGCGCAAGCTGCCGCACCGCAGGCTGCACCGGCGCCCGCGCCGCTGGCCGATGTGGACGTCGCTGCCGTGATGGACCAGTTCGTCAGCGAGAGCGGCCAAACGTTGAACTGGCGCACGTCGATCGTCGACACGCTGAAGGCGCTCGGCGTGGACAGCAGCCTCGAGCATCGCAAGGAACTCGCACGCGAACTGAAGTACAGCGGCGACACGAACGATTCGGCGAGCATGAATGTCTGGCTGCACAAGCAGGTAATGCAAGCGCTGGCGGCGAACGGCGGCAAGTTGCCCGCGGATCTGGCGGACTGACGTCCATCGCGACAAACGTCAAGCTCAAACGATAACGCGGCGCCAGGTCGATGACCTGAGCGCCGCGTTGTCATTTGACGTTCATCTGCGGGACACGTTTCCGACTTTGAATCGGGCCGCTCGCGCGAGATCGATCAGTACGTATCGAACGCCTTTTGCAGTGCAACCGGCCCCGCGCCGCCCGCGGCCAACGCGAGCATCAACAGCACGCGCGCCTTGTACGGATTGAGCGAGCCGGCGCTGACGAAACCGAGTGCATCGTCGGCGGCTGCGCCGTTGCGCATCACATGCCCCGAACCCACGCGCGACGAACGCACGACGGCGACGCCCTGCGACGCTGCATCGGCGAGTGCCTGCGCAAGCGACGCGTGAATCGAACCGTTGCCCGTGCCCGCCACCACGATGCCGCGCACGCCGGCTGTCACGAATGCATCGACGGCGATACGCGATACGCCCGCATAGCTCGCGACGATCTCCACATGCGGCCAGTTCGCGCCGATCACGAACTCGGTCGCGCGCGTATGCGGACGCACTACGCTGCGCTGAAACTCGACGCGCCCGTCCTGCACCCAGCCCAGCGCGCCTATTTCCGGCGACTGGAACGCATCGACGGCATAGGTGCTCGTCTTGACCACGTCGCGCGCGCTGTGAATCCTGTTGTTGAACGCAACCAGCACGCCCTGCCCGCGCGCCGCGGCATTCGCTGCAACGGTGACCGCATTCAGCAGATTCAACGGACCATCCGCCGACAACGCGGACGCCGGACGCATCGCGGCGGTCAGCACGACCGGCTTATCTGACTTGACGGTCAGATGCAGCAGATAGGCCGTTTCCTCGAGCGTGTCCGTGCCGTGCGTGATGACGACGCCGTCGATGTCGTCGGCGGCAAGCAGCGTGTTGATGCGTTGCGCGAGCGTGGTCCATAGCGGCATCGCCATGTCCTTGCTGTCGATGCTCGCAATCTGCTCGGGCGCGATGCGCGCCACCGTCGACAACGCCGGCACCACGGAGAGCAATTGTTCGACGCCGACCACGCCGGCCTGATAGCCGGAAGTGTTGGTGGCGTCCGCGGCGGCGCCTGCAATCGTGCCGCCGGTCGCCAGCACGGCGATGCGCGGCAGCGGCGCCGCAGCGCTTGATGAAGAGGAGGAAGTCAGTGTGTTCATGGCGGCGATTGTAAGCGATGATGCGCCGTCCTCTCGCGCCGTTGAAGTCCTCACAAACCCTTTGATCGCTTAAGCGGATCGTTTAAGCAGATCGCTTAAACAATCGCGCGCTCACACCGCCTCGCGCAATTGCACGGCGATTTCCGCCTCCGTCAATTGCGGCGCGAACATCTCGATCAGCCGATACGCGTACGCGCGCAGGAACGCGCCCTTGCGCAAGCCGACGCGCGTCGTGCTCGCTTCGAACAGATGCTGCGTGTCGAGCGCGACCAGTTCCGTGTCGCGCTTCGGGTCATAGGCCATTGCGGCCACCACGCCGATGCCCATGCCGAGTTCGACGTAGGTCTTGATCACGTCGGCGTCGATCGCGGTCAGCACCACGTCGGGCAGCGCGCCCGCTTTCGCGAACGCCTGGTCGATATGCGAGCGGCCCGTGAAGTCCTGGTCATACGTGACGATCGGGAATTCGGCGATTTCGTCGAGCGTCAGATTCGGGCGGCCGACGAGCGGATGATCCTTCGGCACGACCACGACGTGATGCCACGAATAGCACGGGAACGTGACGATGTCCGGGAAACGGTCGAGCGCCTCGGTCGAGATGCCGATGTCCGCCTCGCCGTTGATGATCATCTGCGCGATCTGCTGCGGGCTGCCCTGACGCAGCGCGAGATGCACCTTCGGAAAGACCTCGGTGAACTGGCGAATCACTTTCGGCAACGCGTAGCGCGCCTGCGTGTGGGTGGTCGCGACCACGAGGTGGCCGCTGTCCTGATCCGCGAACTGGCGCGCCACGCGGCGCAGATTTTCCGCGTCGAGCAGCATCCGCTCGATCAGTTGATGCACCGCCTTGCCAGGTTCCGTCAGGCCGGTAAGCCGCTTGCCGCGTCGAATGAAAATGTCGACGCCGAGTTCGTCTTCCAGATCCTTGATCTGTTTCGATACGCCCGACTGCGACGTGTACAGCACGTTCGCCACTTCGGTCAGGTTCATGTTCTGACGCACGGCCTCGCGCACGAAGCGCAGTTGCTGGAAGTTCATGTTGAAGTGTCCGGTTCAGCGAAAGTTGAATTATTGGAGTGGGTCGCGTTGGATCGAATCGGGTTGCGCATGCGTGCTGAGCCGCTCATTGCGCCGGAAACACGCGCAGCGCGCGCGGCACGGCCGTCACGCCGTCGCCGACCGCGAGTTGCAGCTCGCGCCATGATTCGCGATCGAGTTCGGCTTCGAGCAGATTGCCTTCGCGGCCCGCGAGTTCCACTCGCACCGAGCCGCCCAGCGTCACGACACGCCGCACATCGACGACGATACCTTCGCGGTGCCCCGCCGACTGCGGATACAACTGCAGATCGTGCGGACGCACATAGGCGAAAGCCGGGCCGCTGAAGTCGGTGCTGATCGCAACCGGCAACGCCGCGCCGTCCACCACGAAACCCCTTGCGTCGACCTTGCCGTGCAGCCGGTTGGCCGCGCCGAGAAACTCATAGACGAACGACGTTTGCGGATGGTCGTACACGTCTTGCGGACTGCCGACCTGCTCCACGTGTCCATGATTCAGCACGACGATGCGGTCCGCCACTTCGAGCGCCTCTTCCTGATCGTGCGTGACGAAGATCGTGGAGATATGCAGGTCGTCGTGCAAACGCCGCAGCCAGCTACGCAGTTCCTTGCGCACTTTTGCATCGAGCGCGCCGAACGGTTCGTCGAGCAGCAGCACTTTCGGTTCGACGGCAAGTGCGCGAGCAAGCGCGATGCGCTGCCGCTGCCCGCCCGACAGCTCCGACGGATAGCGTTGCGCGAGCCAGTCCAGTTGCACGAGCTTCAGCAGCTCATGCACCTTTTCGCGGATCACCGCTTCCGACGGCCGCTCTTTCCTCGGCTTCACGCGCAGCCCGAACGCCACGTTCTCGAACACCGTCATATGACGGAACAGCGCGTAATGCTGGAACACGAAGCCCACTTCGCGCTCGCGCGCGCCGACCCTGGCGACGTCCTGACCTTGCAGTTCGACCTGGCCGCCATCCGCGTATTCGAGGCCGGCGATCACCCGCAGCAAGGTGGTCTTGCCACAACCCGAGGGCCCGAGCAGCGCAACCAGTTCGCCCGGCGGAAAATCGAGCGACACGTTATCGAGCGCGACGAAATCGCCGAAGCGCTTTTGCAGGTTACGTACGGTGATACCCATTACAGCTCTCCTTGCTTGAGCGGGTGTTGCTGCGAGACTGATGTTTTGAGCGGCCTGGAGCCAGACGACGAGGCCGCCGACGCTGCGGACGACGACGCGGACACCGCCGACGGCAGCGTGACAGGACCAGCATGTGCGGGCACGTCGCGCACGTCCGACAATTCCGCCGACATATGACGCTCGGCCAGCAGCTTAAGCGCCAGCGTCACGAGCGCGAGCAACGCCAGCACCGACGCCACGGCAAACGCCGCCGAGAAGTTGTATTCGTTGTAGAGAATTTCGACGTGCAGCGGCATCGTGTCGGTCTGCCCGCGAATGTGGCCCGACACCACCGACACCGCGCCGAATTCGCCCATCGCCCGCGCGTTGCACAGAATCACGCCGTACAGCAGGCCCCATTTCACATTGGGCAGCGTAACGCGGCGGAAAATCTGCCAGCCGGATGCGCCGAGCACGTGCGCGGCTTCTTCCTCGTCGTTGCCTTGCGCCTGCATCAGCGGAATCAATTCGCGCGCGACGAACGGGAACGTGACGAAGATCGTCGCGAGCACGATGCCCGGCACCGCGAAAATAATCTGTATGTTGTGCGCCTGCAGCCACGGACCGAACCATCCCTGCGCGCCGAACATCAACACGTAGATGAGACCCGAGATCACCGGCGAAACGGAAAACGGCAAATCGATCAGCGTGGTCAGCAGCGCCTTGCCGCGAAACTCGAACTTCGCGATGCACCACGAGGCCGCGAGGCCGAACACGAGATTGAGCGGCACCGCGATCGCCGCGGTGATCGCCGTGAGCTTGATGGCGGCGAGCGCATCCGGGTCCGCGAGCGACTCCAGATAGAAGCCGAGCCCCTTGCTCAACGCCTGATAAAACACCGCGACGAGCGGCACGACGAGAAAGAGCGCGAGAAACAGTAGCGCGATGCCAATGAGAATCCAGCGCACCACGGGCGGCTCCGTCACGGGGTCGGGCCGGCGCGCGGCAGTCAGCGGCGCGCGTGCGGGCACGGCATGCGCGTCAATGCTGTTGGCGCCGTCGCCAGGCTTGAGGCTATCGACAGACTGGCGGCTCATTGCACACCTCCGCCGATCGCCGCGACGCTCGTCACGCTCGCTGCGGGCGCGGGACCGGAACCGCCGCGGCTCGTGCGCCGCTGCAAGTACCACTGCAACGTGTTGATGAAAAGCAGCATCAGGAATGAGACGACGAGCATCACCACGGCAAGCGCGGTCGCGCCTGCATAGTCGTACTGCTCGAGCTTCGTGATGATCAGAAGCGACGTGATCTCCGACTTCATCGGCACATTCCCGGCGATGAAGATGACCGAGCCGTATTCGCCGAGCGCCCGCGCGAACGCGAGCGCGAAGCCCGTCAGCAACGCCGGGAAAACCGCCGGGAGCACGACGCGGCGAAACGTCAGCCAGCGCGACGCGCCGAGGCAGGCGGCGGCCTCTTCCTGTTCGCGCTCGAACTCCTCGAGCACCGGCTGCACCGTGCGCACGACGAACGGCAAGCCGATGAACGTCAGCGCAACCAGCACGCCCACCGGCGTAAAGGCCACCTTCAGGCCGAGCGGCTCGAGAAACTGTCCGATCCAGCCGTTGCCCGCATAAACGGCCGCGAGCGAAATGCCGGCCACCGACGTCGGCAGCGCGAACGGCAGATCGACCACCGCGTCGACGATGCGCTTGAACGGAAACGTGTAGCGCACCAGCACCCACGCGACCAGAAAGCCGAACACCGCGTTGATCAGCGCGCCGCCGAGCGCGGAAAAAAACGTCAGCCGGTATGAAGCAAGCACGCGCGGCGAGCTGACCGCGCGCACGAACTGGCTCCAGTCGAGGGTCGCCGTTTTCAGAAATGTCGCCGCGAGCGGAATGAGCACCACGAGGCTCAGATAAGCCACCGTGATGCCGAGGGTCAGGCCAAAACCGGGCAACGCGCTCGGCTTTCGGAAGGTCAACGTCGTCATGCTCGTACTCTTTCAGTTGATGCTCGTGTTGCAGGCCTCGGCGTCCCGATCGGCCAAAAGCGCGCCCGCGGCGCGCTCCTTCACGACGCCTGACGGCGCGTCGCGTTTGCCCTGTCCGCGCCGGGTTGCGGCGCGGACCTGGACGATGCTACTTACTGCGGCTGATAGATCGAATCGAACACGCCGCCGTCGGCAAAGTGCGTCTTTTGCGCGTTGGTCCAGCCGCCGAACGAATCGTCGACCGTGTAGAGCTTCAGCTTCGGAAACTTCGCGGTCAACTCGGCCGGCACCTTGTTCGAACGCGGACGGTAGAAGTTCTTCGCGGCGATTTCCTGGCCTTCCTGGCTGTACAGGAAGTTTAGATACGCCTCGGCGAGCTTGCGCGTGCCGTGCTTGTCGACGACCTTGTCCACCACCGCGACCGGCGGCTCGGCCAGAATACTCACCGACGGCACGACGATTTCGAACTTGTCCGTGCCGAATTCCTTGATCGACAGGAACGCCTCGTTTTCCCACGCGATCAGCACGTCGCCGATCCCGCGTTGCACGAAGCTGGTGGTCGCGCCGCGCGCGCCCGAATCGAGCACGCCCGCGTTCTTGTAGAGCTTGCCGACGAATTCCTTGGCCTTCTGGTCGTTGCCACCCGGCTGATGCGCGGCATACGCCCACGCGGCCAGGTAGTTCCAGCGCGCGCCGCCCGAGGTCTTCGGATTCGGCGTCACGATCGACACGCCCGGCTTCGTCAGATCGTCCCAATCCTTAATGTGCTTGGGGTTGCCCTTGCGCACCAGGAACACGATCGTCGACGTATAAGGCGACGCGTTGTCGGGCAGGCGCTTCTGCCAGTTCTTGTCGATCAAGCCCTTGTTGGCGAGCGCGTCGATGTCGTAGGCGAGCGCAAGCGTCACGACGTCGGCCTGCAGGCCGTCGAGCACCGAGCGAGCCTGCGCGCCCGAGCCGCCATGCGACTGCTTGAACGTGATCGTTTCGCCGGTCTTCGCCTTCCACTCCTTGCCGAACGCCTGGTTCACGTCCTGATAGAGCTCGCGGGTCGGGTCGTAGGAAACGTTCAGCAGCGTGCTGTCGGCGGCTTGCGCCTGGCCGATTGTGCCAATTACGCCGAGCGCGGCCGCCGCGCCGAATGCGAGCGCGGCGATGAGCGTGCGCGCCTTATGGGTTGTCCGTGCCCGCCCCGTGTTGCGATGATTCATGTCCTGTTCTCCGCGTGTTGGTCCGCTAAAGCTGCGAGTGGTGTTGTTTTGCGTCGGGTCACGTGCACATGAGCGCGACTGGAGGCCAGTCTATCGAAGGGCTTTCATCATTAAAAATAATGTTTCCTCATTTTTTAATACGCAAAAGTGGTAATGACAGCCAGACAAGGCGTTGCGGCATGCAAACCGATGTTTGGACGTCGATTGACGACGTTGCAGCGCGGTGCTTGAGCGCGAACTTAAAGTAAAGCTTGAATTGCGCCGAATACTGTATAAAAATACAGTCACCTGTTCATACATACAGTGGCGCCATGACAAAACTCACCGCACGACAGCAGCAGGTTTTCGATCTGATCCGCCGGGCGATCGAACGCACCGGCTTTCCGCCCACCCGCGCGGAGATCGCCGCCGAGCTGGGCTTCAGCTCTGCCAATTCGGCCGAAGAGCATTTGCGGGCGCTTGCCCGCAAGGGCGTGATCGAACTCGCCGCCGGCGCGTCGCGCGGCATCCGTCTGCTGCCCAGCCAGGACTTTGGTCAGGACGGCACACAGCATCAGTTCACGCTGCCGCATCCGAGCATCATGCAACTGTCGCTGCCGCTCATCGGGCGGGTCGCGGCCGGTAGCCCGATCCTCGCGCAGGAACATATCGCGCAGCACTATGCGTGCGACCCGGCGCTGTTCTCAAGCAAGCCCGACTACCTGCTGAAGGTGCGCGGCCTGTCCATGCGCGACGCGGGCATCTTCGACGGCGACCTGCTCGCCGTGCAGAAAAGAAGCGAGGCGAAAGACGGCCAGATCATCATTGCCCGCCTCGGCGACGACGTCACGGTCAAGCGCCTGAAGCGCCGGCCCAACGGTATCGAGCTGATCGCCGAGAACCCTGATTACGAGAACATCTTTGTCGAGACAGGCAGTGCGGACTTCGCGCTGGAAGGCATTGCTGTCGGTCTGATTCGCCCCGGCGAGTTCTGATCGCGCCTGCCGGGTTGGTCGCCTGTCAGTACACCGTACACAGGCGGATCAACCCTCGCCTGCCACTCACTACCGCAGCACACACGTTGAATCGCCCGGAGAGCCTCATGGAACGCCTTGCCCGCCTGTTGCCGTTTCGCCAGTTCGGCCGTTTGCGCCATCTGCGCAAGCTGGTGCCCTGCTCACTGATTGAAGCATCCACGGCCGCCACTGCGTCGCTGTTCGACTCGCCGGTGAACGGCTCCGGTGCGCATGCCGCTTCGTCATCCTTACAGGCGTCTTTGTTGCCGTCGTCGTTGCCGGCGTTCGCGCGGGTGTCGCTGAATTCCGGGCTCAATACCGCGGAGCCGGCGCGCCGGGCGCCGGTGCGGGTTTATCACGGGCCGTCGCGGCTCATCATGGTCGGCACCATGGACGCGGTGTGCAGAATGATCGACCGTTGCATCGCCGACGAAACCAACGTCCAGGGCGCGGTGTTCGAGTCCTGATGTGCGGTAAGGTGTGCGGGCGCGTTGCGGGAAACGTCGTTCGTCGCATCGAACGGGAATCATGAGTGGGGATCGTTTCGGCGCAACGCCGGTCCACGTTCGATCACACCTGATGGAGAATCCCGGCCCATGGCAGCAGTATCAATACGCAAGAAGCGCGGTGCTCGTCCGCTTGTCGTCGCGCTGATCGTCATCGCGATAATCGCCGGCTTGGGCTTTGGCTATGCATCGCCGTATATCGCACTCAACAACCTCAAACGCGCCGCCGACGCGCGCGACGCGCAGACGGTGAATCAGTACGTCGATTTCCCGGCGTTGCGCGAAAGCCTCAAGCAGCAGGTGACGGGTTTGCTGACGCGGCGGCTCGACTCGCGCGGAAACGGCAACCCGTTGGCCGCGATCGGCGCGATGATCGGCGTCGCATTGATCGGCCCACTAGTCGATGCGTATGCGACGCCCGACGGCGTGGCCGCGTTGCTCAACGGCATGCCGCCGCGCGGCGTACCGGGCGAACGGCCGCCGGCGCCGCCGGCTGCGAGCAATCCGGCTGCGGCAAATGGACCTGCGCCGGGAGCGCCGGGCAGCGCTAATAGCGCGGATCAAAGCGGCGCGGATCAAAGAGCCGGCAGTGGCGCTAACTCCGGTGGAGAAGGGAACGCGGCGCATGGCGCCACGCCGCCGCAGCCGCAGCCGCCAGAAACCACGGCCGGCTATCGCGGCATCAACGAATTCGTCGTTACATACCAGCACGGCGCCGGCGACGCGCGTTACTCCGCGATCTTCCTGCGCGAAGGCCTGTTCACATGGAAGCTGGCCGCGGTCAATCTGAACGAGTGAGCGGGAGCGCGGCGCTTGGGCGTTGGAGTTCGCGAATTCGACAGCCGCACTCGCACCGCGAAGCTCGCAAGCGCGAGCCGTGTGCTCAGGCCGCCTCTTGCTGCTGCTCCTGCGCCGATGAACACGCCACCAGGATACTGCACGACACGCGGTCGAGCAGCGGCGTGTTGCCCGCGCCCATCCACCATCGGGACAAGCCGGTGCGGCAGCGGTGGCCGACCACTACGAGGTCGACATGCAGTTCATTGGCGAGATTGGCGATCTCGTCGATCGGATGGCCGAACGCAAAGTGCCCTTGAGCCCGCACGCCGCGCTCCGTCAGCCAGTCCACGCCTTCTTGCAGGATGTCCCGCGCGGTCTTTTCGAAGCTGCCGCACGCGATGTCGGTCAGCAGGCCCGCGCTTTGCGCGATGCTCGAGCGCATGTCCACGACCGAGAGCAGATGCGTTTCCGCTTTGAGGTCCAGCGCAAGATCGGCGCCGCAGCGCAGCGCTTTGCGGCCTTCACGCGAGCCGTCGTAGCACAGCAGGATTTTCTGGTAGCTCGCCATGGTATTTCCCCTTTCCGCAAAAGCGCGGTCTGAGTTAATCATGGTGCGCCGCAATTCAGCTTGCAAGGGATGGAAAACGCTAAGTGCAACTCGTGCGTGCCCCTGCCTTGTGCATACGAGCTTCGCGCCGTTGCGACAGCGTCGGCGGCGTTCATGCGGCGGTGCAAGAAGCGGCTCCGACCGCGCGCCGCAGCGGCCACCCGTTCGCAGCCGATGGCCTAGAATGAGCAGCCTTCCCGGCCATTCGCGCCTTTTCCGTGACGTCGATCTCATTCATGCCCGATACCGCCATCCAGTTCGACCAGGTTGAAAAAAGCTACGGCGAAAAGAAGGTTGTCGACGGACTGTCGTTTCACGTCGACACCGGCGAATGTTTTGGCCTGCTCGGACCAAATGGCGCGGGCAAGACGACCACGTTGCGCATGCTGCTCGGCATCGCCGCGCCGGACGCCGGTGCAATCCATCTGTGCGGCGAGCCGATTCCTGGCCGCGCGCGCGTAGCGCGGGCACGCGTCGGCGTCGTGCCGCAGTTCGATAACCTCGATCCGGACTTCACCGTCCGCGAGAACCTGCTGGTCTTCGGCCGCTACTTTGGCCTGAGCGGCGCGCAATGCCGCGCGATGGTGCCGTCGCTGCTCGAATTCGCGCGTCTGGAAAGCAAGGCCGACGCGCGCGTGAGCGAGCTGTCGGGCGGCATGAAGCGGCGCCTGACGCTCGCGCGGGCGCTCGTCAACGATCCCGACGTGCTGATCATGGACGAGCCGACCACCGGCCTCGACCCGCAGGCGCGGCATCTGATCTGGGAGCGGCTGCGCTCGCTGCTCGCGCGCGGCAAGACGATCCTGCTGACCACGCATTTCATGGAGGAAGCCGAGCGGTTATGCGACCGGCTGTGCGTGATCGAAGAAGGACGCAAGATCGCGGAAGGCGCGCCGAGGGCGCTGATCGAATCGGAAATCGGTTGCGACGTGATCGAGATTTTCGGCCCCGATCCGCTCGCGTTGCGCGACGAGCTCGCGCCGCTCGCGCAGCGCACGGAAATCAGCGGCGAGACGCTTTTCTGTTATGTGAACGACGCGGCGCCGGTGCACGCGCGGCTCAAGCAGCGCGCGGATCTGCGCTATCTGCATCGTCCGGCGAATCTGGAGGATGTGTTCCTGCGGCTCACGGGCCGCGAGATGCAGGACTGACTTTCGTCGATCCGACACGAGACACCGAAAGAGACACTAGAGAATCACGGCACCAAACCCCGCACGAGACACGCAATGGATGCACGCACCTACCGAAGCAACGAAGCGAAGCCGCCGAGCCAGGCGCTGCTCGCCGCACTGCCCGCCAACGCGGTCAACTGGATCGCCGTGTGGCGCCGCAACTACCTCGTGTGGAAAAAGCTCGCGCTCGCGTCGATGTTCGGCAATCTCGCCGATCCGATGATCTACCTGTTCGGCCTCGGCTTCGGTCTCGGATTGATGGTCGGCCGCGTGGACGGCGTGTCGTATATCGCGTTCCTCGCCGCGGGCACGGTCGCGTCGAGCGTGATGATGTCGGCGAGCTTCGAGTCGATGTACTCCGGCTTCTCGCGCATGCACGTGCAGCGCACGTGGGAAGCGATCATGCACACGCCGTTGACGCTCGGCGACATCGTGCTCGGCGAAGTGATCTGGGCGGCCAGCAAGTCGGTGCTATCGGGCGTGGCCATCATGCTCGTGGCGGGCGCGCTCGGCTACGCCAATTTTCCGTCGATGCTGCTGGCGCTGCCCGTCATCGTACTGACGGGACTGGCGTTCGCGAGTGTCGCGATGGTGGTGACCGCGCTCGCCCCGTCGTATGACTTCTTCATGTTTTATCAGACGCTGGTGTTGACGCCGATGCTGCTGCTTTCGGGCGTGTTCTTCCCGATCTCGCAGTTGCCCGCGGCGGCGCGCGGCGCGGCGCAAGTGCTGCCTTTGGCGCACGCCGTCGATCTGCTCCGCCCGGCGATGCTGGCGCGCCCGCTCGATAACGCGTTATCGCATGTCGTCGTGCTGACGGTTTATGCGGTAGGCGGCTTTATTGTGTCGGCGGTGCTGTTCCGGCGCAGGATGATGAAGTAGCGGACGGCTTCGCGCGCGTTCCTCCAAAGGAGCCGGCGCCCGCGAATGAACGTGCATGACGATGATCGCGATGCCGCGGACTCAGTCTTCGTCGTCGGTCCACGGAATGTCGACGTCCGAGATAAACGCGACCGTCGCGAACGGGCCGCCTTCGTGCCGGCCGATCTTGCCATCGGCACGCTGCCACTCCACGCGAAACACGGTGCCGGGGTCGTCGGCGATCAGGCGCACGGTGCGGATCTCGTCGGGATCGGCGTCTTCCACGGGACCGTCGAGCGAGATTTGCAGCTCTTGCGGCCACAGGCCGTCGGCGGGATCGTAAATCTTGTCGCCGTCCGGGATCAGCGTGAACGCTTCCACGCCGATGGTCGCCGACGCCTCGACGATCATCTTGGCCAGCGCGCGCAGCAACGCAGTCGCCCGCGCCGAATTCGCCTGACGGATTGCAAGATCCCCGCGCGTCAGCGCCTGCTCGAGTTTTGGGTTTGTTTTTTGTTGAGCCATTCGATGTCCTGGTCCTGGTGCTGTGTTTTGTGCAGCGCGGCGGAACAACCGCCGCGGCTGCCGATTCACGGGCCGAGTCGCATTATTCGCGCGCGCCGTTAACTTACGACGTGCCGGATAAGAAGGACAAGCCCGTACTGCTCACCACAGTTTAGGTCGTGATTTGCCGACAGGCAGGCACATTTGCCTTTCGTTGCATGTCCGTGCGAACTCAGGGCGCCGGGTTCGGCTGCAACTGATGCAACGCGTCGATTTCATCGAGCACGTCTTGCGAGAGCTTGACGTCGACGCTCGCAATGTTCTCCTTCAACTGATCGAGCGACGTCGCGCCGATCAGATTGCTCGTCACGAACGGCCGGCTGTTGACGAACGCGAGCGCGAACTGCGCGGGCGAGAGACCATGCCGCTTCGCCAGCTCGACGTAGCGCGTGGTGGCCTGAACCGCTTGCGGCTTGCTGTAGCGCTGGAAGCGCTCGAACAGCGAAATGCGCGCGCCTGCCGGACGCGCGCCGCCTTCATACTTGCCCGACAGCCAGCCGAACGCGAGCGGCGAATACGCGAGCAAGCCGATGTTGTCGCGATGCGCGTACTCGGAGAGCCCGACTTCGTAAGTGCGATTGAGCAGACTGTACGGATTCTGAATACTCACGATGCGCGGCAAGCCGAGCTTCTCCGACGCGCGCAGGAACTGCGCGACGCCCCACGGCGTTTCGTTGGAGACGCCGACATGGCGCACCTTGCCCGCCTTCACGAAATCGGCGAGCACGGAGAGCGTTTCCTCGATAGGCACCGTGTATTCGTCGTCGACCCACGGATAGGCCGGGCGGCCGAACGTCATCGTGTTGCGGTCGGGCCAATGCAACTGGTACAGATCGACGTAATCGGTTTGCAGGCGCTTAAGGCTGTCGTTGAGCGCCTCGGTGAGATTCTTGCGGTCGAACTGATTGGTTTCGCCGCGGATATGACGCGGATTGTGCGGCTGACGCGCGGGTCCGGCGATCTTGGTGCCCAGCACGATCTTCTCGCGTGCGCTGCGATGCTGCGCGAGCCAGGTGCCGATAAAGCGCTCGGTGGAGCCTTGCGTTTCCGCGCGCGGCGGCACCGGATACATCTCCGCCGTATCGATCAGGTTGACGCCGTGATCGAGCGCGTAGTCGATCTGCGCGTGCGCCTCCTGCTCGGTGTTCTGCTCGCCCCACGTCATCGTGCCGAGCCCGATCAGGCTGACCTGTACATCCGAATCGCCGAGTCTGCGGTATTCCATTGAACCTGTCCTATCGGTTGTATGAACATAAACCGCTGACGTTACCACGCCCGCGCGATGCCTGCAGCACAGCTAAAATGCCGTCGTCGCGGGCGGCTGAAGATGCGCCGCGCTCAACCTTCCTTGCGTCGATCGAATCACGATGAATCCCGAACACCTCGAGTTGCTGGTCACGCGCGTCATGCCCTACGGCAAGTACAAGGGCCGCCTGATCGCCGACCTGCCCGGCCATTACCTCAACTGGTTCGCGAGTCAGGGCTTTCCGCCCGGCGAGATCGGACGGCTGCTTGCATTGATGCATGAGATCGACCACAACGGTTTGTCGTCGCTGATCGAGCCTTTGCGCAAGCGCTAACGGCGCGGGCCGCGCTGTAACGCGAGGACACAAATACGGCTGAACTCCCGGGCGCGCGATCTTTCTGACTCTTTAGTGAGGACGTATGGGGACGGGAGACGATCGTGAGCAGACTCTTTGCATCGATGGCATGGCTGGCGATTGCAGCGGGCGTGAGCGGATGCGCGGTCGCGCCCGGCTATGACTACGGCTACGCGCAACCCTATTACCCGGACTATGGTTATGCGTACGGCGCGCCATACGCACCGTATGCGCCGGTGTATGGCACGGTCGGGATCTGGGGCGGCTGGGGTGGCTCCTGCTGCTACCACGGCGGCGGCGGGCACTGGCGAGGCGGTGATTGGCATGGCGGCCACGGCGGTGGCGGCTGGCATGGCGGCGGTTATGGTGGATCGCGCGGCGGCAGCTCGTGGAGTGGTGGCGGCGGGCATGGCGGGCGGAGTCATTGAGGCTCGCAGTTCATGCGACGATGGTTGCCGCGATCCGTGCGGTAGAACAAAAGCGGCGTTGTGGTTTCTCACGACGCCGCTTGCAAATGCCTACTGAAGCTTACCGCTGAAATTCTTCGGGTCGCTACGGGGCTCGCAAACGACCCGAACTCAATCGTAATTTCTGCAAGAAGCCGGACCGGGCGGCCGCGCCATGCCTGCGCTCGAGCCGCTGAAATCCTTACCAATTCATGTAGACTCGTCCGCACCGATCCTAAGAAAGATATGGGACATGGGCCTCTACAATATCGCGCCGTACTTTGTCGTCATGGCGGCGTTGTGCTGCCTGTTTGCGCTGCCCATATTCAGGTTTGTGGACACTGTCGGTGGAGACTCCGGGAGAGTCGTCACCATCGACGGCTTGCGCGGATTCCTGGCTCTGTCCGTCATGATCTACCACGGCCTGATCAGCTATAACTACCAGGCGAATGGCCAATGGATCGCGAGCGACTCCCTTTTCTACAGACCGCTCGGCGGCGTCGCGGTGATGCTCTTTTTCATGATCACAGCCTACCTGTTCTGGACGCGCCTATTGAAGCGTGACGGCCGACCGGACTGGAAAGGACTTTATATCGGTCGTCTTTTCAGGATCGGCCCGCTTTACGTCTTTTCCATTCTGGCAATGACTCTCATCGTATTCTGGCGAACCGGCTTTGAACTGCGAGAACCGTTGGATTCAATGGTCTCGAATCTGGGCCGGTGGTTCGCGCTCGGCCTGAACGACGATATGAAACCGATTAATGGATTCCCGTGGACTATATTCATCCTGATGGGAGTCACATGGAGTATCAAATATGAATGGTGGTTTTACTTCTCACTGATCATCACTGCAATATTTATTCAGCTGAGAATGCACCTGACTTTTGCGGTCGTCGGTCTGGCCGCGTCGTTCGCCCTGATTCTCACAACGCAGTCTGACCTGTGGTGCCTTCCTGCCGCTTTTTTTTGTGGCATCTTGACCGCATCACTGTTGCACGAGGGCATCAAGCCGCGGCTCAGCGCTAACTGGATGTCGATCATGGCGCTTACCGCATTAGCGATAATGTTCTCGTTCGCCAGGACACACGCGGGCGTGATCCAGATCGCCCTGATTGGGATTGCCTTTTACCTGATTTGCAGCGGCGCCGACCTGTTCGGCCTGCTTTTGCTGCGGCCCGCGCAGCGCATGGGGCACATCAGCTATGGAATCTACCTGTTGCAAGGCATCCCACTGACGCTTCTTTTCTGGCATGCGCCATTCAAAGCCTGGGCGCTTTTCTCGCCGACGCATTATTGGACAGCGCTACTGATCTGCGCTGCAGTTTTGTGTGTCGCTGCATCGATCACATTTGCGGCAATCGAACGGCCCTTTATCGAACTTGGAAAATCGCTAACTCGCATCGGCAAGCGCGATGCAGTCAAAATCGAGCCGACGCAATCGCCGCAAAGCGTCGGCTCGATGATGAACAAGAACCAGAAATACAAACGCTAGTTCTTTCTCCTTTCGGATAAATGCGGCCCGGTGTCTACTTGCCCGCGCATTAGCGCCGTCAGGCAGCGCAACGGCTGCTGGCGATGTGCGATGGCGGAAGGGATTGCCCGTTTGTGTTCGACCTCGGCTGTGGGTCTCAAAGCATGCGCGAAGCACCCTGTATGAAGAAGGCATCCGGTCCTCGCCATGCAACGACCCGGGCATCAAGTGTTGGCCGAATTGGTCGCGTAGTGACTACAGTCGGCGATGCATTAGGCGTGCGTCGGCTAATAAGTGTACTATCCCGGTCCGGGTTATTACACTTTCTTACAACGTGATAAAAATAATTTCTGTTGCATGCTTTCTCGCGTGCACCTGCGCCCATGCAGCGGGACCCGAGTGTTACATCACAGATCCGAAGCTGCCTCAATCCTGCGTCGTCGACCCAGCCGCACTGAACCGGTCGGTTATCCAATACGGAGACGATTCGCGCCTTTGGAAAGTTTTCGAGAAAGCCCGGGCGGGTAAACCGATAACCATTGCCGCGATCGGCGGCTCAATCACGCAAGGTGCATGGGCGACGAGTCAGGAAAAAAACTATGTGGGCCGCGTGTTCGGCTGGTGGCGAGCGACCTTTCCGAAAAGCAGGATGAGGCTTGTCAATGCCGGGATCGGCCAGACGAATTCCGAATACGGCGACAAGCGCCTGCAGAAAGACCTACTGAGATACAAGCCAGACTTCGTAATTACCGAGTGGGCAAATAACGATGCCATCACTCCAGAGATGAGAGCGAGCTACAAGCGAGTCGTGCAGCGCATCCTGGCTGCGCCCAATCATCCAGCCGTACTGATGCTTTTCACGATGGATCGTAAGTGGTCAAGCGCGGAAGACAATCAGATCCCAATCGGTCGGGAACTCGGCGTGCCAATGATCGCCCTGCGAGAGGCCATCATGCCTTTGGAGAAGGCCGGGAAATTCGATCCCATGGAGCGCACAGCGGACCCGATCCATCCTAATGACCTTGGCCATCAGATCATCGCTCAGCTTGTCGCATACCGGCTCCAGTCCGGGCTCAACAATATGCACGCGACGTTGTCGGCGAGCAAGTGACAGGAGCACTTATCAATGACACTCGATGATGCTCTTCGGCGTGAAAATAACAACGCGGATCTGTTTCGTTTGATCGCCGCCCTGGCGGTGATATGGGGGCACGCTTTCGCGCTGTCTCCTCGCGAGGGCGAGCATGAGCCAATCGGAGCGCTTTTGAGTTTCGACTACTCCGGCTCGCTTGCGGTCAAGTTTTTCTTCTTCCTCAGTGGGATTCTCGTCACGTCTAGCTGGCTTCGCCAGCCGTCACCGGTGAAGTTCGCCGTCGCCCGAGTATTCCGCATTTTCCCGGCGCTCATCGTGAGCGGCTCCATTTGCATGCTCGTCATCGGCCCCATGTTGACCTCGCTACCTTTAGGCCAATATTTCGGGAACACCTGGATGTACATCCACATTTTCAAGCAACCCTATATGGGTTACGTAATGCCGGGCGTGTTCCAGAATAATGCATACCAGGATGCGAATGGCTCGCTTTGGACAATCTGCTATGAGCTCCTCATGTATGCAGCGTTACTCGCGCTTGCCATGTGTGGTTTATTGCGATTGAAGGTCGTTGCGGCATTTGGTTGCGGTGCAGTGATCGTTTGGTTTTTGTATCGACCAGACAGCATCTCAATCTTTGGCTTGCCCAACAACAATGATGCTGGACGCCTACCGGCGTTCTTTTCATTTGGCGTCTTGCTGGCACTCTTCAGGGAAAAAATCCGCATCGACGCGCGAGTGGTGCTCGGTACCTATCTCCTTGCATGGCTGCTTCGAGACGGACCAGTGTTTGAATACGCGTTCTATGCTGCCTTCCTGCTGACGCCGCTATGGCTGATGACACTAAGGCCCATCAAAGCGCTTAAACTTCCCGGAGACTATTCATACGGAGTTTACGTTTATGGATGGCCGATACAGCAAACGATCACTGCTTTATTTCCTGACATTAGCCTGCAGCAAAATCAGCTTTTCTCAATTGCTGTGGCTATCGCTGTCGGCGCTGCTTCATGGCATTTTCTCGAGAAGCCTTTCGTCAAAGTCGGGCACCGCCTTCCGGACGTTCTTCAAGCAATCCGACCGATGGTGCCGACCCGCTGGTTTTCAGGATGAAGAGTGTTACATCACCGCCGCTTTTTACCAACCGCAGGTCGGCGTCATTGATGCAATGCGCAGATCATGGCCTACGACGAGCACATCAATCCGCTGATGGCTCACATCGCCGAGATCTGCCGTGCCGACAAGATTGCATTCGGTCTCGTTCTTCGGTCTGGCGACATCTTGCAGTTGGCGTCAAACGCGAGGTTTTCCTTGGGCCCCCGTTGCCCTCGCCAATCCAATAGTTGTAGTACTCGACCAAATTAACGAGCGGCTGCATCCCTAACGTCGAAATCGTTTTATTCCCCGGTCTCTCTAGCCGGCTTATGTCGACTGCGTAAGTGCGCAGAACGAAAAAAAGCCCGCAACGGTGTGCGGGCTTAATTCCGAAACTTCCAACTGCTTGATACCGCTGAATTCTTTGGGGTGGCTGATGGGGCTCGAACCCACGACAACAGGAATCACAATCCTGGACTCTACCAACTGAGCTACAGCCACCACTGACATCTGCTTTGACTCGCCGGAAACAACTAAAAAACCCGGGTCACCAACGAAGAAACGAGATTATACGAACACAAACGGCGTTTGCCTAGCCCTTTATTCAAAAATCTCGACCGGCTCACGCAGATGCTGTCTCGCCTCGTCGAAGATCGCGAGGTCACGTGCCGCGAGCCGTTTGCTGTCCGACAGAACGCGCCGCCAGCCGCGCGCCCCCGCCTCGCCGCGATAGAGGCCGAGCGCATGACGCGTGATCGCGCCGAGATACGTGCCGCGCGCCATCTCGGCCGCGCAATACTCGATCAATTGCGCTTCCACCTGCTCGCGCGTGAGCGGCGCCTGCGTCGAACCATAGAAGCGCGCGTCGACGTCAGCCAGCAGATACGGGTTGTGATAGGCCTCGCGCCCGAGCATCACGCCATCGACGTGTTGAAGATGCGTCTCCACTTCGTCGAGCGTCCGGATTCCGCCGTTGATGATGATCTCCAGGTGCGGGAAGTCGCGCTTCAACTGATAGGCATAGTCGTACTTGAGTGGCGGAATTTCGCGATTCTCTTTCGGGCTCAGACCTTTGAGAATCGCGTTGCGCGCATGCACGATGAAAACATCGCAGCCGGCCTCTGCAATCGTGCCGACAAAGTCGCGCACGAAGCCGTATTCCTCGACGGCATCCACGCCGATCCGGTGCTTGACCGTGACCGGCACCGACACCACGTCGCGCATCGCCTTCACACAGTCCGCCACGAGTTGCGGCTCGTTCATCAGACACGCGCCGAATGCGCCGCGCTGCACGCGCTCCGACGGGCAGCCGCAATTCAGGTTGATTTCGTCGTAGCCCCACTGCTCGCCGAGCTTCGCCGAGCGCGCGAGATCGTCCGGCTCGCTGCCGCCGAGTTGCAACGCGACGGGCGCTTCGTCGGGCGTAAACGCGAGATGGCGCGGCACATCGCCGTGCAGCAGCGCGCCGGTCGTCACCATTTCCGTGTACAGCCACGTATGGCGCGAAATCATGCGATGAAGCGACCGGCAGTGGCGATCGGTCCAGTCCATCATGGGCGCGACGCTGACGCGGCGCGGACTGGCGGGACGAGCTGAAGACATGGGCGGTAACGACTTGAATCGAAACCGCAATTTTACCGCAACGCGGGAAGCGGCCGGCGTCGGTGCCCCTCGACTGCCCGATAAACCCTTGCAAGATCAGGTATTTGCACTCCGGCCAACGCACTGGAAAGCCGCGGAAAGCAGGGTCGAACCACTGCTAAGCCATATGCGGCGCGGCTCTGACGGATTATTTCAGCAGCGAGAATAGTAATTTCAGATTATCGGTACAAATTTTCGATAGTAGGGGTATACACTGCATTCCATCGACGTAGCAGACACAGCCCACGGCTTCCTGCCACGCCATCCTGAAAATCGAAATCCTGGAGGTACATCATGAAGACCAAATTTATCGCTGCCTTGCTCGTCGCTGTTTCCGCTTCCGTCGCTGCACCGGCTTTCGCAAGCGGCTACGGCCCGGCACCGTTCTATCGCCCGTCCGTCGGCGCACCGGCTTCGCAACAAGGCCAGAACGCGCAAACCGTCGCGGCCGAACGTGCTAACGCCGGCTCGACCGCTTACGGCGGCGTGAACAACGTGTCGTCGCAATCGGGCACCCGCGAACCGGTTTCCGGTCCGCAATCGGTGTTCTTCGGCCACTAAGCAGTCGCCGTCGACCCTGCTGCCCCTGCTGCCCAGGTGGCAGCATGCGAACTGGGCGCTGCATCGGATTCCGGTGCGGCGCCCAGTTTCGTTTACGGGAATGAATCGCCACCCACCGCGCGTTACGCCGCCCCTTCTTCCGGCGCCTCACAAAAGCGGATGCGATTGCCAAACGGATCGGCGACTTCCAGCACTTTGCCCCACGGCAGCGCGTCGACACCCGGCTTCGCGTACTTATAGTCCTTCGCATCGAGCTCGGAATGCAGCGCGTCAATCTCCCGTACCGGCACGAAAATCGTCGAGCCGGGCGTCGCGTCGCCGTGATGTTCGCTGAGGTGCAAAACGAGATCGGAGCGCCGCACTTGCGCATACAACGGGAAGTTGTCGCCGAAACGGTGTTCCCAATCGACGCTAAAGCCCAGGAAATCCACGTAGAACTCGCGGGCTTTGTCCTCGGAGAAGATGCGGATGATCGGCACAGCAGGCGCAAGATGCATGACGAGGCTCAGCGAGTCGGAATGAGCCGCCGAGCATAGTCGAATACGTTGCCGATTTCACGCGCCGCCGCAATCAAGCCGCAATCAAGCCGCAATCAAGCCTCACTTAAGCCTCACTTAAGCCGCGAGCCCCGCGTCGATCACGTCGCGCGCCGCGCGAAAGCCGGCCTCGGCGGCGGCGTGCTCGGTGGGCCAAAGACTGTCGATATGCACGAGCCGCCAGTCGACCACCACCGCGTTCTCACGCAGCACGCGGAAATGCGCCTTGACGCCGGTGAGCACCTGTTCGACCGCGACTTCGATGTCGTAGTCCTGATAGCGCTCCTTGTAATCGCCCATGTCGAGGCCCGTCGGCTCCATCTTCACTTCCCCCTTCGCTGCGGTTCCAATCGCCGTTCATCGCGCGCGAACGCGCCGGCACCGGCGGCAGCGCGGTGCGCTGCAACCTGCCCCGGTGAACCCGCTGCGGCTCGTTTGAACAAGGTCGCGCAAACCTCGCCGTCGGTTCGCTCAGTCGCAATCGCCGGAAAGGTACTGCCTGCCGTTGCAGGTGATTTCGACTTCGTCGCCGCTCGATTCGGCGACGAGTCCGCACGCCAGCAACTGCGCGGTGACGGACTGCGGGAATTTCGGCGCCGGCTGGCCGACGCCCACTTCGTTCAGGCGCCGCAACGCTTCGATTGCTTCGGGACTCAATGACTTCGACATGGCGGTCTCCGTCGACGTGACTGAATTTATCCTAGCAAGTTTCGAGAGCGAATGGAGGCGCATTGGCGCATCGTCACGAGCGAATGGCTCGCGCGTGAATTTTCGCGGGCGACGCCGGTCTACCGGAAAACCCATGCAACCCGAGCAGACGCGAGGAACGCAAAAGGAGAAGGCGATGAAGCGAAGCACTCTGGCCGCGCTAAGCGCAGCCGCCGCGCTGCTGGCGCTGGGCGCGAGCGGAACGGCGGCATCGGCGACGCCAACGACGACCAACGCGGCAGGCTCGACCACGCCGCCCACGCAAGCAGCGCAACCGGCCGACGCCGCATCGTCGATGGTAAAGCCGCCCGAGTCGGCATCAGGCGCGACCGGCTCGAGCAATCCGGACAACATGCCGATCAAGCGTCCGCGCAAGCCCACCAACGACAAAATGATGCACGAGCCGCCCGCGAGCGGCGCGAACGCGAAATAGCGCGGCGCTTACAGGCGCGCGATCGAGACCTCCGTCGACTTGACGAGCGCGACGACTTCCGAGCCGACCTGCAGCTCGAGTTCGTCGATGGAGCGCGTCGTGATCACGGAGGTCACGATGCCGAACGGTGTGTCGACATCGACTTCGGACACGACCGGTCCGCGGATGATTTCCTTGACCTTGCCTTTGAACTGATTGCGTACGTTGATTGCGGAAATGCTCATTGCGAGTGACTCCAGGGAAAGCGATTAGATTCAGTCAGTCAAGGATGTCAGATGGCCCAACGGACATCTGTTGGCCGCGTGAAACGGCCTGCGTTGCCAGCGTTACCTGCACCACGTGCGTCGCGCGAATCGTGCGCCTCCTCGCGCAACGCGTCGTCGTTCGGCGCATTTTTCAGCACGCGCTGCAGCACATGCTCTTCGAGCGCGGCAAAACCCGCGGACGCACGCGCCCGCGGACGCTCGAGCGGCACCGGCTGATCGAGCGCGATGCGCCCTTCTTCGATCAACAGGATGCGATCGCCTAACGCGACGGCCTCGTGCACGTCGTGCGTGACGAGCAGCGCGGTGAACTTGTGCTCGCGCCATAGGCGCTCAATGAGCGCATGCATTTCGATGCGCGTCAACGCGTCGAGCGCGCCGAGCGGCTCGTCGAGCAGCAGCAATTGCGGACGATGCACGAGCGCGCGGGCCAACGCGACGCGCTGACGCTGACCGCCGGAAAGCTGCGCGGGCCAGTCGTTGGCGCGCTCGAGCAAGCCGACTTCGGCAAGCACCGCGCGCGCGTCGTCGCGCGCGCCGCGCGGCAGGCCGAGCATCACGTTTTGCAGCACGCTCTTCCACGGCAACAGACGCGCGTCCTGGAACATGATCCGCGTGTCGAGCGGCCGGCCGTCTTCGGCGCGTTTTTCGAGCACGCCGGCGCTCGTCTTCTCGAGACCGGCGACGAGCCGCAGCAACGTCGATTTACCGCAGCCGCTGCGGCCGACAATCGCGACAAAACTGCCGCGCTCGATCGACAGATCGAAGTCCGTCAGCACCTTGCGTTCGCCATACTGCTTGCCGACGCCGCGCAGCTCGACCGAGTAATCGGCTGTGCGGGTTGTGCGGGTTTTTCCGTTCGCGTCCCTTGCATCTTCGCGCGCCACGGCGCCCGCCTGCTCCGCCGCCCGTCGCTCATTGCGCACCTGACGGCGCGCACGCTCACGCTCATCGAGATCCGCGGCGACATCCGCGTTGTGATCCGCGACGCGCGCCTGCGCCAGCTCGACCTCCAGATCACGGCCCGCGATGCCGCCGAACGACGTCGACAGTGTCGTTGCGCTCATGCCTTACCTCCACGTTGATAGGCCGGATGCCAGCGCAGCGACACGCGCTCGAGGCTCTTCGCCAGCACGTCGGCGATCTTGCCGAGCGCCGCGTACAGCAGAATGCCGACCACGACGACATCGGTTTGCAGGAATTCGCGCGCGTTCATCGTCATATAGCCGATTCCCGATTGCGCCGAAATCGTCTCGGCGACAATCAGCGTCACCCACATCAGCCCGAACGCGAAGCGCACGCCGACGAGAATCGACGGCAGCGCGCCCGGCAAAATCACATGCCGATAGAGCGCCACGCCCTTCACGCCGTAGCTGCGCGCCATCTCGATCAGATTCGAATCGACCGAACGGATACCGTGGAACGTGTTCACGTAGATCGGAAAAAAAACGCCGAGCGCGACAAGGAACACCTTGGCCTGCTCCTCGATGCCGAACCACAGAATCACGAGCGGGATCATCGCCAGCGCGGGAATATTGCGGATCATCTGCACGGTCGAATCAAGCGCGATTTCGATCGGCTTGAAGAGACCGGTCGCGAGCCCGAGCACGAGACCGATTCCGCCGCCGATCGCAAAACCGGACACCGCGCGCCACGTGCTGACCTTCACGTCCGCCCACATTTCGCCCGACTGGATCAACGACCACGCCGCCTTCACGACCGCGAGCGGCTCGGGCAAAACGCGCGTGGACAGCACGCCGCTGCGCGCGGCGGCTTCCCAGGCGAGCAGAATCAGAAGCGGTGCGACCCACGGCGCAAGCGACGCGCCGACTTGCCGCAACGACCCGAAAGCGGACCGCAGCGCGGGCCGGAAAGCCGCGCCGCCCCGCGCGCCTTCATCGCGTTGCGCACTCACAGTGGATTGAGTCATGTGACTTCCCTCATTGCGTGTCGAAGGTGTCGTAACCGAACGGACGCCGCTCAGCTCGCACTCGCCGCCTTCGGCAGATAGTTGTTGCCGACGATCTCGCCGAACGGCCCGGAAAGCGGCCCGTTTGAGGTCTTGCTCTGGCGGCCGGGCAGCAGCGGAAACACGAGTTCGGCAAAGCGGTACGACTCTTCGAGATGCGGATAGCCCGACAGAATGAACGTCTCGATGCCGAGCTCCGCGTATTCCTTCATGAGCGCCGCGACCTGCTGCGGATTGCCGACGAGCGCGGTGCCCGCGCCGCCGCGCACGAGACCGACGCCGGCCCACAGGTTCGGATAAACCTCGAGCTCCGCGCGCCCGCCGCGCTTGCCGCCGTGAAGCGCGGCCATGCGGCGCTGACCTTCGGAGTCCATCTTCGAGAACGACGCCTGCGCGCGCGCAATGGTCTCGTCGTCGAGCTTGCTGATCAGTTTGTCGGCGGCGGCCCACGCTTCTTCTTCCGTCTCGCGCACGATCACGTGCAGGCGAATGCCGAAGCGGATCGTGCGGCCATTCGCGGCCGCGCGTGCGCGAATGTCGGCGATCTTTTTCGCGACCGCCGCGGGCGGCTCGCCCCACGTCAGATAGGTGTCGATGTGCTCGCCCGCCATGTCATGCGCGGCCGGCGATGAACCGCCGAACCACAGCGGCGGATGCGGCTTCTGCACGGGCGGATACAAGGCCTTGCCGCCCTTCGACTGCAAGTGCTTGCCTTCGTAGTCGATCGCATCGTTCGTATGCGCGGCCGTGAGCAGCTTGCGCCAGATGTGCAGGAACTCGTCGGTGATTTCATAGCGCGTGTCGTGATCGACGAACACGCCGTCGCCTTCGAGCTCGGCCGCATCGCCGCCCGTCACGACGTTGATCAACAGGCGCCCGTTCGACAGACGGTCGAACGTGGCGGCCATGCGCGCGGCAAGACCCGGCGACGAAATGCCCGGCCGGATCGCGACCAGAAATTTCAGGCGCTTCGTCGCGGCGATCAGGCTCGACGCGACGACCCATGCGTCCTCGCAGGAGCGGCCCGTGGGCAGCAGCACGCCCTCGTAGCCGAGCGTATCGGCGGCGACGGCGATCTGCTGAAAGTAGTCGTAATCGGCCGCGCGCGCGCCTTGCGACGTGCCGAGATAACGGCTGTCACCGTGAGTCGGAATGAACCAGAACACATTCATTTGCTGCTCCCCGCGTATTCGGAAACTGGAGTGGATCGAGACAACGCCGGACGCACGCATCCAGCCGGTCATCGGACATGAACCGGACGATGCATCGCGAAGGGACGGAAAAAGGTTGCGGTATCGACGCTAAAGGCAACGGCGCGAGGCGCCGTCTGCATGGAGAAACAGTCTATGGACGGGGGCGCGCCTTTTGAACGATTTTTTTGAGCTTAGGTTTTCCACTTCCGTGATTAGCCCGACGCTACAGCATACGGGCACGACCCCGGAGGCCCGCGGAAAAGCCGCGAGCGCTGGATATAATGGCGCACGTTTCCAATAATCCGGTGCAGGCAATGCAAATCACGCGCCTGTACCCTGGCGGTGCAATGCATGCAAAAACTCATCCTGCCGTTTGTCGCCGGTTTTCTGGCATCGCTGTTCTTTCATGAATCCACGCTGGCGCTGCTGCATGCCGCAGGCGTCGTCGATCAAAGCGGTTATTCCACTGCCCCGTTCATGCCGCTCGGCCTGCCCGAGTTCATCGCCAACGCGATCTGGAGCGCGTTCTGGGCGGTGCTGATGGCGTGGCTGTTGCGCGTCGCGCCCGAGCGCCGCGCGCCGTGGCTGCCGGCGTTCGTGTTCGGCGGCATCGTATTGACGGCGGCCAGCGTGTTCGTCGTCGATCCGATTCGCGGCATCTGGCCGAGCGGCAACATGCTGCCGCGCCTCGCGATGGGCTTTGCCGCGAACGCGATGTGGGGCTGGGGCGCGCTCGTCTTCATGCGCGCGTTCATGGCGGGTGAGGATGCGGATTGAGCGCGCGCTGAGCGTTCGCTCGGATGCTCGTCCACGTGAGCGGCGAACCGCGAGCGACTAGCGGCTAGCTCCGCAGGTCGCGCAGCGGATGCTCGTTCGGCGGCCACGGGCTTTCGAACATCTTCTCGACGTCGGCGGCGCTGACGTCTTCAATGCGCGCAAAGCGCCAGCGCGGCGCATTGTCCTTGTCGATGATGCGCGCGCGCACGCCCTCCACGGCGTCGCCTTGTTCAAAGCTCGAGCGCGTGAGATCGAGATCGCTGCGCAGCACCTCGGCCATCGAGCCTTCCGCGCGCGTCACCACCTCGAGCGATACCGCCATCGAAAGCGGCGAGCGCTCGCGCAACACGGCGATCACCTGCTCGGCCCACTCGGCGCTGTCGCGATCGCACTTCTGCTGCAGCGACGCCAGAATGCGCGGCACGTCCGGCAGCGCGAAATGCCGGTCGATCAGCGTTCGCGCGCGAGCGAGCGGCGACTCGTCCGGCGGCGGCGTCACCTGATCCTGATACGCGCGGCATTCGCGCTCGACGCACGCCACCACGTCCGCGCCGCGCTCGAACAGTTCGCTGCGCAACGTGTCGATGAGTGCGGGCAACGCGGCGTCTTCCATATAGACATCGGCGAGACCGGCGTACAGCGCGTCGGCCGCGCCGATGGTCTCGCCCGTCACCGCGAGATAGCGGCCGATCGCGCCCGGCGTGCGCGCGAGAAACCAGCTCGCGCCGACATCGGGAAAGAGTCCGATACGCGTTTCCGGCATCGCCATCTTCGTGGACTGCGTGACGACCCGCAGCCCGCCCGTGCGATGCGCGCCCTGCGAAATGCCCATGCCGCCGCCCATCACCACGCCGTTCGTCAGCGCGATATAGGGCTTCGGATACGTGAAAATCGCGTGATTGAGCCGGTATTCCTCGATAAAAAACGCGTCGCGAGCTTCGTGGTCGCCGCGCTGCACGGACTCGTACAGGAAGCGGACGTCGCCGCCCGCGCAGAACGCCCGGGGATGCTGGCTGCGCACCACGACCGCGAGCACGTTGGGATCTTCCGACCAGGCGTCGAGCGCGGCGTGCATCGCGCGGATCATGCCGATCGACAGCGCGTTGAGCGCCTGCGGCCTTTCGAGTTCGATGAAACCAATGCGGTTGGCTACGTAAGTCGCGAGCTGGTCGCTGGCTGCGGGCGAGGCGGAAAGAGACATGGAAGACGACGCGCGACGGCGCAGAGTCACGGGAAACCCAACGTTATCACGTAGCTGCGGCGTCGGACCTGTTTGTGGTGGAAGGCGGCGCGGCGTCGGGCAGGTTGCCGGCGGCTATGCGCGGGCGCGCGCTGCACGTTGTGCGTTGGCGCGGCGAGCCGCTGTCTTGCGGTGCGGCTCGCCGCATGGGGTTCGTTGAGCTTGAGCTTGAGCTTTAGCCCGCGGCGTTGCCGGGCGGAAAGTGGCCGCTCTTGAGCAGCACCGGCGTACCGTTGCTGATCTGCAAGTGCTCGCGCGCAACGGCTTCGATGCGCGGACGGCCGGCGTCGAACGCGCGCATCCAGCCTTCTTCGTCCTCGGAGTGGGCGCCGAAGTGATCTTCGAGCGCCTCGACGGAGATCGCGCAGGGCACGGGCTCGCCGTCCACGAGCGCGGAAAACACAACGGTCAGATTGGAATCGCGGTAGGCTGGCGCGCCTGCGGGAAACCTGATTTCCATGGTCGCCTCATCGGAAGTATCTGGCACACAACCGGAGCCCGCAAAAACCGGCCGGCCCCGGACGACCCGAATATGGTACTCGCGGGGCCGGACCGCGGTCCAGAGCGCTGCGGCTGGCGTGTGGGCGGTTGGTTGGGGATGGGCGTCGGCGCCAGAGTGGCTTTCGGTTCGACTCCTGGCCTGGCTTTGGGCGTGGCTTCCGGTGCGCGTTTCGGTTTGACTCTTGCCGTGACTTTGGGGGTGACTACGGGCGTGACTCCGCGCCTCGGTGCGCGCGTGCTTGCGCACTCCACGATCGCGCGCCGTCATGGCCGGCCTCCGAGCAGCCGGTCGATGTAATCGCGCGCGGCCTGTTCGACGAATGCGAGCGCCTCGTCCTCGCTGCCAAAGCGCTGCTCGCCGCCGAGATCGACCAGGGTTTCCATCCGGTGCGAATCGTCGGGGCCGAGTTCGGCGAGGCTGACCGACCCGACGTAATGGCCGCCCGCGCCTGGCGCGTCGCCTGCCGGCACGAGGCGCGCGGCGGCGCTGATGTAATAGCCGCGATAAGGGCCGCTGACCCGCTCAGCCATGTTCGTTCTCCTCGATGCAATGATTGAGGTAAGGCGCCGGGGAAGCCAATTAGTTCTGCGAGCGTGCGCTTTGCGCGCTTGTTCCGCACTCGTTCGGCCCTTGCTTCGCGCGCGCTGCGCACGTATGCCGCACCTTCGCGCTCCGCACCGGTCGAAGAGCTTCATCGGCACATTCCATGCTCAGGCAGTCGGGCCCTTTCCAGTTCCGCGAGCGCAATATGGGAAAATATTTTCTGGACGACCACGAATTGCCCGAGCCGGATGCGGCGAACAGATGGTTTGCGTACGCCGAAAGTCACGGCATCGACATCGCGAGAGCCATCAGCATCTGGGAAGACGCGGCCACCGAAAGCGGCGCGAAAAGCCGCAAGCTGGTCGGCGCGGCGGGCATCACTATCGACGCACCCTGAGCTTGCGCGCGTCGCAAGCTCGCATGATCAAAGGAAACAATCACGATGCATTTCATGACGCAATTGCCGCGCACCCGCCATCTTCGACATGGCCTCGCGCGGGCTCTGCTGCGCCGCATTTCGCTTTTTGCCGCGTTGCCGGCCGCGCTCGCGATCGGCGTGGGCATAGCCGGCTGCGCGTCGTCGAATACGACGTCGCTGATCAATCTGCCGAACGGCCAGACCGGCTTTGCGGTGAATTGCAGCGGCGCGGGCGCCGATTCGAGCTGGGCCTCGTGCTACGTGCAGGCGGGCAAGGCGTGCGGCGCGACGGGCTATGACATCGTGTCGAAGGACAACGACGAAGGCGGCACCGCGGGCGGCAGCGTGACGAACGTCGTGTCGGCCAACGTCAAGAACCGTTCGATGATCGTGCGCTGCAAGTGAGCGCGTTCAGCTTCAGTTGCAGTCGCAATTGCAGTTGCAGCGCAGTTGGCGCCCGCCGTTGCGGCACAGGCGCCGGAGCATGCTTCAATGCGCCTGCATCTTCGAGAACATGTTGAGCACGGCGACGCCCGCGATAATCAGCCCGAGGCCGATGACGGCCGGCACGTCCGGCACCTGTCCGTACAGCAGCAGCGCGACGAGCGTGATCAGCACGATGCCCGCGCCCGACCACACCGCGTAGACGATGCCGACCGGAATACTGCGCAGCGTCAGCGACAGGCAATAAAACGCGACGGCGTAGCCAAGCACCACAATCGCCGACGGCACGAACCGCGAGAAGCCCTCCGACGCGCGCATCGCCGATGTCGCGATTACTTCGGCCACGATGGCGATGCCCAGCAATGCATAAGGCGGCAGCCGCATATCGGCTCAGGCCTTTGCAAGCGCGAGCTTGCTGTAGTCGTGACCGAGATGCGCGCACAGCGCTTCGACCACGAACTCATGATCGGCGCGCTGCGGCAGACCGGACACCGTGATCGAACCGATTACGCCCGCGCCCGTGACTGTCAACGGAAACGCGCCGCCGTGGGACGCGTATTCGGTGGCGGGCAGACCGTGTTTGTCGGCGAGCGTGCTGCCGGCCTGCTGCATTTTCAGACCGATCGCGTACGAGCTGCGCCGGAAATGCGCGACCGTGTTGCCCTTTCGGCGTGCCCAATCGATGTTGTCCGGCGTCGCGCCGTCGAGCAGGCTGAAGAACAGCGGTTGACCGAACGTGCGGACGTCGATGGCGGCCGCGATGCTGCGCGCCTTCGCGACCTCGTGCAGATAGGCGCCGATTTGCCAGGCGCGGTCGGCGTCGAATTGAGGAAACACGAGCGCGTGTTCCTGAGCGGCAATGACCTGCAGATCGTGAGCGATGTCCATGAAATTCCGAGGGCGAATGGGAGTGCGGGCGCGTCGTCGTGCAGTGCTGACGGTTTGTGCGGTTGTCTGCTTTGTCGTGCGGCGAGTCGCGCGGTTCCTTGCGAACAGATCGGGATTACTCGCGACTACCTCGCGATGGCGCGACATGCGTGACGGCGCGTCGAATTGCGATTTTAGCGCAGCGTGTTGCGCGGGCCTTGCGCGATGCGACGCGGGGCACGCATCGCGCGACGTGCTGTTAGTTAGCGCCGGCGCTTCTAAGAGCGAGGAGAAAGCGTTCCGCTGAGGAAAAGGCCCGCGCCCAAAAAGCCGTTTTCTTAAACGCCTATTGCACGCGCTTCCCATCTGTTCTATAATCTTTTCTTCGACGGACGCGGGGTGGAGCAGTCTGGCAGCTCGTCGGGCTCATAACCCGAAGGTCGTAGGTTCAAATCCTACCCCCGCAACCAAGTGCTCAATGCGAGCGAACAGGTCAAAGCGTCGAAAACAACATTCAAGGCTTGCCAAATCGGCAGGCCTTTTTTGTTTTGAGCTTGCTATTCCTCTTCCAAGCTTCGACACGCGGGTCATCGGCTCCGCACACAGCGTTCCAGTTGTTCGCAAACGCGCGCGCGCATCGCCGTCGCAACCCCCGCCAACTTCGCCTCTCCCACCGCCCTTCGCTCGCGCCACAAAACCACGCCGCCCCAGTGATAAACTCCTAGCACCCTTTCTCGTCCCCTTCCTATGAAATTCTGTTCTGTCTGCGGCCACGGCGTCAGCCTGAGCATTCCGCCGGGCGACAACCGCGAGCGCTTCGTATGCGGCAGTTGCGGCACGGTGCACTATCAGAATCCGCGCAACGTCGTGGGCACCGTTCCGGTGTGGGACGACAAGGTGCTGCTATGCCGCCGCGCGATCGAACCGCGCTACGGCTACTGGACGCTGCCCGCGGGCTTCATGGAAATGGGCGAGACTACGGCCGAGGCCGCGTCGCGCGAAACGCTCGAGGAAGCCGGCGCGCGTGTCGAAGTGCAGAGCCTGTTCTCGCTGCTGAACGTGCCGCACGTGCATCAGGTGCATCTGTTCTATATGGCGCGCCTGCTCGATCTCGACATTGCCGCGGGCGAGGAAAGTCTCGAAGTAAAGCTCTTCGAGGAAGGCGACATTCCGTGGGACGAGATCGCGTTTCCCACCGTCGGACAAACACTGCGCTTCTTTTTCGCCGACCGCGCGGCCGGCAGCTTCGGCCTGCATACCGGCGACATCTTCCGCTCGCTGCGCGAAGGCTGAGCGGCGCGCATGGTCCCCTGGCTCGGCCCCGACGACCCCTTTCCGCCCGTCGAGCGCGCGCTCGGCGCGGCCAGTGGCGCGCCGGGCCTGCTCGCCGCGAGCGGCGACCTGCTGCCGTCGCGGCTCATCGACGCTTATCGTCACGGCATCTTCCCGTGGTATTCCGACGGTCAGCCGGTGCTGTGGTGGAGCCCCGACCCTCGCATGATCCTGCGTCCCGCCGAGTTCAAGGTGTCGCCGTCGCTGCGTAAAACGCTCAAGCGCGTGCTGCGCGACGACGCATGGGAAATTCGCGTGGATCATGATTTTGCCGCAGTGATGCGCGCGTGCGCGCAGGCGCCGAGGCGCGGACAGCGCGGCACCTGGATCACCGCGGACGTCGTCGACGCCTACACGTCGCTGCATCGGATGGGCGATGCGCACAGCATCGAAACATGGTTCGAAGGCGAGCGCGTGGGCGGCTTATACGGCGTCTCGTTCGGCAAGATGTTCTTCGGCGAATCGATGTTCGCGGACGTCACCGATGCCTCGAAAATGGCGCTGGCCGCGCTTGTCGGGCACTTGCGCCGTCACGAAATAGAAATGATAGACTGCCAGCAGAACACGTCGCATCTGGCGTCGCTCGGCGGTCGCGAGATAGCGCGCAAGGCGTTCATCGCGCATGTTCGCGCGTCGGTCGACGCACCGCGCATTCCGTGGCGCTTCGACAAGACCGCGTTGCTCGATGTGCTCGCGCGAGCGGCGTAGAAGGAATCAGGCCGAATCCGGGTCCGCATGATCGAACGCATGATCGAACGCACCAGCGAACGCGCGGATCGACAAGCTAGCCGCAACGCGCGCCGGGTTTGCATTACCAGAGACACCAGAGACGCTTCGAGAGCTGCCAACGTGACTCATCCCAACGAGCTGCCTCTTTCTCCGCTTTCGGCGCTGCAATTTTATGCAACGGCGCCTTATCCCTGTAGTTATCTCGACGGGCGCATCGCGCGCTCGCAAGTCGCCACGCCCAGTCACCTCATCAACTCCGATGTCTACACGGACCTTGTGAAGGCCGGCTTCCGGCGCTCCGGCGTGTTCACCTACCGGCCGTATTGCGACGGTTGCCGCGCATGCGTGCCGGTGCGCGTGCCGGTCGAGCGCTTCGAGCCGAACCGCACGCAGCGCCGCGTGTGGAAAAAACATGGCGAGATGATCGCCACGGTCGCGCCGCTTCACTACGACGAAGAGCACTACGCGCTCTACATGCGCTATCAGTCGGCGCGGCATGCGGGCGGCGGCATGGACCGCGACAGCCGCGATCAATACGAGCAGTTCCTGCTGCAAAGCCGGATCAATTCGCGGCTCGTCGAATTCCGCGAGCCGCTGCCGGACCGGCCCGATTCGCCGGGCCTGCTGCGCATGATCAGCATGATCGATATTCTCGGCGACGGGCTCTCGTCCGTGTACACGTTCTTCGAGCCGGGACTGCCGCATACGAGCTTCGGCACGTACAACATCTACTGGCAGATCGAGCAGGCGCGCAGTCTCAAGCTGCCGTATGTGTACCTCGGCTACTGGATTCGCGAGAGTCCGAAGATGGCGTACAAGGCCAATTTCCGGCCGCTCGAAGGATTGATCGACGGCATGTGGCGCGTGCTCGATCCCGCCGGCGTCGATCTCCAGCCGACCGGCGCGGGAATGCAGGGCCGGCGCGGGCCGCTGCGGCCTTGAGTGTGGGCTGAGGGTGGCCCGAGCGTGGCCCGAAGAACACCACGCTCGACCCGCGCCCGCGGCAACGCACCGCCCTCGCCTTCCGCCTTATCTCATCGACAGCGCAAAGCCGGTAAAATAGCGGGTTCCCATTTTCCGGCCGCCCGGCTTCGTCCTGTGTTCAGTTCCCTCTATCCGCTCGTACGCGCCCAACTCTTTCGCATGGACGCGGAAGACGCTCATCACCTGACCTTGCGCGCGCTCGGCGCCGCGGGCCGCACTGGGCTCGCGGGCGCGCTCGCCGCCCGCGTGCCCGATGCGCCGCGCACGGTGATGGGACTGACGTTCCGCAATCCGGTAGGACTCGCCGCGGGACTCGACAAGGACGGCGCCGCGATCGACGGGCTCGCGGCACTCGGCTTCGGCTTCATCGAAGTGGGCACGGTCACACCGCGCGCGCAGCCGGGCAACCCGCGTCCGCGCATGTTCCGGCTGCCGCAAGCGCAGGCCGTGATCAACCGGATGGGCTTTAACAACGCGGGCGTCGATCAGTTCGTGAAGAACGTGCAGGCCGCGCGTTACCGCGGCATTCTTGGGCTGAATATCGGCAAGAACGCCGACACGCCGATCGACCGTGCCGCCGACGATTATCTCTACTGCCTCGAGCGCGTCTATCCGTTTGCGAGCTATGTGACGGTCAACATCTCGTCGCCGAATACGAAGAACCTGCGCCAGTTGCAAGGCGCGGACGAACTCGACGCGCTGCTCGCCGCGCTCAAGGACAAGCAGCAGCGTCTGGCCGACATGCACGGCAAGCTCGTGCCGCTCGCGTTGAAGATCGCGCCCGACCTCGACGACGAGCAGATCAAATCGATCGCCGGCACGCTGCTGCGCCATCGCTTCGAAGGCGTGATCGCGACCAACACGACGCTCGCGCGCACGGCCGTCGCGGGCATGCAGCACGGCGACGAAGCGGGCGGCCTGTCGGGCAAGCCGGTGTTCGACGCGTCCAATGAAGTGATCCGCAAGCTGCGCGCCGAAGTCGGCGAGACGGTGCCGATCATCGGCGTCGGCGGGATTTTTTCCGGCGACGACGCGCGCGCCAAACTTGCCGCGGGCGCGTCGCTCGTTCAGCTTTATACGGGTTTCATTTATCGCGGCCCGGCGCTCATCGGCGAATGCGTGCAGGCGTTGCGTTAACTATGCGGCGAGCGTGCGTACTCTTACGCCTCGCTCATGCACACGCCCGCCTCGTAATACAGACATGAGCAATGGGTATTTAGCGACGGGCACTCTGCTTTGTTAAGCTCTCGTCCGCTATAACGCCATACGAACAAAAAAGGACCACGATGCAACTTCGCCTGTTGAAAAAACTTTTCGTCGCCGCGATGATCGGCGCTTCGTTCACCGCGATCCCGGCCCATGCGGACGATCTGCTGGACCAGGTCAAGCAGCGCGGCACGCTGCGCGTCGGCCTCGAAGGCACCTTCCCTCCGTTCAATTCCAAAGCGCCGTCGGGCGAACTGGTCGGCTATGACGTCGACATCGCGAAGGCTGTCGCGGCGAAGCTCGGCGTGAAGCCGGAGTTCATCACGACCGAATGGAGCGGCATCATTGCGGGCCTGCAGGCCGGCAAGTTCGACGTGATCGTCAATCAGGTCGGCATTACCGACGCGCGCAAGCAGTCGCTCGACTTTTCGCCTGCGTACACGTATTCGGCCGCGCAACTGATTCAGCGTAAGGACGACACGCGCCAGTTCAAGTCGCTCGACGATCTGAAGGGCAAGAAGCTCGGCGTCGGCCTCGGCACCAACTACATGGACATGGCGAAGTCGGTGCCGGGCATCGACGTGAAGACGTATCCGGGCGCGCCCGAATATCTGCGCGATCTCGCGGCGGGCCGTCTCGACGCGGCGCTCAACGACCGCCTGATGCTCGCGTATCTGCTGAAGAACTCGCAGTTGCCGCTGCGCACCGGCGCGAACGTCGGCGCGGGCAACCCGTCGGGCATTCCGTTCAAAAAGAACAACCCGAAGTTCGCCAAGGCAATCGACGACGCAATGACGCAACTCGAAGCCGACGGCACGTTTGCGAAGATCTCCGACAAGTGGTTCGGCATCGACGTGAGCAAGCCGATCAAATAAGCGGCTGAAATAAGCGGCTCGCGATGAAACGAAGGGCGGCATGCTCGGTATGCCGCCCTTCGCACTTGTGCGGCACGCGCTCCCATTGACGATATGCGCCTTGCGCGCCAACCCGAGCACTGCTCATGTCCACCACTTCCCTGCTCGTCGAATCGCTTCCTGCGCTCGCGCAGGGCGCCGTCCTGACGGTCAAGTTCGCCGTTCTGTCGATGTTCTTCGGCCTGATCGCCGGCGCCGTGCTCGCGCTGATGGGCGTGAGCCACAGCCGCACGCTGAACCGCCTCGCGCGCGTCTACGTGAGCGTGATGCGCGGCACGCCGCTGCTCGTGCAGATCTTCGTGATTTACTACGGCTTGCCGAGCTTCAATATTTCGCTCGATCCGACGCCGGCCGGCGTGATCGCGTTGTCGGCGAACGTGGCCGCGTATCTGTCGGAGAGCATGCGCGGCGCGATCCTCGGCATTCATCAGGGACAATGGCTCGCCGCGTACAGCCTCGGACTCTCGCGGCGCCAGACGCTGCGTTATGTGATCGCGCCGCAGGCGTTGCGCATCGCCGTGCCGAGCCTGTCGAACAGCCTCATCAGCCTGATCAAGGACACCTCGCTCGTGTCGGTGATCACCGTCACGGAACTGCTGCGCAGCGCGCAGGAAGTCATCGCGTCGACGTATCAGCCCTTGCCGCTTTATCTCGCCGCAGCGGCTGTTTACTGGGTGTTGTGTCAGATACTGGAACTGTTGCAGCGCTGGTATGAACGGCGTCTTGCGTTGCCTTCGCGGCATTGAGCGCGGCACGCGATGAACGCGTGGTCGGCTACGCTTTCATTGCGTGCCGGGTGAAACGTCATGCGTGTGAACCATGAGTCGTGACTCGCGGCCCCCTTCACTCTCCCGCAAACTTCAGCCCTAGCGCCGCGCGCGCCGCGTCGGCCATCTCGATCATCTGCAACGATTTGCTGTGCGGCATCAGCGGACTTTCGAGCTGTCCCGCGCGGATCAGGTCGCAGAAATGCGCGGTCTCGTAGTTGAGGCCGCCGCCTTCGAACGGCTCGTCGAGCTCGACCACGCGACCGTCGGTGTAGCGGATCGTCGCGCGCGACGGGTTCCACCACGGCTCGTGAATCGTCACGTGCCCGCCCTTCGCCATCAGCAGCGCGTCGCCCTTGCCGTGCAGATCGAGCCCACAAAACAGTTGCGCGATGCCGCGCTCGTGCCGGCTATTCAGGCTCGCAAACGTATCGACGCCGGTCGAGCCGAGCCGGCCGAGCGTTTGCACTTCCAGCGGCGCGCCGAGCCAGTCGACGGCAAGAAATATTTCATAGATGCCGATGTCGAGCAGCGCGCCGCCCGCGTGCTCGAACGACAGCGACGGATGATCGTCGGGTACGCCCGGCACCGAGCAGCCGGCCCGCACAAGTCCCATGTCGCCGATCGGATCGTCGTTTAGATGCGCGCGCAACTTTCTGTAGAGCGGATAAAACGGCGGCTTCATCGCTTCCATGAAGAGCCGTTGTGCGCCGCGCGCGGCATCGACCACGCGCTCGAGTTGCGGCCTGTTGATCGTCGCGGGCTTTTCGCACAGCACATGCACGCCCGCTTGCAGCGCGGCGACGGCGTAGTCGGCGTGGCTGTCCTGAACCGTGGCGATGTAGAGCGCGTCGATGCCGCTCGCGAGCAACGCGTCGAAGCTCGCGCAAGCCTCGCCGCCGAACTCGTCGGCGAAAGTCTGAGCGGGCTCGGGCCGCCGTGACCACAGTGCGGCGAGACGCGCGTGCGGCACATAGGCGAGGCCTTGAGCGAACCGGCGCGCGATACGGCCGGTGCCGACAATGCCCCAACGGATCTCGCGGTCCGAAGCAGTGGCGTGGGTTGCGGTTGGGTTGGCGTTCGTCACGATCGGCTGGCGTCCATGCGGATAAAGAGAGCCGCTATTGTCGCGCATGCGGCCCCGCACGTGTGCCGTCGCCGGCGAACGCCCTGCGTGTGTGTCTCTATCGAAGAACGAACCATGAGCGGAAGACTCGCGCGCCGCTGCGCGAACGCGCGCAGCAGCAGCGCGCAACCGATGCGCCGCCCCGTGTTGCCCTGCGTCTTGCCCAGCGTGTCAGCCGCGTGAGGGCGGCACCGGCGGCGCGCCAGCGAAGGTGCCGGCGATTTCCTCGGTCGTGTGATCGATCATCGCCATTGCCGCGAGTTCGGCCTCTTTCGGGTCGCGCCGTTCGATCGCCTCGACCACGCGCCGATGCGAGTTCACCGCCGTTTCCCACGCGCCTTCGCGAGCGGTGACGATGGGATTGCCGGTCGACAGCGCGCCGCGAATGATCGCCGCCATCTGCTTGAAGAACTGATTGCCGCTCGCGACGACGATGCGCGTATGGAACAGTTCGTCGGCTTCCTGATAACCGGGCTCGCCCGGACGGATCACCTTGAACGCCTCGAACGCGTCGCGCACCGCCGCGATGTCGGCCGCGCTGCCGCGCGACGCGGCCTGTGCCGACGCACGCGGTTCGATCAGAATACGAAACTCGATGACGTCGCGCAGGAACACCGGATCGGGCTTCGCGCGAAAACGCCAGTTCACGACGTCCTCGTCGATCATGCGCCAGTCGCTCATCGGCCGGATGCGCGTGCCGATCTTCGGGCGCACGTCGAGCATGTCGCGCGCGAGCAGCATCGAGAGCGCTTCGCGCATCACCGTGCGGCTCACGTCGAACTCTTTCGACAGCACGTCCTGCGGCGGCAGTATCGCGCCGTATTTCTCCTCGACGATCCCTGTGACGAGCCCATCCATGACCTTGCTCACCAGCGATCGATCCTTGTTTGCCTGTTCCATGACCCTCTCCCCGAAGCGGTGTTCGCCCCCGCGTAGCCTGTTGATAAACCGCCCTTTTGTGTGTTTTATCGTCGCGTGGTTACTCATCCACGATACGTTGCTAGCTTCACAACGGTTACGCCAGTTGGGACACTTCCTGACAGGGTTATCCCTCTGAAGAATTGTTTCTTCTGTGTAACGCGATCGGCCCCGAAGGACCATAAGCTTGCGTCTCAAGCATGCCTTTCACGCCGACTTTGCATCGTGCGAAGACGCACGTAGGACGGCAAATTGTCTGAACGGAGGCGGCGTGCAATCGATCATGGGTTGCCGCAAGCGGCGGACCTGGTGCCTGTGTGGTTGCTGGTGCGACTGCCCGTGAGTCTTCAGTACGCTCGCCGCTCTTCAATTCGACACACGTGAGCATGCATGGCCTCGCTCGTCATCAAGGCGATGCGCCGCAAGCGGCTTGTGCGCGATGAAGTGGAACCAGCACGCGCCGCTGTTCTCGACGCCGTCGGAAATACGGTTGCCCGCGCAACTATCAAACACCGCATCGCATTGCAAGCCAATCTGCGCAAGTTGCCGGCGCTGTTCGGCAAGCGTCGTGTAGACGATCACAATGCCGAAGTTGTGAGCCGCCGCTGTCTTGACCGCGTAGCCGCCATAGTCGCGATTCAGCTTGACGTTGTGTATATAGTTGAGCGTGCCGAGCTGGAAGCGGCGCATCGAGCGCAGCGTACGCCAGCCGAGCGTCAGCGGATTGAGCGTGAAACGCGGCAGCAGATGCCAGATGCCCTCGCGGTAACCGGGGCCGCCGCGATTGTGCGACGAGAACAGCACATAGCCGCCTGGCCGCACCACGCGATACATTTCCTGAAGGATCTTCACGCGATCGTTGTAGTCGACGCAGTCGATACCGTTCCAGCTAAATGCAGCGAGCCCGTAATGATCGGACGGCAGTTCGGACATATCGCGTGCATCCATATGCCGCAAATCGCAGCCGGGATAGCGCAGTCTCGCTGTCTCCAGCAGGTTCGGCGCGTAGTCGACGCCGGTGTATTCGTTCGAGATACTAAGCATCAGTGCAACGGTGCGCCCGGTGCCGATGCCGATATCGAGCAACGGCGTGCCCGAACAACGCGGCGCGAGCCATCTGAAGGCGGCCTCTTCGCCCGCGTCGGAGAAGCTCTTGCCGGTCGTGAAAACGCGGGCCGCGTCGCGCGAATTCCAGGCGAGGCGATTGATGCGGTCCAGCTCCGATTGACTATTCACGACACGTCTCCAGTGCGATGCAAGAGCGCGGCGACAGCGCGATCAGCAGCGGCTTCCTCACAGCATCTCAAACGTGTTGACGAGCGCGGCACGATCGCGCTCGCGGCGCCGCAATGCGGTGAGCGGTTGCGAGGCGCGCACTTGCCGCGTGAGACCGATGAACGGCACGCCATGCTCGAGATACGGACCTTCCGTCTTGCGAAAGCCGAACTGCTCGTAGAACTCGCGCAAACTGAGCGGCGCGCTCACGCGTGCGGCGTGTCCCGGCCAACGCTCGGCAATGGCCTGCAATACGCGCTCCATTAGCATTTCCGCGGTGCCGTCGCCGCGTCGCAGCGGACTCGTCAGCACCTTGTCGATCATGATGTCGGGATCTTCCGCATCGCCGGGCTGCACACGGGCGTACGCAAGAATCGGCATCGGCCGCGCCATGTCTTCGACGGCGAACACGTGCAGCGAAGTTTCGTCGCGTCCATCGGCATCGAGGCACACATGCGATTGCTCGACGACGAACACTGCGCTGCGCGCCCGCAAGATCAGGTACAGCTCGCGTGCAGAAAGCTGCTCGAATTCCAGCGTTTTCCAGTTCATCACGTTCCCCAGCGGATTCTTTAATGTTCGGTGCGGCGAGCGCACAGGTTGCCCTCGCGGGCCTCGCACGATTGGCGGGCCGGTTTTGACGCCTACACGGTACGGCCGCCATCCGGCTGTTTCCGTTCGCCATCGCACTCACGCTGGAGGTTGCCGAATCTTCATACGAGGCACCGATAACGCGGCGCGAACGGAGACGCTGCACACCAGATCGTGACGGCTTTAGAGTTGCTGAGTGATGCGCGCCACGCGATCGGAAACGTGGACATCGCAAGCAAAATAGACGGCGACAACGGCGTTGTTTCGCTGACGCTACATTTCGCTGATTTGCACGGTGCCGCGACAACGGCGCATAGACATGGCCGCGAGGCTCGTTCGGCTCTCGCGAGATCGGAGTCGAACGCGGCGCGCACGGCACCGGACTTCGCGCCGCGTATCACCGACGTGCCCGTGTTCTGCCACGGCACCTGTCGGACGAATGCCGATCCCGTCAGCCTGAGAAGCAGCGAAGTGCAACCACAACACCCCTTCGAGCCGGCCCGCGACGCACGCATGAACATGCTGCGCGTGAGCAGGACAATGGCGTACGAATCGGACACGTTCTATGCGCTAGCCGACGAGCACGGCCGTGCTCATCTGGCCACACGTCGCATTGGCGAATTTCGACTATGCGAATGACGCGGCCCGCGCGCCCACTACAGACGTCTGGCCATTTTCAACTAATAAGGGCATCACTCACCACCGCGGCGTGGCGCCATGCCCGACGCGATCCCACTTTCGCACCCACATCACAAAGCGCGGGCCGTTGCGTGCGCATCCATCATTCAGGTTTAAAGCGGATGCAACACTTGCGGCACCGGCCGCCGAAGTCCGCGCGCTCGATGCCGCATCCGCCACTTCTACGGATAGCCGTACCATCTACCCGCCATTTGCCCGCGATGTCTTCGCGAAGCGCGTAAAACCTCGCGCTGCGCGAACCCATTGGTCGGGCTGCGCCCATCACTGTCGTTTTTTTTGCGACTCCTGACAGCCATAAATGATGAACCGTGCGGCAACCGACGCAAGCGGTTGAACACATCTGAATCAATTCCGGCACATCGCGGACACCGCGCCAAAAGGCGCTCACAAAGCGCGGAACAACCCTGGCGCTCCAATCGCAAAACCGCCGCCACGCGCAGCGAACTCAATTGGATCAAGCACTTGGCCCGTATAAAAAGACCATCGCGCGCAGGCTCGACGCAAACGTCGGATGTACAGAATTGAAACAAAAAGGCGCGCACCGGGGGTTTATTTCGCCCGCCCGTCGTCGCTGCGCCGCACCAGTCACGCTTTCCCCTATGGTTGGCACAGTCCTCGCTAATACAAGGACGCAACACCGCGGCGCCGTGAGGACGACCACAACGGCGGCGGCGCACCAACCAATACGGGGCCGACTCTGTTCACCCTGCGCTGACTGCAATGCAGAGCGCGCGTTATCAAAGGGTGCAGGAATCGGATCAAAAACAGGAAGACGCGAGACCCGCGGCTTCACGCGAGGACCGATCATGTTGACACTTCAATCAGATCTGCACGGTAACCATTTGCTTGGCGCATTGCCGTCTCACGAATGGCAAGCGCTTGCTCCGCACCTCGAACTGGTTCATCTGCGCACGGAACAGTTGCTCTGCGATTCCGGCCAACGCATTCATCACGTGTACTTCCCGACGACCGCGATCATTTCGATGCTGTCGACGATGGAAGACGGCAGCTCCGTCGAAATCGCCGCGGTCGGACGCGAAGGCATGACCGGCGTGCCCGTGCTCACGGGCGGCGAAACCATGCCGAACCGCGTGCAGGTGCAATGTGCGGGCTTCGCGTATCGCATGAGCGCTCAGGCCCTCAAGCAGCAATTCGCCCGCTCCGATTTTCTGCGCCGTCTGATGCTGCTCTACATGCACGCGCTTCTCACGCAAGTCGCGCAGACCGCCGCATGCAACCGCCATCACGCACTGAACAAGCAACTGTGCCGGTGGCTTCTGATCGAAGTCGACCGTGTCGCGTCGAACGATCTGACGGTGACGCAGCAATTGATCGCCGACATGCTCGGCGTGCGCCGCGAGGGCATCACCGAGGCAGCCGGCAAGCTGCACGACGAAGGCCTGATTCACCACAGCCGCGGACACATCAAGGTGCTCGACCGCAAGGGGCTCGAAGCGCGCGCGTGCGAATGCTACGGCCTCGTCAAGCGCGAATTCGATCGCCTGCTGCCGCGCCTGCGCCAGGCCGAAACCGTCGAATAACACGCGGCGCGATTGCCGTCCTCGCAGAGTCGATAATGTTCAGGAATACTGCGCGATGCCTCGACGCATTCCTCGTGATTGCGGGAGGCCTGCTCGCCCACTGGATGCGCTTTGCCACGCTCGCCGCTTTGCCGGACACCGAACGCCTGCTGATCGCCTTCAACTGCGTGCTGGTGCTGTTGCTGTTTCCCGGCTTCGGCGTGTATGAAACGTGGCGCGGCAAGCCGTTGACGGCGATGCTCGCACGCGTGGCCGCGGCGTGGCTCGCGGTCGTCGCGGCCGCGTTGCTGCTCGCCTTCACGCTGCATCGCATGGATGCGGTGTCGCGGCTGTGGTTCGTGTATTCGACGCTGATCTCCGGCGCGTTGATCGTCGCGACGAAGTGTGCGGTGCATGTGGCGTTGCGCAGCGTTCGCCGGCGCGGCATGAATTTCCGCACGGTCGCGATTGTCGGCGCGCCCGGCTTTGCGCGCACGCTGCTCGCGCATCTCGAACATGCGCCGCAAGCGGGCTTCAAACCGGTCTGCGTGTTCGACACGAGCGTGGACAGCAGCGTTGAACGGGTAGCCTATGGCGCGCGGCTTAATCGCCTGCCGGTGCTGACCGACCTGACTGCATTCGCCGCCAAAGTGCGCGACGAGCGTGTGAACGAAGTCTGGCTCGCGTTGCCGCTCTCTGAAGAACGCACGATCTATCGCTTTCAGCGCATGTTCAGGCATGACTTCGTGAACCTGCGTTTTATTCCTGACGTACGCAGCCTCTCGCTTTTCAACCACTCGCTCGTCGATGTGGTCGGTTTGCCCACGCTCAGTCTCGGCGCGCCGTCGCTCTCGCCGCCGCAGATGTGGCCGAAGCTGATCTTCGACCGGCTCTTCGCCGCAGGTGCGCTCGTCGCGCTCGCGCCGGTGTTCATCGTGCTCGCGACGGCGATCAAGCTCACGTCGCCGGGGCCCGTGTTCTTTCGCCAGACGCGCAAGGGCGCCGACGGCGAGCCGTTCTCGATCTACAAATTCCGTTCGATGACCGTGCATCATGAAGCGCAGGGTCAGGTCACGCAGGCCACGCGTCACGACGCGCGCGTGACGAAGCTCGGCGCGTTCATGCGCCGCACGAGCCTCGACGAGCTGCCGCAGTTTCTCAATGTGCTGCTCGGACAGATGTCGGTGGTGGGCCCGCGTCCGCATGCGCTCGAACACGACGATCTCTACAAGGATCAGGTGTACGGCTACATGCACCGCTACCGCATCAAACCCGGCATCACCGGATGGGCTCAGGTGAACGGCTATCGCGGCGCGACCGCCAAAGTCGAGAAGATGGAAGCGCGCGTGAAGTTCGACCTCTTCTATATCCACAACTGGTCGTTCTGGTTCGACATGAAGATCGTCTTCATCACGATTTTCAAGGGCTTTATCAGCCGCAACGCGTTCTGATCATGCCGCTACGGACGCCGCTCCTGAAAGTCTCCGTGATCGTCCCGACGTACCGGCGCACCGCCGATCTCGCGCGGTGCCTCGCGGCACTCGACGCACAGGAGCGCCGCGCCGACGAGGTAATCGTGGTCGCGCGTCACGACGATCACGCGACGCTCGACTGGCTGCGTACACGCGAAACCACGCGGCCCGATCCGCGCCGCTGCGTCGTGCTCGTGCATAAGCCGGGCGTCGTGGCCGCTTACAACCTCGGCATCGACAGCGCATGCGGCGACGTGCTCTGCTTCACCGACGACGACGCCGCTCCGCATCCTGACTGGGTCGCGCGAATCGCCCGCGCATTTGGGGGCGATGCATGCCTCGGCGGTCTCGGCGGCCGCGACATCGTGCATGAACGCAACGGTATTCCGCAGGGGCGGAAACCGTGCGTCGGCATCGTGCGATGGTATGGCCGCACGATCGGCAACCATCACATCGGTCATGGCGAGGCACGTGAGGTGCACGTACTCAACGGAGTGAACATGGCGTTTCGCCGCGAGGCGATCGGCGCGCTGCGTTTCGACGCGCGGCTGCTCGGCAGCGGCGCGCAGGTTCATTGCGAAATGGCCTTCAGCCTCGACGTGCGCCGCCGCGGCTGGACGCTTGTCTACGATCCTGCGCTGCTCGTCGAGCACTTTCCCGCTCAACGCCGCGACGAGGACCCGCGCTTCGTCTTCAACGATACGGCGTTCTATAACGCGTCGTTCAATCTTCGACTCATCATGTGCGAACACCTGACGCCGCCAGGCCGATGGGCGTTCGTCGTTTACTCGACGCTGATCGGCGATCGCGCGGACCCGGGGTTCCTGCGCGCGTTGTCGTTGTCGTTGGCGTTCGAGCGCGGCGGAATGGCGCTTGCGTTTCGCAAATGGCGAGTGGGCTTACGCGCAATGCGCGGAGCGTGGCAGGAAGCGGCGCGCTAACGCCCGCAAGCCGAAGTAATTTGCGTTGCAATAGATAGCCGGTCAAGGGCTGCGCCGCATGAAGGCGCAGCCTTTTTTACGCCACTACAAAAACGCGCTGACGTCCGTCTGAAAGCGCTGCGCCAGCGCCTTCGCGACCTTCTTGCTGATCGCCCGGCGGCCCGCGAGGATATCGCTCACCACCGTCGGCGATGCGATGCCCATCAGATCTTTTTGCCGCAGCCCGTGCGTTTCGAGCAAATGCCGCAACACCTCGCGCGGCTCCGCTTTGGGCAGCGTCACGTTCTGCGCCTTCCAGCTGCGAACCAGGTCCGACACGATCGCGTGAAGATCGGTGAGCGGCTCGTTCTCCTTGCCGTTCAGATGATCGGCAAGGGCACTGGAGAGTTCGACCATCGTCTGATAGTCTTGTTCGTTGCGAATGGGAGTAATGGGCAATTGGGCCTGTAGCGCGGCCCAGCTTCGAGCGATGTCGGGAAAAGAGCCCGGAAGGCGATCGGCATTCATGAGTGTAGAGTCTTCCTCGTCCAAAGGTCGCGCATCGCATGCGTCATCGCGTGACGTACGGATTAACGACTGCCTGTTTTAGTAAATCGCAGCGACGATCCGTGATTGTTTGCGTTACCACGGCGGTTACGATTCGTCGCCTGCGTCGAATATCGCGTATTGAGGCGGCTTATGATCCACGCTGCCGCCTGCCCCCGATAGCCGCTCCGGTGGCATCGCCCGAACGGCTTGTTGATGGTGCTGCCCTGCTGAAACACGAGAGGATCGCCGAGCCGCGAAGCCGGCGAACGCCTCGGCTAATCATCCGCAACTGCTCTGCGCCGCCGGCTCGACCGGCCATCCGGCCGGTTCGGCGAGGCGCTCAGCGTCGATCCGCTGCACGGTTGCGGACTCGCCGCGTAAATGCTCGGAAGCGATCGTGCGCGTGACCTCGGCCATGAACGCGCGACGAAACACGGCCGCCGAAAACCGCTCGGCGTTCGCGCGGCACGCGGCCGGCGTGATCTGTTCATGCTGCCGTTCGAACCGGTCGATTGCGTCGAGCATCGACACAACAGTTTGTGATCCGAAATAAATGCCGGTGGGATGCGCGTCGCCGACGGGCACCACGGTCTCGAGCGACCCGCCCTTGCCGAATGCGATCACCGGCGTGCCGCACGCCTGCGCTTCGAGCGTGACGATGCCGAAATCCTCTTCGGCGGCGAATACGAAAGCTCGCGCACGCTGCAAGTAGCTCTTGAGCACGCCGATCGGCTGATAGCCGAGTATCGTCACATTCGGCCCGGCCTTCGCGCGAATCGCAGCCATCTCCGGTCCATCGCCGATCACGATCAGCTTGCGATGCGGCGTCGCGCTGAACGTCTCGACAATCAGATCGATGCGCTTGTACGGCACCATTCGCGAGGCTGTCAGATAGAACTCTTCTTTATGCGTGCACAATTCGAATTCGTCGACATTGACCGGAGGCGGAATCACGGCGGCGTCGCGCCGATAGGTTTTCATCATGCGCCGCGCGACGAATTGCGAATTCGCGATCAGGCGGTCGACGCCATTCGCCGAATGCGAATCCCAGCCGCGCAGATAATGCAGCAGCGCACGCATGAGCCAGGACTTCGGCCCGCGCGTCAGACGGGCTTCGCGCAGATACTCATGCTGTTGGTCCCACGCCTGGCGCATCGGAGAATGCACATAACTTATGTGCGTTTGATCGGGGCCGACGAGCACGCCTTTTGCGACCGTATGCGAACTCGTGATGATCAGATCGTAGTCCGCGAGATCGAACTGCTGCACCGCGAGCGGCATCAACGGCAGATAGGCGTCATAGCGACGGCGCGCGAACGGCAGGCGTTGAATGAAGGAAGTGGTGACGGGTTTGCCGTGCAACGGTCGACGGTCTTCGAGAAAATCCACGAGGCTGAAAAGATCCGCGTCGGGAAAGCATTCGATAATCTGCTCGAGTACCTTCTCGGCGCCGCCCGGTGCGACCAGCCAGTCGTGCACGATCGCAACTCTCATGATCTCCCTATCCTCGTTAACGCCTCCTGGGCATAGCGACGAGTGTAGGTGGCGCGTGCTTTACTGTGCGTGCGCGTGACCACATTCGACGCACGACAGCACGGGAATAATTCATTCGCCGCCATTCGCTTCTTGCGAATGCACGGAACAAATTAATTCGCTTTCCTATGCGCCACGCGTTCGATGTTTCGCTCAGCACGGCAATGCAGCGGCCTGCCGGCGAGCTAATGCCCGGACGGGCCGCTGAAGCGTGATTTGAGTGAGCGGAAAAGGAAGGGCCGCAGGTGCCCGCGCGATGCGGGGCGCCTGGGTTATTGCTCAGACCTTGCGGTACTCGATGGTCTGTACGCCGGTGTCCGTGCCGAGCAGGCACAGGTTCGCGCCACGGCCCGCGAAAAGTCCCACTGTCACGACGCCCGGCCACGCATTGATATGCGTCTCGAGCGTGCGCGGATCGCTAATGCGCAGACCTTTGACGTCGATGATTTCGTTGCCGTTATCGGTGATGAACGGCGTGCCCTCTTTCGTGACACGCACGACCGGCACACCGCCGAGCGCGGTCACACGGCGGCCGATCGCGGTGCGCGCCATCGGCACGACTTCGATCGGCAGCGGGAAGTTGCCGAGCGTGTCGACGAGCTTGCTGGCGTCCGCGATACAGACGAATACGTCCGACACCGACGCGACGATTTTCTCGCGCGTGAGCGCACCGCCGCCGCCCTTGATCATCGCACCGCTGTGATCGATCTCGTCGGCGCCGTCGACATAAACCGGCAGCGAGTCGATCTCGTTCAGATCGAGCATCTTGAAGCCGTGCGATTGCAGGCGCGCGGTGGTGGCGAGCGAACTCGACACCGCGCCGCGATAGCGCGCCTTGTTGGCGGCCAGCGCGTCGATGAAACAGTTCGCGGTGGAGCCGGTGCCGACGCCGATCACCGAACCTTCCGGCACGTTCGCGTGGACATAGTCGGCGGCGGCCTGACCGACCAGTTGCTTGAGTTCGTCTTGAGTCATGAGAATGCGGGCGAGCTGTAAAAGACGCTAGTTTACCGGAGTAAGCACTGGAAACCGGGCGAAATTACTTCTTCACCGCCCGCTGCCTGACGGCCTCGAACAGGCACACGCCGGAAGCTACGGAGACGTTCAGGCTCTCGACCGTGCCCGCCATCGGAATCTGCATGACGATGTCGCAGGTGTCGTGCGTGAGGCGGCGCATGCCCTCGCCTTCGGCGCCCATCACGATCGCAACGGGGCCGTCGAGTTCCGTCTCGTAGAGGCTCTTCTTGGCCTCGCCCGCCGTGCCGACGATCCACACGCCGGCCTCCTTCAGTTCGCGCAGCGCGCGCGCGAGGTTCGTCACGGTGATGTACGGCACGGTGTCGGCCGCGCCGCTCGCGACTTTCGCGGCGGTCGCGTTCAGGCCGACCGCGCGGTCGCGCGGCGCGATCACCGCGTGTGCGCCGGCGGCATCGGCGACACGCAGACAGGCGCCGAGATTGTGCGGATCGGTCACGCCGTCGAGCACCAGAAGCAGCGGCGAGCCGTTGATGCCGTCGAGCAGTTCCGCGAGATTCTGCGCGAGCGGCATGTCGCCCGCGCGCGCGACCACGCCCTGGTGACGCTCGGTGTGCGCGAGCCCCCACAGACGCGTTTCGTCGGCGGCGATCAGGCGCACGCCCGCTTCCTTCGCCGTGTGCAGAAACTCCGTCATGCGGCGGTCCTTGCGCGTGGCGTCGTAATAAACATCTTCGACGGTCGACGCGTCGTGCCGGATGCGCGCGGTGACTGCATGAAAACCGTATAGAACCTTGTGACGTGCCATGACTGATACAACCTTTGATTGAGCGCAGCGGAAACGCCGCGCTGCTGTGATGAATACGTGTGCCTGTCCGCGATCGGGCCGGCGCGTTACTCAATGACTGCCTGATGAAGCGTGCCGAGGCAGTATGAAGCGCCGATCAAGCGCCGATCAAACTCGAATCAAGCGCGGACTAAACGAACACCGCGCGCAACCGGCACGTCTTCACGTACCCGCTGCGCGCGGTTCGAGCGCCGACGCGGGGCGTTAGCGCTTCTTGCGCGCGGTCTGCCTGGACGCCGCCTTGGCCGACGCGCCGCCCTGCTTCTTCGCGGCGCCGCGCGCTTCCTTGACGGCCGCGCTTTGCACCGGCGCGGCCCGCTTGCGGCGCGCGCCCGGCGCTGCCGCGCCGCCTTCGGGCGACGACAACTCGCGCACGCGCGGGCCGCCGTTGTCCGCGGACGATTTGTCTGCCGACACGCTGCGAGCCGGATGCGGCTTGATCGGCGTATCGCGCACGAGGCGGAAGTCGATCTTGCGCGCGTCCAGATCCACGCGGCTCACCTGCACGCGCACGCGATCCGAGAGCCGGTAGCGAATGCCCGTGCGTTCGCCGCGCAGTTCGTTCTTGATTTCGTCGTACTGGAAGTAGTCCGAGCCGAGTTCGGTGACGTGCACGAGGCCTTCGATAAAGAGCGAATCGAGCTGCACGAAGATGCCGAATGACGTGACGCCGTTGACCATGCCGCCATATTCCTCGCCGAGCTTGTCGCGCATGAAGTAGCACTTGAGCCAGGCTTCGACGTCGCGCGATGCTTCGTCGGCGCGGCGCTCGTTAGCCGAGCAATGCAGGCCGAGCTCTTCCCAGATCGCGACGTTGGTGCCGCGCGTGCGGCCGGTTTTTTCGTCGTCGGCCTGCTGCATGGCGCGAGCGCGCGGCGACAGCGCCGTGTTCAACACGACGCCTGCCGGCGGCTCCGGCTGATACTTGCGGCCTTGCAGAATCGCGTAGATGGCGCGGTGCGTGAGCAGGTCGGGATAACGGCGGATCGGACTCGTGAAGTGCGCATACGCCTCATACGCGAGACCGAAGTGGCCGATGTTGTCCGGGCTATAAACCGCCTGCTGCATCGAGCGCAGCAGCATGGTTTGCAGCATCTGCGCGTCGGGCCGGTCGCGGATTTGCGCCATCAGCGCGGCGTAGTCGCTGGCGTGCGGCTTGTCGTTGCCGCCGAGCGTGAGACCCATGCCGCGCAGGAACGTGCGCAGATTCTCGAGCTTCTCCGCGGTCGGGCCGGCATGCACGCGGAACAGGCCCGGATGCTTGTTGCGCTTGAGGAGGTCGGCGGCGCACACGTTCGCGGCCAGCATGCATTCCTCGATCAGCTTGTGCGCCTCGTTGCGGGTGCGCGGCACGATCTGCTCAATCTTGCCCTGCGCGTTGCAGACGATGTACGTCTCGGTCGTATCGAAGTCGATCGCGCCGCGCTTCTGCCGCGCGGCGAACAGCGCCTTGTACACGCCGTAGAGGTTCTGCAATTGCGGCAGCAGCGCGGCGCGGCGCGCGGCTTCCGGACCCTTGGTGTTTTTCAGCACCGCCGCGACTTCCGTGTACGTCAGACGCGCAGCCGAATGCATCACACCAGGATAGAACTGATACGCCTTAACTTCGCCGCGCGCGGTGACGATCATGTCGCACACGAGCACGCAACGGTCGACGTTCGGATTGAGCGAGCACAAACCGTTCGACAGTTTCTCCGGCAGCATCGGAATCACGCGGCGCGGGAAATAGACCGACGTGCTGCGCTCGATCGCGTCGGCGTCGATCGCGCTCTTCGGATGCACGTAGTGCGAGACGTCGGCAATCGCGACGATCAGACGGAAGCCGTCGCCGCGGCCGACCTTGATCGGCTCGCAATACACGGCGTCGTCGAAATCGCGCGCGTCTTCGCCGTCGATCGTGACGAGCGGCACGTCGCGCAGATCGATGCGATGACGCACGTCAGTGGGACGAACTTCGTCGGGAAGTTTCGCGGCTTCGGCAAGCGCGTCGGGGCTGAACTCATGCGGCACGCCGTATTTGCGCACCGCGATTTCGATTTCCATGCCGGGGTCGTCGATATCGCCCAGCACTTCCGCGACGCGGCCCAGCGGCTGCGAATGACGGCTCGGAAAATCGGTCAGCTCGACCACCACCACCTGGCCGACCTTGGCCTTCTTGGTGTTCTGCGTGATGAGGATGTCGTGGCCGATGCGCTTGTCTTCGGGCGCGACGATCAGCGCGCCGTTCTCGTTCAGCAGACGCCCGATCACGCGCTTGTTCGCGCGGTCCGTGACCTCGACGATGTGCCCTTCCGGCCGGCCGCGCCGGTCATAGCCGACGATGCGTGCAAGCACGCGGTCGTTGTGCATGACCTTCTGCATTTCGGCGGTGGGCAGGAACAGATCGTCCTGACCGTCGTCGCGAATCAGGAAGCCGTAACCGTCGCGATGACCCTGAACGCGGCCTGCGACGAAGTTCGACGGATGAGTCAGCTGATAGAGATTGCGCTGATCGAGCCGGATCTGGCCGTCGCGCTCCATGGCGCCGAGGCGCTTGAAAAATCCTTCGCGCTCCTGGCGCTTGATGGACAGGGCTTCGGCGATCTCGTTGGCGGCGAGCGGCGTTTCGCTCGTACGCAGGACGCCGAGGATTTCCTCGCGGCTCGGAATCGGATACGGAAATTTGCTCAAGGGCTTGTCGATGATTTTTTCTCGTTGCATGGACGTCGGTCGGCGATCTGGCTCGGCTTAAGAAGCGTTTGCGTGGCGCCTGAATGGCACTTGCTGCTGCACTAAAAGACTCTCTCGGGTCCGGCTTGTTCAAGGCTGAGTCCGACGGGCTTGTGTACCGTGCCAACGAACTACTGCGAGGCATTCTAACACCCGTCTCGCACGCCACGCGGGCCGTCAATAGTCGCCAGGAAGCGTCGCCGGCAAGCCCGCGCGGGGTCGTTTGCGGCGTGTTTAAGCAGCTTTTGAGAAACGCTTGACAGCCTCGATGCTGTCGCTATAATGTCGGTCTTTGCTGTTCATCACCTGCCCAGGTGGCGAAATTGGTAGACGCACTAGGTTCAGGTCCTAGCGGTGGCAACACTGTGGAGGTTCGAGTCCTCTCTTGGGCACCAGGATTCAAAATTGAAGCCGCCTCGGTTCATCGGGCGGCTTCAATTTTTATGTAGAGCGGTAATGTTGTTTGTTTCGGTTCAAGGCGTGGGTTGGCGGCGGGGATTGACACGCTGCATCATCCCGCTAAAATAGCGGTCTAGCTTCAAGACGTGCCCAGGTGGCGGAATTGGTAGACGCACTAGGTTCAGGTCCTAGCGGTGGCAACACCGTGGAGGTTCGAGTCCTCTCCTGGGCACCAACAGTTGTTCCGGCGTGAGCCGCAGTAGTCCGAGAAACCCCGTAAGATCAACGTCTTACGGGGTTTTTTTGTTCTCCAAAGATCCCTTGCGTTTCACTGACATCGACGATTTTTGCGTATACTGTTGCGTATACCAGATTGGGGGGCAAACCCATGCCCAAACGCGTCAAACCGAAGTCAGAGTTAGTGTTCCGTGCCGCCAAAGCGGGCGCCCGTTCCTACCTACTCGCGGATGGAAACGGACTCGCGCTGAGGGTCCAGCCCAACGGCACCAAAACCTGGCTGTTCCGCTATCGACGACCGAGCACGGGCAGGGAAAACTTCCACAGCCTCGGCCCCTACCCCGATATCACGCTCACTGATGCACGACGGTCGGCCACTACCGCACGCAATCTCGTACGCGAAGGCATCGATCCGGTTGCATATCGCCAGGCCGAGTCCATCGCCCGCAAACGCATGGCCGAAGGCGCCTTCCATCTCGTGGCCCAGCGCTGGCTCGACTTCAAACGTAAGGAATGGGCGGACGAAACCTACCGGAAGGCAGAGTTTGTCGTGCGCGAATACCTGACTCCCGCACTTCGCAACAAGCCCATTTCGACGCTTGCCACGCCAGAGGTCAAGCCCGTACTCGAAGCGATTGCCTCTCATGCGCCTAACCTCGCGACCAAGGCACGGCAGTATGTCGGTGGCATCGTGACGTACGCGGTCCAGAACGGACTGCGGGAAGATGGCGCCGCCTTGACACTGCGCGGCGTTGTTCCTCGCCACAGGAAAGGCCATATACCAGCGATCACCAAGCCTGCGGACATAGCGCCGCTCGTTCTTGCTATCGATGCCTACAAGTCACCCATTACCCGCGCCGCCCTCAAGCTCACCATGCTGACCGGCCTTCGCCCCGGCGTGGTTGCAGCGGTGCCGTGGACCGAGGTGAACCTCGAGACAGCTGAATGGCATGTTGCAGCCGAGCGGATGAAAATGCGGCACGATCACATCGTGCCATTGCCAAAACAGGCGATCGCGGTCCTGAAAGAGTTGCAGTCACTTACCGGCAAGGGGCACTATGTCTTTCCGTCCCCTGCCCGCCAGAAGACTCCTCATTTGCATCGAGACGCATTGAGCAAAGCACTACGGGAGATGGGATTTCAAGGAAAACACGCGACGCATGGTTTCCGGGGCATGCTTCGCACGGTCGGACGAGAACGACTCGGTATGGATATCGATGTACTGGAAGCGCAACTGGCACATGCCAAGCGTGGCGATGTGCAAAAGGCCTACGATAGAACAACGTTCGACGATGACCGTCGCAGGGTCATGCAGGAGTGGGCCGACTATATTGATCGGCTAAGTACCTCAACGACGGTCGCAGGATCAAGCAGGCGGCCCTGAGCACCATACCCACTCGATTGTCAATCATTGGGCTGGAGCCTTGCGTAGACGGCACTTCCGCAGTTTGACACGACAGCGATACCGACAACGATGCCGACAAATCCCACCAGCACTTCTCGGCTTCCGGTCGATTGCAATGGAGGACAGCGCCCCTTTCCCTCACAACTCCCGCGGAGAAAGAGTACCGAAAGACATTGCACAAAGGTAATACCGTCACAAATACCGCCAGGCTCCTTCCGACGCAGCCGCTTAAAGCCAACAGATGCCGCGATGTTCAAGATCACGTGCTCCCTTCGCACACCTCCAAAGCGCGAAGCTCGTGCGATATGTCCAAAGGCGACCGAAACGCTGAAGAAGGACCGGGAGAGCCTGTTGGCCTTTTACGACTTTCCGGCCGAACACTGGCAGCATTTGCGCATGGCGAATGCGGTTGAGTCGACGTTCGCAATCGTGCGACACCGGACGACTCGTACGCGCACCTGCCTGTCCCGACCTACGTTCCTCGGCTTGGCATTCAAGCTAGTCATGGAAGCTGAGAAAACCTAGCGCCGCATCAACGACCCCGAACGGATCAAGCTGTTACTAGAGCGCATCGCCTTTAGGGACGGCGAACCGGTGGAAGGCGACCAGCCGGTTCTGCAGAAACTCGCCGCTTGAGTCGGACGCTATTAAGCCGCCCATACACCACTCTTGACGTTAGCTTCGATCGAGTTCGGCAGCTAGCTTGCAGGTAGATCAAGACGCCGTTCGAGTTCCCGCTGCCAGCCTTTAGGAGCATTCTTGGTTGAGTAACCAAGCTATCGGATGGCCGCCGCTACTAGCTGCCCCAGTTTGATGTACGGCTTGACCGCGCGGATGAGGTCTTCGTATGAATACATGAGCTACCCCCAAGAAGTCCAAGATCCAGTCCGCATCCCTACCACGAACATTCGCGATTACCCCGGCCGGTGACGGCCCGGCGTCCCACGGCGATTCGCGCATTTGCGCGGCATCGCCACCGCCGCGCACCGGGGCACAACCCCGACGCGGCCACCGATTAAATTCAGAGCGCGATGCATACTTCGAAGCAAATGCACTCCAACGAGGACGCGTGCAGGGAAGTAGCAAGGATGCTTTTCTGTTTGTGGCAGCAACTCATCGCAATTTGAGTTTTGCATCGCCTTCTCCAACCAAGACTTTGGTCACGCAGCGCATCCAATCCGTCCAGACTGCGGGATCAGCTGTTTCGCCATCGGCTAGATAACTCATGCTGCCCAACAACGAACCTAACTCGTCCGACTTCGTTCGCTGGTACAGCTCCGCTAGGAACTCATACATCGCTAGATACGCGAGTTCAGGTGTCAAATTTTCAGCGTTCATTGCTATTTCCCTTTCGACAATCCGGTAGCTGGGCTGAAGCTCCGGGGCGTCGTATTCAATCCGCCATTTTGATAACCCCGTTTCGGACACTTCCCCAAAGCTGAGTTCCGTTTGGCTGCGTATGAGCAAACCATTGATTACCAAACTGGTCGGTACCGAAGCTATTGCCGGCATTGTTGACCAGATTAACCAACGCTTGCCGATTTTCAGGAGCATCGGTCTGATCCCGGCGTCGTCACGGAAGATGTGAGACAGCTAGGATGCATTGTTAGGCAGGCTATTGTTTGTGACAACAAATCACCTGCGCCGACGTTGGTTAGGATGCTCTTCGTCCAGTTCACCAGCCTGTCATCTGCGGGGCCGTTACAACAAAGACATCGTGAACTTCGCTCTCTGAGCGAATGAACTCGGCCGCGGCTAGATTGTTTTGTTCCGCGACACCATCATCAACGGGCGGATCGACGCCATCCCAAATGCAATCAAGCCTCGCTTCGAAACCGGGGAAATGCCAAATTCCTCCCTCGATCCTAGCGATAATCAAACCGTGTTGCCCCGCCCGCTCACAAACCGCAATTGCCGCATCGGCGGACAACTTCATCACAATGCTCCCACCTATTGAGAAGAAGTCGTCCGAAGAATCGTAGCGTCGTTGAAGATCAATTTTCATCTCGACTCACTTCCATTTAATTCGACTGTCGGGAATCCAGCCGGGATCGTTCTTGCCGCTCACCTGAACAACTTCGCCGGTCCGGTCGTTGACCACCACGTAACCGCTCTTCGAGCCATACACGGATGCGGAATCATTTCTCGGCAACCCGTCTGGAGTCTTCCCCGCGGATCGATTATCCATCGTCGTTCCGACAGGTCCCTCATCGACGACCGCTTGAACTTCTTGCTGCGTCCATCCGCGAGCTCCAAGTTGGCCGCCAATCTTTCCGTCGATAATAATCCCGCCTTTGTTTGTGGCGCTATTCACGCCTCCTTTCGTGGTGTCATTGTTCGCACTTTTGGTTGAATCGCCGCTGTTCCCACTATCGCTTCCATTACCGGTAGAAAAGATGGCGCCAATGCTGGGCAAGGAAAACGGCGTGGGTACCGGCACGATTACAAACGTACAGCCACCGTATGGTACGCAGACCGGAATAGGCGTTCCGGCCAGGGTAAAGCCGCTGGCGTGTTGTCCCTGCGAGCCACCGCTTAGGTCGTCATCGTTGTTGCCTGGGTGATCTGGCAACTGCGGCAGGTTGTTCCCGGAATCGTCCTTTGAACTGCCCATTGCACTCGCGACATAACCGATTGCAGCGATCTTCGCCGGCGCGGGCAACATTGCGCTACAAAAAGAACTCTGCAGACAAGCCTTGAGGATGTCAGCGGTATGTTTCTCGGAGTTGTTAGTCGCTTCGTTTTCGGCCCAAGTTGCTCCGGCTTGCGCATCGCCGCCTGCAAGGCCTGCGGCGACGCCACCCGTCAAGACGGACAGAGCCGTCACGACTGCGGCCTGGCCCTCAGTAAGCGGTGCCCCGGTCGGATCCATCGCGATGATTGCAAGCGGCGACAACATCGCACTTGTGGCCGCTCCAATAGCTCCGCCCGTGCATCCGGTGCCACTTAGCGAGCTGGCAGCGCACCCCAGCACCGCATGTCCCAGTATGTTTTCGATCGAAAGAGGGGCTGTGCCATCGCCGATGGCATACGCGCCAGATGCCGCCGTTTCCTGAATCAGCGCGTTCTGGAATGCGCCAAGCAGGCTGCCTCCCTCAATCGCTGTACCTACGCCAGCCGAAATCCCGGCCTCGGCCAGCATTGCCAGAGCTCGGGTTTCCAAGGTAGAGGCGGTTGATGCAGTCGCCTGATTCACAGTGGTGCCAATCGACGGATTAACACCGGCGAGGCTGGCAAGGGAGCTAGTCGGACCTCCGACAGTTAAGGGTGCCGTCGTGAAATCGAATCCGGTGTCCGAATTGTAAGTAATGCCATTCGTCAGCCCCGCCGTGATACCTGCAACGCCAGCCGCTTCGAATGCGCTGCCCCAATCCAGACTTCCGGTCATCGTCAGTTGCGAGGCGATGCTCGACGTGAACCCGGCAAAAGCCGCCGACAGCGCCATGTTGCCCAGCCCTGCTGTCGTCGCTACTGTAGCCGCCGAGGTCGCCGTTGCAGTGGTTGCCGCCGTGCCTGCTGCAAACGTGCTACCGGCCGTCGTGCCAAGGGTCGCCCCGATGGCCGCACTCGCAGCGCCGGCCGTCATGATCGACACGACGACAGCGAAGGCCATTCCGACGATATCCGCCGCTCCAAACCCGCCAATTGCGGTAAAGCTCGTATCGAGGTGGTCGGTAACCGTCGTCTGCGTAAAGTTGGTCCCGAGCTGTTGCTGCAGACTGGCTAGCAACTGCTCAGTACCGGCCTGATCGACCGTTGTGTCGCTACCCAGCAGTTGCAATGCTCCACCAATCTGGTTGAGCGTCTGCACGTTCAGATTCATGTCAGCCGCGCTCATGAACCCGCCAGGCTGGACCTCAGTACCGCTCGTCTTCAGGTAGCCGGTGGCTGCGATGTACTGCCAGACATCCCCTACGTTTACCTGATTCGCCTGGTTGGTCAGCGTGCCGGTATTGACCGTCAGCGTATTCGACGCAGCAATGTTGCCTGTGTTGAGAATGCTTCCCTGCCCACCCTGATTGAAATCAAGTGAGACGTTCTGGCCGGTGATGTTGCCGCCGGCAGACATCGCACTCCAGTTCGGCGGCAGGTAGACCTGGGGCATGAGCGCGCTAACAGTCGGGCAAGCGACCACGCCGGTCGAGAGGCAACTTGGATCGGGCACAGACTGCTGGACATACCACAACATCGGTTCGGAAAGCGCATTGATCTGCGCTTGCGACAACGCATTGCCGAGCTGAAGATTGTTCTGCTTCGCGTAGTCGATGGCGTTCTGATACAGGATCGCCTTTTCCTGTTCGGTGACCGACATACCGGTCTTGCTGTCGTAAGAAAGGCCGTTCACAAAACTGGCCTGGCCGGTCTGCTGTAGCGCCGCCTGTTGCAGTGTCAGGTCTTCCGCCTGTGGACTGTAGTAAAACAGCGTCGAGGATGGCTGCAAGCTAGCCGGCAGATTGTCCAGCAACGTTTGTGGGCCGAGGGCACCGAGCATCGAACCAGCCAGCGATCCGGAAAGATACGACGCCTTACCCGTCACGGGCGTGGGCAAGGCTCCGCCTACCGAGCGCGGCGTCGACAGATTCAACCCGGGAAGATTCACGAGGCTTAACGATATGACTTGCGACGGAGCATTCACTCGCGGCGTATAGGTATTCGCCGTGGTGATGCCGTTGATCAGCTTTTGCCCTGTCAAAGAAACATACGTGCCGATCACGTTGCCAACGTTTTGAATCTCTCCAGTCGACGTGATGGACAGATTCGGCGCCTGGATCGTCGCGGCGATGTTGCCCACCGGAGTCGGCGGATCGATCGTGCCACCAGCACTCGTATAGGCGCTCCCATACAGCGCCGTACATTCGGCAACTGACCCGCAGGCCCATACGTCGTGACGCTTATCGGAGCTGAAGTCTCCTGTCTCCTGCACCCAGTGCGAATGCCAGTATGCATTTAGCGTCTGAGCCTCATTCACGACTGGGCCAGCAACATTGATGGTAGCGCTGGTACCTGCTGCGATCAGGCTGCCGATATTAGTCAAACTACCCGCGTTGATCTGCAGGTTGTTGCCCGCACTGATCACCGACGAGTTGCCCGATTGCTGGTCGACATAAGCTTCGCAGTAGCTTTCCTTGTATCCACCGGCTGTCATGCAGCCGTTGTACTGCTCCGTCGCGCCGTAGTTCTCGTGGAGGGTCACAGGCGGCGGTAGCGTATTGGTGATGGCGCCCGCTACGTTCAGTGCGATGTTATTGCCGGCGACAATGTTGCCCGACGTATTATTCAGGCTTTGCGCCGGCGTCGTGGAAGTCGCTGTGGTTCCCACGCCGCCAATGACGATGTTGTGGCCCGCCAGCAGGCTGCCATACGTATTGCTGATCTGGCCCGCGGCGATAACCAGGTCGTTGCCCGCAAACACTGTGGCGCTTTGCTGCGCATACGAGAATGTCGTCGAGCTCGGGTTGCCCCCGCGCATGGAACTGCCAGGCTGCGTCGTCGTGACCGAATTATATTGTCCCTGGTTGGAAAAGGACTGCGCCGCGCTGGCGTTGAAATTATTGCCGGCATAGAGCAAGCCGCCGTTGACCAGATTCCCGCCCGACAAAGTCATGTTTCGGCCAGCGACAATCTGGCCTTGCGAGCCAAACGCCGTGTTCGTACTGACCGAACTCGGAGGCACGCTCGCTGAGGAATCGAACGTCACGGTGGACTCAGGAACCACCGTGCCGGATATGGCGACATGAACCGTGCCGTAAATGCCGACGAGTCCGATCGCATACATTTGCGCCATGAAGGCATCAAGCTGCGCCTTATTGACGGTATCGACGATCGTCGCCGTTGCATTGCCGACAGGCGCATTGTTGAGCGATTGCAGGTTGAGGTTAACATCAAGCCCTGCCGAAATCGTGCTGCCCGCATTCGACAGCGTGCCCGCGGAAATATTGACACTTCCACCCGCCGCTATCACACCGGGAGATACTGCCCCCGGGGCAGTGACAGTCCTATCGATACCGGGCAAGGAAACATACTGATGGTCTCCTGCGAGGCTGTTCCCGACCTCTACGTATTGACACGCGCTGTCATCCCCATAGCACGTGCTGCCGCCGCTGCGCACGTCGACATATCCATTCGTGAGATCTGGCTTGAGCGTAGCGATTGTGGCCGACGCCGTATGCGAACCCAGATAGCAGTCGCCTTGACTGAGCGTGCAGCCCCAACCCGTTACCGTACCCACTACGATGCCGTTTAGAAGATCAGGGTCCGCAGAAGCGCTGACCTGCTGCGTATACGTTTGAGTCGGTCCCTGGAGAGCATCGTTGATCACGGCGCCGGCGGTAATGCCGATATTGCCGCCCGCTGTAATCGTCCCGACCGTGTTGTACACCGTTCCGCCGGTGTTCAGTGTGATGTTGCCGTTAGCCTGGGTCAATCCGTACTGATTGTCGTAGTTGCCACCCCCGTTGAACGCCAGGTTTCCTGCACTTTCAATTGTCCCCCGGTTGGTCACGTTGCCGTTGAGCGTCAGCGAATCTGCCGCATGCATCACCGCCCCAGCAACATTACTCAACGTCCCATTGAACGTAACGTTGCCACCGCTCACCGGCCCAAAATTCGTAAACGTGCCATTGGTAGAAAGCGTCAGCGGCGCGGTCCCCGTCATCGTCCCGTAGTTATTGATGCCGTAGACGCCTGTCAGCGTCACACCCTGGCCACCGTAATTCCACGTACCGCTATTACTGATCGACGCCGCGGTAATCGAAAGCTGCCCGCCCTGGCTGATGGTCCCTTGCGACGGATCGAACGCCATATTCACCGCGCTCACGCCCATATTGCGCTGCGCGAGCAACTGGCCACCGCCGTTATAGAACGAACCGTCACCGCCATTAATCGTCAGTGACACGTCGCCGGTCGTGGGTCCATTCGGCGTGCTCGGATTGCCCGCAAAAATAATCCCGTTCTGGTTGTTGAGCGTCCCCGTGTTGATGTTGAGGCTATTGACCGCCATCAACGAGCCGCCGCTGTTGTTCAGCCCGCCCGCCACCGTCACATTGGTGGTCGAGCCGTTCACGAGCCCCGCGTTGGTGAAATTCGTCGCGTTGACCGTGGTCGTGGCGGTCGACGCCAGCGACGCATTCGCCGCATTCGTCACATTCGGTGCCGACACATACAGCGCGCCACCCGCGAGCACCTGGCTCGCGTTATAGAAGCCGTTGCCCGCCGTCAGCGTCGCTGCGCCGACCGCATCCACAGCAGCTCCCACGAGCGACAACTGGTTCGACGCTGTGGCCGTCAGCGCGCCGCCGACAATCGTCGTGCCCAGCGTCACGTTCGTGCCGCTGAACTGCATGTTCTGCGTCGACACCATCGACGCGCGGCTCGCATCGAGCGTCCCTTGCGCGGTCACGCTGACATTCTTGGAGCCGCCTTGCGAGCCGCTCAACGTGACGTTGCCGCCGCTCAGCGTGAACTGTCCTGCCACGGTGCTGGTGCCGCTCAGGGTGAGCGTCTGTCCGGCGCTCATCGTCGTATCGCCGTTGGACGACACACCGGCGACGCTCACATTGCCTTGCGTGCCGGTGACGTTCACAGTGCCCATCGACGACACAGCGCCCACCACCGTCGCACTCTTCGAAGCCAGGATCGTTACATTGCCGCCTGACTGCAGATCGCCGCCGACACTCACGCTGCCGTCCGTCGACTTCGCACTCACATTGCCCACGGCCGTCGTCGCACCGAGCGACATATCGCCGACCGAGGTCGCCGAGAACTGACCTGCGCCCTGGATCGCGCCGAGCGCCACGCCACCACCCGCGCTCACAGTGATGTCCTTGCCGAACGTCAGTGAGCCACCGCCGTTCACCGAGCCGCCCGCGTTGATCGCCGCGAGACCGAGGCCGAGGAACGCGCCGCTCAGCGTCGCGGTGCCGCCCGCGCTCAATGTCGTATTACCGTTGACGAGTTCGCCGTTCAACGCAAGCGCGCCGCCGGAAGTCGCGTTGAAGTTGCCCTGACTCGTGACCGCACCGCCGACCGCCAGGTTGCCGCCCGTCGCCGTCAACGTCACATCGCCGTTTGCACCGACGGTTCCGCTCGCGGTGACATTGCGCCCCGCGCTCACGGCGAGCGCGCCGCTACTGCTTGCATTGCCGCCGATCGTTGCATCGCGCACGGCATTGACCGCCATGGCGTCACCGGACGCCAGTGCGCCGTTCACCTTCACGTCGCCGGCACCGTTATGGCCTTGCGCCTGCAATAGAAGCGCGCCGCCCGCCTGCGCGGAACCCATCGACAGATCGTTGCCTGCGGTCGCATTCAACGCGCCATTGGTCGCCACAGCACCAGTCACGCCGATGCTGCCGCCCGCATTCAACGTGGCCTGCTGACCGAATGCGACCGATGCTGCGCTGATCGAACCGCCTGCCGTCAACGTGCCCGCGTTCTGCGCACCGATGCCGCCCGTCAGCGTCATGTCGCCACCCGACGCGAACTGCGCATTGCCGCCCACGGTCGTCGCGCCCGAGATACTCAGCGTCTGCCCGGAGCGTCCGGTCAGGTTGCCTTGCGTGGTGAGGTTCGCCGCGCTCGCGTTGCCGTTCGTCGCGGTGAGCGCAAGGTCGCCAGCCGAATTCACATCGGCAAGCGCGATGTTGTGAGTTGCGTCGATTGTCGTCGTACCGCCGGTGTTGATCGCGCCGCTCACACTGACATCGCGCGCCGCCTGCACAGCCAGCGCGCCGAGCGCGGTCGCTGCACCGCCGATCGTCACATCGCCACCACCTGCATTGCCGTTGGCCGTCACGTCCACATTGCCGGTCACTGCCTGCACGCTTCCGAGTCCGGCATTGTTGCCGCCCGTCACCGTGACGTTTGCGCCCTGCAATGCGCCAGTCAATGCCAGGTCATGCGAAGCGTTGAGCGTCGCAGCCTGAGCGAACGCAGCCGTGCCCGCTCCGGCAATATCGTTCGATGCGTTCAGCGTGCCGCCAAGCTGCCCGGCAAGTGCGCCACTCAACGTAATGTCGCGGCCCGCCTGCACAGTGACATCCTTCGCCGCGTTGATCTGGCCACCGAGTTGCGTGTCAAGCGCCGAACTCAGATTCAACGCGCCGGATGTCGTCGTGCTTCCGGCCAGCGCGATACTGCCGGTCGCCGCCGTGGCGCTCAGATCGCCGGCTGTGGTTTGCAGCGTGCCGCTCGCCGATACATTGCGAAGCGCTGTGAGTGTGAGCGCGTCGCCGGTGGTCATCGATCCGCTGACCAGCACATCGCGTGCGCCGCTCACCGTCACCACGCCTGGCGCCGTGACCGTGCCCGTGATCGCCGCATCGCCACCGCCGGCGTTGCCGTTCGCGGCCAGCGTCAGCGTGCTCGCCGAGTTCACGTCGTGAAGCGCGGCGTTGTTGCCGCCCGTTGCCGTGATGACATTGGCCTGAACCCCGCCGGTCAACGCAATATCGCGCTGCGCCGTGTAAGTCGCAGCTTGCGTGAAGGCCTGCGTACCCGCGCCGCCTATATCGCGGCCCGCCGTCACAGAGCCGTTCGCCTCGCCTATCAGCAGGCCATTCAGCAGCGCGTCGCGGCCTGCGTTCAACGTCGCATCGCCAACCGCACTCGTGCTCGCTCCAAGCGAAAGGTCGAGCCCCGTCGCGATGTTGAGCTTGCCGCCGCTGTTGATGCCGCCGGTCGCATTCAGGCTGCCTTGCTGCGCAGTGAGCGCCGCATCGGCAACCGACTCGACGGCGCCACCGATGTTGATGTCGTGCTGCGCATCGATCGCGACTGTCGTGCCGCTTGCGATCTTCCCGGTCGATGCGACGGATACGTCATTGCGCGCCGTCGCCGTCACCGCGCCCGCCGCGGCGACAGAACCGGTCACCGCCACATTGCCCGGACCGTTAGCCGTGTTGGTGCCATTGGCATTCAACGCAACGGTGCTCGCCGACTCGACGTTGTTCACGCCGACATTGCCCGCAGCGTTGACCTGCACGGACCGGCCCTGGATCAGCCCGCCTTGCAAAACATCGCGACCAGCACTGAGCGTAGCCGCCTGCGCGAAGGTCATCGTGCCCGCGCCGCCGATGTCACGGCCCGCTGTCACGCTGCCCTGCCCTTGCCCGGCCAGCATGCCCGTCACGTTGACGTCGCGCGTTGCGCTGAGCGTGGTGTCGAGCGCGGCGGTCGTCGTGCCGCCGAGATTGATATCCGAGCCTGACTGCGCGTTGAAGGCACCATTGCTGGCGATGGTGCCCGTCGAACTGACGTTGCCGTTCTGCGCAGTCAGCGTGGTGTCGTTAGCCGACTGAATCGAACCGCTGATGCCGATGTTCTGGCCGGCGCTAAGCGCAACCGCCGCGCCACCCGTCACAGCGCCGGTAATGTTCAGATCCTGAGTCGCCGCAAGCGAAAGGCTCGACGCCGCCTGCACGTCATGCAGCGATGCGGAGCCGCCCGCAGTGGTTTGAACGGAGCCTCCGCGCAGCGAGCCGGTAAGGTTCGTATCGCCGCCGGAAGCGACGTTCGCCGCGAGACCGAAGGCGCTGGCCGCAGCGCCGGCGATTGCACCGCCCGCGGTCAGCGTGCCGTTGCCCTGCGCGACGACAGAACCATTCATCGTCAGATTCTGGCCGGCGTTGACTGCGAGGTCCCCAAGTGCGGACGTGCCCTGCGTGCCGAGATCGACCGACTTAGCCGCGTCGATCAGCAGGTTGTCGCCCGACTGAATATTGCCCGTACTGACCAGCGAACCGTTCGCATTTGTCAGCGTGACATTCCCGTTCGACGCAACGCTGCCCGCAATCGACGTATTTCCGCCGCTCGTCACGCTCAACGCATTGGCGCTCTGCAACGCGCCGTTAATCGACGTGTCGCCACCCGAACTCAACGACGCAGTGGAGAGCGAAGCCACGAGCCCGTTCACCGCAAGCGTGCCGCCCGTCGCCGTCACCTGCAGCGCGTTGTTGGCCTGCACATTGTTCAGCGTCACCGAACGGCCCGCCGTCAGCGAAACCGCGGCGCTTTGCAGTGCGCCCGTCACCGAAAGATCGTTCGCCGCCGTGACGCTCGTGTCCTTCGCGAAGCCGCTGCTGCCGCCCGCAATCACGTCGTGGCCGGCATTGAGCGTCGCCGCGCCCTGGCCCGCGAATGTGCCGCCGATCACAACGTCGTGGCCGGCCGTGAGCGTCGTATCGCCGGTCACGCTCGTCGCGCCGGTCAACGCGACGTCCTGCGCGCCGCTGGCCGACAGGTTCGCCGCGCCGTTCAGCGTACCGCTCGAATTCACGCTGCCGTTCACCGCAGCGACTGACAGATCGCCGACCGCCTGCACTGTGCCGCTGGTTGCCACCGTCACGTTGCGCTGCGCCGTTAGCGCAACCTGCGATCCGCCCGCGAGCGTGCCGTTCACGACGACATCGCGCGCGGCCTGCACGTTAGTCGCGCCAACCACCGCCGCATTGCCATTGAAGCTCACGTCACCGCCGCCGGCCGCGTTGGTGCCGGAACCGTTGGCCGCGATGCTGAACGCACCGCCTGCCTGCACATCGGCGACGCTCGCGTTATTGCCCGCCGTCACGTTCAGACCGTTAGCCAGCAGCTTGCCGGTGAACGCCACGTCCTGACCCGTCGTCAGCGCGCCGTTCTGCCCAAACGCAACCGACCCGCTGCCCGTCAGATTGTTCTGCGCGTTGACCACGCCGTTCTGCTGCACGATGACGACGCCGGGCACATCGACATTGCGGCCTGCGTTCATCTGCGCATTGGTGCCGACGAGGAGTGACCCTGCCACGGACACGTCGCGCGCAACGTTCGCCGCGAGCGTCGTGCCGCTCGCGAGCGATCCGCTTACAGCGAGATCCTGGCCCGCTGCGACAGTGACTGCATTCTGCGCAGTGGCCTGCCCGGTCACGTTCGTATTCTTGCCGGAGGCCAGCGCAAGATTGTTGCCGCTCTTTACCGTGCCGCCCGCGTTCACGCTGCCCTGCGTGGCGTTCAGCGCAAGATCGCCCGATGTCTGCAACGCCGCGTTCACATTGACGTCGCGTTGTGCAGTCGCTTGCAGCGTGCTGCCGTTGGTTTGCCCGTTGACGTTGATGTCGCGCGCGGCCTGCAGGCTGGTCGCGCCGCTCACGACCGACGTGCCGTTCAGGTTGACGTCGCCCGCTCCGTCGTTATCTTGGGCGGCGACTGAAAGTCCGCCACCTGTTTGCACGTCGCCGAGCGTGACGTTCGCGCCGCCCCTGACCGTCGTGTCGCCGTTCGACTGCGCGTTCGCGACATTCACGTTGCCGCCCGCGGTCACGGCAAGCTTGCCGCCGGTCTGAATCGTGCCGCTCGACGTCACGTCGCCGTTTGCATTGATCGTGTAACCGACGACGCCCACGTGAGCGCCGGTCATCGACAGATTGCCGCTTGCCTGCAACGTCGCCTGCTGCTGAGCGGCCGAGCCGTTCACTGTCAGGTCGCCGTTCGACGACAGCAGCAGGTCGCCGGTATTCGCCGCCATTTGCGCATCGGTGCGCACGCCCATGCCGGCCGCTGTGCCGATCACCTGGATCTGGCCCGCGGTCATCGCGCCAAAGGCGGTGGCGTCGATTGCAAGGCCGTTGTTGGCGCGGCCATTTGCGCTGTTGATCGCGCTCGCCGTGTTGTTCGCGCCATTGGCCGACGTCGCATACGTGGTGCCGCTGCCCGTCACGGCCGTGGGCAGCACGAACTGGCGGCCCGCGATCGCATTGATACGCTGGCCCGCATACAGCGGCGCATTGATGCCGATGGTTTCGCCGATCAGATCGATCGTGCCGACCGTGCCTTCGATGCCCGCGCCGGGACCGTTCACGCCCGCGTTGCCTTCGATCTGGATATGACCGCCGGTGACGCTATAGCCGATTGCCTGTGCGTTGCTGAAGTCGGTGACGGTGCCTTTGAGATCGCTCAGGAATTGCGGCGTGCCGGTCGATAACGTGACGCCGATCGTATTCGTGAAGCCCGTACCGTTCGTCGTGATGCCATTCGGATTCGCGATGATGACCGTGGCCGGCGCGCCGAACACTTCGAGCGGACCGTTGAGCAGGCTCGCGAATGCCGCGCCCGTCGACGTGACCTGGTTGACGATCACGCTTGCCGTGCGGCCAGACAGATTCGGATTGGCGCGCACGTCGCCGCCGGTGAGCGATGTACCGGACATCAGGCTGTTGTTCAGGATCAGCCCGACCGGATCGATGTTGAAGCTCTGATACTGATTCAGCGAAATGCCGGCCGCGTTCGGCGCGGTGATGTTGACCACAGGCACACCGCCGTTCGCACCCGTCGTCTGCGTGATCTTCGGCTGGAACGAAATGGGTGCAGTCGGGTCGACGATAGGCGCGGCCTGCGCCTCTCGCATCATGAAGTGAACGCGCAAGCCGGCGAGGTCCTGGATCTGCTGCCACGCTTCGTCATCGAGACGCTGACTGCCCGCAGCAAGCACGCCCGCCGCGTCGCGGCTTTGCTCGAATGTGATCGACAGAGGTCCCGCGAAAAGCGTCAACGCGACGAGCGCCGAGACGGCGCGCTGCCAGAGGTGATGCACGCGCGCAGGCGTCGGCATTGACCAGCGTTCGCGCGCGGTTTGCATGCCGCGTTCGTGCCGCTCGTCATGGATCTGACGGTTCTGTTCGAGTTGTCGTAAAGCGTGGCGCGTTGACGCGTTCATGATGCTCTCGTCTTTTTCTGGTTTTGGCACTTCAGGCACTTCTTCTCCGGCCCGGGCGTTCAAGCCCGGAACGGCGTGGCAGCGGTCGAACCCCCGTCCGCTGCCACCTTTGGAAAGCAAGGCTTTTACTGCTGCTGAATGCGTGCGTTCTTCATCAGATCCACAACCACCTGCGCGGTCGCTTTTTGCAGCGCGACCTGTTCGAGCTGCTTGCGCAGCGCGTCCTTGATCTGGTCGTATTGCGGAATCTGCGTCGCGCGCTTTTCGTCGACGCGCAGAATCCAGAACGCGTCGCCGACCTGCACCGGCGCGCTCGATACACCGCCTTGCGGCAGCTTCACCAGTGCTTCGGCGAGCGGCTGCGGCCAGTTCTGCGTGTTGCCCGGCTGAATCGGCGTCTTGAACGAAATCCAGTTCAGCGCGCCGCCTTGCGCGGCGCCTGGACCCTGGCTGTACTGCTTCGCGAGTTGCGCGAAATCAGTACCCTTCTTCAATTGCGTGAGCACCGTTTGCGCGGTGTCCGCATCTTTCGCGGCGATTGCGCTCGGCTTGTATTCGAACTCGCCGAGCGTCGCGACGATCGCGTCGTACTTCGCTTTGACGTCTGCGTCGGTCACCGGCGCGGGCTTCACCTGGTCGCGCAGATACGCGGCGGCCATCGCGACGGTCTTCGCCTGTTCCACTGCGGCCACCACCTGCGGACGCGATTCGTAGTGCTGTTTCTCCGCGGCCTGGCGGAACAGTTCGCGTGCGATCAGCTGGTTTTTTATCGACGTGCGCAGCACCGGCGTGTCCGGTGCATTCGACGCGCGCACAGCGTCGTCGAGTTGAGCCTGTGTAATCACAACATTGTTCACGCGCGCGACGGCATTCGCGGGTAGCGGACCCGTTGCCGCTTCCACGCTCTTTTCCGCCGACGGCTTTGACGAAGGCTTGTTGGCCGCATGCGCGAGCGACATGCCGCCCGCCAGCCCCGCTGTGGCAAGCATGACGAGCAGCGCGGCGTGGCGAAGCGTGACAGCGATCGGGCGATGTTTCATTTGAACCTCTTCAGAGTGACCAGTTGAGCGTGGCGAGCAGCACGGTAGCCTTCTTGCCGAGTGCGGCCGGTTGAAGCAAGGCCTGCCCGAGCAGCACCTCGCTGGTGACGGTTTGGGTTTTGTAGCGCCATTGCGCGCGTGCGCCGACGCCCGTGCCGATCAGCGTCGGCCAGCCACCCTGCGCGACGAGATGCGATTTGCCGCCGTCGAGAAACACATACGGTTCGACACGCGCATCGTGCCAGGCGGGCACGTTCTGCCAGGCGGCCTCGTTGCGCAGATAAAAGCCGCTGTCGCCGGCAATGCCGCCTTCGGTGAAGCCGCGCACGGAGTCCATGCCGCCGAGGAAGATCTGCTCGTTGCCGAACAGCGCAACGCGGCTGTACTGGCCGCGCAAGGTTCCCCGATACGTCCATTGCGTGCCCGCGAGCGTGCCGAGCGCAACCTGCAGCGTGGCGGTCGCGTCGAGCCGCGTGAACTGACTGTGAGCCTCGACCTCGTCGATGCCGGGACTGTCGTGGCTCGCGGAAAGCCACGGCAAGCCTCGCGACACGCCGACGTCCCATGTCGCGGCCGCGCCCTGATCGTTCGCGACAAAGCGACGCAAACCGTTGAGGCCGACACGCAATACGGTAAGGTCCTGCGGCGTCAGCTCGATGCCGTTCAGCGTGCGCTCGGTGCGCATCTTCGTGAGCGTGACGTCGACGCTGGTGCGTCCGGCGCGCGAACGGCTCAGCACGTCGTTCCAGCCCAGAATCTGGCTGAAGGTGCGGCCCTGCAGCAAAGCGATATCGCCGATGGCCTGCTGATATTCCGAGAGCGATGTCGTATAGCTGAACGTCTGATAGCCGTATGGCGCGGCAGCGGAAAACACGACCGCATTGCTGTCCTGCGTGCCGACGAAGTTGAACGACAGCAGCTCCTGCAAGCCGATCAGGTTGTTCGCCTGCACACCGGCGCGATAGCGCAGCGTGCCGGTTTGCGAGCTGCCATAGTTGTCGATGCCGAGGTCGTAGAAGACGCGGTCGCCATAGTGATTCGTGATCGCCACCACCGAATCGCCAGGTGTCTCGCCGGGCATGATCTGGATCTCAGCCTGGTTGCGGCGCAACCGGTTGATCTGGTCCACTCCCTGCTCGAGATCGGGCAGGCGCAGCACGTCGCCTACGCTGTCGCCGAACGCCCACGCAGTGCCTGCGTCGGTGATGAGGCCGCCGCCGTGTGTTCGGTACCAGGGCTCGTCGCGATCGCGCGGACGCAGCGGGTGGCCATTGAGCGTGAACGCCGAAACCTTGCCGTCGACGATATTGATCTTCAGCGTGCCCGACGCGAGGTTCTGCGCGCCGAGATAGGCGCGCGTCGTGATGTAGCCGCGCGCGATGAACGCTTCGGTGACACGGCGCAGCAGCAGGTTGATGCGGTTGCGGCCAAGCTCTTTGCCGATGAACGGCGCGGCGATCGTGTCGAGTTCGCGCTGCCCGAGCACCGTGTCGCCGATGAGTTCGATGTGATCGATTTTGAACAACGGCGCCACGTCCGGCAGCGTGTCGACATCCGCACCTTCGGGGAGATTGACCACGGTCGGCTGCGGCACCTCGATCTGCGCGGGCGCCTGCTGGATTTCGTCGCGCCGCTGACGGTCGCGCTGCTCCTGAAGCAGCCGTTGCGCCGGGTCCTGTTCCGCGCGCATCGGCACGCCGAATGAAGCGCCGGGAGCGCCCCCGAGTGCCGGGATGTTCGGCAAGCCCGGCGGCAGCGTTTGCGCGAAAGCTCTGGCTGATGCGGTGCCGGCAAGTACCGCGAGCGTGCAGCGGGCCAGGCACTGCATGCGATGCCTGGTCGCGTGCTTTCCAGCGCGCTTCATGGCTCGCTTCATGGCCCGCTTCGCGACCCGCCTCACGACGAGCTTCAAAGCCCGAACCATGACACGAGCCCGAGGTGATTGTGATTGCCGATCGTCACCGGCGCGCGGTACGGCGCGCGAATCGTGTTCACACCGCCTGCGGCCTTGATACCGCCAGGCGCATTGAACGCCCCGCCGTCGATGTCGGCTTCGCCCGTCAGCTCTACCTGGCCTGTATCGCCGGTGAAAACGCCGCCGGTATCCGCCGCGAAAATCGCCGACCACGAATTGCCGAACCACGCCTTCAGGTCGTGCGCGCGGTTGATTGCGCTGTAACCGAGCACGGCCTGAGCGAGCGTCTTCGGCGCGTCCAGTTTCAGCGCGTTGAGCGCGAGCACCGTGCCGCCCGTGTTGGTAATCTGCGCGCCGGCTTTCAGCGTGATGTCCTGCGACGCTTCGATCACGCCGCCAAACGCCTGCACGTTGCTCGATGAAGACGAACTGCAGAAAAAGAAGCACGTCTGCCGATACGAAGCCTGGCCCGTGAACACACCTTGCGTCAGCAACTGATTGCGCGCAGTGATCGCAATCGAGCCGCCGTTGGCGAGAATCGACCCGCCCACGTTCGCCACGTTTGCGCCGGAGATAGAGAGCTTGCCGTCGTCGGCCGTGATGTAGGAGAGCTTCGACGGATCGGCGATGGCGCCGTAATCCACGTTGAAACCGCTTTCGCGATGCTCGACGAAGACGAGTCGCCAGCTACGATCCGAATAGCCGACCGGTGCTCCGCCGTTCGTCCCCGCCGAATGATCGACGATGTTGTTCACATCGCCGCCGGCAGTGATCGTCAGCGCCTTGTTCGACAGCATGCGCGCGTTCTGGTTGGTCACCGAACCGCCGGCGGTAATCGATACGTCGCCCGCGACGCCGAAAAGAACCGCGAGCGCGCTATCCGCGGTGGAGTGGTTCAGCACGTTGCCTGTCGCGTTCAACGTCACTGCGCCGAGCGATGTGGTGTCGAGTGCGTTGCTTTGCTGGCCCTGGACGAGCGAGCCGAAGTTGGTGATGTCGCCGATGCTCGTCAGCACTACGCCGCTGTTGGCCGAGGCCACCACCGACTGCGCCGTGGCGTCCTGCGTCAGCGCGATGCCCGCACCGCTGATATTGATGCCCGTTGCGACGAGCAGACTGCTGCCCGTCACCGTAACCGCGCCGATTGCGGCGACGGTAGCCGAGCCGTTGTTCGTGGTGAGCTTCGTGTCGGTCAGTGCGATGCTGTCCTGCACCTGCAAGTCGAGATTGTTCTGCGCAGTAAGCGTGGTGTTGGAGAACTGCACCGAACCGTTGGAGGACAGCGTGAAGTCGCCAAGCGTTGCGTTCATCGGCCCCGCGCTGCGCACACCGGGGCCCTTGTCGGTGACGATCAACTGCACGCGGCCGCTTGTCAGGCTGCCTGCTGCGGTGATGTCGATGGCGAATGAGTTTGCGGTGGCGAGCGTTGTCGAGGGGCTCAGTGTCAGCCAGTCGTTGCCGTTGTCCGTCGGCGAGACTGCTGTGTTCAGCGTGACGTTGCTGTTGCCCGCGATCGCGCGTATCGCGGCGGTTTGCGACGTGAATGTGTTAGTCAGAGGGCCGTTGATCAGCAGGTTCTTCGCGATCAGGTCGAGACCGATCAGTGCGCCCGTCAATCCTTGTGGGCCGACGACGATGGTGCCTGTGCTCGTGTCGAGCACGATGTCACGTTCGGGAAGTCCGGCTACCGGCACTGTGTCCTTGAAGCTGACATGCCCGGTTGTCAACGCCACGCGGCCGGTATTGACGAACGATCCGCCATTCACCGTAATGCCGTTCGGATTGGCCAATATCACATTGGCGCGAGAGCCGAGTACGTCGATACGGCCACTGATAATGCTGGGATTAGTGCTGGTGACCTGATTGACAATCGTTCGGGCATTAATACCGACGTTGTTCAGCGAAGCGCCTGCCGCATCGACATTGAAACTCGTATAGGTGTTACTGGAAACACCGGCGAATGCTGGGGCGATATTAACGGTTTGGTGGCCATTTGTGGCAGTAGAAACCGTGGTTGCAGTCGCGCCGTCAATGACAATGCCTGCCGCACTGGCCGACATTGGCGCAGCAGCAATCAGCAAGGTAATAAAACAGGCGACGCGAGCAATCGCGCGCCGGCTCCCACATTGCGGGAGTCGTTGATAATACCGGCCTTCCATGAAACCCCGTCGGACTGACTCTCTCGTTTGTTTTTTGTCTGAGCGCGGGTTCTGTTGACCCATGCGCTCGCACTACGAATGTCGGCCCGAGCGGAGAAAACTTTAGTAAGTTTCTGGGATATTTTTCTTACTTTTTCATTACATCAACAGCATGAAGACTTTGGATTTGCGAGCCATTTAAGATTATCTGACTCGCATACGCTCACAACTGGATCGTCATTCAGAGCGCCGCAGTTCGGACGGCTGGATTAAACGAATCGCGCAGCACCAGCACGGTAAACAACCTGCTTCTCATAGCCGATATTCAGCCGCCACCCGATCACGACATTCCAGCTTCGGTGAGTCGCGAAAGTATCTCGGCTCTGACGGCCCAAGGGCGCAACTCCGCCCCTCCTCACCCCTTCCCAAGCGGCGGCCGACCAGGAAACCCGGCCATGTTACTCAACTGCGCAAGTTCGTTCGCAGCCTCGCGCAGCGGCACCGAGTACTCGTGAATCTTCTCGGCGGTCAGCCGCACCCGCGGCCCCGCCAGACTGATCACGCCCACGCAGCGCGAGCCGCTCACCACGGGCACCGCCACCGCCGACATGCGCGGCGCAAACACCTCGTCGATCATCGCGTAGCCGCGCACTCGCGCAGCGTGCAGGAAACCGAGCAGTGCCTTGATCGTGGTCGGCGCATTCGGCCCGAACTCGTTCGGCTGACCGAAGCCCTGCTTGATAACCAGTGCCACCGCCTGCTCGTCGGTCATCGTCATGAGCCACGCGTGACCGGTCGACGTGCATGACAGCCGCGCCGCGTGGCCCATGTCGGGATCGTAGCGAAAGCCGACACGCTGCCCGTCCGCCTTGCCGACCCAGATAATGGCGTCGCCGTCGACGAGCGACAGCCGCGCCAGTTCGCCGGTCTTTGCGGCGACGCGCTCGATAATCGGCTGGGCGATATCGGCAATGCCGGTGAGGCTCAGAAACTCGAGTCCGTTCGACGTCATCCGCATGGTCAGGATATAGCGGCTGTGATCGACGAGCTGCCGCACATACCCGCCTTCGACGAGGTCCGTGAGCAGACGGTGGCACGTGCTGCGCGGCAGGGACAAGGCGTCGGCAATCGCCACGAGGCCTGCGCCCTCGCCTTGCGAGGCCAGCCAATCGAGAATCCTGAGACCGTTCTTCAGCGACATGTCGCGTCCGCTTCCATCATGTGAAAAGCAGTTCCAGCGTGGAACGCCTCGTTTGGAGAGCGCAAACAATAGCATTTGTTCGTCGCCAGAACGAACGTTTCAACACATCGGGATTGAGGAGACAACATGTCGTCGTTCGCAGATTCAGACTCAGACGTGGCCGCGGGGAAACAGTCGGCGCAGGCCCATTTGATGGCGCGCCGCGCGGTAGCGGGCGCAACCGTCGGCACCGCACTCGAATGGTTCGACTTCGCGCTGTATGGCGTGGTCGCCGCCACGATCTTTCCAAAGCTGTTTTTCCCTTCACTCGACCCGACCGCCTCGCTGCTCGCATCGCTGGCAAGTTTCTGGGCGGGGCTCGCCGCACGGCCGCTCGGCGCGGTGATCTGCGGGATGCTCGGCGACCGCTGGGGACGTCGCAAGCTGATGCTGATCACTGTCTCGGTGATGGGCGTGTCGTCGTTTCTGATGGGCTTGCTGCCCACTTACCAGCAGGTCGGCATTCTCGCGCCGACGTTGCTGGTGTCGCTGCGTATCATCCAGGGCTTCGCGCTCGGCGGCGAATCGACCGGCGCGCAACTGATGGCAGTGGAGCACGCATCAGCCAACCGGCGCGGCTGGTATTCCGGACTGCTTGGCATCTGCTCGCCGCTCAGCCAGATTCTCGCCAATCTCTCGCTCTTTACGATGGCCGCCCTGCTTTCATCGGACGACTTCAACGCCTGGGGATGGCGCGTTCCGTTCCTCGCAAGTTTTGTCCTCTTGCTGCTCGGCATCTACATCCGCAGGAAGGTCAGCGAGACGCCGGCCTTCGAGGCGCTCAAAAAGACGGGCGCTCCCGTGCGCGCCGCCAATCCGCTCGGCACCGTCTTCAGGTATCACTGGCGCACCGCCCTTCGCCTGACGCTGTTCTTCTGCGGTCCCGCTGCGCTCTTCTATCTGATTGTGGTCTTCTCGCTCAGCTACCTGACGAAACACCTGGGCGTGCCCAAGCAAACCGGCTTCATGCTGCTGATGGTTGCCAATGTCTGCGCGATTGCCGGCGCGCTGCTGGGCGGCTATCTGAGCGATCGGATCGGACGCAGGCGTGCGCTGATGATCGGCTCGTTCTGCACGCTGATCTGCTGCCTGATCTATTTTCCGGTTCTGAACCAGAACTCGATTGGCATGACGATGGCGGTGATGGGCGCCTTCCTCGGCTTCACACAATTCCAGAGCGGTATCCAGCCGGTCTGGTTTGCCGAGTCCTTTCCGACCGAGGCACGCTACACCGGCTCTGCCCTATCGTACTCGGGCGCCAACCTGCTCACCGGCGGGCCGATGCCGATTGTCGCGGTGGCGCTGCTCAATGCATTTCACGGTTCTCCGTGGGCCATCGTCGCGGTGTGCGGCTCGCTGAACCTGCTCTCGTTCCTGATGATCGCGATATCGCGCGAAACCAGAGGCACCGCGCTCGAAAGCTCTTCTACACATTGAAACCATGACCCGCAAACTCTATATCCTCAACGGCTCCAATCTGAACATGCTGGGCGCAAGGGAGCCCCATATTTACGGCAGCACGACGCTCAAGGAGATCGAACAGAACTGCCTGACGTTGGCCGACACGCTCGAGTTCGACTGCGTATTCCGTCAGACCAACAGCGAAAGCCAGTTGATCGACTGGATTCAGGAAGCATTCCTGCAGGACGCCGCGCTCATCATCAATCCGGCGGGCTTTTCGTTCGGCCGGATTCCGGTGCTCGACGCAGTCAAGCTGATTCGCCGTCCGGTGGTGGAATTGCACATCACCAATATCCACAAGCGCTCGGAAGAATACCGTCACTCGACCATTTCGGTGGCGGCCACCGCCGTGATCTGCGGGGCCGGCGCAAACGGCTATTTGCTGGCGATCCGCACAGTCGACGATCTATGGGGCAGCCCGACTTAAGCCAGTCCTTTCTTATCCGCGATGTCCTGCTTTCGGTGCCCGTGCTTTGCGAAAAGTATCGAGTACCGTGGCAGCCGGAAATGGAATGGCATCGACCTGGCCGGTTCTCATCAACGCCTCGATACGCTGCGCCGTATCCGTCGACGGCGCGGGCGTATAGACCATGATGCGCATGCCCGGCGCGTCCGGCACTTCGAGCGACAGCGCATCCAGTTCGAGCACGCCTGCAACAGGGTGCTCGATAACCTTGCGCCAGTCGCTTCGCTTGAGCACCTCATGCTCCGCCCACCAGCGGCAGAAGTCAGCATCGGTATCGTTCAGTTCTTCGACGAGATCACGCAAAAACACTTCACCCGACGGGCGAAGAATATAGTCGCCGCGAAACTGCGCAAGCACGCATTTTGCGTAGGCGTCCCAACCTTGAAAGAGCGAGCGCGCACCGTCCTGCTGGAACGTGAACCACAGCAGATTGCAGCGGCCCGCAGGCATCTTGCGGAAATCGGTAAATACACGCACCGCCGCTTCGTTCCACGTCACATAGTTCCAGTTGCCGTCAACCACGTAGGCCGGCATGTTGCCGAGCTGATCGAGCATGCGTCGAACGGTATCTGTCACGTTTTGAGCAATCGGATACGGACCGGGCGGTGTGTAATGGTTAGCCAGTTCGAACAGATGTGTGCGCTCGTGCGGCGATAGCTTCAACGCATTCGCAAGACTTTCGATCGTCTTGAACGACACGTTCACTTCCCTGCCCTGTTCGAGCCACGCATACCAGGTGACGCTGATGCCGGCGCGCTCGGCCACTTCTTCGCGCCGCAGTCCCGGTGTCTTGCGACGGCTGCCGCTTGGAAAGTCGATGTCCTCGGGTCGAAGACGGGCGCGACGCGTCCTCAGAAAATCGGCCAGTTCGTTCAGACGCTGCTGCTTTTCCATGTTTCGTGTCCTCCTGCGTTCCCTGTTACTGCCATTACTAGTAATGGCAATTGCTAGATGCGCTCCGTCAACCATGCGACATTGGCGCCGTCGGGAAGCACGCTGTATCCAGCATCGGTAACGCCAGATTATAGAACTCGTTACCCGCGTAGGTGCCAGCCAGCCGCGTCGAAAATTGGCGGCCACAACGCGTGCGTCTCCCGACAGATATCAGAACATTTACGGAGACATTCATGCGTCGTTCGACCCGCCTTCACCGTGCGAGCGTATTCGCCGCCGCGGCCTTCATTCTGACAGTTTCGGGTGCCGCGCGTGCGGATTACACCGGTGCGCCGCGTACGTTTCTGTTCAATCCCGCCGTGCAGATTCCGTTCGCCGACACGGCGAAGTTCAAGAAGAAGCCGCCCTATGTGATCGGTTTTTCGAATGCGGGACTCGGCGATAGTTGGCGCGTCGTGATGCAGCACTCGCTGATGAAGGCGGCGGCCGACCATCCCGACCAGATCAGGCAACTGCTGATCACAAACGGAAACATGGACGACGCCAAACAGGCCGCCGACATTCAGGACTTGATCTCGCGGGGTGTCGATCTGCTGATTGTCAGCGCGAATACGCAGAAGGCACTCGACCCCGTTGTCACGCGTGCGATGAAACAGGGCATACCCGTCGTGATGGTCGACCGGCGCATTTCATCCGACAACTTTGTTTCGTTCGTGACGGGCTCCGACGCGATGATGGGCCGTGTGTGGGCGCAATGGATCGTCGAGAAGTTGCATGGCAAGGGCAACGTCATCATGCTCGCAGGCCAGGCGGGGTCGAGCGTCAGCGCTGACCGCGAGGCGGCCGCGCACGAAGTGTTTTCGCAATATCCGGGCATCAAGGTGCTCGACACGGTGTATTCCGACTGGAGCCCCGTGAAGGCCAAGCAGCAGATGCAGGCCATGATCGCAAAGTACGGGCACAACATCAACGCCGTGTGGTGCGCGCACGGCTTGCCCGTCGCGGGCTCGATCGAAGCGTTCGTCGCGGCCGGATTCAAGCCAGGCGAAATTCCGCCGCATACGACAGCCGATCTGAACGGCCCATTGCAACTCGCGTTGAAGTACAAGATTCCGATGCTCGAGATCGGCTATCCGCCTTCAATGGGCGGCACGTCGCTCGATGTCGCGCTCAAGGTGCTGCAAGGTCAGCCCTTGCCCAGGATCTACGAGATCAGTCCGCAGATCGCATTGACGCGTGGCGACGAAACGGCATCGGTCCCGCATCCCGACCAGTACATCGATCAGGTGGTCGACGCGAAGGGTCCGCCCGACAAGATCATCGACGGCGGCATGGGCGCGGACTACAACCCGTCGACCTTCAAGATCAAGTTGCCGGGTGAAAAATGAACCAGCCCACATCCAGTCCGGCAGGCGAAAGCCTGGACGCGCAGCCCGACGTGATCGAGGTCACCGGCATCACGAAGCAATTTCCTGGTGTAAAGAGCCTCGATGCCGTGAACTTCGGTGTGCGTAGCGGTGAGATTCACGCACTCGTCGGCGAGAACGGCGCAGGCAAATCGACGCTGATGAAAGTGCTTGCGGGTGCCTATGTCCCCGACGAAGGCGCATTGCGATTCGAAGGTCAGCCAATGGTGTGGAAGTCCCCCGCCGACGCAAAGGCGCACGGCGTTCACATCATCTATCAGGAACTCGTGCTGTTTCCGCAATCGAGCGTGGCGCAGAACATCTTCGCCGGAATCGAGCCGCGCACGCGGCTGGGCACGATCGACCATCGCGCGATGAACGAACGCGCCGCCGCCTTGCTGCACGAACTCGGCGTACAACTCGATCCGCGCGAGCGTGTCGGCGCGCTTTCGGTCGCCAGTCAGCAGATGGTCGAGATCGCGAAGGCGATGGCCAGCGAGATACGCGTGCTGATACTCGACGAACCGACAGCAGTCATCGCGGGCAAGGAAGTTCAACTGCTGTTCGCACGGCTGCGCGTGCTGCGCGAGCGCGGCGTCGCGATCGTCTATATCTCGCATCGGCTCGATGAAATCTTCGAACTGTGCGACCGCGTGACCGTCATGAAGGACGGCCGCAAGATCGGCACACAGCCCGTTTCCGAAACGACGCGCGCCGATCTCGTGCGCATGATGGTCGGCCGCGAAATGAAGGACATCTATCCGCCAAAGCCCACGCTGCAACCGGGCGGCACGGTGCTGATGAAGGTCGAAGGGCTGCAGGTCGGCAATCGCGTATTCGATGCTTCGCTTTCGGTGCGCGCCGGCGAAATCGTCGGACTCGCCGGCATGGTCGGCTCCGGCCGCACCGAACTCGCGTCGGGCGTATTCGGCGCGCTGCCCGCGCGCGGCACGATCGAAGTGCGCGGCGCGCGCCATACGCGCATGACACCGGCAACGGCAATCCGCCTCGGCCTCGGCTTCGTCACGGAAGACCGCAAGTCCGAAGGCTTGCTGATGTACCTGAACGTCGCGCAGAACGTCACGGCGACAACGCTCAAGCATGTGTCCCGTTTCGGATTGCTGAAAGCGAAACACGAGCGAAGCGCGGGCGCCGATGCAATCCGCGAATTCGGCATTGCGGGCGCGCGCCCCGCGGGCAGCGTCGCGACACTGTCGGGCGGCAATCAGCAGAAGGTGCTGATCAGCCGATGGGTGCGCGTGTGCACCAGCGTGCTGATTCTCGACGAACCGACCCGCGGCGTCGATATCGGCGCGAAGGCGGAAATCTATCGCCTGATGCGCGAACTGACGAATCGGGGACTCGGCATCCTGATGATCAGTTCCGAGTTGCAGGAAGTGATCGGCATGTCCGACCGCGTCCTCGTGATGCGCGAAGGACGCATCGCGGGCGAAGTCAGCAGCAACGAGATGACCGAGCACGGCATCATGGCGCTCGCGACCGGCGGCGGGCAATTCGTTCGAACGGGAGGCGCACATGCATTCGCTCATTAGGCGTCATGTTCCGCTGAACGCAGCCGCGTATATCGTGGCCGGTTTGATCGTCATGCTGTTCGTCGCCGGGGCCAGCGTGAATGACCGCTTTTCGACGCTGTCCAATCTGCTGAACGTCCATCAGCAGGCGACGGGACTTGCGCTCGTCGCACTGGGGCAGACACTCGCCGTGCTGACGGGCGGCATCGATCTGTCGGTCGGCTCGCTGATCAGCGTGTCGGCCACGCTCACCTCCGGTTTGTCGGAAGCCACACAAGGCGGATGGGCCGTGGCGATCGCAGTGGCGATTGCGCTGTCCGTCCTCGTGGGATTGGTCAATGGCCTGCTCGTGCTCTGGCTGCGCGTGCATCCGCTGATCGTCACGCTCGGCATGGGCGCGGTGCTGCAAGGCGGCATTCTGTACTACGCGAATGGCCCGGCGGGCGGCGTGCCGGACGGCTTCGACGCACTCGCTTACGGCCGCTACGCCAACGTGCCCGTGACCGCCACCGTCGTGCTGCTGCTCTACGGCTGCGTATCGTATTTCATGCGCAATACGCGCCTCGGGCGATACGTCTACCTCGTGGGCGACGACGACAACTCGGCGACGCTGTCGGGCATTCCCCGCAAACGCGTCATTCTGTTCGTCTACACGTTCTCGTCGCTCTGCGCGGGTCTCACGGGCATCTATCTGGCTGCCCAGTTCGGATCGGGTCAACCGTATCTCGGCGCCAACTACACGCTGGCGTCGATTACGCCGGTTGTGGTCGGCGGCACGATTCTGAGCGGCGGGCGCGGCGGCGTCATCGGCACGCTGCTCGGCGTGTATCTGCTCAGCATGCTCAACAACCTGATCAACTTCGCGGGCGTGCCGTCGCAGTATCAGCTTATCGTGCAGGGCGTCGCGATCATTGCCGCCGTCTGCGTGAATGTCCAGCAGAAACGGAGGCTCGCATGAACTCGGTTGCTCCACGCACGGACGCCTCGCCTGCGCGCAAGCTCTCGCTCGGTGTCGCGCGACGCTATGGAATCTATCTGTTTCTCGTGGCGCTGATTGCGCTTTCGGGTGCAAGGTCGCCGACGTTCCTTCGTGCCGACAACGTCGTCAACATGCTGGTGCAGTTCGCGCCGCTCGGCATCGTCGTGATCGGCCAGGTGTTCGTGATTCTTGTCGGCGGACTCGATCTGTCGGTTGCCTCGGTGATGGCCACGGCAGCCGTCATCGCCACCGCATTCGACGACACCAACCATTCGGCGCCCGCCATCTTCGGCGTCACGCTCGTGTTGTGCATCGGCGCCGGTCTGCTCAACGGCCTGCTCGTGACGAAGCGCCAGGTGTCGCCGTTTCTCGCGACATTTGCCACGGCGGTCGTGCTCGACGGCCTGCGCTTCGCCTATACGCAAGGCGCGCCTTCGGGCAACGTGCCACCGCTTTTTCACACGCTGGGAACGGGCTCGGTCGCGGGCGTGCCCGTCAACGTGCTGTTGCTGCTCGCGTGCGCGATCGTGTTCGGCACGCTGCTGCATCTGTCCACCTTCGGGCGACGCGTGTACATGGTGGGCGGCAATGCCGTCGCCGCGAGACTGGTCGGCGTGAGCCCCGACACCGTGCGCATCGCGTGCTACGCGATCAGCGCGCTGCTTGCCGGGCTGGCGGGGCTGATCCTGTCGGGCTATGTCGGCATCGTCGACAACTGGGTGGGACGCGGCTTCGAGCTCGATTCGATCGTCGCCGCGGTGATGGGCGGCCTCGCCCTTTCCGGCGGCCGCGGCTCGCTGCCAGGCGGACTCGCGGGCGCAGCGATTCTCGTCGTCGTCTTCAACATCGTGCTCTTGATCGGCATGCCCGTGCAGGCGCAGATCATCGTCAAGGGCGTCATCATCATCGGCGCATCCGCGTGCTACGTGAGCCGCCGGCAGCGCTGAATTTACCCATTCACACGAGGCCATACGAAATGGCCCGGCTAACCAAGGAGTCGAACATGAGAGCAGTGCGTTTTCACTGTGCGCACGATGTCCGGGTCGAAAACGTACCGGACCCGACGGGCATGGGCGCGAACCAGATGATCGTCAAGCCGCTGTGGTGCGGCATCTGCGGCACCGATCTGCACGAGTATCAGGCGGGGCCCATCGTGGTGCCGACCGAACCGCATGCGCTGACAGGCGCGAAAGCGCCTCAGGTGCTTGGCCATGAATTCAGCGCGGAAGTCGTCGAAGTCGGCAAGGACGTGAAGAACGTGCAACGCGGCGACCGCATCTCGGTGATGCCGCTCGCGTCGTGCGGACAGTGCTATTACTGCGCGCGCGGCATGCGCCATCTGTGCTCGAAAATGGGCTGCGTCGGGCTCAGTTGGGACGGCGGCGGAATGGCCGAATACACGCTGCTCAACGACTATCACGCGAACCGCTTGCCCGACACCGTGAGCGACAAACAGGGCGCGTTGATCGAACCCGCCGCTGTCGCGCTGTATGCGGTCGACCGTGGCGGCGTCACGGTCGGCTCCACAGTGCTGATCACCGGCGCAGGCCCGATCGGCGTACTTGCCGCCCTCGCCTGCCATGCAGCGGGCGCCACGAAGATTTTCGTGAGCGAACCCAATGCGGCGCGAGCCGACAAGATGGCCGGCTTCGGCGTCACGACCGCAATCTTCGATCCATCCGACGGCGAACTGCCGCAAAAGATTCGCGACCTGACAGAAGGCGTCGGCGTGGACGTGGCGATCGAATGCGCGGGCAACCAGCATGCGCTGAACGCATGCGTCGACGCGGTGCGATCGGCGGGCGCTGTGGTTCAGGCGGGTCTGCACGTGGGCACAGCGAGCGTCGACCCGATGAAATGGTCGCTGAAGGACATCCGGATCGAAGGCACATGGTGTTACCCCGTCACGATCTGGCCGCGCATCATCGGCATGATCGCGAACGGCAAGTTCCCGGTTGAAAAGCTCATTCACGATCTGATCGATGCCGACGAAGTCGTCGAGAAAGGCTTTGACGTACTGAGCGACAAAGGCAGCGACAAGATGAAGATTCTCATCAATCCCCAGACACGGTGACGACATGCCGCACACGCAAGAGAAGCAACACACACAAACGGTAGGCTGGATCGGGCTCGGCAAGATGGGGTCGCCCATAGTGCGCAATCTGCTCGCCGCGGGATTCGACGTGACCGTGTACGACGTCGATACAGCACGCGTCGACGAGGCCGTTGGACTCGGCGCGCGGCGTGCAGAGGATGTCGCGAGTGTCGCGCGTTCGGCGCCGCTCGTGTTCTCGATCATCCCCGACGACGACGTATTGCGTAAAGTCGCGCTCGGCACACATGGCGTGATCGAAAATGCGAACGACGGCGCCGTTTATATCGACATGAGTACGGTGTCGCCCACGGCATCGGGCGAAGTTCGCGAAGCAGCGCGTAAGCGCGGCGTCGGCTACATCTGCGCGCCGGTATCGGGCAGCACGGTCCTTGCCGGCAACGCACAGTTGACGGTATTCGCATCGGGCGCGAAAGAGGCATACGGGCGCGCGTTGCCCGTCTTCCAGGCCATGTCGGCGCGTCAGTACTATGTCGGCGAAGATCAGCAGGCACGTTATCTGAAGCTCGCCATCAATCACCTCGTCGGCTCGACGGCCGTGCTGCTTGCCGAAGCCTTGACGCTCGGCACGAAAGGCGGCCTCGACTGGGCCGAGATGCTCGACGTGATCGGCGACAGCGTCGCGGCATCGCCGCTCGTCAAATACAAACTCGATCCGCTGAAAAAACGTGACTTCTCTCCCGCGTTTTCTTCGCGGCAGATGCTCAAGGACATGTCGCTCGTGGTCGACGCCGGCGTCGAAGCCGGCGTCCCGATGGCAGCCGCGGCACTCGTGCGCGAGCAGTTTTCGCACTACGCCCAAGGCGATGGAGCGGAACTGGACTTCTTTTCCATCGTGCGTGCTGTCGAAGCACAAGCCGGCCTTACCCGCTAAGTACGCTTTCACCTTACTCCGGAGTCACGATGCACTACACCGTCTACTGCCTCGACCACGACAACATGGTCGAACGCCGCCTTGCCCATTACGAAGAACACAAGGCGTACCTGGCCACGTCGCCAGTCAGAATGGTCATGTCGGGCCCGCTGCTGGCCGGCGACGAGGAAACGATGATCGGCAGTTTCTTTCTTTTCGAAGCCGACGAGATCGGCGACGTGATGCGCTTTAACAGCAACGACCCGTTCAACAAGGCTGGAATCTGGCGTACCGTCGATATCCGCCCGTTCCTCAAGCGCGTCGACAACCGCTAGGCAGATCAAGGAATCGATTCATGCGAAACCTCGACGAAAACACCATCACGGATGCCGTTCTTGCACGCCACGAACACGCACCCGATGAGCGGCTGAAGACGATCGTCACGAGTCTAGTGCGGCATCTGCACGACTTCGCCCGCGAAGTCGGCTTGACCGAACGCGAATGGGAAGCCGGTATCCGCTTTCTCACCGAGGTCGGCCATATCACCGACGAGCGCCGTCAGGAATTCATTCTGCTGTCGGATACGCTCGGCCTTTCGATGCTCGTGACCGCGATGGCGCATCGCAAGCCTCAAGGCTGCACGGAAGCCACGGTTTTCGGGCCGTTTTTCGTCGACCATGCGCCCGAGTATCGCAACGGCGACGACGTGGCCAACGGCGCGCGAGGCGAACCGTGCTTCGTGTCGGGCGTGGTGCGCGGCCGGGACGGCGAACCGGTGAGCGGCGCACGCATCGAAGTCTGGCAGGCGGACGCCGATGGTTTCTACGACGTCCAGCACAGCGACGCCGACACGCACCGCGCGCGCGGCGTGTTGCATAGTCTTTCCGATGGGCGCTATCACTTTCGCTCGATCGTCGCGGTGCCCTACCCGATTCCGCACGATGGTCCGGTGGGGCGAATGCTCGAAGCGCTGGGGCGCCATCCGTGGCGCCCTGCGCATCTGCATTTCATGATCACGGCGCCCGGCTATGAACGGCTCGTCACGCACGTGTTCCGCGACGGCGATCGTTACCTCGATTCGGACGCCGTGTTTGGCGTGCGCTCGTCGCTGATTGCGCAGTGGATTCATCACGAGAGCGGCACGGCGCCCGACGGCACCGCAATGACGACGCCCTTCAGCACCCTCGAATTCGACTTTGTCTTGAGCCGATCGTCATGATTGCCTTCACCTACACCAGCCGGCCCGGCCGCATCGTGTTCGGCGCGGGAGCGATCGAGCGCGTCGCGGAGGAACTCGACGAACTGTGCATCCGGCGCGCGCTCGTGCTCTGCACACCGGAGCAACGTTTTCTCGCGGACCGCGTGCGCAAAATAGCCGGCGAGCACTGCGCGGACGTGTTCGATCGGGCCGTCATGCATGTGCCCGTGGAAACCGCGCAGGAAGGCGTTGCGGCCGCGCTCGCAGCGGGCGCCGATGGACTGGTCGCGGCGGGCGGCGGGTCGACGCTGGGGCTCGCAAAAGCCATCGCGCTGGAAACGTCGTTACCGATCCTCGCGATTCCGACGACCTACGCGGGCTCCGAAGTCACGCCGATCTACGGCATGACTTCCGCCGGAGAGAAAAAGACCGGCAAGAGCTACCGTGTACTGCCGCGCACCGTGATCTACGACGCGTGCCTCACGCTGACCTTGCCGGCAGCGCTGTCGGCCACGAGCGGCCTCAACGCCATCGCGCACGCCGCCGAAGGGCTCTATGCGCACGACGCCAATCCCGTGATGTCGCTCTTCGCGGAAGAAGGCATCCGCAGTCTCGCGCATGCGTTGCCGCGCATCGTCGAACAGCCGGACGACATCGCGGCACGCGAAGCCGCCCAGTACGGTGCATGGCTATGCGGGACCGTGCTGGGAAGCGTCGGCATGGCGTTGCATCACAAGCTGTGCCACACGCTCGGCGGCATGTTCGATCTGCCGCACGCGGAAACTCATGCGGTGATGCTGCCGTACTCGATGGCGTTCAATCTGCCGGCAGCGCCAGCGGCACACGAACGTCTGTGCAGAGCGCTCGATACGCCGGAGCCCGCGACCTCGCTCTACGAGCTTGGCCGCTCGCTTCATGCGCCGGCGTCTCTCAAAGCGCTGGGCCTGCGCGCAGCGGATATTCCGACGGCTGCGGCCGCCGCAATGCAGGCGCCGTATTACAACCCCCGGCCACTCTCATACGAAGCGGTACACCGCTTGCTCACTTCAGCTTTCGACGGCATGCGGCCCGACAGCCGCACGTTCGAAAGCGTATAAGCGCTTCCCTTACCGACGCGCGGCTCCGCATCTACTCCTGCAAACAGACACTTTTCAATTTCAATTCGCTATGAAAAAACGGGCACTCATCATCGGCGCGACGGGCATCGTCGGCGGCAATCTCGCGCAACATCTACTCGCGTACGGAGACTGGGACGTGACAGGTCTTTCACGCGGCCGGAGCGCAGCGAATCGCGCGATGGAATCCGTTACCGCCGATCTGACTTCCGCCGCATCCGTCGCCAATGCGCTACAGGGCCGGCAGTTCACGCACGTTTTCTTTACTGCGTGGTCGCGACAGGCGACCGAGCGCGAGAACATCGAAGTGAACGGTGCAATGGTCCGTCATGTACTGGACGCGCTGGGACCGTCCGGTACGCTGGAACACGCGGCTCTCGTCACAGGGCTCAAGCACTATCTCGGACCGTTCGAAGCGTATGCGCAGGGCACTGTGCCGCTTACGCCGTTTCGCGAGGAACAGGGCCGCCAACCCGTCGACAATTTCTATTACGAGCAGGAAGACCGGCTATTCGAAGCAGCGCGTCAGTACGGCTTTAACTGGAGCGTGCATCGGCCGCATACGATTATCGGCTTCGCGCTCGGCAACGCGATGAACATGGGCGTGACGCTCGCCGTGTACGCGACGCTGTGCAAGGAAACGGGACAACCGTTCATGTTTCCCGGTTCGGCCGCGCAATGGAACGGTCTCACGGATATGACCGACGCGCGCCTGCTTGCGCGACATCTCGAGTGGGCTTCAACGTCGCCCGCCGCGCGCAACGAGGACTTCAACGTTGTGAATGGCGACGTGTTCCGCTGGCAATGGATGTGGTCGCAACTGGCGCAGTACTTCGGCATCGAGCCTGCGCCTTTCGACGGTGAGACGCGTCCGCTTGAACATCGCATGCAGGGAGCCGGCGAACAATGGGCGACAATCGCGGCCCGCTATCAATTGAGGGAAGCGAGCATCGAAAAGCTCGTGTCGTGGTGGCATACGGACGCCGATCTCGGACGTCCGATGGAAGTGCTGACCGACATGAGCAAGAGCCGCAAAGCCGGCTTCCTCGACTATCAGAGCACGCCGGATGCCTTCTTCGCCCTCTTCGACAAACTGAAAGAGGAACGCGTCATACCTTCGTAGAGGGCACGCCTCACGGATCCAACCCAATAAATCCCGCCAGTTCCTCGGGCTTTCCGAGAGGAAACGCTTCCTTGATGTGATCGAGAAAGGCGGAGACCCGAGGGCTTAGCAAGCGTCGCGAAGGATAAAGCGCCCATAGCGGGATGTCGGGACCGTCCACATCGCCCCAATGCGCAAGCCTGCCGGCCGCGATGTCGTGACTCACGAGCGACAGCGGCAGCCTCGCGGCGCCTACGCCAAGACGCACCGTATCGCGGACCATGACCAGCGACGAAAGGTGCGCAACCGGCGTGATCGAGATGCGCGATTTTCCCTTCGGGCCCGTGACGTCCCACGCGGCGATCCGGTCAGGCGTCCCGCGAACGACAGCCGGAACACTCGACCCATCCGTCGGCCGCACCAGGCCCGGTGTGGCCACGACGACCAGCCGGTCGCGCAGGAACACGCGACCGATCAGGCTCTCGTCGACATCGGGGTTCACGCGGATCACGAGATCGTAGCCTTCCTCGACCATGTCGACGGGACGATCTTCCGTCGTCACTTCCAGTCGAATGTCGGGGTATTTCAGCGCGAAGGTGGCGACCAGCTTGCCCATCGCGATCTGCGAAAAGAGCGCGGGCGCGCTGATGCGCAGTCGGCCGCGCGGGTGTTCGCTACCCGACGTGATGGCGGCGGCGCTGTCCGCAAGCTCCGCGAGAAGCGCACCGGTCCGCTCGTAAAGCGCGCGTCCTTCCTGCGTGAGTTTCACTCCGCGGGACCCGCGTTCAAACAGCCTGAGCCCCAGGCTGTCCTCGAGTTCGCTGACCCTGCGCGAGAGCGTGGCCTTCGGACGCTCCGCCACACGGGCGGCCTCGCCGAAGCTCCCGTGACGGGCAACGAGGTTGAAATCCGCGAGAGCAAGAAGGTCCATGTGTTCCACCAGTGAGATACCCCGTCTCTTTATAACATCTTCCGGACCACGCATGGATCACTTACCTTGGAGGCGTCCCAACCAACCCAAGGAGTAACACCATGACTATCCTCGTTACCGGTGCCACCGGCCGTGTCGGCCGCCATGTCGTCAACCAGCTCGTCAAGCTCGGTGCCAAAGTGCGCGTGCTTGTCCGCGATCCGTCGAAGGCCGACTTTCCCGCCGATGTCGCCGTGGCCCAAGGCGACATGCTCGATATCGACTCGCTGCGCAGCGCGTTCAGCGGCGTGCGCACGCTGTTTCTGCTCAACGCCGTGGCAGCCGACGAATTCACTCAGGCACTCATCACGCTCAACGTTGCTCGCGAGTCGGGCGTCGAGCGCGTGGTCTACCTGTCGGTCATGCACGCTGAGCGCTCCGTGAACGTGCCGCATTTTGCGGTGAAGTCCGGCGCGGAGCGGATGATCGAACAGATGGGCTTTAACGCGACTATCCTGCGTCCGGCGTACTTCATCGATAACGATCTGACGATCAAGGACGTCATCCTGAACCACGGCGTCTACCCGATGCCGATCGGCAGCAAGGGCGTCGCGATGGTCGACACGCGCGACATCGCGGAGGTCGCGGCAATCGAACTGCTGCGTCGGGATCAGGCGCCCGGCAAATTGCCTGTCGACGTCATCAACCTCGTTGGGCCCGACACGTTGACGGGTCCGGGCCTCGCGTCCATCTGGTCGGAACTGCTTGGCCGGCCGGTTGCCTACGGCGGCGACGACCCCAGCCAGTTCGAGCAGAACCTGACGAACTTCCTGCCGAAGTGGATGGCGTACGAAATGCGCCTGATGGCCGAGCGCTTCGTCAGCGACGGGATGGTGCCGGAAGCCGGCGACGTCGCTCGGCTTGTCAGCATCCTCGGCCGGCCACTGCACTCATACCGCGACTTCGCCGCCGGCCTCGTCGGCTGAGTCTCACGCGCCGTTGCATGCGGTGCGCGAGCGCGCACCGCATCGGCTCAGTGCAGAACGTCCTGCAGCCGATAGTAGACGCCGACGAGCGGCAGAATCCACCGGCGCGCGGCATGCGCCGGCACGGGCGGCCACGGCAGCGCGCGCCACGGGTTGGCATCGGCGGAACCGGACATCACGTCCGCCATCACGCGGCCCATATGCGTGGACATCTGCACGCCGTGCCCGCTGTAACCCATCGAGTAGTAAAGCCCGTCGTGTTGTCCGGCGCGCGGAAGACGGTCCACGGTGATGTCTACGAGACCGCCCCAGCAATAGTCGACTCTCGTTGCGGCCAGCTCCGGAAAGTACTTCGCGAGATTGGCTTGCAGTACGTGACCGCTCTTCGCATCGGAGCGCGGATCGGACATTGCGAATCTCGCTCGCCCGCCCCACAGCAGCCGGTTATCAGGCGTGACGCGAAAGTAGTTGCCGATGTTCAGCGACGTCACATAGTTGCGCCGCTGCGGAAAAAGCGCGTCCAGTTGCCCCTTCGAAAGCGGCTCTGTCACGACGATAAAACTGCCGACAGGCGCCATTCGTTGCTGGAACCATTGCAGCGGACCTTGCCGCGAAGGCCCTGTCGCCACCAGCACGTTGTCCGCCCGAACCACGCCGCGCGCACTAGTGATCTCGTAACCGCCACCGGCGATTCGCCTGATCTGCGTCACCGCCGCGTTCTGGAAAATGCGCGCCCCGTGACGCGCCGCCGCCTGCGCGAGCCCCACGCCGAACTTGCCCATATGCATCTGCGCGCCGTTGCGTTGCAACAGTCCGCCATGAAAACCATCGGAGCCGACTTCGGTGCGCATGCGCGCCGGCTCGATCAGTTCGATATCCTGATCGACTTCGCGATGCAACACGTGGTAGGTCCGCGCGAGCTTGTCGAAGTGCTTCGGCTTGGCCGCGAGTTTGAGCTTGCCGCTACGCACGAAATCACAGTCGATCCGATGTTGCGTCACGATGGATTCGACCGTCTGTACCGCGCTTTCGTACGCACGGTAAAACGCGCGGGCTTGCTCCAGCCCGACGCTGGCCGCGAGCGAAGCGAAGTCTTGCGCGACGCCGGTGTTGCACTGCCCGCCGTTGCGCCCCGATGCCTGGCCCGCGATCCGCCCCGCCTCGAGCACCGTGACCGACGTCCCACGCAACGCAAGTTCCAGCGCGGCCGATAGACCTGTAAAGCCGCCGCCGATCACGACCACATCGCTGCGCCCCTCGACGGGACCGTCGGCGCCCTCGTTGAAGTCGGGAGCGGTGTCCAGCCAGTACGAATCTAGCTTCATTGCATTTTTAATTGAAATGTCGGAGCGGACCGGCATCGCCCGCGAGCGAAGCGTCGGCGGCGAGCCGGTCACCATAGCGATCAATAGCGAGCGCCCGCCTCGCTCATGCCGACCACCACGCATATTCGGCGAACGAGAAACCCATCATCGCACCGGTCGGAATCGCGCCGAGCCCTTTAAGGCGCTTGTCGTTTGCATCGATCAGACTGATGAACGACGGGATGCCGATGCCGCCTTCGTCCGTGACCAGCGCCTGCATTTCGCCGTACATCTGCTTGCGTTTGGCGTCGTCGGTCTCGCCGCGCGCGCTCACGAGCAATTGATCGAACTTCGGGTCCTTCCACGCCGATTCATTCCACGGCGCATCGGATTTGAAGAACTGCGTGAACAGCACATCCGCGCTAGGCCGCGGATTGATGCTGCCGAAACCGAGCGGATGCTTCATCCAGTGATTCGACCAGTAGCCGTCGGACGGCACGCGATTCACGCTCAGATTCACGCCGATCTTCGCGGCCGTTTGCTGGATCAGTTGCGCCATTTCGATTGAGCCGTTGGCGTCGGTGGTGGCGTAGATCGGCGGCAATGTAGTTCCGACCGCGCCGGCCTTCTGCATATAAAACTTCGCCTTGTCGAGGTCGAAGCCGCGCTGCGGCAGCGAAGCATTGAAGTACCGATGACCCGGCGGAATCGGCTGATCGTTGCCGGTCACCGCATAGCCGAGAAACACCGCGGAGCGGATCTGCTCGCGATCGAACATGTACTTCATGCCCTTCACGAAATCGGGGTTGCCCGTCAGCGTGTTGTCGCGACGCATGATCAGGTCCGTGTACAGGCCGGACTTCGTCTCCTTGACTTCGTACCCCGGCGTCGACGAAATGCGCCGCGTCGAACGGGGATCGACCGAGTTGATCAGGTGGACGTCACCGGCGAGCAGCGCGCTGACACGCGCTGCGTTGTCGCTGATGCTGATCAGTTCGATCTGATCGAGGTACGGGTGCCCCGGTTTCCAGTAGTTGTCGTTGCGCACGCCCACCGTGCCCGCGCCCGGCGCAAAACTTTTCAGCTTGTACGGACCGGTGCCGATCGCCGAGTTGAAGTTGGTCGTGCCGTCCTTGACGATGACGAGTTGCGGCGTCGCGAGAATCACGGGCAGATCGGCATTCGGCACCTGTAGCGTCAACGTCACTTCGTTCGGCCCGCTCGCCGTCACGCTCGCGAACTGGTCGGCGAGTGTCTTCACGCGCGAGGCCGTTTGCGGATTCTTGTGACGCATCAGCGAGTACACCACGTCGGCGGAAGTAAGCGTCTTGCCGTCGTGGAAAGTGACGCCTGAGCGCAGTTTGATGATCCACGTCTTCGCGTCCGCGCTCGACACCGATTCGGCGATGTTCATGCGCGGCGTGAGGCTTTCGTCAAGTTGCGTCAGGCCGCTGTAAAACATGAAGAAGCGGATATAGTCGCCGCCGGTCGAGCCCGCTGCGGGATCGAGCGTATCCGATACGGAGCCCGCGTTATAGGCGACGCGAATGCTGCCGCCCTTCTTCGGAACCTCGGCGGCAAGCGCGCCGGGCGCAGTCGTCAGGAGTCCCCCGCCGGCTACCATCATGCCGGTCCCAGCCAACATGCGCATCATGTCGCGGCGGCTGATGCCGCGGCTATTCGTTTCGTCGTTCATCTGAATTGGCTCCGCAGAGGTAAGTGATCCTGGCAATGTTGCATAGAAGTTCGTATAGGCAGCGAGAAGATTTTTTCGCGGCTCGTTAGCAGCATCGTATGCCTGCAGAAACCGCGTAAAGCGCCGACAAAAAAGGGCAGACGGCATAAACAAACTGTTCCTGCGGCGCTAACGCGGCAATTTGCATGGTCGCCGGTTATGCGCGAAAGACTCACTGCAAGCGCGGCATCAACGGGCGATATCAGGCGCTCGCCGATGCCTCGACTTCAAGCAACTGCGGATAGCGTTGCAGCACTTCTTCATACAGTTGCGTGATCACTTTTGACCCCGGCTCCAAGGTGCCGGCCGCTTCTCTTGCATCGAGTGCATCGAAGATCTTGTGCTTGAGAAAATGCCGCCATACCACCGGCGCGCGCGACAGAATGCCGGTCAGCACGTCGTAGCGCTCGCGCGTCCATTTCGCTTCGTACGCGTTGCGCTCCGCGCCATAGTCGAAGTGAGAGGCCGGCCGCCGCTGCGCGTCGGTATTCGCGGTGGCGCGCATATGCAGGGTCGCGGCTTTGTCGATGGCGATGGCGCCGGCTTCTGCGCCGAGTACCACGCCATACAACTCGCGCGCCTGATCGACGGACAGGTAACCGCGTCGAACGTCTTCGAGCACCTTCTGCACGTCTCGTTCGTACGGATCGCCATAGCCGCCGCCGCCGCAGCCTTCGAGACGGATCACATCGCCGGGGCCGCACATCACGAGATCGGTCACGCCGAGATCTTCTTCGCCGTCGGTGCCAGGGTTGCGGGTAAACCGCGATACGGCGCCCGCCTTGCCGCCCAGCACGCCCCATGAAGCGAAGCGCGAGCGGTCGCGATTGCGCGCCGTGACGAGCGTACCCGGCGACGACACGCGAAATTCCATCACCGTTCCAAGCCCGCCGCGATATTTGCCGGCGCCGGCGCTGCCAGGCACCACGCCATAGCGCGTGATGCGGATCGGCACTTCGGCTTCGTTGATTTCGACTGGCGTGTTGCGCAGGAACGCGACATTCGCACCCGATGCGTCCGAGCCGTCAGCCGACGCCATGCCGCCCGCGCCGCCGCCCACCGGTCCGATCGACGCGATCACCGTGCGGCCGTTGCGGTCGACGGTCTTCACGTTGAGAATCGACATGCCGCCCGCGGGACAGGCCGGCAGGCGCTCGGGGCACACCATCGAAAATGCGCCGAAGGTGACGTACTGTGCGACCTTCGCAGTCAGACTGCGCATGCCGACCGCGGCCGGCGGCACGCAGTTCATGATCGTGCCTTCAGGCAGGATGCAGCGCGCGACTTTCAGCATGCCCGCATTCAGCAGCAGATCGGGGTTCAGCGAATACAGCACGTAGTTGAGGCCAACGAGCGCGAGCACATGGCGCTCCTTGCCGCCCGTCGGCATATTCAGCGACGAACTCAGTTGCGGATCGCTGCCCGTGAAGTCGAACACAAGCGAGCCGTCCTTCACTGTCAGCGTCAGCGCAACACGCAACGGCTTGCCGTTGACGGAATCTTCGTCGGCGTACTCGGCGAAGAAGTACTCGCCATCGGGCATGCCGCGCACGATCGTGCGCGCCTGCTCCTCCGAATAGTCGAGCAGCGCGTCCATGCCGGCGCGAAACTGCTCGATGCCGAAGCGCTCGATGATTTCGAGCACACGCCGCTCGCCGGTCATCAGCATCGCGATCTGCGCCTTCAGGTCGCCGCGATTCTGCTCGGCTGCGCGCACGTTGATCGCCATGTGTTCGAGCAATGCTTCATCGAGCACGCCCGCGCGGACGATCTTGGTCGGCGCGAAACGAATGCCTTCCTGATAGATCTCGGTGAGCGTGCGCGACAGCGACGCGGGCACCGCGCCGCCCATATCGGTGTTGTGAATGTGCCCGCCGACATAGCAGACAATCTCGCCGCCGAAGAACACCGGTTTCCACATCATCACGTCGGGTGTATGAGTGGCGACGTAGCCGCTATACGCGTCGTTCGTCATGCAGATGTCGCCCGGCTCGTAGTGATCGATCATGTCGATCACCGCGCCGAAGTCGAGTCCAGGATACCAGGTCGCGCCCAGCGTTTTCGGCGATGCGAAAGTCAGGCCGCGCGTGTTCATCAGCGTGCAGGAGAAGTCTTCCGTCTCCTTCACGAACGCGGAGTGCGCGGTTCGCACGAGCGTGTACGCCATGCTTTCGGCGGCCGCGACGCAATAGTTCGCGAAGATCTGAAGGACGGATTTATCGAATGTCATGGTGTGTTTCCTGGATCGATCTATCGATCTATCAGACCGCTTCGAGAAAGAGGTTGCCGTATTCGTCCACGCGTCCGTCGAAACCCGGCAGCACGCATGTCGTCGTGTCGTCCTGCGCGACGATTGCGGGCCCGGCGAACCGGTGTCCCGCGAGCAGCGCGGAGCGCCGGTAAAGCGGGACGCGCCGCCACGCGCCGTCCAGATACACGTCGATCTCCGATTCCGCGCGCGGCGCACCCTCGCCTGTCGCGATGCGCGGCAGCGCGGGCTTCGGCGTGGGCGCGGTGATGACGAGCCGCAGCGCCACCACCTGAATCGGCGACTTCTCGTCGCTATGCCCGAAGAGGCGCGCGTGTTCGCGGTGAAACGCCTGCGCGATTGCTTCGATATCGCCGCCGGTGATCGCTTCCCGCGCGAGCGGCGTGTCGATTTCAAACGATTGCCCGCGATAGCGCATATCGGCCGATACGACGATGTCGGCGCTTGCGTCCGTCCCCGCCTCGCGAATCACCCATGCGCGCGCGTCGGCTTCCAGATGCGCGAGATCTTGCGCGAGCAAGGCGAGCGAAGCGCGGTTGAGCGGATAGTACGTCGTCCGAACAAAATCGTTTTTCGTATCGGCAATCAGGCCGCCCAGCGCGCTCAACACGCCCGGCGTGGTCGGCACCAGCAGATTGCGCACGTTCAGCGCGCGCGCAAGAAAGCAGCCGAGCATCGGCCCCGCGCCGCCGAACGGCATCAGCGCGAACGTGCGCGGGTCGATGCCGAAACGCGAACTGAGCCGGCTCACGCCCGCATACATGCCGGAGATCGACACCTCGATGATGGCCGCGGCCGTCTGATAGATGTCGAGACCCAGACGCCGGGCGAGCGGTTCGATTGCCCGCCGCGACGCGTCCACGTCGACCTTCACCGCGTTGTAGCCGAGCGCGGCGCTGCCGAGCACGCCGATCACGGCGAACGCATCGGTGATTGTGGGGCGCGTGCCGCCACGGCCGTAACACACTGGCCCAGGGCTCGATCCCGCGCTTTCGGGCCCGACCTTCAGCACGCCGAATTCGTCGACCCACGCAATCGAACCACCGCCGTCGCCGACCGACGACACCGACACGGACGGAATATGAATCTGGAATTCGCCGATGTATTCGCCGGTCGCGTACTGCGGCTGGCCATCCACGATCAGCGCGATATCCGCTGTGGTTCCGCCGATGTCGAGGCTCATGCAATCTTTCACGTTGCAGAGTCTCGCGAGATACGCCGCGCCGATCACGCCCGACGCGGTGCCGGACAGAATCATCTGCACGCAGTTCTGTTTGCCGTGCTCGGCGCTCATCACGCCGCCGTTCGATTTCGTGACTTTCAGATCGGCCGCGACGCCGCTTTCCGCCAGCGCCGCCTGCAACTGCGTCAGATAGTTGGACACGCGCGGCTGCACATAGCCGCCGATAGTCGCCGTCACCGTGCGCTCGTACTCGCGGATGATGGGCCAGACCTCATGCGAGCACGATACGAAAAAGCCCGGCAGAGTGGCCTCGATAATTGCTTTCACCTGCTGTTCGTGCGCCGGGTTGCGATACGAATGCAGCAGCGACACCACCACGCCTTCGCAGCCCGCCGCCTGCAAGCCGCGTATCGCATCGAGCACGCTTTGTTCATCGACCGGTGTCTCTTCTTCGCCGTCAGCGCCGAGTCGCCCGATGACACCGAACACGCGGTCGCGCGGAATGAGCGGCGCGGGACGGCTCGACATCAGGTGATACATATCGGGGATCTTCAGGCGCGCGATGTCGAGCACGTCTTCGAAATTGCGCGTGGTGATGAGGCCGAGTTTCAGTCCGCGGCGCTGTACCACCGCATTCACGCCGACCGTCGTGCCGTGCGTGAAATAGCTGACATCGTGCGGCTCGATGCCGTAGCGCTCGCGCAGTCCTTCTACGCCGGCCAGCACTTCGCTGCCCGGGCTGTCCGGGCGCGAAAACACCTTTAGCGTGCGGATGCTGCGCGTGTCCTCGTCAAGCACCGCGAAGTCGGTGAAAGATCCACCGATATCGACTCCGATTCTCAAGCCCATTGTCGTGCCCTTGCCTGTGTTAAATGGTATGCGCCAAGCGATGTGCGGCCGTTCATGCGTGCCGCCTGCGTTTGTCGATGACGTCGCGAATCTGGTAGTAACTGCCGAGCGCGGGCATGAACCACGGCTTGCCGCTATAAAGCGGATGCGTGACCATCGGCGTGCCGTAGGCGCTTGTCTCGGGCGCTTGCCCTTCGGCGATCAGCCGCGCGACCTTGTAGCCGAGGTAGGTCATCATCACGACGCCGCTGCCGTTGCAGCCGAGCGCGTAGTAAATGCCATCGGCGGTGCGGCCCAGATGCGGGAGAAAATCGAGCGTGAGCGCCACGGTGCCGCCCCAGCTATACGCGACCTTCACATCGGCCATCTGCGGAAAGCGCTCGACCATCTGCGCGTGCAGGACCGCAGCCGACTGGCGGCGATCGAGGTGATAAAAGCGCGCGCGGCCGCCGAACAGCAGGCGTTTGCCATCCGGCGAATAGCGGTAGTAATTGACGACACGCCGTGTCTCGGAGATGCCGCGACGCTTCGGTATCAGCGAGGCGCGCAGGTCGGCCGGCAATTCCTCGGTGGCAATCTGGTGCGACACGACCGGCACCACGCGACGCTGCAAATCGGGCATCGACGAACCGGTGTAGCCGTTCGTGCAGATCACCACATGCCGGCTCGTGAGCACGCCGCGCGACGTTTCCACCCGGTATTGAGCGCCGCTTCGCGCTATGCTTCGAACCGCCGCGCGGCTGCATACCGTCACGCCCGCGCCACGCGCCGCGGCGAGCAAACCGGCGAACATCATCGACGGATGAACCTGGCCCGCGCGTTCGATCAGCACGCCGCCCGCATAGATGTCGCTCGCCAGTTCGCCGCGTAATTCGTCGCGCGACAGCATGCGTGCGCCGGCGCGCGCATAGGCGTTCAGATTGACGATGCGCTTGCGCCACGCGGCCATGTGCGCATCGGTCCACATTGCGTTGATGCGCCCTGCCTTGACGTAGCTGCATTCAATCGCGTTGTCGCGCAGAATGTTTTCAAACACTTCGTATGACACGGACGCTTCGCCGAGCAGCCTTCTCTGCCGTTCTTCGGATACCGAACTATCCAGCTTCTTGCCCGACGGCGCCTTGCCGACGTTCACGCCTCCCGATACCTGGCCACCGCTTAGCGTGCTGGCGCCGATGCCCGGCACGTCCGCTTCGAGCACCGCCACGCGCAAGCCCTGCTTCGCGAGTTCGAGCGCGCACGACAAGCCCGCATAACCGGCGCCGACAATCGCCACGTCCGCGTCGCGAGGCACGTCCGACATCAGTTCGTCATGAGGACGCCAGTCTTGCCACCAGTACGGCGTGTCGGTGAAATCGGAAGAGAAAACCTGCTTGCGCGTGGACACGGTCGAGTCCCTGGTTGAGTTGAAGAGCCCCGCTCGCGAGGCAAGCGAGGGCGTGAAAACAGGCGGCTACTGCACAGACAATGCGTCGCTAACATCGTCCAGCGCATGGCGCGCGATCGCGACAATTTCGTCGATGTCCGCGCGCGTGGCGACAAGCGGCGGCGCAAAGCCGACGATGTCGTTGGTGCCGAGCGCACGCACGATCAAACCGCGCGCAAGCGCTGCCTGCGCTACCCGCTGGCTCGCCTTCGCCGCGGCCGGAAACGGGCGGCGCTCGCTCTTGCCGGCCATCAGTTCGAGCGCGGCGAGCATGCCCACGCCTCTGACATTGCCGACGAGCGGATGCGCGTCGAACGCCTCATGCAAACGCGCCTGGAAATAAGCGCCAACCTGCGCTGCGTTGTTCACGAGCTGCTCGCGCTCGATGATGTCGAGATTCGTCAACGCCGCCGCCGCGCACACCGGATGGCCCGAATAGGTCCAGCCGTGATTCATCGCGCCCTGCTCACGCGAGCCGCGCTCGATCACATCCCACACGCGCTCGCTGACGATCACACCCGACAGCGGTAGATACCCGCTCGTCAGGCCCTTCGCCACCGACATCAGATCCGGCTCGAGACCGTAGTGCTCGCTGCCCGTGCGCGAACCGAGCCGGCCGAAACCGCACACCACTTCATCGACGGCGAAGAGAATGTCGTGACGCCTGAGCACCGCCTGAATCGCGGGCCAATAACCTGATGGTGGCGGCACGATGCCGCCCGAGCCCATCACCGGCTCGCCGAAAAATGCGGCGATCGTGTCGGCGCCTTCACGCGCGATCAGTTGCTCCAGGTGCTCGACGCAATCCGCGACGAACTCCGCTTCGCTCGCGCCGGGACGTGCATCGCGATAGAAGTCGGGACTAGCCGTGTGCAGCACTTCGCGCATCGGCAGATCGAAACCGGCGTGAAACTTGGGCTGCCCCGTGAGACTGCCGGTCGCGATGCCCGAGCCGTGATAACTGCGCTGCCGCGCGATGATCTTTTTCTTGCGCGGCCGCCCCAGCACGTTGTTGTAGTACCAGGCGAGCTTGATCTGCGTTTCGTTCGCGTCCGAGCCCGACATGCCGTAGAACACTTTCTTCATGCCGGGCGGCGCCCACTCTTCGATCAGGCGCCGCGACAGTTCGACAGCGGGGTCGTTCGAGAAGCCCGCATACGTGTGATAGAACGACAACTCGCGCGTCTGCGCGGCGATGGCGTCGGCCATTTCCTCGCGTCCATAGCCGATGTTCACGCAGTAGAGTCCTGCGAACGCGTCGATGTACGAGCGTCCCGCGTGATCCTCGATGCGAATCCCTTTCGCCCGCGAGATGAGGCGCGCATCGAGTTGACCCGACGCATGATCCGACGCATGCGTGCCGGGATGCATCAGATGCCGCCGGTCGGTTTCGAGCGTCAGTTCGCCATGCGTGCGCATCGCGGGGTTCATGGCGGGGTTCATGGCGGGGTTCATCGCGGGGTTCATGGCGGGGTTCATGGCGGTGTCGATGAAGTTCATGGTTTGTCCGCCGCTGATGAATGCGCAGGTGCGTCCCACTCGGGATGCCACGCGGGCTTGCTCACGCGGCCGTCGGCGCGAGCAAGCGCGCCGATGCGCGCCATTGCGCCCGCATCGAGTTCGAAATCGAAGACGGCCAGGTTTTCGCCGATGCGCAGCGGATTCGACGACTTGGGAATCGCCGCCACGCCAGGCTGCTGCACGAGCCAGCGCAAGATGATCTGAGCCGGCTTGCGCCCGTATTCGCGTGCGATGTCCGCGATGACCGGATCGGCGAGCAGCTTGCCGCTGCCAAGCGGCGTATGCGCAATGAGCGCCATGCGATGCCGCCGGCACGCGTCGAGCACGCGCGTCTGATCGAGATACGGGTGGTATTCGCACTGATTGGCGGCCAATGGCACAGAAGCAAGCGCGACCGCGCGATCGAGCAGCGCGGCCGGAAAGTTCGATACGCCGATATGCCGCGTCAAGCCGCTGCGCTGCGCGTCGCAGAGCGCGCCGATGGTCTCTTCGAGCGGCACATCCGGATTGGGCCAATGCACCAGCAGCAGATCGACGTGATCGAGCCCGAGCCGCGCGACGCTCGCCTCGGCGGCACGCCTGAAATCCGCCGCGCGCAATTCTGTGTGCCACACCTTGGTCGTGACGAACACTTCGTCGCGCGGCAAACCGCTCGCCGCGAGCGCCTGCCCGACCGCCTGCTCGTTCTCGTAACGCGCCGCCGTGTCGATATGGCGATAGCCCGCTGCGAGCGCCGCGCGCACCGCTTGCACCCCTTCGTCATGGGTGGAGCGCCAGGTGCCGAGGCCGATGGCGGGCAAGCGCGCGCCGTGCGCTTCGATAACCGGCGCAGCGCCGGGCGGCTGAAAAGAGAGTCCCATTGCCTTAATCGTTCTCCAATGCTTTGCAACTCTAAGAGAGGTGTGCCACAATACGGCACGGCGTGCCACGAACAGTGCACGAAAAGTAACACGCGCTTTTTTGCGTTGCAAGCGCAGCGTGGGCGCTCGCCCGTCGCCGTCGCTCATCGGAGACCTGCATGAAAAGTTTGTTGAAGAGCCTCGAGATTCTCGAAGCTGTGTCGAAGAACCAGCCGGTCAGCGTCGGCGTGCTGGCGCGCCTGCTCGATATGCCGAAGTCGAGCGTGCAGCGCGCGCTGCTGACGTTTCACGAGGCGGGCTGGCTTCGCCAGACGAGCGGCGACCTGACACGCTGGGAAGTGGGTCCGCGAATCCTCGGCGTGCGGCCTGCCGCGCTGCGCGGCGGTGCGCTGTATGCGGCCGCGCGCGGGCCGATGCGCGAGTTGCGCGATTTGACCAACGAGACAGTTCATCTGTCGGTGCCGGACAGCACCAACTCAATGGTCCTGATCGATCGTGAAGACTGTACGCAGACGGTGCGCACCTTTAGTCCGATTGGCGATCTGAGTCCGTTTCATGCGACCGCGACGGGCCTGGCGGTACTGGCGTACATGACGGAAGCCGACGCCGACGAAATCCTGAGCCGCGATCTGCCGAAGTTCAGTGACACCACGCCATCCGATCCGGCCGAGATACGTCTCGAACTCGAGCGCATCCGGCAACGCGGCTATTCGGTGAATCTCTCGCAGTATCGTCCCGCAGTGTGCGCGATTGGTGCGCCGGTCATCGACTCGGACGGCGCGCCGGCGGCGAGCATCTGCATCTCGATGCCGGAATCGCGCTATGACCCGGCACGTCTTGAAGAATGGGGGAACGCGGTGGCGAAGGCCGCTGCTGCGATTGGGGTGTAGCAGCCGGGCGGCATGCGGATTTCACCCGTTATTTTTTGCGGATATCAGGTTCAGCTATCGCGCGCTCGAACGCTTCCCGCATCGCGCCGCAAAACGTCTCTGCCACGAGCGATAACGGCCGTGACCCATTGGTCACGAGATAAAAATGATCCGGCACGGCGGGCGTGAACGGCCTGACGGCCACACGCTGCCGCGCAAATGCAGCGGTGACCGGATCGATCAGCGCGACGCCCGCGCCATTCGCGACGAGCGCCACGATGGCTTGCGAGAGTTGCGCCTCGATCACGAGATCGCGCGCGACGCCTGCATCGACGAAAACGCGGTCAATCGCGCTGCGTGCATCGAAACTCTGCGGAAACGACACGAAGCGCTCGCCGCGTAAATCCGCAGGAGTCAGCGACGCCTTGCGCGCCAGCCGATGCCCGCGCGGCACGATGCAGCGCATGACCGCATTCGCCAGGCGTTCGCTCCGAACGGCCGGATGCGGAATCGGCTCCGCGATCACGCCGACATCGCACTGCCCGGACGCGACTTTCTCGACGACCGTCGTCGCGCTATGCGTAAGCAGACTGATGTCGATACCCGCATGCCGCTCCACGAACCGCGCGATCACCGCAGGCAGCAAATCGAGCGCCACGGCGGGCGAGCCTGCCACGCGCAACGAGCCGCGCCGCATCGCGCGTATCTGCCGCGCCGCCTGCGAGATGCGGTCCATGCCGACGAACGCGCGCTCCACTTCCTCGGACAACACGCGCGCTTCCGCCGTGGGCGTGAGCCGCCCCTGCTGACGATCGAACAGCACGAAGCCGACGCGGCTTTCCAGATCGGCGATAAGACGGCTCACCGCGGGTTGCGAGATATGCAGCGACTCGGCGGCGCGGGTGACGGTGTGCCGAAGCATGACGGCGCGAAAGGCCTCGATCTGGCGAATCTTGAGTTCGGATGTGTCCATAACATTGGATTATAGATGACCGACAAACTGGCATTTGACGCAGTTTTTTGCAGCGCCCAAACTTCGGTCTCGACTCGTAAAAACAGGCAGGAAACGCATTTCATGCAGCATAAGCTGGCTCATAACACGGCACGCCGCTTCGACATCGTGGTCGCGGGCGGAGGACTCGTCGGCATGGCCATCGCCTATGGGCTCGTCCGTGCAGGCAAACGCGTAGCCGTATGCGACGGCGCGGACTCCGCGCATCGTGCGGCACGCGGCAATTTCGGGCTCGTCTGGGTACAAGGCAAGGGCGGCCGGTGCCTGCCCTACGCGCAGTGGTCGCGTGAATCGTCCGAGCGCTGGGGCGCGTTCGCCGCGCAATTGCAGCGCAAGACCGGCGTCGATGCGGGCTTCGAGCGCCCAGGCGGCATCGAGTTGTGCGAAACCATCGAGCAGCTCGAGGCGGGCCGGCAGTTGCTGGAATCGATTCGCTTGCGCGACGCGTCGCTCACTTATGAGGTGCTCGATATCCATGCGCTGAAGGCGCGCGTGCCCTCGGCATCGGACAAACTGGCGGGCGCGCTGTACTCGCCGCATGACGGACACGCGAGCCCGCTCTATACGTTGCGCGCGATGCAGCAGGCCTTCGCGCTCGCGGGCGGCACGTATCTGCCGCACCATGAAGTGCGTGAAATCCGCCCATATGTGGGCCGCTTCGAAATCGATACGCCGCACGGCACGCTGGAAGCCGAACGCGTCGTGCTCGCCGCGGGCCTCGACAACCAGCGCCTGGCGCCAATGGTCGGCATGCTCGCGCCAATCACGCCCCTGCGCGGTCAGATCATGGTGACGGAGCGGCTCGCGCCGTTTCTCGACTATCCGACGCTGGTCGTGCGGCAGACGCCCGAAGGCTCGGTGCTACTCGGCGATTCTGCCGAAGCCGTCGGCTTCGACGACGGCCAGACGCGCGCCGTCATGGCCGATATCGCGCGCCGCGCACGCACCGCATTTCCGGTGCTCGGGCATGCGCGCATCGTGCGCGCGTGGGGCGCGCTTCGCATCATGACGCCCGACGGCCTGCCGGTCTACGAGGAATCGTCCACGCATCCCGGCGCGTTCCTCGCCATCTGCCATAGCGGCGTGACGCTCGCCGCCGCCCATGCCGACGTGATCGCGCCGTGGATCGCGGGCAGCGCGCGACCTTCAATACTTGATCCCTTCGTCGCCACGCGTTTTTCGAATTCGACCGATGCCCACGTACTTTGAATCTCTCGTCACCTTGCCGGCGCCCACGGTGCGCGTCGATATCGACGGCACGCACCGGCATGTGCCGCAGCACTACACGGTCGCCGCGGCGTTGCTCGAAAGCGGCGCGCTCGCCTGCCGGACCACGCCCGTCAGCGGCGCCCCGCGCGGACCGTTCTGCATGATGGGCGTGTGCTTCGACTGTCTCGTCGAAATCGACGGCGTGCCGAACGTGCAGGCGTGCATGACGCGCGTCTGCGACGGCATGCGGGTCCGCGCGATGTCCGGTAAAGCGAGGCTCGCATGATGCAGCCTCCAGTGCAATCGACGTGCGATCTGCTGATCATCGGCGCGGGACCGGCGGGCATGTCGGCGGCGATCGCTTCGCGCCGTGCGGGTCTCGATGTGATCGTCGCGGACGAAGGCGAGGCGCCCGGCGGACAGATTTATCGCAACGCCGCGCAGTCTCCGCTGAGCGATGCACACGTGCTCGGCGACGAGTATCTCGGCGGACGCACGCTGATCGCGGCTTTCGATGCCAGCGGCGCGAAGCATCTGGCGCGCTGCGTCGTATGGCAGATCGCGTTTGAAAACGGCCGCGCCGTCGCGATGCTCACGCGCCGCGCGCAAGGTGCACAAGGTGCGCAACCTGGCGGCACGCTCGACATCTCGGCGCGCGCGGTGCTCGTCGCGACGGGCGCGCAGGAGCGTCCGTGGCCGGTGCGCGGCTGGACGCTGCCGGGCGTGATGGGTATCGGTGCGGCGCAAACGCTGCTCAAGTCGTCGGGACTCGCGCCATCGCAAGACGCCGTGCTTGCCGGTTGCGGACCGCTGCTGTGGTTGTTCGCATCGCAGTTGCTGAATGCGGGACGCCGTGTGCGCGCCATCATCGATACGACGCCGCGCGATGCGTGGCGCGCCGCCTTGCCTTATGCGCTGCCCGCGCTTGCAGGCGCCGATTATCTGCTGAAGGGTCTGCGCATGATGCGCGCGGTAAAGCGCGCGGGCATCCCCATTTATCGCGGCGCAAGTGCGTTCTCGATCGAAGGCGAAGAGCGCGCCGAACGCGTGCATTTCGCCGACGAACACAGCACGCATCGTTCGATCGACACGTCGCTCGTGCTGCTGCATCAGGGCGTGATTCCGTCGACGCAACTGCCCCGCTCGCTCGGTTGCGAGCACGAATGGGATGCGTCGTCGGCCTGCTGGCGCCCTCGCACCGATGCGCACGGACGCAGCACGGTCGGGCACATATGGATCGCGGGCGACGGCGCGGGCATCGGCGGCGCGAAAGCGGCTGCGCACGCGGGCACGCTTGCGGCACTCGATATCTCACGCGAACTCGGCGCGCTCGATGCCGCGTCGCGCGATGCACGCGGCCGTCGCTCGCGGCTCGCGATGAAACGGCATCTCGCCGTGCGCCCGCTGCTCGACGCGCTCTACACGCCGCCTGCCGCGCTACGCCGTCCCGCCGACGACGTCATCGTGTGCCGTTGCGAGGAAGTCACGGCGGGCGAGATTCGCGCGATCGCGGCAATCGGCTGTCAGGGGCCGAACCAGATGAAGGCGTTTTCACGCTGCGGCATGGGTCCGTGTCAGGGCCGATGGTGTGGCGCGACGGTCGGCGAACTCATCGCGCAGGTGCAGGAACGCGCGGTCGGCGACGTCGGCTACTACCGCATTCGCGCGCCGATCAAACCCGTTACGGTCGACGAGATCGCCGACTCCATCGCGCTCGGCGACGACTTCACTCGCGGCGAATTTCCCAGTTGATCCCATCCATCGCAGACGAAACGAATCGCACCACACCCACACCACACCACATCACACACGGAGCCTCTATGAAGACCACACGCGTAAAGACGATGTTGAGCGCCGCCCTGCTCGCCCTGATGGCCGCGAGCACGATGGCATCGGCCAAGGAGTGGACCACGATCCGCATCGGCGTCGACCCGACGTACCCGCCGTTCGAATCGATCGCAAAAGACGGCACGGTCGTGGGCTTCGACGTCGACCTCGGCAATGCAATCTGCGAGAAACTGAAGGCGAAGTGCGTGTGGGTGCAAAGCAGTTTCGACGGACTGATTCCCGGCCTTCAGGCGCGCAAGTTCGACGTGATCCTTTCGTCGATGGCGGCAAACGCCAAGCGCCGCGAACAGATCGACTTCACCGACCGGCTGTACCGCAACCAGACGCGTCTGATCGCGAAGGACAGCGCGCATCTGCTGCCCGAAGCGTCGAAGCTCGCGGGCAAGCGCGTGGCGGTCGAGCAAGGCACCGTGCAGGAAACGTATGCGCGCGAGAAGTGGGCGTCGTCGGGCGTGGAAGTGGTCGCGTATCCGAGCTACGACCAGGCTTATTCCGACTTGACGGCGGGGCGCGTCGATGCGGTGCTGATGGACGCCGTGCAGGGCAAGCTGGGTTTTCTCGCGACGCCGGCCGGCAAGGGCTTTTCATTCGCAGGCGATGTGGTCTACGACGCGAAGATCATGGGCGACGGCGACGCGGCGGGCGTGCGCAAGTCGGAGCCGCAACTGCGCGATGCGTTAAACGGCGCGATTGCCGAATTGCTCAAGGACGGCACGTATCGCAAGATCGAAGCGAAGTACTTCGATTTCGACATGTACGGGAAGTAACAACCGTTTTTCTCGCTTGTTGCGTATGTATGCGCCGGATAGCCGCATCCATTGAACGCCGGCGCATCGATCCAGCTAAAGAGTAGCGAGCGTCGCCTCGCTCTTCCCCACCCCAACACCAAATCCCCCGCTAAACGGCTCCGTAACCTCCACGTCACGTTCGCCCACGACAATGCGCCATCTTTGACCCTCAGGATGGAGTCGGCATGTTTGCGTCACGAAGCCGTTTTCCGCTGCACGTCGCAGCGTTGTCGAGTGCGATCGTTCTGGCTGCCTGCGGCGGCGGCGGCGATGTCGTCGCCACTAATACGCCCGTCGCGGCCGTGCCGGCGCCGCCGGCCGATCCCGGTTTCGTCGACAGCGCGCCCGTGCCGGGCGTGCCGGCCTTCGTCGATAACATCGCGACGAACCAGCGCGGCGACGCGCGTTATGCAACGCTGTCGACCAACGCTGCGGTGCGTGTGGTGAGCCGCTTTCTCGACCTGTGGCAGCCGTCGACGATGCTGGTCGACGCGGGCGTGAGCGCGCCGGCCAACGGCGCGTTTCCGGCGATCGTGCCGTCGACCTGCTCCGGCCTGCCCGCCAGCGGCACGCCGTGCGGCACGATCCTGAACAGCGCGGTGCTGGGCGCCAACGTTCAATACGTGATCGACGCGACGACCGCGCGCACGCCGCAGCAGGCCGACGCCGCGTATTTCGACGACCGCCGCGGCAAGGGCTACAGCGTGACCGACGGGATGGGCCCGCTCGCCGCCGCATGGCGCACGGCGGCGCAGCAGACGACCAGCATCACCAGCGTGCCGCCGGACGCGACGACCGTGCTGTACAACGACTCGGGGAATAACGTCGGCGTCGGCGGCAGCACGAACGCGAGCTTCGGCAAGGTCGTCGATCTCTTGAACGAGATGGGCAACAACGCATCGACGGAACCAGCGAAACGCTTTTACAAGTACGCACGGCCGTATCGCTGGAGCGCGAGCGTCGTGGTCGCGCCGACGCTCGTTCCCGCGGAAAGCACGACACCCGCGACCGACGGCGGCTTCATCAGCGGTCATGAGGCCGAAGCGATGCGCGATGCGACGACGATGGCGTGGCTCGTTCCCGAACGATTCCAGGAAATGGTGAGCCGCGGTCTCGAACTCGGCGAGAACCGGATTCTCGCCGGCATGCACTCGCCGCTCGACGTGATCGGCGGCCGGATGCTCGCGCTCGCCGTCAGCGCGGCGAACCTGAACACGTATGCAAGCGACGCGCAGGCCGCCTACGTTCAGGCTCACCAGGCGCTGCAGCAGCTCAGCGGGACCAACGGCGCGAGCTTCGCCGCATTCGCTCGTTCGGGCACGGCGGCAACGGACCGCTTCGCCGATTACACCGCAAATAAAGCGGCATTCATGCGCCGCATGACGTTCGGCTTCGGCCCGATCGCATCGACCGATGCGCCGCCGCTTGTGCCCAAGGGCGCGGAAATTCTGTTGCAAACGCGCTTCCCGTACCTGAGCGCGGACCAGCGGCGCGTCGTGCTGAAGACGACCGAGATGCCGTCCGGCTATCCGGTGATGGACGACGCGGAAGGCTGGGGCCGCCTGAACCTGTTCGCCGCCGCCGACGGCTATGGCGCGTTCAACGGCAACGTGATCGTGTCGATGGATGCGTCGCAGGGCGGGCTCAATGCGGCCGACGTGTGGCGCAACGATATTGCCGGTGCAGGCAAGCTGACGCTGCAAGGCACAGGCACGCTGACGCTGTCGGGCAACAACCGCTACACGGGCGGCACGCAAGTGAGCGGCGGCACGCTCGCGGCGGGCTCGGCGAACGCGTTCGGCAGCGGCGACGTGTATGTCGGCTCGGGCGGCAGCGTGAAGATCGCGGCCGGCGCGCCGGTGACGATCGCGACGCGCTACACGCAGCTCGATAACACGACGCTCGAACTCGACATCGACGGCAACGGCGGCGGGCGTCTGCGTGTGGGCGGCACGCTGAGCGTCGTGGGCGGCACGCTGCATGTGAAGTTCGTGAACGGCTATGCGCCGAAGGCCGGCGATACCATCGCGCTGATCGACGGCGCGGCCGGCTCCGCGAAGTTCTCGACGGTGACGGTCGACGGCTTCAAGGCGACGCCGGTTTATACGGGGACGGGCGTGTCGGTGAGGTTGTCGGCGGCGTAATGGTTGTGGCTGTGCGGTGAACCGCGACGAGACGTTCGCTACTTCGAACGTCTCGTCTCCTCGCGCATCCTAGTGCGCACCTGCCGCCGCCCCGCCGCCACCGCCCTTGCCCGGCTTCGTGAGCCAGATCAGCGGAATGATCACGATAAAGATCATCGACGAAAGCCAGAAGATGTCGTTCAGCCCGAGCATCGCGGCCTGTGCATTCAGCGAGCGCTCGAAGAACGCCGCCGCCTGATCCATGTTGCCGCCGAGCGTCGTATGAATGTCCGCGAGCGCGGACGTATAAGCCGGATTGTTGACGCCCGACTGTTCCGCGAGTTGCGCGTGATGAAGGATCGTCCGGTTGTTCCAGCCCGTCGTGATCAGCGACGTGCCCACGCCGCCCGCGAATACGCGCACGAAGTTCGACAGGCCGGCGGCCGCAGGAATTTTATCGGGTGAGAGTCCCGACAGAATGATCGCGGTAAGCGGCGTGAAAAAGAGCGCCATCGGAATGCCTTGCAGCAGCGTCGGCAGCACGAGCGTATAGGTGTCGACGCCCGTCGTGTAATGCGAGCGCATCAGGAAAACCGCGGCAAAACCGACGAAAGCCAGCGTCGCGAGCACGCGTGCATCCGTCTTCGGCATGATCTTCGCCATCACGGGCGCGAGCAGCACCGCGAAGATGCCGAGCGGCGCGGTGACCAGACCGGCATCCACCGAACGATAGCCGAGATAGCCCTGAATCCATTGCGGCAGAATCACGAGGTTCGCGAAGAACACCGCATACGCGACCGAAATCGCAATCGTGCCGCCGCGGAAATTGCGTACCGCGAAGAGCCGGAGATCGACGATCGGGTTCTTTTCGGTGAATTCCCAGATCAGGAAAAACACGAAGCTGACCGCCGCCACGGCCGCGAGAATGCAGATCACCGGCGAGCTGAACCAGTCGAGGTCCTTGCCCTTGTCGAGCATGATTTGCAGCGACGCGACCCATGCGACGAGCGACATCAAACCCACTTTGTCGATGGGCAGTTTGCGCGCCGGCGTCTCGCGGTCGCGATAGATAAACCACGTCACGGCCGCAGCAAAGAGACCAACCGGAATGTTGATGTAAAAGATCCACGACCAGCTATAGCTGTCGGTGATCCAGCCGCCCAACGCCGGACCGGCAATCGGGCCGACCGTGGCCGTCATCGCCCACAACGCCAGCGCGGTCGAGCTCTTTTCCTTTGGATACGAGCCGAGCAGAATCGCTTGCGACAACGGAATCAGCGGACCGGCCACGGCACCCTGCAACACGCGCGCGGCGAGCAGGATCACCAGGTTCGGCGCGACCCCGCACAGCCACGAAGAAAATACGAACAGCACGATCGCGGCGACGAACAGCTTGATTTGACCGACGCGCTGCGTGAGCCAGCCCGTCAGCGGAATGGCGACTGCATTCGCCGCGGAAAACAACGTGATGACCCACGTGCCTTCATCGACGGATACGCCGAGGTTGCCCGAGATAGTCGGAATCGCAACGTTGGCGATGGACGAATCGAGCACGTTCATGAACGTCGCGAGGGCGACGGCGAAGGTCGCGAGAACCAGCTTTGCGCCGCTCAGCGGCGGCGGTGCGAGTTGCGTCGAGGAATTCATCTCACTTCCAGTACGAAGTCGCGAACAGGCCGGCAATATCTATCTGACCTGTCAGCTAAATGGATAAATGAAGACGCGATAACGAACGGCGTCACGTTCTGCACTTCAGCCCGCGCGTTTTGGCATGGCGGCGCTGTTGCGCTTGTCACGCGTGCCCTGTGCCGACGATACGACACGCTCCGTCGGTCCCGGATGCGCGACAACACTATTCCGCTCGATGATCTTCTGAATCTCCGCATCGGCCTGAGCCCCGTATTGCGCGAAGACATCGGTGCGGTACGTCGTATTCACGGCCGCGCCGAGTTGCGCGCCGGTGCTATCGCGTGTGTCCACATCGACCTGCATCGACAAGCCGATTCGTAGCGGATGCGCTTGCAGTTCCTTCTGATCGAGTTCGATGCGCGCGGGCAAACGCTGAACCACCTTGATCCAGTTGCCGGTCGCGTTCTGCGCGGGCAACGTCGCAAAGGCGCTACCCGTGCCCGCCGAGAAGCCGACCACGCGGCCGTGATATTCGACCTTGCTGCCGTACACGTCGGCCGTCAGCGTGACAGGCTGGCCGATACGCATGTTGCGCAACTGGCTTTCCTTGTAGTTGGCATCGACCCAGACGCCGTTGAGCGGCACTACGGCCATCAACGGCGTGCCCGGCGATACGCGCTGGCCCACCTGCACCGAGCGCTTCGCCACATAGCCGGTGACGGGCGCGGGCAACGTGTTGCGTGCATAGGCGAGGTACGCGTCGCGTACTTTCGACGCCGCGGCCTGCACGCTCGGGTGCTGTTCGATTGTCGTGTGGTCGGTCAGCGCGCGATTGGCTTCCGCCTGCTGACGCGCGGCGTCGAGCGCGGCCTGTGCGGCGGTCACCGTGTCGCGTGCATGCGCGATGTCTTCCGCGGACACCGCGCCCGTGTCGGCGACGGCCTGGCGGCGGCGCAGATCGTCTTGCGCCCGAGCCAGATCGGACTCTTTCTGCGCGATGTTGGCGGCGTAGAAATCGTTGTTCACGTACAGGCTGCTCACCTGGCGAACGGTCTGCCCCAGCATCGCTTCGGCGTTGCCGAGCGCGACTGTGGCGTCCGCGTTATCGAGCGTGACGACAGGGTCGCCCGCCTTCACGATCTGCGTGTCGTCGGCGTTCACCGCGACGACCGTACCGGTTACTTGCGGCGTGAGTTGCACGAGATTGCCGCTTACGTAGGCGTCGTCGGTCGTCTCGTGATAACGCGCATAGGTCATGTAATAGGCACCGTATGCCGCGACCGATACGACGACGGCTGCACCAAGCAGCGTGAGCAGCAGTTGGCGCTTGCGCGAATTCGGCTCGCTCGCGGCGGTGGGCGCGGTGGCCGCGGTGGCCGCGGCGGCATTGGGTGCCTTTGCTGTGTCTACGTTGGCGGGCGCCGCATGCGTCGCGTCGCGCTCCGGCGTGTTGATTTCACTCATGTCGATTCTCCAGGCAGATTCGGTCGTGGGTTATTCGGAAGGCCGCTCAACGCGCGGCGTCAACGGATGGATTCGATGCTTGCGTGCGCCCCGCATCGGTGTTCGATGTATCGACGAAGCCGCCGCCAAGCGCGGAAGCCAGCGCAATCTGCTGATCGCGGCGGCTCATGCGCAGGTTCGCCACGGCCTGATCGGCGGAAAGCGCGTTGACGTCGGCGTTCAATACGGTCAGTTGATTCGTCAGGCCCGCCTTGTATTGCACGAGCGCGAGTCTGTCGGCCTCGCGCGCGGCGTCCTGTGCCGCCTGTGCATCGACAAGCTGTGCATCGGTCGAGCGCACATTGGCCAGTTGCGATGCGACCTCGCTTAGCGCCGTCACGAGCGTCTGGTTGTAGGTCGCGACCGCGTAATCGAAGTCGGCGTAGCGGCCCTTCAATTGCGCGCGCAATGCGCCTGCGTCGAAGATCGGCAAGTGGATTGCGGGACCGGCCGATGCCGTTCGGCTAGCCGCCGTCAGAAAGCGGCCAAAGCCGAACGCATCGAGCCCGATTGCCGCGCTCAGGTTGATGTCGGGATAGAACTCGGCCTTCGCTTCCTTCACGTCGTGCGTCATCGCGTCGACGCGCCAGCGCGCGGCCACGATGTCGGGGCGGCGGCTCACAAGATCGGCGGGCAGGTTGTCGGGCAGACGGACTTCGTCGCCGAGACCGAGCGACGGCCGCGCAATCTGCAACCCGCGGTCCGGGCCCGCACCGAGCAGCGCGGCGATCTGGTAGCGCGTCGCGAGGATCTGTCCGTCGAGCGACTTCAGCGCGGCACGGCTCGTCGCGAGATTGGCCTGCGCCGTCTTGCGTTCGACCTCAGTATCGAGCCCGGTCGCAATGCGCCCCGCGGTAATGCGCTCGATCTGCTCACGCTGCGTGACCTCCTGCTGCGCGATGTCGCGCAACAGATAGAGGCGCGCAAGCTGGTTGTACGTGCGTGCAATCGACGTCGTCAGCGTCAGCTTCACGACCTCGGCATCGGCCTGACTCGCTTGAAGTTGCGAAATCGCGGCCTTCAGCGCTTCGCGATTCTTGCCCCACAGATCGAGATCGTATGAAGCATTCAACAAGCCCTTGTTTTCCGTTTGCCACGAGCCGCCGTACGGAGGCGGAACGAGCGCGGTGCCCGAGAATTGCTGACGCGTCAGCGAATAACTCGCGTCGACGCGCGGCATCGTGCCGGCCTTCGCGGTTTCGCTATAAGCAGCGGCCGCCGAGACGCGGGAGCGCGCCTGATCGAGCGTCGGGCTGCTCTTCAGCGCTTCGTCGATCAGCGCTTTCAGTTGCGCGTCGCCGAACTGGTCGGCCCAGTCCGCTGCGGGCCAGTGACCTTGTTCGGCGGGAATGCTTTGTTGCGTGGCGTACTGCTGCGGGCCGGCCGTCTTTGCGTCGCTGTGGATGCCCGCATAGTTCGCGCACGCCGACAGCACCGCGGCAAACATGATCGACACACCCGCTTTCAGCAGCCGTGAAGCGCGCCGTTCTTTCTTTAACTCGTTTCTCATTTGCTGACCTGTCAGATATATGGTTAAAAAAAAGCGCTCAGTCGCTCAGAAACTTGCCAAGCAGACGGCGCAGTTCATTGAATTCGTCGTGAGTGAAGCCTTCGAGCCGGGCATTCAGCACATCCGGCACAATCTCGGCGATACGCAGCGCAACCTCGCGGCCCGCTTTCGTGAGTCCGACGTTGACGACGCGGCGGTCGCCCGTGCTGCGCGAGCGCGTCAACAGACCCCGTGTCTCGAGTTTGTCGAGTGTGCGCGACATCAGGCCGGTATCGACGCCGAGATGACGCGACAGCGCCGCCGGTGTCGTGTCGATGCCCTGCAGTAGCGACAGCAAAATGCCGACGTGATGCGCGCGCACATTCAAGCCCTTCACCGCCGCGTCCATGTGCATCGCCATCAGATTGCGCGCCTTGCTGATCGCAAAGCCGACGCTATCCGTCAAATGAAAATCGGCCTTTGAATAGTGCGACATGCGTTGCTCCTCGTTGCCTGTCGACACAATAGTTGACATGTCAGATACTATCAACGGCGCCACATGGAACTCATTGTTTCATTGGCGGCGACAGTCTTTAGTTTTGCGGAGGCACGGGCGAAGCAGACGGAGCAGACGGCGAGCGCCGCGTTCAGTCGCTCAGGAATTTACGCAGCAAACGGCGCAATTCAACGAGTTCGGATTTTGTGAAGTCGTTCAGCCGTGCGTTCAGCACAGCGGGCGCGACGTGAGGAATCTGATCGGCGACGGCGGCGCCCTCTTTCGTGAGTGAAAGATTGACCACGCGGCGGTCCGTCTCGTCGCGCGAGCGCACCAAAAGGCCCTTGGTTTCGAGCTTGTCGAGCATGCGCGTCATCAGGCCCGTATCGATGGCAAGCATTTTCGACAGCTCGAACGGCGTCGACGCGAGGCGCTGGCGAAGCGTCAGCATGATGCCCATTTGCTGGCTGGAGATGTCGAGTTCCTTGAGCGCCGCGTCCATTTCGGCGACGATCAGGTTGCGCGCCTTCACCAACTGGAAGCCCACGCTCTCCGTCAGCCTGAAATTGTCTTTGGTGTAGTGACGCACGCGAGGCCTCCTGAATGATCCGATATAACTGACCAATCAGATATTATCAAATCAGGCCTCGGGACATCGGCGTTCGGTTTACCGCGGTGCGCGCACTCAGTGTCAGATACGAGCGTAAATCGAACTGCCGATCGTCAGCGTCGTCGCGCCAGGCGACGCAAAGCGGATCTCGTACAGGTCGCGTCCAAAGTTGCCCGGCACTTTGACGGACATGCCGCCGAGCGTATCGCTCACCGGCACGAACAGTTCGTAGCGAAGATCCTCGTTGCCGAACAGCACGTAGCCGGGAAGTTCAGCCAGGGTCGCGAAAAAGGCCGGCGGATTGCCAAGAACGACAATCGGCACGGCGCTCGGTGAATCGTTGGTCAAGGTCCATTGCGTGCCGACGCGTTGCTGCCACGCGCTGTCGAGCGGCGCCAGCGGTGCGAGTTGCTGGCCGACCGGCAGCGTCAGATACGCGTAGCCCGCGCCCGGCACGACCCGCTTCATCAGATAGCGATAGTTGAATGCATTGCCCTCGCTGTCGTTGCCCGACACGACGGTGAAGCGGTACGACGCCGTATCGGCAGCGCTCCACCACCAGCCGTCGCTGCGGTACTGGTACGCGCCGATCTCGGCCCAGCCTCGGGTATCGGCGTCCCACTGGTTGATCTGCAGACTGCCGTCCGCATTGGCGAGCACCTGATACGGCGAATCGGAATTGCCGTAAATGCCGGCGCCGCCCGCGATGCCCGGCCCCGATGCGGCCGGCGGCGCCGTGTTGGCGAGCTTCGCCGGCAGCGACGCAATCGTGCCGTCTTCCTTCAGCGCCGACAGCACCAGCGTTTCGGCAATAGCGCGAGCGTTGTATCCGGCATTGCCGGTCACCATCAGCGCGAACTTCGCATTGGGGACGACGAAAAATTCGGTCGAGTAGAACGCCGTGCCGCCGTCCTTTTCCCAGCCGAGCACGCCTGCGGCGTTGAGCGCGGGCTGGACCACGCTGTCCCAGCCCAGACCCCAGCGCCATTCCGGCGACGGGTTGATCGTCAGGCTTTTCGTCTGGTCGGCGCCCATCTCCGCGATGCCCGCGGCGGACACGATGCGCTGTCCCTGGAATACGCCGCCGCCGTAGATCATCTGCGCGAGATTCATCATGTCGGCGGGCGTCGAACTCAGTCCGCCGGTCGCGTACGCATTGACGAATTCCTGATGCTGCGCGCCCTTCACGTACGGCAGCGAGAACGATCCATCGGACGGCACACTCGTCAGATAGCTGGAGTTCGTCATCTTCAGCGGCGCGAGAATCTCCGACTGCACGAAGTCCGCGAAACTCCGGCCCGTCACGGCGAGCACGATCTGCTCGACCATCGTGAAGCCGTCGTTGCAATAGACGGCCAGCTCGCCGGGCAAATGCTTCAGATGCGAGTTGGCGAGTTCGGCTTGCGTGTCGGCGGCGTAACCGGCAACCGGCTCAAACGTGAAGAGATTGCGCCCGTTCGTGCCGGGCAAACCGGATGCGTGCGACAGCAGATGACGCGTGGTGATTCGCGCGTATTCCGGCGACAGCATCGTGAAGGCCGGCAGATATTTGACGATCGGCGTGTCCAGCGTGATGAGCCCGCGGTCGACGAGGATCGCCGCCGCAAGCGCCGGGAACAGCTTGCTGACGGAGCCGATGTTAAAGCGCGTTTGCGGCGTCGCCTTGATCTGCCCCGGCACCGACGCCACACCGAACGCCTGCTGCCAGACCACCGCGTTGCCCTTGACCATCGCGACGGAGATTGCCGCGACAGGAGTCGACGGATCGCTGACGGCCTGCTGGATCATCTGCTGACCGAGTGCAATGGTCTGCTGATAAGGCGTCGACTGCACCTCGTCGCTGCCGCAACCGGGCAGCATCGCGGCGAGCACGCCGGCGCCGGTGTAGCCGAGAAACTGCCGCCGGCCTGTGTTGAACGGAACCTCGTGATTGCGATCGTAGCTGGCCACGGCATTCCCCTTCGTTCTGGTTTGTTTCCAGGACCTGCAAAAGGCGCTTTGTTCAACCGCTTTGTTCAACCGCTTTCTTCAACCACGAGCCGCCGACGCGGCAAACACAATCTTCACCAGTTTCGACGCAGCGGGACGGCGTTTTTGAATAGGCCAGGCGCCGCCCTGCTCCAATCATAGCTGCGCGGCGCGTGCGCGAATAGCGGCGTGTCGAGATGCTGCGAAGCTATGGCTCAATAGAGCGTCCTTGCGCCTCGCCGCTCAATACGCGCTCAATACGCAAATTGCCGGTAGTTTTCATCGAACGTGCGCGCGGTTTCTTCGACCACCGGATTAAAGCGCAACAAACGCCGCGCGCGCGGCGGCAGTTCGGCGAGCACCTTGCGCGGCACGTCGATATGCACTTCGGGCCGGAAATACCACCCGCGGCTATAGCCGATCACGACCATCGGGCGCGGCACGCCGGTCAGATTCGGCGTGCCGCGATGCAGCCCGCGCACGTCGCGGATCATCACGTCGCCGACTTGCATCGGCACGCGCTCGGCTGGGAAGCGCCCCGCTTCCAGACCTTCCAATGCTTCTTCGCGTGAGATGCGATGCGTGCCGCGCGTCGTCTCGAGCGGCCCATTGCTATCGTCGACATCCACGAGCGGGAAGTTCACTGCAAGCTGAAACGACGGCGTTTCCGGCGCGTCGTCAAAGAGCGGCGGCGTATCGCGATGCCAGTCCTGGAACTGCGAGCCGAGCACCGGCGTATCGGTGGCGAGCTGGCACATCACCGGATCGCGGCCCGCCACGCGCTCCACGATACCGACAATGTCTTCATCGCAGACAATGGCCGGATCGGCAAAGAGGCCTTCGAACGGCAGCGTTACGTAATAGCGGCCGGGGCCGCGATTGCCGTTCGCGTCGGATTCGACATGAGGCTCGAGCAGCGGCGCGAATGCGTCGCGCCACGCTTCGATCGTCGCGCGCGGAAAGTGATTGCGCAACAGCACGAAGCCGTCGCGGTTGAACGCATCCGCGAGTGCGTCTCTCGTGCTTTCGTCGTAACGGGCCATGCGCGTCTCCTCCATGTCGGTTTGCAAAAAAGAATCGCATGCGTCGCTTTGGGTCGTCAATATTATTAGTAATACTCGGTGAAAACCCCGATCGAATGGGCGCCGATGCGCGTTGTTCATCGCTAATATTAGTGGTAAGTTTGCTGCACTCCAGCCGGCAAGCCCATGAAGAAGACGACCCAACGCCGCCCCACCATGACCGACATTGCGAAGCTCACCGGAGTCTCGCAATCGACGGTTTCACTCGTGCTCAACAACGCGAGCGGCGCGAAGTTCTCCGACGCCACGCGCGACAAGGTACTGCGCGCGGCCCAGGAACTCGGCTACCGGATGACGCAGCGCGAAACGAGCGCGCTGCCCTCGTTCGACACGGCACAGGGCGAACGCAACCTGATCGTCTATCTCGCCGATGAGATCTCCACGAGCCCGCATCCGGTCGTCAGCATCGACGGCGCGCGCGATGCCGCGTTCGCTCACGGCCGCATGCTCGCCGTGTATTCGACGCACGGCAACGCGGAGATCGAAGCCCGCGTGCTCGAAGCGACGCTCGGCAATGCGAACGTGCTCGGCGTGATCTACGCGACCGTGTACACCCGCCGCGTGACCGTACCCGCGGCGCTCGCGCGCGTGCCGACCGTGCTGCTCAACTGCTATTCGAGCGATGCCGATGTGTCGTCGGTGGTGCCCGCCGAAGTCGCGGGCGGCCACACGGCGACGGACTATCTGCTCGCGGCGGGACACAGGCGGATCGGTTATATCAACGGCGAGCCGTGGCAGGATGCGGCGCGCGATCGTTTGAAGGGTTATCGCACGGCTTTGGCGACGGCCGATTTGCCGTTCGCGCCGGAACTCGTGCGCGAAGGCGACTGGGGACCGGCGACCGGCTTCGAGGAAACGCTCTCGCTGATGCGCGAGCCGAATCCGCCGACGGCCATTTTCTGCGCCAACGATCTGATGGCGCTCGGCGCAATCGAAGCGCTCAAGCAGCTCGGCCTGCGCGTGCCCGACGATGTGTCCGTGCTCGGTTACGACGATCAGGAAATCGCGCGGCACACGCATCCGCCGCTATCGACCGTCGTGTTGCCGAACTACGAGCTTGGCAAATGGGCGGTCGACACGCTCTTGCAGGAAGAACACAACCGCGCGGCGGGCGCGCCCGTGCGGCGTCGCACGGTCAAGCTCGACGGACCGTTGATCGAGCGCGGCTCGGTCAAGGTCATCGCCGAAACGAAGCAACTCGCTATTAATAATATTAACGACTAGCCAGTGCATCTAGCTCTCTAGCTGGCGCTCTCGCAGCACGCAGTAGACCGGGCATCACAAGCATCGGCATTGACAAGAAGAGGCAAACCATCCTTATCGGAGGAAGACATGCTGTCGCTCACAAAGAAAACGGGCCTGCGCCCGATCGCTGCATCGTTTATCGCACTCGCTGCGCTCACCTTTTCCGCCGGCTTCGGCATCGCGCATGCCGCGGACGACGCGCTGCCGAAGATCCCAAACAAGAAGCCGCTGAGAGTCGGCTTCGCGCAGACGGAAAGCAATAACCCCTGGCGGCTCGCGGAGACCCGCAGCTTCAAGGAGATCGCCTCGAAGTGCGGCTGGCAGATGGTCATGACCGACGCGAACAGTTCCGCCGCCAAGCAGGTCGCGGACATTCAAAGCATGATCGCGCAGCACGTCGATCTGCTCGTGTTCCCGCCGCGTGAAGAGAAGCCGCTCGTGCCCGTCATCATGCAGGCGAAAAAGGCCGGCATTCCGGTGATTCTCGTCGACCGCAACGTCGATCAGTCGATGGCGAAAGCCGGCAAGGACTACATCACCTTCATCGGTTCGGACTTCATCGACCAGGGACAGCGCGCCGCCGACTGGCTCATCAAGGCGACCAATGGCAAGGCGACCATCATCGAACTCGAAGGCTCGACGGGCGCGTCCGCCGCGAACGATCGCAAGAAAGGCTTCGATGAAGTCATCGCCAAGAATCCGGGCATGAAGATCGTTGCATCGCAAAGCGGCGACTTTGCACGCGACAAGGGCCGCCAGGTGATGGAAACGCTGTTGCAGGCGCATCCCGACGTGACCGCCGTCTATGCGCACAACGACGAAATGGCGCTCGGCGCGATCGCCGCGATCAAGGCCGCGGGCAAGCAGCCGGGCAAGGACATCCAGATCGTCACGATCGACGGCACCAAGGGCGGACTCGAAGCGATCAAGGCAGGCGAACTCGGCGCGAGCGTGCAATCGAGCCCGTTCTTCGGACCGCTCGCCTGCGACGTCGCGCAGAAGTACGCGAAAGGCGAAACGATCCCGCCGTGGGTCAAGGTCTCCGATCGCTTCTATGACAAGAGCAACGTCGACGCGAGCATGCAGTACGGCTATTGAGCGACAGGTCGGCCTTCGCGGGCGCTTTTCCAAAGCGCCCGCTTTGTCGTTTCAGTTCTTTCGATGATGGATGACGCACGATGGCTCAAGCTCCGTTGCTCGACATGCAGGACATCGACATCTCTTTCGGCGGTGTCGCGGCGTTGAAACGCGCGCGGCTGACCGTGACGGCGGGCGAAGTGCATGCGCTGATCGGTCAGAACGGCGCGGGCAAATCGACGCTCATCAAGATCCTCACCGGCGCCTATCGGAAAAGCGCGGGCACGATTCGCTTCGACGGACGCGAAGCCGATTTCCGCACGCCGAAGGAAGCGCGCGAGGCGGGCATCAGCACGATCTACCAGGAAATCAATCTGGTGCCGTTCCGCTCGGTTGCGGAGAACATCTTTCTCGGACGCGAGCCGCGCCGCTTCGGGCTGATCGACTGGAAAACCGTGCAGCACCGCGCGGACGAACTGCTCGAATCGTTCGGACTGAAGATCGATGTGAAGAAGCCCGTGCGCGAATATTCCACAGCGATTCAGCAGATGGTCGCGCTCGCACGCGCGGTGTCGTCGGATGCGAAGATGGTCATCATGGACGAGTCCACCTCGTCGCTCGATGAACGCGAAGTCGAGTTGCTGTTCAGCGTCGTGCGCCGTCTTCGCGATGACGGACGCGCGGTGATCTTCGTCTCGCATCGGCTGGACGAACTATATGCGTTGTGCGATCGCGTCACCGTGATGCGCGACGGGCAAACCGTCGCCGAAAGCGCGATGCAGGACATGGACAAGCTCAGGCTCGTCACGACGATGCTCGGCCGCACGCTCGCCGCCGTCGTCCACGAAGACAGCGCGGTCAAGGAAGCGAATCTCGCGAAGCGCGGCGGCCTCGCGCTGAGTGCGCAAGGACTGTCGGCCGGCGCAAAAGTCGCGGACGTGTCGCTCGATGTGCACGCGGGCGAAGCCGTCGGCCTCGCCGGGCTGCTCGGCTCGGGCCGCACGGAGACGATGCGTCTGTTGTTCGGCGCGGATCGTCCGGAGAAAGGCACGCTGTCGATGAATGGCGAGACCGTCGCGTGGAAGTCGCCGAAAGATGCGATCGCGCATGGCGTCGCGTATCTGACCGAGGACCGCAAGGCCGAAGGCATCGTGCCGGAGTTGTCGGTGCGCGACAACCTCACGCTCGTGTGTCTGCCCGCGCTCACGAAACGCGGCATCGTGGATGTCGCGCGGCAGAAAGAAATTGTCGATGGCTTTATCGAGTCGCTCGGCATCAAGCTGCGTTCCGCCGATCAGCCGATCCGCGAACTCTCGGGCGGCAATCAGCAGAAGGTGCTGCTCGCGCGCTGGCTCGCGACGCATCCGCGTCTGCTGCTGCTGGATGAACCGACGCGCGGCATCGACGTCGGCGCGAAGGCCGACGTCGCGAAGATCGTGCGCGAATTGCGCGATTCGGGCCTGGCGGTGCTGCTGTCGGCGTCGGAACTCGAAGAGCTCACGGCGGTCGCGGATCGCGCAGTCGTTATCCGCGATGGACAGACCGTCGCGCAGCTCGACGGCGCGCAGATGAACGAGGCCTCGATCATGGACGCAATCGCACACGGCGCGGGCGAGCGGTCGACGCTGGCCGAAGCGGTGGAGGAAGCCAAACATGATCGATGATACGCAACGCGCGGCGCAAATCGTTCAGGCGCCCGCGAGGAAAAAACGCAGTGTCGCGATTCAGCGCGAGATCGTCGTGCTCGTCGCGATGATCGTCTTCAATCTGCTCTTCACGCCGCACTTCGTGTCGCTGCAAACGTTCAACGTCAACTTGACGCAAGTGGTGACGATCGTGATCGTCGGCATCGGCATGACGCTGGTGGTGGCCACAGGCGGCATCGATCTGTCGGTGGGCGCGTCGATGGCGATTGCCGGCGCGGTCGCGCCGATGCTCTTTATGAACATCGCGGGGCCGCCCGGCATTGCCCTCGCCTTCACGCTGCCGATCGTCGCGGCCGCGCTATGCGGCGTGTTCAACGGCCTGCTCGTCACGCGGCTTCGCGTGCAGCCGATCGTCGCGACGTTGGTGCTGTTCATCGCGGGACGCGGCATCGCGCAGGTCGTCACCGACGGCAGCCTGCAGGCCTTCACCAATCCGGCGTTTCAATGGATCGCGCTCGGCAAGGTCGCGGGCGTGCCCTTCCAGATTCTGTTGATGCTCGCGCTCGTCGCCGTATTTACGTGGATCGTGCGCAAGACGCTGTTCGGCAAGTATCTGCTGGTGACGGGCGGCAATGAAGACGCGGCGTATCTGTCGGGCATTCCGACCGTGCGCGTGAAGATGATCGCCTATACCGTCTGCGCGGCGCTCGCGGGACTCGCCGGTCTGATTTCGATTTCGGTGAATTCGTCGTCGGATGCGAACGTCATCGGTCTGGGCGTCGAGTTGGATGCGATCGCGGCGGTGGCCGTCGGCGGCACGGCGTTGACAGGCGGCAAGGCGTATATCACCGGCACGCTGATCGGTGCGCTCATCATCCAGTTGCTGCGTTACACGCTGCTCGCGCACGGTATTCCCGATGCGGCGGCGCTGGTGCTCAAGGCGGCGATCATCATCGTCGCGGTGTACGTGCAACGCAAGCGAGGCTGACGCTCATGAAGAAGAATCTGCCCATTATCAGCGCACTCGTAGCGCTGCTCGTGCTAGGCGTGACGCGCTACGAGCATTTCGCCGACGCGTACAACGTGCTTTCGTTCTGGCGCTACAACTCGATGTTCCTGCTGATCTCCATCGGCATGGCGTTCGTCATCATCACGGGCGGCATCGATCTTTCGGTCGGCGCGGTGGCGGCGCTCGCGAGTGTCGTGTCGGCGCTGGCGAGTCCGCATGGCGGCGTGGCCGCCGTGCTGGCGGGATCGTTAGCAGGGCTTGCTGTCGGCGTGCTCAACGGACTCGTCATCACGCGCATGCGTATTCTGCCGTTCATCGTCACGCTCGCGACGAGTCTCGGCGCGCATGGTCTCGCGCTGCTGCTCGGTCACAACGACGCGGTCGGCATCGCGTCGGATTCGAGCTTTGCGGGCTTCGGCCAGGGCGATCTGTTCGGCTTGCCGATTCCCGGCATCGTGTCGGCAGTCGCTGCGATTCTCGGCTGGATCGCGCTGCGCTCGTCGCGCTTCGGGCGGCATGCGCTGGCTATCGGCGGCAGCGAGGAAGCGTCGCGGCTCATGGGGCTTAACGTGGATCGCACGCTGGTCGCCGTGTATGCGGTGAGCGGTTTGCTCGCGGGCATTGCCGGCAGCATTCTCGCCGCGCAGTTCGGCGCGGGGCAGCCCAACGAGGGCGTCGGCTGGGAGCTGTTCGCGATCTCGGCGGTCGTGCTCGGCGGCACACGGCTGACGGGCGGCGAAGGCTCGATTGCGATGACGATTGCGGGCGTCGCACTGCTCGCGCTCGTTTTCAATCTGCTCAACTTCGAGAACGGGCTCGGCTATATCAGCTTGTCGGCTTACTGGCAGTCGGTGATTCGCGGCATGTTCCTGCTGCTTGTCATCGTGTTGCAGGCGCGCGTGCTGAACCGCAATCGCGGCGCGGTGAAACTCGCGCATTGAGTCGCAGCCGCAGCGCAACCGCAGCCGCAGCCGCCGGTTAGCCTTGCATCGTGAAGACGGTGCGCAAGCGGCTGCCGCTTTCGTTCCAGTGCGTCGCAAGTTCGGCCAGAGGAACGGCCTGCGTGGCGATCTCGAAGCGGGATGGAATCGCGGCATGCAACACCTCGCGCGTCGCGTTGAACAGCCGCTCGAGAGGAATGCTGCCAATTCCGCTGCCCATCAACATAATCGCCGATGCACGCAGCGCCGCGCCCGGCAGCGAGATGGTTGCGCCGCCAACCGAGCCGATCTGCACGAAGCGCATCGGATAACCACCCGGAAGCGACCGCGCCGCGCCCGTCAGCAGCGTGAGCGCGCTGGCGCCCCACAGATAATCGAGCACCACGTCGACGCCGTCATGAAAGTGAGGCTCAAGCGCGCGCTGCAATGCGGACTCTTCCTGATCGAGCGAAAGCACGTAATCCGCGCCCACGGATGCAAGCGTGCTGAGCGTCTGCGGATGCCGCCCTGTTGCGATCACCTTCGCGGCCCCGAGATGTTTGGCGATCTGCACAGCCAGCCGTCCCGACGCGCCCGTCGCGCCGTTGATCAACACGGTCTCGCCGCGAGCGAAGTGCGCGCGTTCGGTGAGCGCTGCCCACGACGACATGCCGGGAATCGCCATCGCCGCGGCGATGACGGGATCGAGCGTCTCGGGGATCTCGATGCACTGGCTTTGCGCGACGACGGTTCGCTCGGCGAGGCCGCCTGACGGCTGCTTCGGCGCGAAGAAATACACGCGCTTGCCGTCCTCGCGGCGGCGGCCCACACCGTCGATGCCCGCGACGAACGGCAGACGCGCCGATGACGAATAGTGCGTGCCGGACGCCCTGCCGCGCGTGATGTGACTGAGCGCCGAAGCCTCCACGTCGATTATCGCGTGACCTTCCGCGGGCGCGGGCTCGTCGATGTCGGAATACACCGGCATCTGACCGGCTTGCATGACGACCGCTGCTTTCATGACCGCGCCTCGGTAGCCGAATGAGTCGGTGCCCCGCTATCGATCCACTCGCGCAACTGTGGATCGCGAATCATCACGAAGTCGAACAGGCCGGACGCGCGCAACGCCGGCAGCGCCTCGCGGATATCGGCGGCGGCCTGGCCGCGTGCGGTCTCGCTTGCGCCGGGATCGGTCCACACACGCGCATTCGCAAAAAAGGCCGCGATCGTGCCCTTGCGAATCGTCACGCCGCCGACATCGACGGAATCGGCATGGTCGGGAAGAATCTGTTCGGCTCGCATCGTGATGAACTCCTCGAAGTGGTAGTGAGTTCAGTCTAGAGATGCAGTGCCGGGTCGTCTCAGGTATAAATGCCATTCGATACGGATTTCGAGCCATGACTATTCCGCTGATTCGTCCAGAACTGCTCACAGCGCCTGACGTGCCCTTTCTGATGGCGGGAGAACTCACGCAACGGGCGTCGCGCGAAGTGGCCCCGCACGCGCATGCACGCGGGCAGTTGATGGGCGCGTTGAGCGGCCTCGCGTCGGTCGGCGTGGGCCGGCAGCAATGGGTCGCGCCCGCCATTTACGCCATATGGGTGCCGCCGTATTGCGAGCATTCGATGCGCTCGCATGGTCCGTTTTCCGGCTGGAGCGTGTTCATTGCAGAGGAGCGGTGTGCCGGGTTGCCCGCGCAACCGCGGGCGATCCGCACGACGCCTTTGCTGCGCGCGGCCGTGCGCCGCGCGGCGAGCTGGACTGGCGCATTGCTCGATGCGCAGCAGGCGCGGGTTGCCGAAGTCATCATGGATGAACTGGCGGCGTCGAAGGCCGAGTCGCTGAATTTGCCGAGCCCGGAAGACCCGCGGCTGATGCGCATCACCGACGCGCTGGCCGCCGATCTTTCCGACTCGCGACGTCTCGAGGAATGGGCCGAGTGGGCGGGACTGTCGCCGCGCACGCTGAGCCGGCGCTTCGTCGCCGAGACGGGACTCAGCTTTGCGCAGTGGCGCGCGCAGGCGCGCCTGCTTCGCGCGCTGGAACTCGTCGCCGAGGGCGTCAGCGTGACGACCATCGCGCTCGAACTCGGCTATGAAAACGTGAGCGCGTTTATCGACATGTTCAGGCGCGCGACCGGGACCACGCCGGGGCGCTATGCGGCGGCGGCGACGTCAAATCAAGAACCGGGCTGCGCCGCGTCTCGCGCGAGGGAAAACCCCTAAACCGCGCCACGTCCCCGCCCCACGCTGCTTTCACCGCTTCTTGCCGCGAATCGTTAGCCTCGCGATAACAAATGCTTGCCGAAGGTGATTGAAACCGGGTCTCTGTGTCCCATAGACTCGGCCATGCCCTAAAGAGCCGCGTTGTGCACGCAATGCTGGCTCGTAAGCGGTCAACCCCACCCGTTAGCAGCCCTTGCACAAAACGCGGGTAAGACACTAAAGCAAGAGAGTCGACCGCGGTCGACAGGAGACAACAGATGATCATCTACGGAACGGCGCTGCTCGCTTTCTGCCACCTTGCGGGACTCTTTCTCGGCGATCTGCTCGGGGTCGCGATCGGCGTCAAGACCAACGTCGGCGGTGTCGGCATCGCGATGCTGCTGCTGATTTTCCTGCGACTCTATCTGCACGGCAAAGGACTGCTGCCGAAAGAAACCGAGGCCGGCGTCGGCTTCTGGGGCGCGATGTACATCCCCGTCGTCGTGGCGATGGCGGCCAATCAGAACGTGGTCGCCGCGCTCAAGGGCGGACCGGTCGCGCTGCTTTCCGCGTTGGGCGCGGTGGCTGTGTGCGCCGTGTGCATCGCGGTGCTCTCGCGCACCGGACGCGACAGCACCTCGTTCATCAGCAGCCCGCAACCCGAAGAGATCTGACGCAGGAGCCAGCCATGATCCATATGATCGACAAAGTACTGATACAAAACGGCCTCGTCACTGCGTTCGCGCTCGTGGGACTCATCATGTGGGTGTCGTCGATGATTTCGCGCAAGCTCACGTTCGGGCGCGTGCACGGCTCGGCGATCGCCATCGTGATCGGCCTCGTGCTCGCGTATTTCGGCGGCGCGTTCACCGCGGGTCAGAAAGGTCTCGCCGATTTGCCGCTGTTCGCGGGCGTCGGCTTGATGGGCGGCGCGATGCTGCGTGACTTCGCGATCGTCGCGACCGCCTTCGAAGTGCAGGCCACCGAAGCGCGCAAGGCCGGGCTCATCGGCGTGCTGTCGCTGCTGCTCGGCACGGTGCTGCCGTTTATCGTGGGCGCAAGCGTCGCGCATGCGTTCGGCTATACCGATGCGGTCAGCATGACGACCATCGGCGCCGGCGCGGTCACGTACATCGTCGGACCGGTGACGGGCGCGGCGATCGGCGCGAGCTCCGACGTGATCGCGCTCAGCATTGCAACGGGTCTCATCAAGGCGATCATCGTGATGATCGGCACGCCGCTCGCGGCCAACTTCATGGGTCTCAAGACGCCGCGCTCGGCGATGATTTTCGGCGGCCTCGCGGGCACGGTCAGCGGCGTGAGCGCGGGACTCGCGGCGACCGATCGGCGGCTCGTGCCTTACGGTGCGCTGATCGCCACGTTTCATACAGGCGTGGGCTGCCTGCTCGGACCGTCGCTGCTGTTCTTCGCGACGCGCGCGCTGGTCGGCGGCTGAGCGGCGACGCAAATGCGCAGCCCTGGTTTATGTGTCAGCCTTCGTTTAGCCTTCGTTTCGCGTACGAAGACGGCACACGGCCATCAGCGCGAGCAGATTCGGATCGCGCTCGCGCGCCCGCAAAAAACTCACGCCGATGGTCTGGCGCATCCGGTATGGCGGTTTGAGCGCGATGAGCTGCACCTTGTCGCCGAACACGTCACGCACGCGGCCCGGCAACAGCGTATAGCCGACGCCGCCGCTCACGAGGTTCATCAGCGAGAAAATGTCGCCGACTCGCATGGTCACGTTGGGCGTGAACTCCGCGACGCGAAACGCTTCCTGAAAGCCGTGATAGGTCGCAAAGCCCTCGCCGAGCGAAACGAAAGTTTCGTCACGGCAGTCGCGCAGATCGACCGCTTCGAGATTGGCATACGGCGAGTTGGCGGGCGCGGCAAAGAAAATGTCGTCTTCGAAAAGCGGAATGGATTCGATCTCGGGCTCGGCGTCGGGCAAGGCCATCAGCGCGGCGTCGATGGCGCCCTGCTTGAGCTTCTCGATCAGTTCGGCATTCGGGCCGAGCACGAGTTCGACCTGAAGCGCGGGCCGCCGCACCTTGATGTCGACGACGATGCCCGGCACCGTCCTGATGGTCAGCGAATAGAGCGAGCCGATCTTCAACCGGTCCGATGAATAGCCCGCCGCTTCGCGCGTCGCACGAATGCCGTCGGACATCAGCGTGATGACTTCCTGCGCGACGTCGGCGAGCATTTGCGCCGCATCGGTCGATCTGAGATTGCGGCCTTCGTGGCGAAACAGCGCGCAGCGCACGCCCTGTTCGAGCGAATGCAACGCGCGATGCACGCTGACCGTGCTCACGTTCAGCGCTTCGGCCGCCTTCGCGAGACTGCCGGTCTGCATGAAGGCGAGCAGCACTTCCAGTTTACGAAAGGTGATTTCGTCGTCGATTCGGTCGCGCATGTCGAGCTATGGAACGGTCGGAACCGTCCATTATCGGCTCGTGCGCGCCTGCTGCAAATAGCGTTAATCCCTCACGCGCCGGCGAGCTTGCGGCGCGTGCGTGCATACATCACGTCGGAGCCGGCCGCGCTGTCAGTGGCGATGCTGATGATGCCGCAACCAGTTCCACACGGGCGCGTGGTCGAGTTGGCGCAGCAATTGTGCGCGGCGATGCTCCCGCCGATAGTGGCCGACCGCGAAGATGATGCCTATCGCGAGCACCGCGCAGCCCATTACGATGCTTACCAGTTGTTCGTCCATGACTACTTTCTCGTCAATATTTCGATGCAACGATGAGAGGTTCGCCGCCTAGCGTTTGCGCGCCACCGCGTTGAGCATGGAATGACCTGCACAAGTGACATGCAGGCGCTGGTGTCCGGAAGCGAGGTCTTCGAGTGCGACGAGTTGCCGTTCAAGCAGCGTGTCGAGTTCTTCGCGACACATATCGATCTGATCCGGAGCAGCCTTGACCAACATGAGGGTGGCAAACTCCTTGGGGCTTAGCATAGTTGTCTCTCTCCAATGTTCTATTAATGCAGACGGAAGAATCAATTACCGGCCGTTGTATCTGAAAAGATAAAATGGCGGGAAGTCTTTCCGCTTTATATTGTTTGCGGCAGCGATGCGCCGGGGAAATAATTGTAAACTGAAATGATGCAATTCCGCCGCATGAATAAATGGATCGGCGTGTGGGGGCCGATAGCGATGGTTTAAACATATGATATGCAATCGGCGACCAGGCGGGCACGCGGTGGATCGGGATAGGGCGACCGGGCAAATGAACCTTTGAGGCTGAAAAACGGCTATTTTATTTTTAATCGCCCGCTTTCATTAAAAGTTCTTAAAACGGGTTATCAGCTATCGTGCATTTCGCGAATCGCGAATTAAATCGCCGCATTCGAATTACGCGAATTTTTAACGCCGCTATGGCGAGTTAATAGCCGCGCGTGACGCGCGCGCGACCACTATCCGTTATCGCGGCACGATCCTCGGCCGACGCGAACGTGCGGCACGCCACGGGCCGCGCAAGCGCGCCGGACGAGGATTGGCCGCGTGCCGTTGTTGCAGGCCGCCTTCGTTTTGCACCGACGACATCCCGATGCCGGCGTCGTGCTCGTCGTTGAATCCGCGGGCCGAGTCGATCGCGCGCAGCATCGTTTGCAGTTTTTTCAGCATCGCAGAAGAGGTTCCTCGTTAGGCGCGCCCGAACACTCAAGCACTCAAGCCGCATTAAGCCGCGCCAGCTCCGTATCGACCAGGAGCTTCTTCAACTCCGGCACGCACGAGCCGCAGTTGCCGCCCGCCTTCAGACACGCGGTGATGTCGGCGGCGCTTTTCAGGCCGTGCTCGCGTATCGCCGTGCATATCGTATTGCGCCCGACGCCGAAGCACGAACAGATGGTCGGCCCCGTATCGGCGCCCTTGCCGATCGACTGGCCGGAGAGCACGCCGATGCGGTCCGCGTCGTCGAGCTTGCCCTTTGCAAAGAGGCTCGCGAGCCATTCGCGCGCAGGCAGGTCCGGGCGCGCCGAGAGAAACACGCAGTTCTCGATGCGATCGTCGACGACATGCACCGCGCGATAAACGCCTGCCGCGCGATCCTCGTATTCGAGCCAATCGGCGTGCGCATCGTCGACACCGAACAGCGCCCGCGCCCACGCGCCGCGATCGCCCTCTTCTCCTGGCGGATTGCGGCCGGCCAGTTCATAGCGCACGAACTGCGTGCCCTGCACGCGCGTCCAGTACGTGACGCCGTCGAGAACCGGCGCGCGGCGGCTCAGCGAAAAGCCATGCCACGCGACATGAAACTTGTCGACGCGCACAGGCGTGTGCTTGAACTCGGGCTCGCCGGAAACCGGATCGACCGACGGATTCACCACGGCCCCCACGCGCGCGTCGGACGCCACCTGATCGTTCCAGTGAATCGGCACGAACACGCTGCCGCGCGGCATGCCGCCGCCGTATTGCACGCGTGCGACCATCGCGCCCCAACGGCTCGACACTCGCGCGAGGTCGCCTTCGCGCACGCCGCACAACAACGCATCCTGTGGATGCATGTCGACGAACGCCTCGGTCACATGGCCCGCGAGTTTTTCGGACCTGCCCGTGCGGGTCATCGTGTGCCACTGGTCGCGCACGCGGCCCGTGTTGAGCGTCAGCGGATAGTCGTCATCGGGCGCATTCGCGGGCGCGCGCGGCGGCGTGGCGATGAAACGCGCGCGGCCGTCCGCATGGCTAAAACGGCGATCGTCGAAAAGACGCGCGGTGCCGGGTGCGGTCGTGTCGCCGGCCGTGTCGCTGGCCATGTTGTTATTGGCGCGTACGGGCCATTGAACAGGCTGCAACGATGAGTAGCCGTCGCTGCCGAGGCCCACCAGCCCCGCCAGATTGAACGCGCGACGCACGCTGTCGCCGTGTTGGCTATGCGATTGGCTTTCGCTCTCGCCGTTGCGCCATGCACTCAACCGCGCATGCTCGTCGAAGATCTCCTGCTGGCTCGCGAATTCGAAGCCCGCATAGCCCATGCGCTTTGCCACATCGCAGATGATTTGCCAGTCCGCGCGCGCCTCGCCCGGCGCGGGCAAGAACGCGCGCTGACGCGAAATCCTGCGCTCCGAATTCGTGACGGTGCCGTCCTTCTCGCCCCAGCCGAGCGCCGGCAACAGCACATGAGCGAACGCATTGGTGTCCGTGCGCTCGACAATGTCGGAGCTGACCACGAGTTCGCAGCGCGCGAGCGCGCGCTTCGCCTGATCGCTGTCGGGCAGGCTCACGACCGGATTCGTGCCCATGATCCACACGGCCTTGACGCGTCCTTCCTCGATCGCCTCGAACAGCTCGACGGCTTTGAGCCCCGCGCGCGATGCAATAACCGGCGCGCCCCAGAATTGCTGAACGAGTTCGCGATGCATCGCGTCGTCGAGTTCGAGATGCGCGGCGAGCGTGTTCGCGAGACCGCCGACCTCGCGCCCGCCCATCGCATTCGGCTGTCCGGTGAACGAGAACGGCCCCATTCCCGGCTTGCCGATGCGTCCCGTCAGCAAATGGCAATTGATGATGCTGTTGACCTTGTCGGTGCCCGCGCTCGACTGATTGACGCCTTGCGAATAGACCGTCACCACACGCTCGGTGCGCGCGAACAGGCGGTAAAACTCGAGCAGATCGTGCGGATCGACCTTGCACGCCTTCGCGCATTGGGCGAGATCGAAGGCCGCTGTCGTGCCCGATACTTCACCCTCAGAAGCAGCGGCCAGTGCCTGCGCAAAACCGTTGGTATGCGCATCGACAAACTGCGCGTCGATCGCACCATGTTCCGCGAGAAAACTGAGCAGCCCGTTGAAAAGCCGCACGTCGCTGCCTGCGCTCAACGGCAGATGCAGATCGGCCATCTCGCACGTCGCGGTATAGCGCGGATCGATCACAACGACTTTCATGTCGGGCCGCGCTTCCTTGATCTTGACGATCCGCTGGAACAGGATCGGATGACACCACGCCGTGTTCGAACCAACCAGCACGACGAGATCGGCGAGTTCGAGATCTTCGTAGCACACCGGCACCACGTCTTCGCCGAAAGCCCGCTTGTGTCCCGCAACGGAAGACGACATGCAGAGCCGCGAATTCGTATCGATGTTCGCGCTGCCGACGTAGCCTTTCATCAGCTTGTTCGCGACGTAGTAGTCCTCGGTCAGCAACTGGCCCGATACGTAGAGCGCGACCGCATCCGGCCCGTGTTCGTCGACGATCCGGCGAAAGCCGTCCGCGACCGCATCGATTGCTTCGTCCCACGAAACATCGCGCAACGCGCCGCTCGCGCGCTCGCGCATCTTCGGATGAAGCAGCCGTCCGTCGAGCCCGATCGTTTCGCCGAGCGCCGAGCCTTTCACGCACAGGCGTCCAAAGTTCGCGGGATGCTGTTCGTCGCCGGCAATGTCATGGCCGCCGTCGGGGCGCGCTCGCGCGCGCACGCCGCAACCGACGCCGCAATACGGACAGGTGGTTCTGACAGCATCGCCGCTGCCGGACGTGCTCGAAATAGCGATGGGAAAACTCACGGTGTGTTCCAGGTCAGGCTGCCTGCGTCTCGCAGAGGGCTTTGCCGAACAGCAACTGGCTGCGCAGCGAGGAAATGTCGGTCCGGTTCTGGATCAGCTCGAAGTACCACGCGCCTTCGTTGACGTCGCCATACAGCACGGCGCCGATCACGCGGTTCTCTTCGATCACGAGGCGCTTGTAGACACCGCGCCGCGGATCGCGCAGCACGAGGTCTTCGCTGTCCGGGCCGCCGATGAAGTCGCCGGCCGAATACAGTTCGACGCCGGTGACCTTGAGCTTCGTTGCAGTCGCGCGCTGCACGTAGCGGCGATGCCCCGCGCCCGCGAGATGCGCGCCGCACACGCGCGCCTGGTCCCAGATCGGCGCAACGAGGCCGAAGGTCGCCGTGCGGTGCTGCACGCATTCGCCGACTGCGTAGACGCGCGGATCGTAGGTCTGCAACGTATCGTCGACGACAATCGCGCGCTCGCAATGCAGCCCCGCCTGTTTCGCGAGGTCGATGTTCGGGCGCACGCCGGCCGTCATCACGACGAGGTCTGCGGGAATCTGCGTGCCGTCGGCGAAACGCACGGCGCTCACACGATCCGGTCCGACGATCTCCGCGGTGTTCGCCTTCAGCAGGAAACGCAGGCCCTTGCGCTCGAGCGCCTGTTGCAGCAGGACCGACGCGCTGCGGTCGAGCTGGCGCTCCATCAGGCTGTCCATCACATGCACGACGGTTACCGACATGCCCTGGCGCATGAGTCCGTTGGCGGCCTCGAGCCCGAGCAATCCGCCGCCGATCACCACGGCATGCCGATGATTGCGCGCCGCCTCGAGCATTGTTTCGACATCCTGAATGTCACGAAACGCGATCACACCAGGCAGATCGTGGCCCGGCACCGGAATCAGGAAAGGCTTCGATCCCGTCGCGATCAGCAGACGGTCATAGCCGACTTCCACGCCGCCTTGCGAACGCACGACGCGGCGCCTGCGGTCGATCGCGATCACCGGGTCGCCCGCATAGAGGCGAATGCCGTTCTCGTCATACCAGTCGCGCGTATTGAGGATGATGTCGTCGACCGTCTTTTCGCCCGCGAGCACCGGCGACAGCAGAATGCGGTTGTAGTTGCCGTACGGCTCGGCGCCGAACACGGTGATGTCGTACAGATCCGGCGCGAGCTTCAGCAACTCTTCGACGGTGCGCATGCCGGCCATGCCGTTGCCGATCACCACGAGCCGCGGGCGCGCGGGCGCGGCGTGGGAGGCGTGTGACGCGTGCGAGGCGCCTCCCGACAACTGTGCGTCGATCTCGTGTCTCATGCCGCGACCCACACCTTGCCGCTTTCCACCCGCACCGGATACGCGCTGACCGAATTCTCGGGCGCTTCGAGGCACTCGCCGGTGCGCAGATCGAAGTGATGCTTGTAGATCGGCGAGGCCACGACGATGCGCTCGCCGAGGCTGCCGATCAGCCCGCGCGACAGCACGGCCGCGCGCGAACCCGGATCGAAGTTGTCGATGGCGTACACGCCGCCCTCACCGTCCGCGACGTGAAATACGGCGACCTGTCCGCCGTTGACGAGCGCGCAGACGCCCGTATTCGGAACGATGTCGTCGAGCGTGCAAACAGGCGTCCAGGTTTGCGGCAAGCGGTCGTGACTCATGGCGGAGTTCCTCTCGGCAACGTTCATGACAAAGGCTTCCTTCATTTGCGATGCGGTACGCGGCATGATGTGTCCGGCAATAAAAAAGCGTCCCGCGGATGCAATCGCCAGTGCGACTGTATTCGGGGGACGCCGTTGTCCAAAACCAGTGATCTAAAACAGAGTGCGTGCTGCAGATGAGCCGGATCGCCTTTGATCCGCAGCCACGTTAAATGCAAGGCTCATGCCATTAGACGGGAACGCCGCGAAGGCCCCGCGCGGTGGGCTTGTGGCAGGAATCGGAGCGCGCGCGAGGAGCCGTGGGCTGGCGCATTCCGATGCATGAACGCGCGATGATGGTGCGGCGCAGCACCTTCGGCGTGCAACGCTGCCTGGCCGATGGGGCCACGCTCCGGGTCAGCAACGCGGCGCTGTCGAAGCCTCGGACGCAAGGGCGTCCGGCGAAGCGAGCCTCTGTGCGCGACGCACATCGACCGGTAGATCATTGTCTTTCGCGAAGCGCATCGCGAAGTCGAATGCGTCGGCACAGACTGCGCGCAGTTCGTCGGAAACGAAAAAGCATTTGATCCCGGCGTCGATCACAGGCATCGCGAGACGCGTGCACGCGATATGAATGCCCGGCCGCTTTTCGCCGACGAAAAGCGTGATGACGCCGGCAAGACGCTCGGGCCAGTCGCCTGGCCGAAAGGTCTTCTGCGAATGCGTGATGCCCTTGATCAGATAGCCCTGAATCGCCCCTTCAATCGGCTCTTGTGTAGTCAGAGGTAGACGGTCCATGCGGGTCTACTCGCCTCCCGATGACGACCGGTCGACGTCGCTCTCGTCGCCCGGCACATCGCGAGCGGCGATCTTGAGTTGCCGGAGCTTGTGATACAGCGTCTTTTTCGGCATGCCGAGCTCGACGCTGGCTTCCGCGACGTTGCCGTTGTGACGCCGCAGCATGTCTTCAATCAGCATGCGCTCGAAGTACGCAAGCTGTTCGCCGAGCGTGCCGCCCTTGCTTGCGTTGCCGCCAGGGGTCAGCAGACTATCGCCGGTTAGTCCGAGCACGAAGCGGTCGGCGACGTTCTGCAACTCGCGCACGTTGCCGCGCCACGAATGCGTCATCAGTTCGGAAAGCTGCGACGCCGATACGATCGGCGCGGGCTGCCCGAAACGGCGCGCGGCCGCGAGCACGAAATGCTCGAACAGCAAGGGCACGTCCTCGCGCCGTTCGCGCAACGGCGGCAATTCGATCTGCGCGACGTTCAGGCGATACAGCAGGTCCGCGCGAAACTGGCCCTCGGTGGAAAGCTGCATGAGGTCGGCCTTGGACGCCGCAACGATCCGGCAATCCACCGCTATCGGCTCGTTCGCGCCGAGACGCTCGACGGTGCGTTCCTGCAGCACGCGCAGCATCTTGATCTGCAACGACACCGGCATGGTTTCGATTTCGTCGAGAAAAAGCGTGCCGCCATGCGCCCATTCGATTTTGCCGATGCGCTTTTTGATCGCACCGGTGAAGGCGCCCGCTTCATGACCGAACAGCTCGCTTTCGAAAATCTGTTCCGGCAAGCCGCCGCAGTTCAGCGCGACAAAATGCTTGTCGCGTCGCGCGCCGAACTCGTGCAGGCTGCGGGCGATCAGTTCCTTGCCCGTGCCGGTCTCGCCGGTGATGAGCACCGACACCGACGTATCCGCGAGACGCAGGATCTTCTTGCGCACCTCGGCGATGGCGGGCGACTTGCCGAGCACGAGCGCTTCGATACCCTGCCAGTTGTCGAGCGCGGCGCGCAAGCCTTGTACTTCGAGCGTGAGGCGGCGCTTTTCGACGGCACGCGCCACGCGCCGCGCAATATGGTCCGACGAGAACGGCTTTTCGATGAAGTCGTACGCGCCCACCTGCATCGCGCCGACGGCGGTGGAAATATCCGCGTGTCCGCTGATCAGAACGACCGGGATTTGCGGGTCGATCGCCATGACCTTGTCGAGCAACTGCAAGCCGTCGATGCCCGGCATTCTCACGTCGGACACGATCACGAGCGGCGCGCCCGGCGCGACTTCGGCGAGCGCATCGGCCGCGCCCGCGTAAGCGGACACGGGCAGGCCCGCGAGCTCGACGGCCTGCTGGACACCGAAGCGCACGTTCTCGTCGTCCTCTACCACGAGAACGCGAATTTCATCTCCCATCGACAACTCCCTTCGCTGACGCAAACTCGATATTGAAGCGCGCGCCGCCTTCATCGCGATTGGCAGCGGAAATTTTCGCGCCGAATGCTTCGACGATACGCGAGGTAATCGCAAGCCCAAGCCCGAGGCCGTGGCCTCGCGGCTTGGTCGTGACGAACGGCTCGAACAGATGCTCGAGCACTTCGGGCGCGATGCCGGTGCCGCTGTCGGCAATCGAGAACAGCACGCGGCTATTGTCGGCGGAATCGGTTGCTTCGAGCGTAATCACGCGCTGCTCCTGTTCGCGAACCGCGTCGAGCGCATTGCCGAGCAGATTGACGATCACCTGTTGCAACTGGCTCGCCTCCGCACATACCAGCGTGCCCGGCGCGATTCGCACGTCGACTTGCACGGCCTCGTCGCGGATTCGCGCATCGTAGATAAGCCGCGCGTGCGCCACGGCTTCGTTGAGCGACACGGCCACGCGCTCGACAACCGGCTTGCGCGCAAACGCTTTCAATTCGCCGGTGAGCGTGGCCATGTTGTCGACGAGACGCGACACGCGCTCAAGATTCGTGATCGCGTGCGCCGGCTGATCGCGTTCGAAAAACGTGCGCGCGTTATCGCACAGCGTGCGGATCGCGACGAGCGGCTGACTCAGCTCGTGCGTGAGACCCGCAGCCATCTGGCCGAGCACCGCGAGCTTGCCCGCATGCACGACTTCCTGCTGTGACTCGCGCAAGCGCTCTTCAGTCCGTTTGCGCTCGGCGATCTCCTGCTGCATCCGTTCGTTCGTTTGCGTGAGCGCCGCGGTACGTTGCGCGACGGTCGCCTCGAGTTCGTCGTTGGCGCGGCGCAATGCGTCCTGCGCTTTCAGCTTCTCCGCAATCGTGCGACGGCGCTGCACCGCGTAAAGCGCATAGAGGCCGGCGATCAGAAAGCCGCCCGTCACGAAGCCGAGCGCAAGCTCCTGCTGACGCCGCGCGCCCGCGACGTCGAGCAGCACCATGATCGAGTCGCCCGCCTGTGGCGCGGGCCGCGACATCGCGAGATAACGCGTGGTGTGACCGGGGCGGCGCGGGTCAGGAAAGCGGCCGAGCCACGCACTTGCGCCCCACTCGCCGATGCGCCGATATTGAAGCGGCTCCACGAGGCGGCCCGCGTATTGCCGCGACGCCTGAATCTCGCGCTGCTGTTCCGAAGTGATGGGCCGCAGCGCAGTGAATTTCCACGCCGCCACAGTCGAGATGACGATCACGCCGTTGTGGTCGATGACCATCGCCGCCTCATTCGGCCGGCGCCACGCCGACTCGAGTTCGTCGACGCTGATCTTCACCGCGGCCGCGCCGATCGCCTTGCCGCGGTCCCGCACGGCGCTCGCGAAGTAAAGCCCCGGAATGCCGGTATTGGTGCCGATGCCGAAGAAGCGCCCGTTGCCGCGCGCGAGTGCATCCTTGAAGTAAGGCCGGTACGACACGTTAGTCCCGACGAAGCTCAGCGGCTGGTTCCAGTTGCTCGCGGCGATCACCGAGCCTTGCAGATCGATCACGTCGACCGCGACGCTGCCCGCCTCCTGGTTGACCGCTTCGAGATACGTATTGACGCCCTGCACCAGCGCTGGGGACGCGTGCGGCCCGGCGTTGAGCAACGCACGCACGCTGTCCTGTCGCGCGACGATCGCGGGCATCATCTCGAAGCGCCCTAGTTCGCTTTTCAGGCTCGCGCCGTACAGGTCGAGCTGATGCGCGCCGGCCTCGGCGAGCGCGTCGATGGCGCGATTCCACGCGAGTTCGATTGCCGCCGCGGCCATGCCGGCATACAGCAGTGCCGCGACCGCCCACACCCACAGCGGTATCCCTCTTATTCTCACTTGATGTTCGACCTCGCGAATACCCGATGCCCGACGACGCCACCCGCGCGCCGCACCGGAACGCGACGCGTCAGACACCATGCGCGACCGCGATCAGCGTAACCGTGACGACGATCGCACCGCCGATGCGCGTGGCGATCTGCGCGAACGGCATGAGTTGCATGCGGTTGGCCGCGGTCAGGATCGCGACGTCGCCGGTGCCGCCCTGCCCGCTGTGACAGGCGTTCACGATCGCGGTGTCGATAGGGTACATCTTAAGCTTGCGGGCAACCAGAAAACCGGTGCCCATCAGCGTCGCCACGGTCGCGACGATCGTCACGATATTGGCGATGGTGAAGGCGGCCATCAGCTTGTCCCACGGCGTCATCGCGACGCCGATGGCGAACAGCAGCGGATACGTGACCGCGGTCGAGAAGAACTTGTAGACGACGAACGCGCCTTCCTGCAATTGCGGCGACACGGCGCGCGCGAGCTTGACGAGCACGGCGAGAAACAGCATCGCGACCGGCGCGGGCAAGCCGAACAGATTGCGGCACATCAGGCCGAGCAGATACAGCGTGATCGCGGTGATGCCGGCCGCCGCGATATGCGTGACGTCGATATGGCCGCGGATTTCTTCTTCGGCGGGCGCCATTTCGTCGGTCTCGCCGACTTGCAGACGTCCGTCGCCGGTGAGGTGCGGAAAGCGCTTGCCGAGCATGTCGAGCGCACCCGACAGAACGATCGCGGTGAGGCTGCCGAGCATGACGGGCGGCAGCACTTGCGCGAACAACTCGCCTTGCGGCAAGTGCATGATTTCCGAATAGCCGATCGACAGCGGAATAGCGCCTTCACCGACACCGCCGGCCATGATCGGCACGACGATATACAAAAGCGTATGGCGCGCGCCGAGCCCGAATGCCGCGCCGACCGCAATGCCGACGATGGCCGCGGCCAGCGAACCCAGCGCAAGCGGCACGAAGATCTTCACGAAGCCGCGGATCAGCACGCGCCGGTCCATGCTCAGAATGCTGCCGACGATAATCGACGCGATGAAGAGATACAGGAAGTTCGTCGACTTCGTGAACTCGGTCGTGAGATGAAGAATCGGCTTGGGCAGCACGTGGTAGTACGTGAGCGCCGACGGCACGAACGTCGCGCAGATTGCGGCCGCGCCGATGTTGCGCAGAAGCGGCAGACGCTTGCCAAGCTCCGCGCAGGTGAAGCCGAAGAATGCGAGCACGGCGATTGCCATCGAAATTTCGCCCGGCATTTTGCCCGTCACCGCAAAGCCGACGATCAGCGCGAGAAGAATGAAATAGACCGGCAGCGGGATGATGCCAATGCGGTATTCCATCAGCTTCCACCAGCCTTCTGGCCAGAAGCGGGTCTTTTCGTTGGACAACGGCGCGGCTTCGAGCGCGGGCGTGGAACGCGAAGCGTCCTGGGTATGGGCGGGTGTGGACAAAACATGTCTCCTTGCTTTGGCGCGCCGCGGTGGCATGGCGGCGTCGCGTTTCGATGCGGATGTCGGCGCATCCGGCTGCGGCTCTTCGAGCCAGGTGCTGGATAAGCTCGGGGAAAACCCGGGCGATCCGTGGAAAATATTGTGGAAAGCGGGAAGCGATGCGCGCGGGTTAGCGCCGCGCGGGTCGATGAGAGTTGGGCTGGGTCATGAGTGTCTCCGTGAGGATCTCGAGTCTTGTGGATTGCGCTCTGGGCGCTCTTGTAGGGGTATAAGGCAAGGCCTATGCCAATGGCGGCCTGATTGCGGATATGTTTTAAGCCATTGATCTAGCGGGCTTTTTTGTGACGTGAGCGGACACCGCAAGCCCCGTGTTCCGAGACTTCAGAATTCGCCGCGGTGGGCAGGCTGAGAGTTCAGCCGTGAGCGTGTGGATGAGCGCGATCCTCTGACGAAAGGAGCGAGCGGCGCGAAGGCCATCTTCGATTGCGTGCTTTCGATATGCGCAAACATTGGTTGGATTTGCGCGGGCGTCGATTTAACGTCGCGAGTTCAACGCGCACCGTGCGCCGCATCTTTCACGCAGAGAGCAAAGACCGATGACCACACGCAAAGATTCGATCGATACACGCAGGCGCCGCCTTCTGCACGGCGCCGCAGCCGGTTTGACGGGCGCCGCGCTCGGCGGCGTACTCTCGCCGATCGCGCCGTTCACGGGCGGCTTCGCGCAGGCGCAAGGCGACAGCAAGCGCATCCGCATCGGTTATCAGAAGTACGGCAACTTTGTCGTGCTGAAGGCGCGCGGCACGCTGGAAAAGCGGCTGGCAAGCGAAGGCGTCGCGGTGCAGTGGCTCGAATTTCCGGCCGGCCCGCAGTTGCTCGAAGGATTGAATGCCGGTGCCGTCGATGTCGGCACGGTCGGCGAAACGCCACCCATTTTTGCGCAGGCTGGCCGCGTGGACTTCGTTTATATCGGCAACGAGCCGCCCGCGCCGCGTGGCGAAGCGATCGTCGTCCCGCAGGATTCGCCGATTCGCACGGTGGCGCAATTGCGCGGCAAGAAGGTCGCCTTCAACAAAGGCTCGAATGTGCACTTCCTGCTCGTGAAGGCGCTGCAGCAGGCGGGACTGACGTACGCGGACATCGAGCCGGTCTACCTGACGCCCGCCGACGCGCGCGCCGCGTTCGTGCAAGGCAGCGTGCACGCGTGGGTGATCTGGGACCCGTACCTCGCCGCTATCGAACGGCAGGCGAATGCGCGCACCATCGCGAACGGCGACGGGCTCGTGCGCAATACGCAGTACTACGTCTCGGCGCGCAAGTTCGCGACGGCGCAACCGCGCCTGCTGAATGCGCTGCTGGAGGAAGTGAACGCTGTCGACAGTTGGGGACGCGATAACGTGGCCGAAGTGGCGAGCCTGCTGTCGCCGCTCGTGGGCCTCGACGCGGCCACGCTCGAAGTCGCGCTCAAGCGCACCGGCTACGGCGTACAGCCGATCACCGATGCAACCCTCGCCTATCAGCAGCAGATCGCCGACACGTTCAGCGCGCTGAAGCTGATTCCCGGCAAGCTGAGCGTGGTGGACGCGCGCTGGAAAACAAGCTGATGAACTGAAGGTGCAAGTGCGGCGCGCGCATTATGTGTGGCGCGCGACGCGCTGCACGTGTGAGACTACCCCGCCGTCCCGTTGTACGCTGCCCGCAGCGCTGCGACGTCGAACTTCACCATTTTCATCATCGCCTCGGCGGCGCGCCGCGCCTTCTCCGCGTCGGGGTCGCCCATCATGCCGATCACATCGTTCGGCGCGATCTGCCATGAGACGCCGAAGCGGTCTTTCAGCCAGCCGCATGCCTCGGGCACACCGCCGCCTTCCAGAAACGCGTCCCAGTAACGGTCGATTTCCGCCTGATCGGCGCAATTGACCAGGAACGATACCGCGTGATTGAACGGGTCTTTGCCGCTCGAACTCATTGCGAGAAACGGCTGTCCGAATAGCACGAAGTCGACGACTTTCGTCGAGCCGGCGCTCGGCACGGCCGTGACGCGAACCACGCGCGAGTCCGGAAAGATGCTCGTGTAGAAAGCCGCAGCCTCTTCGGCCTCGTTCAAATACCAGAGAAACGGGGTGATCTTCTGAATCGTCATGGCGAGTCTCCTGTCAGGATCGGTCAAATGGCGGCCGAGCCGCATGCCGCTATTAGAACGACGAAGGAGGATCATCCGAATCGACACGACGGCAATAAAAAATTTTCGCCTGCCGTGGCCTCGATTTGACGTGCCACCTTCGCCGTTGCATCCGGCCGATTATAGACAGCGGAGCACTGCGCGATGTTGATAGCGATCCGGCATGATCGCCATGCACCAATCTTTGTGCGGCGGCAAGGGGTTCGCCCTGGCCGCCGCTTGCGATCATGCCGTGAAGCGACGCATTAAACGATCGTCAGCGTCACGTCGATGTTGCCGCGCGTTGCGTTCGAATACGGGCAAACGATATGCGCCTTGTCGACGAGCGCCTGAGCGGCGTCGCGCGGCATGCCGGGCAATGCGATCTTCAGTTCGACTTCGATGCCGAAACCGTTCAGAATTGCGCCGATACCCACGCTCCCGTCGATCGAAACATCCGCGGGAATCGCGATCTTGTCGCGCGCGGCGACGAATTTCATCGCACCGAGGAAGCACGCGCTGTAGCCGGCCGCGAACAGTTGCTCGGGATTCGCGCCGTCGCCGCCTGCGCCGCCGAGTTCGCGCGGCGTGGTCAGCTTGAAGTCGAGCTTGCCTTCGGGGACGATGGCGCGGCCATCGCGGCCTCCGGTAGCGTGAGCATGAGCGCGATACAGAACTTTTTCGACCGACATGGTGAAGCTCCTTAGTGAACAGGTTTAAAGTCGCCTATCTATGTACAGATAGATGCGATTGCACAGTCAAACGGGTTTTATAAAACTACCACTTACATCATTCAAGTCTATCTATCACAAGATAGACAACACACCGCAAAAAAGACAGACGTGCCGCTTTCGGATATGCCCGCCTTACGTCTTACCGAGCTATCCTTACCGACGCCTCGACATCATCCAGCCGGGCCTTGGTATTGAATAACCGGCTCGCCAATACACTGCCTTGAAACGCCGCAAAGAGAGCGCGCGCCGCGTTCTCAGGCTTGCCGTTCACTGCGAGCGTACCCGCTTTCGAGCCTTCCGCGAGCACCTTCGCGAGCCACTTCTCGTTCGCCTTGAAGAATGCCTGCACCGCTTGCCGAATATTGTCCGGCAATGTTTCGATGTCCGACGCCAGCATGCCGCACAGGCAGATCTGGTGCCCGTCGCCCAGCGTGCGGCCGAACAGCTTGGTGTACTTGCCGAGCCTGGCCTCAGCGGGCAACGATTCGTCAATGCCCTTGAGCGTGTCGAACACTTCGCTGCTATACGCGTTCACCGCTTCGAGAACGAGGTCGTCTTTCGACGGGAAATAGTAATGAATGCTCGACGTCTTGACGCCGACCAGACTCGACAGGTCCCGATAGCTAAAGCCGTTATAGCCGCGCATCATGATAAGCGTGATGGCGTGCTCGAGAATCTGTTCGCGCACTGAAGTCGTCGTGTCCATGAACCGAACTCTATCTACCTGAAGATAGATTGTCAAGCACGATTGAATCGGCGGACAGAGTTGTCCGATTGGCATTGGTGGACGGTGTCACACGGCGACGGGACCGCCGCCGCGCTCTACCCTGCGCTACTGCTTGACCTCGCCAGTCCGCGGCGGCGCCGACGCGCCTTCCGGCGACATGGCATTCGCCCGCTTGTCCATCAGCGTGCCGGGCTTGTTGCCTGGCGCGCCGACGTCCGCCGGTTTATCCACGGCCTGCCCGGCCTGTCCTGGCTGAATCTGTTTTCCGTTTTGCGTACCGCTGTTCGCCGGCGCGTTACCGCTTTGTTGCGAGTAAGCCACGCTGCTCATGCAGACGATCAACGCGATGCCGGCAACCTTGAAGGTTCTCATGTCTGTCTCCCAGTTTCACGGCGCTTGCCGCTTTTTAGAAGCACAGCATGGACCGTGCCGCGTGCGGAAACAGGCGCGGTTATTCGATCCGCCGACGCGTGGAAATAGCCGAAGCGGTCGAAATCACGAGATCGGCGAAGCGTTTTTCGTCGCGATCGGCCTGCCAGCGCGAGCGCGCCACGGCGATATTCACCGCGCCGATGCCGCGTCCGTGCGCGTTCGTAATAGCCGCCGCCGTCGAAATATCGCTCACGAAGTACTCGTCTTCCGTATGCGCGTAGCCCTGCTTGCGGATCTGCACGATCCGCTCCTTGATCTTGCGCGGCTGATAAACCGTGGAAGCCGTATAAGCGACGAGGTTCGTGCGCGACAGAATGTCGTCGATTTCGCCGTCGGGCAGCGTCGCAAGAATAGCGAGACCCGGCGCCGTGCAATACGCAGGCAGCCGCGAGCCGGTAATGACGTGCGCGTTGAATACATTGCGGCTGACGATGCGCAGCACGAACACAATGTCCGTATCGTCCAGCACCGTGAGGTTGGTCGCCTCTTCCGTCTCCGAGCCGAGTTGCTGCAGATAAGGCGTCGCGCGGCTCACCAGATCGTTCGACGTCAGATAGTGATAGGTGAAGTCGAGAAGCCGCGGCGACAGTTCGTATTTGCGGCTGTCCGCGTCCTTGAAGAGATAGCCGAGCGCAGCGAGCGTGTAAGTAAAGCGCTGTGTCGCGCTCATGTCGAAGCCCGTGGACGCCGAAATCTCGGAGAGCGACAACTGACGCTTGCTGCCGTCGAACGCGGTGAGCACCTTCATCGCCTTCTCGACCGACTGCACGTAAAGCGGCGACGCGCTCGGGTCGGCTGCCTCCGCGGGCAGCTTTGCCTGCGAAGTGTTGCGCTTGCGTGCGGCTTTGGGCTCGTCGCTCATCACGTCAGTGTCTGTCTGGTTCGAACGGGAAATTATCGCATAGCCCTAACAATCCACCTCTATACGATAACTATTGCGTGACCGTCGCGAGACGGTCCCACGCGTCTTCGGTGTTGCGCGACAGCAGATGCTTCTTCACGCGCTCGCTCGCGGTCAACTCGAACGCTGAGACCGCGCGGTAATAGCGCGGCAACTGGAAGCTCGCAAGGCGTTCTTGCGCCCACGCGTGCAACGCCGGCCACGCGACCGCTTCGTCCTTGAACTGGACGTTGAGCAGAATATCCTGCTCGCCGATTGCCGACGCGACGCCAATTGCCGCGCTGGCGCGAATCGCCGGATGCGCCGCAAAAATACGCTCGATTTCCCATGCGGACACGTTCTCGCCGCGCACGCGCATGCTGTCCGTCTGCCGGCCGATGAAGAACAGATCGCCGTCCGCATCGCGCCGTGCACGATCGCCGGTGTGAAGCCGCCCGTCGCGCAGCGCGGCTTTCGTCGCATCGGGATTGTTCAGATACGTCGGCAAAAACGTGCCCTCCACTTTGCTCGACAGCACGATCTCGCCGGCTTCGCCGTCTTGCACGCGCTGCCCGTTTTCGTCGAGTAACTCGATGTCGATCCACGGTAACGCGCGGCCGATCGAGCCCGGCTTTCCCGTGAGATTGGCGGTCGCGAAGCTCGAGCATTCGGTCATGCCGTAGCACTCGCGCAGCGACACCTTGAGCCGCGCCTGAATCGCTTGCCACGACGCAGCGCTCACACCCGCGCCCCACGCGACGCGCAGCGTGTGCGCCGCCGGCTGCTCGCTCTCGGGCAACTGCATCAGAATGTCGAGCACGCCGCCGAGATAATGCAACTGAGTCGCGCCCGCGCGCTCGATCTGCGGCCAGAACTGCGATGCCGAAAAACGCGGCACCGCATGCAACGTCACGTTCTCGAGGAACGGCAGCAGCAGCATTTGCGCGCCGCCGATGTGACACAGGGGCTCCCACAGAAACAGCCGGTCGCCGTCGCACACATCGGCGACACGCAGCGCCGCCTCGCTCGCGATGCGCATCATCCGGTGCGTGAAGACGACGCCCTTCGGCGCGCCCGTCGTGCCCGATGTGTAGATGATGCACAGCGGATCGTGCACGCCGATCGCGGGCGTCGCGAACGCCGCATGGGTGTCGCTTGCATCGAACGCAGGCAGACGCGTGCGTTGCGCCGCGCCGCAATCGAGTTGCGCGGTCACCGCGTCGAATTCATCGTCGATCACGAAGAGTTTGGGCTGTGCGTGTTGCAGCAGATAGTCGAGGCCCGCTGCACGCAGCTTCGTGTTGACGGGCACCCACACAAGCCCGCTCACATGCAGCGCGTAAATCAGGTGAATGTGTTCGGGACTATTGCCGAGCATCACGGCGACGCGATCGCCCTGTACGAGACCGCGTTCGCCGAACCAGCGCTGTAACTGCGCGACGTGCCGTGAAGCGTCTTCGCAGGTGATCGCGTGATCCTCGAAATGCACGACGGTGCGCGTGGGATCGCGGCGCAATCCTGCCGCGAGCAGCGGCACACAGTCGAGCTCGTCGCTTGCGTGCCGGTGAGCAAAATATTCTGGATAACGATGCATGTGTGAACCGGTTGAATGACCGAAAATTAGCGCGCCTTGCGCTTGAGCCAGGAAGAAACCGCGACGACGAGTGCGATCAGTATCACGAGCGTGGTCGACACGGCCGCGAGCGTCGGCGTGATGGCGAGCTGGATGTCGTCCCACATCTGCTTGGGCAGCGTCGAGTTAATGCCGCCGGAGACGAAGATCGCGATAGTCAGGTCATCGAACGAAACGAGGAATGCGAACAGGAACGCGGCGGTCACGCTTGCCATGAGGAGCGGCAACACGATCGACGTGATGCGCCGCAACGGCGACGCGCCCATCACGCGCGCGGCGTCGTCGAGGCGCCAGTCGAAGCGCTGGAAGCCTGCGGCCAGCGTCACGACGACATACGGAATAGCGAGCACTGTATGGCCGATCACGAGGCCGAGGTTCGTGCCCGTCAGCCCAAAGCGCGCGAACAGATACAGCAAACCGACGGCCACCACGATACGCGGCACGATCAGCGGCGCAACCAGCAACGCGAATACGGGCTTGCTCACGCGGCGCGGCATGCGCGTCATCGCGAGCGTCGCGCCGAAGCCGAGCAGCAGCGACAGCAGCGCGGTGCCGAGACCCACTTCGAACGAACGGATCACTGCGCTTTGCCACACCGGCGAATCCATGAACGTGCCGAACCAGCGGATGCTGAAGAGCTTCGGCGGAAACGCGATGTAGTCGCTCTTCGTGAACGCATACGGGATCACGGAAAGCACCGGCACGACCAGCACGAGCATCACGACACAGGTGTAAAAACCCAGCGGGCCGAGCGCGCGCGATGCTTCGCCGGCGTGCACCTTGCGGCGCATCGTCAGCGGTGCGAAGACGCGTCCCGCGGTCATCAGCAGCGCGAGCTTGAATCCTTGCGCACGCGAGCCGCGTTGACGCTCGGCGACTTCGCCGGTCAGCGACGTGAGGCCCACCATCCGGTCGTAGATGAAGAAGATCACGATCGAGCAGACCAGCAGCACGGTCGAGAGCGCGCCGGCAAAGCGCATGTCGAAAAGCTCGAGCACCGACGAGATCACGAGTTGCGCGATCATCGTTTCCTTCGGTGAGCCGAGAAGCGCGGGCACGATAAAGAAGCCGAGGCTCGAGATGAAGACGAGCAGGCCCGCTGCCGCCACACCGGGCGACGACAGCGGCAGATAGACGGTAAAGAAACTCGTGCTGCGTTCGGCGCCGAGCGTTTCGGCGGCTTGCGTCAAACGGTCGTCGATGCCGCGCATGACGGGCAGCATCGTCATCACGGCGAGCGGCAGCATCGAATGCACCATGCCGATCAGCACGCCGGTCAGCGACGGAATCGTGCCGCTCGTCTCGCTCACGAGACCGAGCGATAGCGCGATGGTCGACAGCACGCCGGTCTTCGACAGCAGCAGCATCCACGCATACGTCTTCACGAGATAGCTGGTCCAGAACGGCAGCATCACCCACAGCAGCCAGCGTTCGCGGGCGCGCTCCGACAGACGGCTCAACAGATACGCGACCGGATAGCCGAGCACGATGGAAAGCGCCGCTGTCATGAACGAAATGGCGAAGGTGATCCATAAAACCTTCGCGTAAACCGGCGTGCGCGCGATGCGCTCGAACTGCGTGAGCCCGATCTGCCCGTCCGCACCGACGAGTCCGCCTTGCAGAATCTCGCCGACAGGTACGATAAAGAACACGAGCAGAAACAGCAGCGTCGGCACGATAGGCAGAAAGCGCAGGCAGCGCGCGAGCCACATCGAACGGCCGCGCCGCGAGGCTTCGTTTTCGCGATGCGCGTGAAGAGCGATGGTCATTCCGATCCCTTTCAGCTATGCAGAAGCGTCGTGCGATACGGGTCCCACACGAGGCCCACCTTGTCGCCGATACGCGGGGACAGACTGCGTTCGCAACGCACGGTGAGCTCGCTGCCGTCGTTCATCGCGAGCTGCACGCGCGTGTCGCTGCCGAAGAACACGACGTCCGCAATCGTGCCGTCGACAAAACCGCTGCGCGGCTCGACGAGCCGCGGCGCTTCGGGCCGCACGAGCAGCGTGTGGCGCGCACCGGAAGCCGCGCCCTTCCCGTTCGCCGCCTTCATCGTATTCATCGCGTTCATTGCGTTCATCGGCAATGGAATGCGGCCGCCGGCTGCGAGCAGGATCGGTTCGCCGCTCGCGCCACGCGTGTCGTCGATCGCGCCTTCGAGCAGATTCGAATGACCGATGAAGCCGGCCGCGAAACGCGTTGCGGGACGGTCGTACAGATCGGCAGGCGTGCCCACCTGCTCGATGCGCGCCTGATTCATCAGGCAGATGCGGTCGGACAGCGTGAGCGCTTCGTCCTGATCGTGCGTGACGTACACGAACGTTGCGCCGAGCTCCTTATGCAAGCGACGAATTTCGCCCTGCATGTGCTCGCGCAATTTTTTGTCGAGTGCGCCGAGCGGCTCGTCGAGCAGAATCACCGACGGCCGGTAGGCGAAGCAACGCGCCAGCGCGATGCGCTGCTGCTGCCCGCCCGACAGTTCCTTCGGAAAGCGCTTCCCGTAGTCGGTCATGCGCACCATCGCGAGCGCGCTGTCCACAGCCGCGCGTACTTCGTCGCGCGACTTGCGGCGCATGCGCAAACCGTACGCGACGTTGTCCCACACGCTCATGTGCGGAAACAGCGCATAGCTCTGGAACACCATGCCGATGCCGCGCTTGCCCGGCTCGACGTGCGTGACGTCGCGCCCGTCGATTTCGATGCGTCCCGCGCTCGGCGCGACGAGCCCCGAGATCATCTGCAGCAGCGTCGTCTTGCCCGAACCCGAGGGACCGAGCAGCGTCAGGAATTCGCCTGCCTGCACGGCGAGATCCGTCGGTTCCAGCGCGAGAGCCTCGCCGTAGCGCTTCGCAATGCCTATCGCCTCGAGTTTGGAGCTCATCGTGCGTCCTTACGAAATGATCCACGAATTGAACCGTTCGGTGACTTTCTGGCGGTTCGCTTCCCACCATTGCGGACTCGGCAGCCGCATGTCGCGAAGATTGTCGGGCGCCGTGGGCAGCAACGTCGCACGCTCTTTCGAAATCGTCTCGAACGCTTTTTTGTTGGTCGGCCCGTAGGCGAGCGTGCGCGTGAGCAGCGCCTGGCGCTTCGCGTCGGCGCAAAAACGCACGAACTGCTTCGCCGCATCGGCGCGCGGCGTGCCCTTCGGAATGCCCCAGCCTTCGATCGAATACAGCCCCTGATTCCACACGATCGTGACCGGCGCGCCCGCGTCTTTCGCGGCTTGCGCGCGGCCGTTCCATGTCGAGATCATGTCGACGTCGCCGCTCTGGATCGCCTGCATGGCCTGCGCGCCCGAGGTCCACCAGATGTTGACGTGCGGCTTGATCCTGTCGAGGCTCTTGAACGCGCGGTCGACGTCGAGCGGATAAAGCTTGTCGAGCGGCACGCCGTCGGCGAGCAGCGCCTGTTCGAGCGTGTCGAGCGGACTGCGGCGCAGGCAGCGGCGGCCGGGGAATTTCTTCACGTCCCAGAAGTCGGCCCACGATTTCGGGCCGCCGTCCTTGAACTTGTCGGCGCGATACGCAAGCACCGTCGAATACACGTCGACGCCGAGCCAGTTCGGCGTGATCGCTTCGGGCATGAGCTCCGGATAATCGCTCGCTTTCAGGCCGATCGGTTCGAGCAGACCTTGTGCTTCGAGGTACGGAATATCGGCGGAGAGCGTCAGCGTGGTGACGTCCCACACGTAGTTCTTCGTCTGCACCATCGCCGCGAACTGGGCAACGGGCTGCGATTCGCGCGCGACGCTCACGACCTTGATGCCCGTCGCTTTCTCGAACGGATCGTAGAACGCTTCGCGATAGGCGGTCGTGTAGGGACCGCCCGGGTCCGACACCACGATCTGCTTGGCCTGCGCACGCGCGGCGAGCGGCAATGCGCTCGCCACGGCAAGCGCGCCCGCGCCGTGAAGGATGCGGCGGCGCGCCGCGTTGAAGTCTTGCGTCATTGTTCAGGTCTCCGCACTACGGTTGAGATTGGAACGGCTGACTTGCGGTTGCTGTGGGACGGGCCTGCTCGCAGGCCTGATTCGCGAGCTTCGTTCGCGGCGGCTACTTCGCGCGCTTGCTGAAGAACTCTTCCATCATGCGTGCAGGCTCGCCGGAGTCGTACGCTTCGCGCTGAATCCGCTCGCCCGCTTCGATGCAGTCGATGAAACCCGGCTCCGTCATTTCGCGAAAACGCTGCTTGTCGAGGCGCATCGCGACGGGCGGCTTCGCGGCGAGTTCGGTGGCGATTTCGAGTGCCTTGTCGAACACCTTGTCTTCGTCGACGAGGTGATGAATGAGGCCGATGCGATGGCACTCTTCCGCCTCCATCAAACGGCCGGTCAGCGTGAGCTCGATAGTGCGCGACATGCCGAGCATCGCGTTCATGATCCACGGGCCCGTGGTGCTCGCGATGCCCGCGTTGATCTCCGGCTGCCCCATGCGCACGCCGGGATGCCCGACGCGAATGTCGCCGAGCAGCGCCACCTGAAATGCGGAGCCGGCGGCCGTGCCGTTCAGCGCCATGACGAGCGGCTTCGACAGGCTGCGCAGCGCCGTGTAGTAACGCTGCCATTCCTTGACCCACGCGACCGCGCGTTCGCCGTCGAAATCATGCGCTTCCGACAGGTCCTGGCCCGCCGAGAACGCGCGATTGCCCGCGCCCGTCATGATGATCGCCGCGACCTCCGGGTCACGGTTGAAGCGCTCGAGCGCGTCGATGATCGTCTCGCGCATCGGCGTCGTCCACGCGTTCAGGCGCTCGGGACGGTTCAGGGTGATGACCGCGACGCGGCCGTGATTCGAGAACAGCACGTCATTGCTCATGATTTATCGCATCGCAATAGTTGATGGTGTATAGCAATATATGCGCGTCAAAATCATGATGCAACCGGGTTTACCAGAGAGATGGAGAGGTCGACGAAAACCGGGCGGGTGCGCGTGAAGCGCGGGCGCCGGGATAGACTCAGTCGTGTTGCGAGGAGGAAGGCGCGCCGCCTGTCGTCAGATCAAAGGCGTCTGACGAACGCAGAGACTTGCGACTGCGAGGCGCATAGAAAAAAGCCGCAGACAAAGCTGCGGCCAAAAAACAAACACACACGCCGAACGTTTGGGAACGCTGACGCCTTACAAATCGTAGCCATGTTTACCCGCGCTGGAAATCGGGTATTTCGTATGAATGGTTAGCGTTGTGCCGTCAAATGCTTCTGGCGCGTGCTGTTCCCGCATGCGGCGTTTTGTGCAGGTCGCGAAAAAACAACGATCCACTCCGACGTCGGGCGCGGCGCGTCGAGCGGCCAGGCCGGAAGCTTGCTTTTGAACCTGCATTCGCGACCGGACGGCAAAACGCGAACCGGTCTCAGCGGCCGTGGCAGCCGACGAAATAGCAAGCGACGCGACGCTTTGCATTTCAGCGCCACAGCGTGCACGAAACGCTGATGGGCCATGCAAGCGGCGGACGGACTGAAGCGCCGCTCGTTCATCATACGTTCGAGACCACAGCCGCGATGATGCAAAAGCTCGATCTCTATACCGATCTCGCTTCGATCGATCTGCTCGACAGCAACGACCCGGCTGCGATGCTGTGGCTCAAGAGTTGCATCAGCCCGCTCGGCGCGTTCGTGAAGTGGTAGGTTCGCAAGGGGAAGATCCGCGACGGTCGCGTCGGTCTGATATTGGCGCTTTACGCTTGCGCTTATACGCGGCGCAAGTACCACAAAGCGCTGGCGCTGGCGCGGCGGCGTCGCGAGCGATGACGCGCTTACTGGCAACGCTCGCAAGCGAAATGAAAAGTGCCCCGCCGATACTGGACCATGCCGCGCGATCCGTATCGCAGTGAGTGAAGACGACCGGGAGTGAGCCATGACGGTATCGATGAATGCGTGTTTCGAGGGTCCGGGCAGTTTGCGCGCGGGCACGATCGGGCTGACGCTGGCGCTCTTCGTGTCCAGCGCCGACGCCACGTCGAGTTGTCCGACGGTGATCACGACGCCCGCCGGCAGCGCGTTCGACGTCGCTTCGCTCATTTCGGACAACGGCTCGCCGCAAGCGGCGCTCGCGAAGCTGCGCACGATGTTGTCGAAGCTCGGCGGCGGCGCTCGCTGCAAGCTGCTGAGGGACGTGGTCGCGTGTAACGAAACCGTTGAGCTTGCAAAACGTGCGGCGGTCGCGCTCGAGGCATGCGCGGGGTCCGCGCCGCCAGGACCGAGCGTCGACCGGCGAGACCAGAAGCGTCCCGATCGACGCGAGTCCGCGGAATTGAGCCGATGAAGCGGTGAGGCAGCGCGGGGCTCGATCGACGGTGCAAGGATGTCGCCTGGTTGTCGATCGTGATACGACTCGCTCGTCGTATGGATGGGCCGATCCGGTCCGTCAACCTGGAGAACTCCATGCGCAAGCTCACTGTTTCCGCATTCATCAGTCTGGACGGCGTCATTCAGGCGCCCGGCGGTCCGCGCGAAGATCTCAGCGGCGACTTTCGCCTCGGCGGCTGGATCGTGCCGTATGGCGATGAAGCCATCGGCGGATATGTGCAGGAACTGCTCTCAAAGCCCTTCGAATTGCTGCTCGGACGTTGCACCTACGACATTTTCGCGGCGCATTGGCCGCAGGTGCCGGCTGGTTCGCCGAGTCGCGGCATCGCCGATCTGTTCAACAGCGTGCGCAAGCATGTGGCTACGCATCGGCCGGAGACGCTCGAGTGGCAAAACAGTCATGCGCTTGAGGGCGGTTTGGTCGATGCGCTGCGCGTGCTCAAAGATGAAGATGGGGCAGATTTGTTGACGTTTGGTAGTGGGAATATGGTGGGGCAATTGCTCGCTGCCGGTTTGGTGGATGAGCTGAGGTTGCTTGTCTATCCGGTGATACTTGGGCGGGGGAAGCGGCTTTTTGGTGATGACGCTGCGGCGTGCGCGTTCAGGCTGGTGCAGTCGGTGGGGACGTCGCGTGGGGTGATTATCACGCGGTATTTGCGCGAGGGCGAGGTGCGGACTGGGGCGTTTGGGGAGGAAGGTTAGGTTGCTGGGCTTGCATGCCAGCGCGAACGTTTTGATATTCCGTAATCCATGGATTACGATCCGAGCATGACGAAGCTGATCATTACGCCCGAATTCGACACTGGCTGTCCCGCGTGCGAGACCGCCTGGCGGCGACGGCGATCGTCGGTCGGCTCAGCCGGGCGCGGCTAGGCAACCTTGGACATTGGCGTGCCGTGGGCGACGGAGTCTCGGAAATGAAGATCGATGTCGGCAAGGGCTACCGTGTCTATTTCACGCAGCGTGGCGATGTGCTGGTGATCATCCTATGCGGTGGCGACAAGTCCACGCAGGCCGCAGACATCAAGCGCGCCAAGGTCATCGCGAAAGAGTTGGAGTTTTGACATGAAAGTCAGCGAGTTGATGGAGTTCGACGCATCCAAGTACCTGAAGGATGAAAACGACTACCGGCTGTATCTCTCACAAGCGTTTGAAGGTGGAGATCCGGTCGAAATCCAGGCGGCACTTGGCGACGTTGCCAAGGCACGTGGCATGACGGCACTCGCACGCGAGTCGGGCATCGCGCGTGAAGCGTTGTACCGCGCGCTCTCCAACAAGGGAAATGCCGAGTTCGCGACGATCATGAAGGTGATCGGGGCGATGGGCCTGCACCTCACGTTGGCAAAGCCCGAGGCAGTGCCAAGGGCAGCCGCAAAAGCCAAAACCGCGTCGAAGGCCGCAGTGGCAAAGAAACCACGGCCAGTCGCGAAACGGGGAAGCAGCACGACCTCGAAGAGCCGGACCCGAGCCAGCGGCGCAGCACACGCCTGACGCTTAATCGCTTCCAGCGCTGACCGGTCTCCTATGTACTAGATATGCCGCTGGTTGTTCGGCAGGTCACACTGAACGCATCGATTCCTCCGCGGCAGTCAACACTCCCGAGACTTCCTTCAATTGCCGTCGAGCGACCATGCTGTCGACGGCCTGCTCAAGGACGCTTCGAATCTGACTGCTCGTGTTGCGGATACCAAATCCACGTGATACCGCCTGAACGACCTGCTCCCGCGTGGCGCCAAAGCTCCTCTCGATCAGTTGAAGAGTGGCGACCTCGATCTCCGCCGGCGGCAGCTGATGAATCGCGTCGCGCGAACCGGGATGGACTTATGACGCTTCACTGGAGAGGCGCTGCCGCGGTCTTTATGCGGTCAACCAGTGCGTCTTGCGACCCACGTCCGCTTTGATCTCAGATGTCGAAGAGGGAGACGGCTTGCGCGACGCCGGCCGCTTTCAGACAGATTTCTTCGGATACCGAAGCAACGGCGTCCACCAGTGCCGAACTTCTTGCGGTGCTTCTGGATCTCGTCCGGCAGTTCCTGAATATTATCGAGACCTGAGCGCACAGCAACAGAAACTCTCAGTGGCGCAATGAATGGGCTTCTCGACGAAATTATCCAGGCGCATGCCCGCGAGCATGTTGCCCACCCTGACTTGACCGCTAAAAAGCGAGAAAGCGGGCTTGACGCACTGATTGAAGCCATTCGGCGATACACGAAATGACAGACTCAAAGAACCAGGCACTCGGACACGAGCACTCGTTTTTAGGAAGCTCCCACGACGAGAACGCACGCCGGACGCGCTCTGTCGTCGCACTGACGTTCATCATGATGGTCGGCGAGGTAGTCGCTGGGTACGTCACCGGCTCAATGGCGTTGCTCGCTGATGGGTTTCACATGGCAACCCATGCAGGAGCGCTCGGAATCGCGGTCCTTGCATACGGATATGCAAAGCGAAACTCCGATAACCGTGCCTACAGCTTTGGGACTGGATTCAGGCCATACAGCCTTTCAAGCGGCAAACTACTCGATCGAGCGAATGGCCGAAGCTGGCCGGTCACGGTCCGACGTTGCACTGGCCGAGTAAGCCGCGATTGATCGGTCCGCGTCGTGCAGAAGTCGGCCCTCAACGGGCCTTCAAGTTTCTACAAAGCGGACATTGCCGCGCCGACAGATTTTTCAAAGCGCCGCTTGCGCGACTTCTGTCAGACGCGTTGCCGCCCCGAACCCTGGTTCCTAGTTTTCCGCCGTGACCACGAGCCGTTCGGGCGCAAGCACTCCCTCGCCCGGCTTCGCGACACCGAGCAGGCGGCCCTGCGCCGCCGCGTAGACTCGCACGCGCGACGCGTTCATCGCCTCGCGGCTAACGTTCAGTTCCGCGAGTTTCAAGCGCTGGCCGTGCAGAAAGCGGCGCGTCGCGTCCTCGTCGAGATGCACGGACGGGAACGTCGACAGCAACGCGTCGACCGGTTGGAGCCACGCATTGCGTTCGCTTTCCGTTGCGTCCGACAACGCGTCGAGCGTCACCGAATGCTCGAGCGTCAACGCGCCGACGCCGGTGCGCCGCAACGCGACCAGATGCGCGCCGCAGCCGAGCGCCTCGCCGATGTCCTCGGCCAGCGTGCGCACGTACGTGCCCTTGCTGCACGTGACGCGAAAGGTGACGTCGGGCAGCGCGCAAGCGAGCAGTTCGAGCGCGTGGATCGTCACCTCGCGCCCTTCCCGCTCGACGGTCTGACCGGCGCGCGCGTATTCGTAGAGCGGCTTGCCGTCGCGCTTGAGCGCCGAATACATCGGCGGGATCTGAACGATGTTGCCGAGGAATCCGGGCAAGGTCGCCAGCACCGCCGCTTCGTCGCAGGTCACCGCGCGCGTGTCGACGGGCTCGCCTTCGGCGTCGCCGGTCGTCGTGCGAATGCCGAGGCGCATGGTCGCCTCATAGGTCTTGTCGGCCTCGAGCAGATCCTGCGAGAACTTGGTGGCTTCGCCGAAACAGAGCGGCAGCAGGCCCGTGGCAAGCGGATCGAGCGTGCCGGTGTGGCCCGCCTTCTTCGCCAGATAGAGGCGTTTGGCGCGAATCAGTGCGTCGTTGCTCGACAACCCGAGCGGCTTGTCGAGCAGCAGCACGCCGTCGAGCGCGCGGCGCGGCACGCGGGGGCGTTGAGGTGCGGTCATGTCGAAAGAGGAATTTGATAGTGAAGCCGGATCGGTGCGCGTCAGGTGCGCTGGGTTGCTGCGCCGCGGCCGTTGCAACACGCGGCGCAACGCGAGAACCCCACGCAGCGCTCAGTCCTCTTTCGCACGACTGGCGTTAGCCTCGTCGATCAGGCGCGACATTTCGACAGCGCGCTCGATCGTCTTGTCGTAATGGAAATGCAGCGTCGGCACCGTATGGATATGCAGGCGCTTGAACAACTGGTTGTGCAGATGGCCGGCCGCGTGCGTGAGCGCCGCGAGCGTCTGCTGCGGATCGCCGGTCAAGGTCGTGAAATAGACCTTCGCGTGCGCATAGTCCGGCGTCAGCTCGACGCTTTGAATCGTGACGATGCCGATGCGCGGGTCCTTGACCTCGCGCAGCAGCTCCGACAGATCGCGCTGGATCTGATCGGCGATTTGCACGTTGCGATTGGGTGAAGAACGTTTTTTAGGCATGGTGTTGTGTGATCCGTTGTGACGGATGCAAAAAATGGTTCGCGGCCGGGGCGTGCCGGACAAATCGCGGCGTTCGCGCGGCGGCGCCGCTCACGGCGCCAGAAGCAGCAGGCCCGAAACGGAAGAGCCCTAAACGGAAGGCCCCAAGCGGCAGAGCCCAAACGGGCCGCCCCAAGCGGGTCGCCCCAAGCGGCAGGCCCCAAACGGGCCGCCCCAAAAACAACGGGCGGAGCGGGCGTTGATGCCCGCTCCGCCCCCTGGAACCGTGCCGCGTGACTTACAGCGTACGCGCGACTTCGGTGACCTCGAAGACTTCGAACTGATCGCCTTCGACGATGTCGTTGAAGTTCTTGACCGACATACCGCACTCGAAGCCCTGACGGACTTCCTTCACGTCGTCCTTGAAGCGCTTGAGCGAATCCAGCTCGCCCGTGAAGATGACGACGTTGTTGCGCAGCACACGCACCGACGACGAGCGCTTGACGAAACCGTCCGTGACCATACAGCCGGCCACCGTGCCGACCTTCGGCACCTTGAATACCTGGCGAACTTCGACCGTACCGGTCACGACTTCGCGCTTCTCCGGAGCCAGCATGCCCGACATCGCGGCCTTCACCTCATCCACTGCGTCGTAGATGATGTTGTAGTAGCGAATGTCCACGCCGTTGGACTCGGCCAGCTTGCGAGCCTGAGCATCCGCCCGCGTGTTGAAGCCGATGATGACCGCCTTCGAAGCCGTTGCCAGGTTGACGTCGGACTCGCTGATGCCGCCCACGGCGCCGTGCACGATCTGTACGCGCACTTCGTCGGTGGAGAGCTTGAGCAGCGACTGCACCAGCGCTTCCTGCGAACCTTGCACGTCGGCCTTGACGATGAGCGGCATGTACTGCACTTCGCCTTCGCCCATTTGCTCGAGCATGTTCTCGAGCTTCGCGGCCTGCTGCTTCGCCAGCTTGACGTCGCGGAACTTGCCTTGACGGAACAACGCGACTTCACGCGCCTTGCGCTCGTCCGGCATGACGATGACTTCCTCGCCAGCCTGCGGCACTTCCGACAGACCCTGGATTTCGACCGGGATCGACGGACCCGCCGACTTGGTCGGCTTGCCGGTTTCGTCCAGCATGGCTCGCACGCGGCCATAGGCGCTGCCTGCCAGCACGACGTCGCCACGGTTCAACGTACCCGACTGGACGAGGATGGTCGCAACCGGACCCTTACCCTTATCGAGCTTCGCTTCGATGACGAGACCCTTGGCCGGCGCTTCGACCGGTGCCTTCAGTTCCAGCACTTCGGCTTGCAGCAGCACGTTTTCCAGCAGATCGTCGATGCCCGAGCCGGTCTTGGCCGACACCGACACGAACGGCGAATCGCCACCGTATTCTTCCGGCACGACGCCTTCGGCGACCAGTTCCTGCTTGACGCGGTCCGGATTCGCATCCGGCTTGTCGATCTTGTTGATCGCGACGACGAGCGGCACGCCGCCTGCCTTCGCGTGGGCGATCGCTTCCTTCGTTTGCGGCATCACGCCGTCGTCGGCTGCGACCACCAGAATCACGATGTCCGTTGCCTTCGCACCGCGGGCACGCATGGCCGTAAAGGCCTCGTGACCCGGCGTGTCGAGGAACGTGATGACGCCACGCGGCGTTTCGACGTGATAAGCGCCGATGTGCTGCGTAATGCCGCCCGCCTCGCCCGCTGCAACCTTCGCGCGGCGGATGTAGTCGAGCAGCGAGGTCTTGCCGTGGTCGACGTGACCCATGACGGTGACGACCGGCGGACGCGGCAGTGCTTCCGCATCCGACACTTCGCCTTCCACCAGCATGGCTTCCGGATCGTCCAGCTTGGCCGCCACCGCGTGATGGCCCAGTTCCTCGACGATGATCATCGCCGTTTCCTGGTCCAGCATCTGGTTGATCGTGACCATCTGGCCGAGCTTCATCATCGACTTGATGACTTCCGACGCCTTCACCGCCATCTTGTGCGCCAGATCGGCGACCGTGATGGTTTCCGGCACGTGCACTTCACGCACGATCGGTTCGGTCGGCGCCTGGAACGTGGTGTTCTGGTCCTGATGCTTGCCACGACCCTTCGGGCCGCCGCGCCAGCCGCGGTCGACGCCGCCGCTCGTGTCGCCGCGCGTCTTGATGCCGCGGCGCTTGGCTGCGTCGTCCTGCCAGCCGCCCTTGCCGCCCGGCTTCTTCTTGTCGCCTGCCGACGGCGTGATCGTCGTCGCAGCCGGAGCCGCGGTAGCGGGCTTGCGGGCCGCGGGACGCGCGGCCGCTTCGCCAGCCGGACGCGCCGGCTTGTGCAGCGTGCCCTTCGCTTCGGCGGCCTTGGCCGGCTCGGCGGGCTTCGGTGCCGGTTCCGGCGCCTTCACCTGCGCCTTGCGCGGCGTGTTCATCATTTCGCGGATCGCACGCGCTTCGGCTTCCGCCGCGGCACGGCGCTTGGCGATCTGTTCCTGCTCGGCACGCGCCTTTTCAGCAGCCTGACGCGCTGCGTCTTCCGCCTTCTTCGCCGCTTCGCGTTGTGCCGCGCGTTCTGCTGCGGCACGCTCGTCGTCCTGCTCGGTGTCTTTCGCGACAGCCGGTTCGGCCGCGCTTGCAGCCGCCGCCTCGACCTTCGCCGTTTGCGTGGCCTGCTGCACTTTCTCGCGAGCCGTTACCTCGGCCGCAGCCGCTGCGCGCTTCTTCGCCGCTTCTTCTTCCGCGCGGCGACGCTCCGCTTCAGCAGCCTGCTCGCGCGCCTGGCGCTCGGCCTCTTCTCGTTCGAGCTGCTCCTGACGTGCCTTCAGTTCCTGAGCCTGCTTCTCGAGCAGTTCGGCTTCATGACGCGCTTCTTCTTCACGGCGCTGGAGTTCGAGATCGTCGACTTCCGCTGCCTCGGCCACATGATTCGATGCCTCTCCGCCTTCAGCGGAGGTTTCGTCGCGGCGGACGAAAGTGCGCTTCTTGCGCACCTCGACCTGAATGGTGCGAGCCTTGCCCGTCGCATCGGACTGCTTGATCTCCGACGTATGCCGTTTCGTCAGCGTGATCTTGCGCTTGTCTGCATCAGTCGAGCCGTGTGACTTGCGCAAGTGGTCGAGCAGACGCGCCTTGTCCGTTTCGGACAAGGAGTCGGCTTCGCTCGCTTTGGTGACGCCCGCCGCCTGCAGCTGCTCGAGCAGCACGCCTGCAGGCATTTTCAGTTCCGCGGCAAATTGGGCTACGTTGTTACTCGCCATTCATTCCTCTTAATGCAAGGACCGATTCCTTGCGGTTAGCATCGGGTCATGCGGCCTGACGGCCGCGTTCAATTTAGTGCGCCATGGTCATTTCTCACTGGAACCAGTGTTCACGTGCTTTCATGATCAACGCCTTAGCGGCATCCTCTTCCATTCCGGTCATCTCGACCAGTTCGTCCACAGCCAGCTCGGCGAGTTCGTCGCGCGTCTGGATCTGATGTTCGGCCAGCTTTGCGAGCAGGTCGGCGTCCATGCCGTCCAGGCTCTTCAGGTCGAGCGCTACATTTTCGACCTTTTCTTCATTCGCGATCGCCATTGTCAACAACGCGTCACGCGAGCGGTTACGCAGTTCGTGGACGGTGTCTTCGTCGAATGCTTCGATTTCGAGCATTTCGTTGAGCGGCACGTAGGCGATCTCTTCGAGGCTCGTAAAGCCTTCGTCGATCAGGATGTCAGCGACTTCCTCGTCGACATCGAGACGCGCCATGAACAGGTCGCGCAGAACACCGCGTTCCTGATTCTGCTTTTGCACAGATTCGTCCGGCGTCATGATGTTGATCTGCCAGCCGGTGAGTTCGCTGGCAAGACGCACGTTCTGGCCGCTGCGGCCGATCGCGACCGCCAGTTCGTTTTCGTCCACGACGACGTCCATCGAATGCTTCTCTTCGTCGACGACGATCGATTGGACGGCTGCCGGCGCGAGCGCGCCGATCACAAACTGGGCGGGATCCTCCGACCATAGCACGATGTCGACGTTTTCGCCACCGAGCTCGTTACGCACCGCCTGCACACGCGAACCGCGAATGCCGACGCAAGTGCCGATCGGATCGATGCGCTTGTCGTAAGCGACCACGCCGATCTTGGCGCGCACGCCGGGATCGCGCGCCGCCGCCTTGATTTCCAGCAGGCCCTGTTCGATTTCGGGCACTTCCATTTCGAATAGCTTCATCAGGAATTCGGGCGCCGTACGCGACAGTTCGATCTGCGGACCGCGCGCGGTGCGATCGACCTTCGCGATATAGGCGCGCACGCGGTCGCCCACGCGCAGGTTTTCCTTCGGAATCAGCTGGTCGCGGCGCAAGAGCGCTTCGACACGACCGGTTTCGACGATGAAGTTGCCCTTGTCCAGGCGCTTCACCGAGCCGGTCATGATGTGCTCGCCGCGCTCGAGGAAGTCGTTCAGGATCTGCTCGCGCTCGGCGTCGCGCACCTTCTGCAGGATCACCTGCTTGGCGGCCTGCGCGCCGATCCGGCCGAATTCGATGGACGGCACCGGTTCTTCGATGTAGTCGTCGATCTGGATTTCAGGCTTCTGCTCGCGTGCTTCGAACAGCAGGATTTCCTGATCCGGCTCTTGCAGACCGGCTTCGTCCGGCACCACTTTCCAGCGGCGAAACGTTTCGTGCTCGCCGCTTTCACGGTCGATATGGACGCGGATGTCCGCGTCTTCTTCGAAGAGTTTCTTGGAGGCCGAAGCGAGAGCCGCTTCGAGCGCGGCAAATACCACGTCTTTGTCGACGTTCTTCTCGCGTGCCAGCGCATCCACCAGCATCAACACTTCGCGACTCATTGTTTGCGGCTCCTAAAGTCAACTTTCGGAACGAGGCGTGCTTTGTCCATGTCCGCGAGCGTGAAATCGAGCATCGCGGCGCCTTCCTTCCCTTCAAATTCCAGACCGATGGTCTCGCCTTGCGGGGCATGCAAAATACCCCGGTACGATTTCCGTCCGTCCAATGGCTTTTTCAATGTGATTACCGCTTCGCTGCCTGCAAAGCGTTCAAAATCCGCCAGTTTTTTCAGCGGACGGTCGAGCCCCGGCGACGATACTTCAAGCCGCTCATAATCGATATTTTCGACCGTCAGTACGTGCTGGAGCTGACGCGTGACTTTCTCGCAGTCTTCGATCGCGATGCCGGCAGGCTGGTCGATATAAATACACAGCATGCCGCGCCCGGTGCGCTCGAGATCGACGAGCTCGTAGCCGAGTCCCACGACCGTGGTTTCAATCAGTTCCGTCAGTTGCACAGTGCCCTCTTAGATGTTCGCGCAGCGAGCCTGCCGCTTGTTCTGCAAACAACCAATGCGGGCCGCGCGCCTGGCCGGCGCACGTTCGTGCTACCCGAGATGACGAACCACGATGAACTGAGCGGCAAAAAAAAATGGGCTAAACGCCCATCATCTTATTACCGGTGGTCGCACCTGAGCCGCACATGAAAAGCCGCACGCCCAGCGACTCCGCGATTGTAGCCATTTTTCAGGACAAACGCAAACCGCAGAGCGCCGCGCCAAGCGGATTCCCGCTTGATTTCATGGCGATCTTTCGACGATATGGCGGCGCTTGCGGGACTTTACAAGGCGGCGCCGCGCGATGTGGCCCGAGTTCGGCCTGCGCGGCGTTTCATACGCCTCGCGGTCAGCGACCGCGACGCCCGTCGATTGAATGATTAAGACGGCACTTTGCGGCCGGCTCGATGAAGCCGGGCCGCAATGATCGTCACACTCGCGATCAGCGCCCGCGCGAACGGCCGCGCGGTGCGCCGCCGCTACGGTTTGCACCGCCGGCGTTGGGGTTGCCGCCACCCGAGCGGTTGGCGTTGCCGCGGTTGCCCGCGGGCGCACGATTGCCGCCGCCCGCATTCGGACCGTTGCCGCCAGCGCGCTTGCCGCCGCCCGAAGGAGCCCGATTGCCGCCGCCCGAAGGCGCGCGGTTGCCGTCGACGTCGCGGCCGCCGCGCGGACCGCCTGCACCACCGCCTGCGCCGCCCGCTCCTCCGCTAAATCCGCCAGCGCCGCCCGCGCCGCGACCCGTGCCGCGATTGCCGTAGCCGCCGCCGAACCCGGTGCCCGCACCCGCGCCGCCGCCGAAGCCGCCGCCTGCCGCACCGCGCCGGCCCTGGCCGCGCGGCTGCTGCTCGAAGCGGCTATGCGACATCAGCACCGGTTCGCGGTTGATGAAGCCCATCGACGTCTGCATCGGATCGGGTTGCTTGCGCTCAGGCGCCGCATTGCGGCCGCCGCGCTCTTCGCTCGGCGCCTTCAGCCCGACCGACGCCATCAGCGCGCGCACCTGATTGTCTTCAAGCTCTTCCCAACGACCGCGCTTCAAGCCCTTCGGCAGCGAAATCGGGCCGTGACGCGTGCGGATCAGACGGCTCACCATCAGACCGGCCGCCTCGAACATACGACGCACTTCGCGGTTACGCCCTTCGGCGAGCGCGACGTGATACCAATGATTGGTGCCTTCGCCGCCGCCGTCGCGAATGCGCAGGAAGTTCGCCGGGCCGTCGTCGAGTTCGACGCCGTTCAGCAGCTTTTGACGCATGCCTTCGGCCAGTTCGCCGACCACGCGGACCGCGTATTCACGCTCGACGCTGTAACGCGGATGCATGAACCGGTTCGCCAGATCGCCCGAGGTGGTCAACATCAGCAGACCTTCGGTATTGAAGTCCAGACGGCCAACCGCGAGCCACTTGGCGGTTTTCATCGGCGGCAGTTTGTCGAACACCGACGGACGGCCTTCCGGATCGGCATGGCTGACGATCTCGCCGGTCGGTTTGTGATACAGCAGCACGCGCGGCGGCTTGTTGGCGAGCTTGCGCTTGACCGGCTTGCCGTTGATGCGGACCTGGTCGGTCGGCATGATGCGCTGGCCGATGTGAGCCGGCTCGCCGTTCACCGACACGCGGCCGGCGACGATCAGTTCTTCCATGTCGCGGCGCGAACCCATGCCGGCTTCGGCGAGCACCTTGTGGAGCTTCGGCGCGTCGTCGTCGGCGGACAGCACGCGCTTCGGCGCAGCCGGCTTGCCACGGCGCAGCATCGGCGCGCGCACGCCGCCCGTCGTGCTGTTGTCGGCATCGAAGGCCGGCGACGTGACGTAGGAGAACAGATCATCCTGATTCCCTTCGGCCGCTGCGCCCGCTGCTGCCGGAGCTTCGCCGCCGCGGCGATTCTGCCGCTGACCGCCTGCGCGCGGCTGACGCTCGCGCTGACCTTCGCGGGGGGCGCCTTCACGCGGCGCGCCGTCGCGTTGACCCTCGCGCTGCCCTTCGCGTTTAGCGGCGCCTGCATTGCGTCGCGGCCCTTGACCCTTGGCGCCCGCGTCCTTGCGCGGCGGACGCGCTTGCGCCACCGCTTCGCCTTCCGGCGCAGCCTCGCCGGCGACCGGCGCGGCCTGCCCCGGCGCGCCTTCGACGGCCTTCGTCTTCGCGCCGGCACGGCGCCGGGCGATCAGGCTGCGCGGTCCGCGACGCAGGCCGCGGCGCGGACGGTCCTCGCCGTCTGCTTCCGTGGTCTGCGCCGGGCGCTCATGCTCGCCTGCCGACGCTTGCGTGGTGCGCGTTTCGTCAGCGCGCGCCGACGGCACGGCGCGCTCGGATTCGGACGAATCGGTGTCGTGGGTATGTGTCAAAACAACCTCAAAATGTCAGGTCGCGCGCGCCCCTTGCAGGCGCGGCAAAAAATGTTCGGTTACGTCAGGCGCTGCGCGACTCGGTTTCGTCGTCGGTCAGAATGCCTGCGTCCTGTGCGGCGTCGCGACGATCTTCCTGATCGCCGTGCGCCGCCCTGGTCGGGTTCGATCCGGCCGCATGCTCCGCGTCGCGGAGAACGTCCGAACCATGTGCGGCTGCTGCCGGATCGGCCTTGGCGGCCGGATCGCGATTCTCTTCGGATGCCACGGCGGCGGGCAGCGGTGCAACGTTTGCCGCTTCGGCGCCGGCCTCGCGGGCGTGTTCCGCACGGTCCGCGTTGTCCGCGTGTTCCGCGTCGTTCATCACGTCCGCCTGCTCCGCGGGTTTTGCTTCTTCTGGTGCTACGTCGGGTTGCGCTCCGAAAGCCTCATTCGCGGCGACTTCAAGAGTGTCGACGCCATCAGCCGCGATGCCCGTTTGCGTGCCATCGGCCTGCTGCGCCGGATCGCCCTGAGCCTCTTCGCCAGCGATTTCCGTTCCTGCCGCGAGCTGCGCGCCGCTTGTTGCTTCCGCGTGAGCCATGTCCGGCTGTTCGGACGCGCTCGCTTCGCCTTCTTCGTTCGATGCCGGCGTCTCGCCGACCTCGGCGTCCGCATCGGAAAACTCGATTGCATGCTGTCCGAGCAAGTCCGCGTTCAGTTGCGCCGACGGGTCCGCGAGCGGCGGCAATTCGTCGAGCGCGCGCAAGCCCAGGTCGTCGAGAAACTGCCGCGTGGTCGCGTAGAGCGCCGGGCGGCCCGGCACGTCGCGATGGCCGATCACTTCGATCCAGCCGCGATCCTCAAGCTGCTTGACGACCTGCGTGTTCACCGTCACGCCGCGAATCTCTTCAATATCGCCACGCGTGACCGGTTGCCTGTATGCAATGATCGCGAGCGTTTCGAGCACCGCGCGCGAATATTTCGGCGGCTTTTCCGGATGCAGACGATCCAGATACGAACGCATCGCGGGCTTGCTTTGAAACCGCCACCCCGACGCCAGCCCGACCAACTCCACACCGCGCCCCGACCAATCCTGTTTCAGGTCTTCGAGCAGAGTCCTAACGGTGTCTGCCGACACGCCGTCGGCAAAGAGCTTGCGCAAATCGCCGAGCTTTAACGGCTCCTGCGCGCAGATCAAGGCTGTCTCGAGGACGATCTTCGCCTCTTGGGTATTCATGCAGCTAGGTCAGACCCTGTGGTCAAAGAACCGGATCAAACAGACGATGTGGAACTGAAGACGCGCTCGCCCGATTCTGATCGGTCATATTGATGGGAGCACGCACCGGGGGGAGGCGAAACAGACTATCGAGCCAAACCCAGCCGGACGGAGCAGCGATATTCCGGACAGGAATCGCGTGACTGAGCGCCATATTACGCAAAAACATCCGGTGCGTAAAGCCAACCGCCGCCAGGCGCCGGAGAACATGCCCGGCGCATTGGTGCATATGCGCGAATGCGGGTGCATCCGTGAGAGGCGCTCATTGAACGCGAAGCTCTCGCATGTCTTTCCCGCATCAGCTACAGCGCGGCATGCCTGGCGAGAAAGCGCTTCAGGCGCTCGACGCCCGCATCCAGCCGCGCGACGTCGCACGCGTAGCACCAGCGCAGAAAGCCCTCACCCTCGGGACCGAACGCGCTGCCGGGCGCGATTCCCAGGCCGACTTCGCGCACCAGCGCCTTGCACAGTTCGAGGCTGCGCGAGGCGCCCGTCATCGAGAAAAAGAGATACATCGCGCCGTGGGGCGCCTTAACGTCGACGCCGGGCACGGCAGACAACGCCCGCACCAGATGGTCGCGCGATGCCTTCAGGTCGCGCACCAGATCCTGCGTGAAGCGCTCGCCCTGCTGCACGGCGGCGATCCCGGCCTGCTGGACGAACGACGGCGCGCACGAGGTGTTGTACTCGACGAGTTTGCCGAGATCGTCCATCAGACGCGTCGGCGCGACGATCCAGCCGAGGCGCCAGCCTGTCATCAGCCACGCCTTCGAGAACGAGTTCACGCAGATCACCCGCTCGTCGCGCGAGGCCAGATCGAGAAACGACGGCGCCGTACGGGCGGGAGCGGCGCCCTCGCTTTCGATGGAAGCGTCCGGGTAATAAAGGCGCTCGTAGACTTCGTCCGCGACGATCCAGATGCCGTGCCGCCGGCAATGCGCAAGCACCGCGCGCTGCTGCTCGCGGCTCATCACCCAGCCGGTCGGATTGTTCGGCGAATTGATGAGCAGCATTTTCGTGTCGGGCGTGAGCGCCGCGAGCAGGCGCGCCAGGTCGAGCTGCCAACCCCGTTCGCCGTAATCGAGCGAGACGGTTTCCACATGAGCGCCGAGAATTTTCGGAATCTCGACGAGATTCGGCCACAGCGGCGTAACGGCAACCACGCGGTCGCCCGCTCCCACGACCAGTTGCGCCGCCAGCATGAGCGCGTTGACGCCCGCGCTCGTCACCGCAATGTGGTCCGGCAAGGTGGCGCCGTGCAGTTCGCCGACGTAATCGGCGAGCGCCGCGCGCAACGGCGCGATGCCCAGGTTATGCGTGTAGAAGGTCGCGCCCGCCTGCAGCGCGGCGCTGGCGGCATCGCGGATAAAGGCCGGCGTCACGCGGTCGGACTCGCCGAACCAGAACGGCAGCACGTCGGCGACGCCGAAGCCGGCGTTCGCCACTTCGCGAATCTGCGACGGACGCAGCGCGCGCACCGCCTCGCGTGCGTTGGGCATGGATGACACGGAGAGGTCCGGTTCGCTCATCAAGGCTTCCAAGGTTAGAAGAAATGCAGAGGTCGGGCTGGCGCGCCACGAGGCGATGTATGTCGTCGGGAAGCGCAGCCGGGAGTTTAGCCCAGCGTTCGGTTGTGAAACGTCGCGCCGAGCACGGTTATGAGTGGTGGGGGTTGGGGCAAGGCATTGAGAAAGAAGGTCACACCGCGTTGGTGCTGCTGAGGCGTCGAAAAAGTCCGCCACGACGAATGCAACCCGCCGTGCGCCGGGCCACACCCTTCAGCCTCGGCGACCGCACCGACCGCACCGACCGCACCCGCAATCGGGAGCTCAAAAGCATCCAGGCCAACCCCCTCCTCAAACCAGATCTTCCGCCCGCGACGGCAGTTCGCGGATCAACTCCCACACCGCCTCGGCCGCCGGCGACAGCGAGCGGTCGCGCCGCCGCACCAGTTCGACCGTGCGCTCTGCCCGCGGCACGAGAGGACGCGCGGCAAGCGCAGCGCCCGCTGGCAACGGCAATGCGAGCCACGGCAGCACGCTCACGCCGATGCCGGCCTCGACAAGACCGAACACCGTCGCCGAATGCCCGAGCTCCTGCACCACCGTGGCGTTCACGCCGTGCTCGTGCATCACCGCGTCAATGAGGGGACGGCTCCCCGATGCGTAGTCGAGCATCACGAGCCGCTCGCCTTCGAGATCCGCCCACGCGACCTCCTTCTGGCGGGCAAGCGGATGATCGTCGCGCGAGACGAGGCAGAAGGAGTCGGTCATCAGCGATTCGCTCAGCAGATCGTCGGCGGCGAACGGCCCAATGATCACGCCGAAATCCACCTCGCCCGACTTCACCTTGCGCACCACGTCGCTCTGCACGTCGTCGCGCAAGCCCAGCGCAATGTGAGGAAAGCGCTCGCCGCACGACGCGAGCACGCCCGGCATCAACCGGCACGCGATGGTCGGACTCGCGGCCACCACCACCCGTCCGCGCCGCTGCTCGCCGATTTCGCGGATCTCGCGCAGCGCGTCGTCCAGATCGCCGAGGAGCCGCGACACGCTCGAGACGAGATTCCCGCCGACGTCGGTGAGTTGCACCTCGCGCGTCGTGCGGTCGATCAGTTTGAGGCCGATTTCGCCCTCCAGCTCGCGCACGCAACGGCTCACCGCCGATTGCGTCAGCCCGACCTCCTCGCCCGCTCGGCTGAAGCTCTGCAGGCGCGCGACCTCGATGAAAACCCTTAGCTGGCGCAGCGTGACGTTCATTTATTCGGCTCATCAATGGCATATTTTGATGCGCATTGTACGCGCCGGCGCGCGGTGGCACGGGCTTTCGACGCACTCGCTGCAATGCAGCATTGAGGCGCAAACGCACGTCCTGCGGGCCTCGTTGCACAAGATTGGTGATTGTCCCGATTTGCGAGATGGGTTTTTTGGATTCTCATACGGCCCTAGCTAGCGCCCGCGCTGGCCCGCTGTTACGGGGCTTCGAGGCGGTTGGAGTCAACTTGGCATACATCCTGCATTGACATGCTCACAGGATCGGCGCCACGACTTCTGACCGCATGGCAGACCGTGGCAAACCCGACCCCCTTGGCACTCGCCTATCGAGTGCATGGAGAGTGCGCGGCGCGGGGCAGCGCACCGGAGTTAGCTTCGCTGAGGTGAAACATGATGCTGTTCGACGATTTGAGAGACAACGAGTGGGCGCTGGTCGAGGCGTTGTTCTGTGCGGAGCCTGCACGGAGCGAGCGTCGCGGTCGGCCGCGTGTCGAAGCGCGCGCGGTCGTCAACGCGGTGCTGTGGGTGCTGTCGACAGGCGAAGGCTGGTCCAAACTGCCGGGCCGCTATCCGTCGCCGCCGACTTGCCGCCGCCGTTTCGACGAGTGGCAAGCCGACGGCACGCTCGCCGAAATTGTGAAGCGACTCGGCACGAGCGGCCGCGAGATTTCGCTGCGCGGACGCATCGGCGCAACCGCAGCCAAGCCGCCCGCACCGCCGAGCCGCGACCGTCTGCGTGGCGCATTCTGGACGAATCCGGAATCGTGGCGCGCGCCGGTGAAGATGGCCTAAGCAACCTCGTTTTTTCTCCGGGCGCCTGCGGGCGCCCGAAGCTTATCTGGACCCGCCCGGCGCACGCCCGGCGGCTTGTTCCCGACGGCCTCGTTTCCACGGAACTGGGCGGCCGCTACGGTTCACGTGGGCCGCTCGGCCCGCGTCTCCAGACGGTCGCCGGGGAGGCGGCAGTGCATCGGCAAGCCACCGCGCCGCTGGGCGCGCTCCTCCTCGCGTGTGCCGCCGCATTACGTGTCTCGAATCGAACACTCCCCGCAACCACTGAGTTGCGGGTGAAACATCCATTTACTATTACTTACAGCGTGCTTTCGTCCATCCGCATACCTTATACGTATGCAAACAGGCCTGGTAACCAGGGGGCTTGGACGGGAGCTCAGCATGAAACCAATGTCACTGCTTCTGTGCGGCATTGTGCTTTCATCAATGGCCGCATCGGCGCTTGCCCAACAGCGCCCGCAAGGCTGGAACTGGCGGCCCGACCGCACGGCTTCCGTAGAGGCCTGGCAGCGCAGCGCCGAGCGTGGCCGCAACTTCACGCCACCGGCGCCGCGGGGCGACTTGCGCGGCGATATTGCGAGCAATGTGCGCACGCGGCCTGAAGCGCCGCATGGCGACGCGCCGCGGCGCCGCTAACATGCCGGCTTCGGTAGCTGCGCAGTGCGAACCGCAGCTCGCGCGAAGATCGGCGCGAGTCGCCGAAAGACAAGCGAATCTCGGGGAACCACGGCTATCCGTATCGGTCTGACTTAACGCCATTAGCACAGCGTGGCAGTAGTAATTCCGGTACGCCCGTATCCTTGCGATACGGGCTTTTTTTCGCCGGCGAGAAAGGGAAGAAACGAGAAGGACAACGACGGGCCGAACGCGCACACGCGTCACGTGATTCGCGCTTGTGCGTCGCTCGACCAGCGGGATTGGCTAAATGCGGCGCAGCTAGGTGCGCGCTTCGAGCGGTGCGACGGCGTGCGTCTCGGCGGCAGCCAGGACGTAGTCGTTCATGCGCTGCACGGTCCAGGTCAGGCGGGTTTCGTCGTGTGAGAGCCGCGCAAATTCGGCGCGGCCGCGATCCGTGAGGACGGCGATGTCGACAGGAGCATGAAAGCCAGGCGCCGGCGCGACGGTACGTTGCCGAACGGTGTCCATCAGGCCGAGCGCGCGAAGATATTGGAAAACGCCCGGGCGCCTGGCCCACGGCACTTGACGATATTGCGCTCGCCGCAGCGCTTCGAGTACTGCTTCGTTGGAATACGTGGTCATCTCACTTCTTTCTTAAAGTGCAGCCATGACACATTTATGCCAACACGTCGCCGCGCCACCAGCGACGCGCCTGGCACCCGCCCATGGCTGGAAGCTGGCCGTAAGCACTACGGCCGAATTCCGCCAGGTGCTGCCTGGTCTAATGTTTCAGGACCCCCGTCAGAACGGCATGTTAGCGTTCTACCTACGAACCGACGATGCAACCGCTGCGGCGCGATAGCAGGCCCGAAGATTTAATCCCGAAAGACATACGTTACCCCATCTAAATTGATTCTATTCACTTTATTGGCGCTTTTTTTTGCAGCAATTGTTATATGGAAGCGCGCTCGACGGCCTCTCCTCTTTTGCACAATCGCCATTTTCTGGCTGCTTTCTGCCGGCTGGCTGACGGCTCCGCTCTTGAGCCTTGCGCAGCCGCAAGCGCAAACCAGCACGCCCGCCAGATTCGCGCCGCGCACCGCCATCGTCCTGCTCGGCGGCGGTACGGTGTACAACCGCGACAAGGTGCTCGTGCCGCCGCGCGAAGTGCTCGCGCGCATCGCGGTCAGCGCGAAAAACTACGCCGCATGCAAACGCAGCGCGACGGTCTGCAGCGTGATTGTCAGCGGCGGCAATCCGCAGCGGCATCCTGCAACGGAAGCCGACACCTATCTACCTTATCTGCTGCGCGAACAGGTGCCGCGCTCGGACATCGTGCTTGAAAACCAGAGCCTCACGACATACGAGAACGCCCGCAACGTGTCGGCCATTGTGGGCCAGTCACGTTACGATTCCTTGATACTGGTCACGTCCGCGTATCACATGCCGCGCGCCATGCTCGACTTCAGACATTTCGGGCTCGAGCCGCAGCCGTTGATCTCGAGCGCGCGCCGCGCGCGCCTGGGCGTGCTGCCGCGCTACTCGAATCTGGCGAACGCTGAGATCGCGTTGCATGAGCTGATCGGCATCGCGCAATATCACGTGTATAGCGCGATTGGCCTGTTCTGACATGTGTCTGACATGTGTCCCACATACGCGGCAGCGGCTTTGCTTAGCGATGCCAATCAATCTGACAGAGTGGCCTCGCTCGCGCGACACACGGACGCCGCACCTAAGCAACGCGCATCAAGAAGCCAGTAACAAGATGTAACCAATGGCGCGCGCGGTTACAAACCGTCCGCTGGAGCGGAGATTGCTGGCTAGAATGCACTGTCTCTCCGAATGGATAGACAAGTACTCGGGTCCACAACCACTCTGCGGAGGTAGCAATGAAGAAAGTGTCCCTCGCGATTCTGATTTCTCTCGGTGCCGTATCCGGCGCGGCCTATGCGCAGCAAGGCGGCGTCACGATGAGTACCGATCCGGCGCGGGCCGCCGACGTCGAGCAGCGCGCGCAAGATTTGCAAAACCGCCAGCAAACGATGGAAACCGCGCCCGCCGCGCCGATGAAGCATCACAAGGGCTCGCAGCATCATCACAAGAAGGGCGCGAAGGCCGACGCCTCGAGCTCCTGAGCGCAGTGCGCGGCCTTTGGTGAGAGCGGGCATCGCGGGCCATTTTGCTGACCCGCAGCAACGCCCCGCGGCCTCGCCGGCGCAGTGGAAAAGCCGAAGCCGGCAGCGCCGGTTCCGGCTTTTTTATTGTCCAATGGACCGGCCGGCGCACGATGCCCGGTATGCTAAAGTCGCGCACCGACCGGCGCCTGCCGGAACCCTAACCCGTGCGCACCCTGGTGCGGAGGACAGCATGAGCAACATCCAGCTAGATATCGAATGGACTGAAGCAGCATCCCGCAAAATCGAAAAACTGATGCCGCGCGGCGGTCAGGAAGCGTTCCTTGCGCTGCCTCCCGTCGAATGCCTGCCGATGGAAGGCGACGTGCTGTTTCTCGGCCCGGACGGCAAGCAGCAACCGTTCATCGTCGCCGAGCGCCAGTATCATCACGATGGCGAGGCCGACTGGACGATCATTCTGATCCTCGACGTGCCGCAAGCCACGCATTGATGCGCAGGTTAAGCGGTGCGCGGCGCGCGCCGCGCTAGCCCACACCGCTGATCGCACGAAAGCCGCACGATCAGCGCGTCGAACTGCCAGGCGCTCCGCAGAGCGCCCGGAAGACTTACAGAATTTTCGACACCACGCGAATCTCCGCGTGTTCGACCCAATCGGCCACCGCCTGCTTGTAGGCCGTGATGTGCGCCGACTTTGCGTGTGCGGCGAGCGCTTCCTGACTTGTCCAGCGCTCGAAAAAGACGAACCGGCGCGGCTCCTGCATGTCGCGGTGCAAATCGTACTGAAGCGCGCCCTGCTCTTTGCGCGTCGGCCCGACGATTCCTTCGAGCGCTTCGCGCAAGCGCTCTTCGTAACCGGGTTTCGCTACCGAAATGGCGACCACCGCGATCTCCGACATCTTGACTCTCCGTTTTTGCGAAAGCAGCAGCATACCCGCCACCCGCCGATGTTGCAGGCGGCCGCGCACCGCCGCCGCGCCGTTCGGCGTAGAAGCCATCGAGCGCGCGAAGCTAACGTCTGAGCACCGTCGCCGCCTGGAGTTTGGCGGGCATTCACGGGCCGCCCTGATACCCTCGGCTCATGCAAGCTTGCAGATACCTCACGACGGCCCGCGGCCCGCCACAGCCGGCGCGCGGGGCGAAGCGATGCAAGCGCGCATCGCAGCGAACGCCGGCGAATCCACCGTGACACCGCGCGCGCCGCGCCGTTTGCCCGCGGCAACGCAATGTCATGCGTTGCACGCGCGGTTCGCGCCTCTGTGACAGCCCGCACATTCATGCGAAATGCAAGCTGCTAGACTCAATTTGACCACTCCGCCGGAGTCCCGCATGGCTGGCACCGCTCTCCGCGTTCCAGGGTTCGATCCGGTCCGCCGTGCGGGTGCTCCGGTTGAGTATTCCGTTGCGCATCCGCCGCGCGCCGAACTCGCGCGCGTGCCCCGCCACCCGATTGCCGCGATGCCACCATGTCCGCTCTCATGCCCGCCGTTATGCCCGCCGTTATGCCGTCCGTCAGCGAACTGAGTCTGAGCGGCCTGCTTCCGCATCTGGTCCGCGACGAGTCCGGCTGGACGGCGACGTGGCGCGCGCTCACGCTGCACAGCGTGTTTCAGCCGGTGCTTTCGGTCACGCATCAATGCGTGGTCGGCTACGAGGCCCTGCTGCGTGCATTCGATCCGGTCGGTTTGCCGGTGTCGCCGGAAGTGCTGTTCTCGGGCACGCGCTCGGCGGCCGACGCGCGCGAGCTCGACCGCATCGCGCGTTGCCTGCACGTCGCGAATTTCATGGAGCAACGCGTCGCGAGCGGCTGGCTCTTTCTGAACACGCGGCCGCAGGTGTTCGAAACCGGCTGGCCGCAGCGGACGTTCATCGACGAACTGTCCGCGCATTTCGGCTTGCCGCAGGAGCGCATCGTGATCGAGGTGCTCGAGCAGCCCGCCGATGACGAATCCGCCGTCGCCAGCATGCTCGCCGCCTCGCAGCCGCGCGACTTTCTGATTGCAATCGACGACTTCGGCACCGGTTTCTCGAACTTCGATCGCGTCTGGCGCTTCCGCCCGGACATCGTCAAGCTCGACCGGTCGCTCGTCGCGCGCGCGGGCAAGCGCGAGGGCGACGACTCGATGATCAGTCATCTAATCGCGATGCTGCATCAGTCCGGCACGCTGGTGCTTGCCGAGGGCGTCGAAACGGACGAGGAGCTGATGATCCTGATGCAGGCCGACGTCGACTTCGTGCAAGGCTTCTGGCTTGGCCAGCCGAACGGTTCGATCGAGGCCGCCGTCGCGAGCGTGCCGGCACAGATCGAGTCGATGTGGGGCAAGTTCGCGGACTACGAGCGCGCGCACGCGCGCCACAAGCAGCTCGGTTTCGAAGGTTTCGCGGAAGCCGTCACGGCCGCCGCCGACGCATACCGGAACACCGGCGATCTGGATCAGGCGGCGCAGAAAGTGTGGCATCTGAGCGAGGCGCGCCGCGTGTTCATCACCGACGAGCACGGTCAGCAGACCCAGGCATCCGTCACGGCCGCGTCGGTGCCGCTGCCCGAACTGCGGCTCGCGCCGCTCACGAGTAGCGCGCGCAGCAACTGGTCGCGGCGCGCCTATCTGAAGCACGCGCTCGCCGCCCGCGGACGCGTCGCGATGATGGGTCCGCACTACTCGCTCGCCGACGGCGACGACTGCTACACCGCCGCGCTCGCGTTCGAGCGTGACGGCAAGACGCACGTGCTGTGCGTCGACTTCGTGCCTGCTGGGTCTGCCGGGCCTGCCGGCTCCGTTGCAGGACCGCGCGCCGGCGGACGGCCTCGCTAATCGTCGATCCGGCCACGGCCGGCCTTGATCTCGCCGCGCCGCGTTTTGCTCTCGAGACGCCGCGTATTCGATGCGCGCGTCGGCCGCGTTGCGACGCGCGGCTTGCGCGTCACGCTGACGCTTTCCACCAGTTCGTCGAGCCGCGCGAGCGCCGCCGCGCGGTTCAGATCCTGCGTCCGATGCTCCTGAGCCTTGATGACCACGACGCCGTCACGCGTGATGCGGCGATCGGGCAACGCAAGCAGGCGCATCTTCAGCACCTCGGGCAGCGACGAAGCGCGCACGTCGAAACGCAACTGAATGGCGCTCGATACCTTGTTGACGTTCTGACCGCCGGCGCCCTGCGCACGAACCGCGGTCAACTCGACTTCGTTCAATGGAATGGGATAGCGGGATGTCATGGCGCTCAAAGTGTACACAGCCGCGCGATGCGGCGCGCGTCGGGGGCGGGTGAAAACCGGCGTACGAGTTGATCCGGCGCCGCGCAATCGTCGATACTGGGCGCTGTCTCTTTCCCTTTCTCCTTCGACGGATCTTTGCATGAAGCTTCGTCCCGGTTTCGTGGCCGAACTGGCCGTCAATTTCGTGTTGCCCTGGCTCGCCTATCGGCTGGCCCTGCCGCATCTTGGCGAAACGCGCGCGCTGCTCGGGTCCGCCGCGCCGCCCGTGATATGGAGTCTCGTCGAACTGGCGCGGTTTCGCCGCGTCGACGCACTCAGCGTGATGGTCGTTGCCGGCATCGTGCTCTCGGTCGGCGCGATGGCGCTCGGCGGCAGCCCTCGCATGTTGCTGTTGCGCGAGTCGCTCGTGTCCGGCGCTGTCGGCGTGGCCTTCCTGCTGTCGCTCGCCATGCGCCGGCCGCTGATTTTCTACCTTGCGCGCGCGACCGTTGCCCGCGAGATGGAAGGCGGTGCGCAACGCTTCGAAGCGCTATGGCGCGAGCGTCCCGCGGTGGTCAGCAGTATGCGGCTGATGACCGTTGTATGGGGCGTCGGGCTCACCGCCGAAATGGTGCTGCGAGCATGGCTGGCAATGACCTGGCCGATCGAGCGGTTTCTCGCGATGTCGCCGTTCATCGGCTACGGCATCTACGGAGCGTTGGCTCTGTGGACGCTGCACTATCGCCGGACGATGCGCAGGCGCGCGGAGGAACCGGTCGAAGCGGCGCCAAGTGCCAGTTGAGGCGACGCGGCGGTTGTGCGAGGCGATTGCTGTGTGCGGCGCGAAGCACCGAGCACAGTGCATCCCTCGCTTTTCACACCGATGCACCTCCTACCGCTAACGCCCCCGCGACGCCTCCGCAATTCTCGCGGCAAGCCCCGAGTCGCGCTGCGTCGGCGTCGCGATCGCCTGCGCCAGCACCGCGCGCGCCCCGATCACCTCGACCCGTTCACGAGCGCGCGTGATCGCCGTATAAACCAGTTCGCGCGACAGCACCCTGCTGAATGCGGACGGCAGCATCAGAACCGCATGCTCGAACTCCGAGCCTTGCGACTTGTGCACCGTCAGCGCGAACGCGGTGTCGTGCGGCGGCAGCGCGGCGGGCGACACGGCTCGCAGACCGCCATCGCCGGTGCGAAAATAGACCCGCAGCGCACCGCCCGCGCCCGGCAGCGCAATGCCGATGTCGCCATTGAAAAGCCCCAGCGCGTAGTCGTTGCGCGTGACCATCACCGGCCGCCCGGCAAACCACTGCGCACCGACTGCGAGCGTGACGCCGGCCACGCGCCGCACCTGCGCCGCCATCAGCGCGTTCACCTGATCGACGCCGCGCGCGCCGGAGCGCGTCGCGCACAAAACACGGAAGCGATTGAGCGCGTCGAATAGCGGCAACGGGTTCGGCGTCGCCTCGGCGAGCGCTGCGGCCAGCGCTCGCGCATAAGGCGCGAAGCCGGCGGCGAGGCGCTCGACGGTGCGCTCGGTCAGCGTCGCCTGCGCGTCTTCGTGAAGCACGGCCGCAGCTTGCGTCGCGTCGGCGAGCAGCACGTCGAGCGCTGCGCTCGCCGCGCCATTGCGAATCGCCAACGACAGGCGGCCGATCGGCGATTCGAGCCCGAACCGATAATTGCGCTCGAGCCACACGACGCAATCCGCGAGCGGGCTTGGCGGCTGCTGAGCGGCCGGCGCGGGGCGCAAGTTGTTGCTGGAGACGTCGGCGTCAAAGAGGTCCGCAGTGACTGGTTGGGCAGCGGAACGGGCCGCAACGGGCTCTGAGAAAACGTCGTCTTCGGGGCCGCGGAAAAGATCGGGGACGTCATCGCCATCGCTGTCGGGCAAGTGCGAGCCTTTCGTGAAACGCCCGGCGTCCGCGTCGATGTCCCGCCCGACTCGCGGCAGCGACTGCACCAGCCGCGCCTCCTCCACGCCCAAAGCGCCGGCAATCCGCTTCACCCCTTGCGCGGTAAAAGCTGGCTGGGCGCTCAATTCCGCGAACACGGCGCCGGCCTCGACCGCCGCGAGCTGATCCTTGTCGCCGAGCATCACGAGCCGCGTATGCGGTGCAATCGCGTCGAGCAGATGCGCGGCCATCGCGACGTCGATCATCGACGCCTCGTCGATCACGACGACGTCATACGGCAATGGATTATCCCGATGATGCCGGAAGCGCCCGCCCGGCCCCGAGCCGAGCAGCCGATGCAACGTATACGACGTCTGCGGCAAACGCGCGGCCAGCTCGGGCGGCAGATCGCCGGCGCGCGCGAGGAGGGCTTCCTGCATGCGCTGCGCCGCCTTGCCGGTAGGCGCGGCAAGCGCGATCCGCAAATCGGCGCGCGTATCGAGCAGACACGCGAGCACGCCGACCACCGTCGTCGTCTTGCCCGTGCCCGGGCCGCCGCTGACAATCGTGAGCCGTCCCGACAGCGCCATCACGGCAGCCACGCGCTGCCAATCGACCTGGTCGTCCTTCGGCGGGCCGAAGTAGCGTAGGAGACGCTCGTTGAGCGTTTGGGTGTCGTCGGCGTTGGTGGAGGCGTTGGAGGTGGCGTTGGTGGTGGCGTTGGTGGTGGCGTTGGTGGTGGCGCCAGTGGTGGCGTCGGTGGCCGCGTTCGAGGTGGCGTCGGCATCGCCGCCCGCCACCTTTCTTGCACCGACCGCCTCGTCGCTACGCGCACCGCCCGCTGTCCCGGAACGCCCGGCGAGCCACGGCGCCGCGGCATCGGAAAAACGGTGAGCCGCGCCCGCATGCGCGACCAGCGCCCGTGCGAGACGCCGTTCGTAATCGTAGTAGCGCGCGAGGTACAGCCGCCCTTGTCCGTCGATAACAAGCGGCCGCAGCGCCGCCGCGCCGCTCGCGCCGTCGCTCGCCATACCGCTCGCCATACCGCTCGCGAACAACGCCGCGCGTACTTCGGCAGCGGACGCCTCGAAGCGCTGCGCGAGCGACGCAAGCGGCACACACACGTGCCCTTCCGCGGTCGCGCGACTCGCGGCGAAAGCAGCGCGCGCCGCCCACTTGACCGCGTCGCCGGATGCGCCGCCGCGTCGCGCCAATGCGCCAATGCGGCGTGCGAAACCCTCCGCGAGCGCAATGCTGAAATCAGCCGGCGCAGGCAGATTGACGCCGATGTCTTCGAGTTGCAACGACGGCACCGACGCCAACGGCACCGATGCGTCCCGATCGAACGTGCTCATACGCCGCCTCCGATCATCGCCGCGTCGAGCAACGCGACCAGTTCGAACGACGGCCGTCTGGCATGCACGCCGGCCGGCCCTTCCGCGTCGCGCCAATGCGGACGCACGCCGCGCACGAACAGATACAGATAGCCGCCGATATGCGCGTCGTACGAATAATCGCGCAACCGCGTCTTCAGATAGCGATGCAGCGCGACCGTATAAAGCAGCGCCTGGAGGTGGTAAGCATGGCTCGCCATCGCGGCTTCGAGCGGCACGGCCGAGTAGTCTTCGGCGGTCTCGCCCAGATGGTTCGACTTCCAGTCGACGATCCAGAAACGCCCGTCGTGTTCGACGATCATGTCGATGAATCCTTTGACGAAACCGCGCAGCGCGCCCGGCTCCAACGCGACGTCGGGATAGCCGTGCTCGATCAGCAACGCGCGCAGCGCGGCGAAATCGAGCGAAGGCGCGGCGAACAGAAATTCGAGCTCGTTGAGACGCCGCCGTGGATCGAGTTGCGCGAGCGTCATGCCGGGCACGAGTTCCGTGCTCACCACGTCCTCCAGCAGCTTATGCATCATCGCCGGCAAACGCGGCGCGAGGTCCGGCGACGCCGGCGCAGGACGCTCGCGCAACGCACCGCGAATCGCGTCGGGCCACGTACGCGGATCGCTGAAATCCGCGAGTTCGAACATCCGGTGCAGACACTCGCCGGCCGCGGCGCCGCGCGGAAACGCGAGAATATCGTCGGCGGCAAGCGAGGATACTTGCAGCGCGGGCGCGGGTGCCAACAACGTCGGCGCTGCCGCCAGCACATCGGCTATCTCGTCGTGATCGGGGCGCACTTCCTCCAGCGGCGCTTGCGCCTCTTCGGCCTTGTCGCCCGCGGCGATCAGACCGCTAAAGCTCGCCATGCGCCACTGATCGCGTAAAGACCGGCGATGGCTCCGTGCGCGTTTGTGCGCGCCGCTTTCCTGCATGCTCTCGAGCGGCCTGCGGCGCTCCACCTTCGGCAGCGGCTGCAACGCAATCGGGCCGCCCGCCAGCGCTTGCCAGCGCGCGGACAACGCCGCTTCGTCCGGCGGATCGGCGAGCCAGTCGTCGAATTCGTAGCCGCTGCCGGCCACCAGCCAGTTCAACACGCTGCGCCGCGACTCTTTCGTGGAACGCGACGACAGGTAGGTGCCCGCCACGAGATAACAGCGATACACCGCACGCGTCAGCGCGACGTAGACGAGCCGCGCCCGCTCGGCCGCCTGCTCGCGCGCCGCGTGACGGGCCGCGCGTTCCGCCTCTTCGTCGTCGCAGCCGTAATGCAGTACCGCGTCGCCGCCCGGATCGTGATATTCGCGTGCATCCGGCAAACCCGACGACGGCGGTTCGCGCAATCCGCCGTCATTCAGAAACGGGCAGAACACCACCGCGTATTCGAGTCCTTTCGACTTGTGCACGGTGACGATCTGCACGAGATTGCGGTCGGACTCGAGCCGCAACTGCGCTTCCTCGCCGCCGCCCTGCGTCCGCTGCGCGGCAAGCCAGCGCAAGGTCGGCGCGATGCCCGGCTGCGTGGCCGCGCGCGCCTGCACGAGTTCGGCAAGATGGTTGACGTTGGTGAGACGTCGCTCGCCGTCCGGCGCGGCGACGAGCCGTTGTGCGATCCGCAGTTCGCGCATCAGCGTGCGCCACATGACGGCAAAGCCGCGCTCGTGCCAGAGCATGCGATAGCGCGAAAACCGCTCGACCCAGCCCATCGCGTCGGCGGCGTGCGCGGGATCGTCGGCGACAGCGGGCGCGTCGGCGACCTGCTCCAAACGCCACAGCGCCGCAGCATCGAGCCCGAGCCAGTCGGTCGCGAGCGCGGCGCGCAGACGGCGCAAGTCGCCGGGCGTATCGACGGCGGCCAGCACGCGCTCGATCTGCTCGGCGTCGAGCGTCGCGAACACCGACGCCTGCGCCAGTTCCACACTGCCGACGCCCCACGCCGCCAGCACGCGTTTGATGAGGCTGCCCTGCTTGTGCGTCTGCACGAGCACCGCGATATTGCCCGGCGCAAGCGGCGCGTCGCCGATCGTCACGGTGCCCTCGCGCGCGCCGCGCAACAGCCGGACGATTTCGGCCGCGCACGCTTCGCTCGCTTCGCGCTGAGCCTCGCGCTTGATCAACGCGTGCTCGCCCGGTGGCAAGGTCCAGATGCAAAAGTCGCCGCCGCTCGCATCGAGATCGGAGAACGGCGGCCTGCGCCGTTCTCCCGCGCGCACCGGCTGATAGTCGAGCCCTTCCAGCACGAAGGCCTGTGGGTTCGCCTCGAACACGCGATTGCAAGCGTCGACGATCGGCGCCGTGGAGCGCTGATTGACGGCCAGCGTATAACGCGCCGAAGCCGACGCGCGCGCCGCCAGATACGTATGCAGATCGGCCGCGCGAAAACTGTAGATGGCCTGCTTCGGATCGCCGACCAGAAAGAGCGGCCCGGCCGGCGCGAAAATGCGGCTGAAGATCGCGAACTGCAGCGGATCGGTGTCCTGAAACTCATCGATCAAAGCGGCGGGATAACGGGCGCGCAACGCATCGGCTAGCCACGGATGCGCGGCCAGCGCACGGTACAAATTCGACAACAGATCGTCGAACGAAACGACGCGGCGCGTGCGCTTGCGCGCGACCAGTTCGGCAGGCGCATGGTCGAGCCAGGTTTGCACCAGCGCGAGCCAGCGCGCGCGTTGCGCCGCTTCCGCCGCGACGACGGCCGCAGCCAAGGCTTCCGCGTGCTCGAAGAACGCGTGTTGCGGCGGATCGAACTTGACCTTCGTGGCCTTCTTCAACGCCGAGGCTGTCAGTTTCAGCGCGGCCCGCGGCGGCGGCGCATGGCAATCGCCTTGCGCGAAGTACTCGGTCCATGCGGCAATCGCGGCGCTCACGTGATCGGGCTTGTGTGTGGTCTTGCTCAAGCGGTCCTGTGCCTCGGCGAGCAGGCTGACGATCGCATCGCGCTCGGCATGCCACAACTCGCAGGCGGCGTCGAAACCGGCTTGCGGATCGGCGCTCGCGTCGGCGCTCATGCTTCCCCAGCGCAATTGCGCCAACGGCTTCTTCAGGCGCCGCGCGAGTTGTTCGTCGAGCGATGCGGGCCCGGCGCGTCTCGCCACCAGCCATGCGGCGAATGAGGGATGCGCATGCGCGACGGGCTCGACCTGCTCGCGCCAGAAATCGGCGGCCATTTCGAAGCGGAGTGCGGCGTCGTCGGCTTCCATCTCGAAGGCGAACGGCATGGCGGCAGCAAACGGCGCCTCCTGAAGCGCGCGCTGGCAGAACGCGTGAATCGTGTGGATGGCCGCCTGATCGAATGTGCGCAGCGCGCGGCGCACGACCTTCAGCGCGGTCTCGCGGTCGATGCCGCGCTCCGGCGCAAGCGTCGTTTCGAAGAGCCGGCGGATAAACGGATCGCCGCCGTCGTCGTCAAGTTCGATCGCGCGATGCAGTTCCGCGAGCCGGCCGCGAATGCGCTCGTGCAGTTCGGCGGTCGCGGCCTTCGTGAAGGTTACGACGAGAATCTGATCGGCGTTCAGGTTCTTCTCGAGCAGCAAGCGCACATACAGCGCGCAGATGTTCCACGTCTTGCCGGTGCCCGCCGAGGCTTCGATCTGATTGACGCCGTCGAGCGAGCACGCGAAGACGTCAAGCTCCTCAGCCGCCAGCGTATGACGATGCAGCGCGCTCATGACGTGCTCCGCAGATGCTGCATCAACGGCTTGAACACGATCGACGCGAGACTGCCGAACGGTTCGTCGAGCGTGAGCGGCGTACCTCGCAGCGCGATGCGCAAGGCCGGGTCGTCGGACTCGCCGCGCACGCGGTCGTTGATCCACACGCCCTGCGCCGCGGAATCGCTTTCGCTGACTTTGGCCCACGCGCTCTTCGGGAAAAAGCGCAGCGGCAATCTGCGCCCTGCCCTGAACAGCGCGGCGAGCGGCGCGAGTTGATCGAGCGGCGCGGCGACCGGCGCAAGCTCGAAGCTCTCGCCGCTGCCGTGCCAGACGGTGCGGCGCGGACCGTCCGGCCGGGCCGCGCAATAAGCCAGATGCGCGAGCCATGCCGACAGATAGTCGCGCGCGGTGGGTTTGGCGTAGCGAAAAATCACTTGTCCCGTATCGGTCAGCAGGTTCAACGTGCCGTGCAATTGCAGCGGCGCTTCGGCGGCTTCGCGAAGCGCTTCGTCATGCGAGCCGAACAGGTCGCCGGCGATGTCCGCAGCGTCCGGCCAGCGCGGCGCGATGTCGAGCACGAACGGCAAGCGCTCGATGCCCGACGCCACTTCGCGGCGCACGCTGTCGGCCAACTGGCGCAGCGCGCCCAGTTCGCGCGCGCGCCACACCGCGCCGGTCGCGCCTCCTGGCAATTCGGGACTCGCCTCGGCGACACGCCGCACGCGGTCGAACATGAGATCGCCGTCTTCGTCGTCCGTGTCGAGCAGTACCGGCAACAGACGCCCGGCCAACGCGTCGCGACCGGCGTAGTCGAGTTCGAACGGCTCGGTGTCGAGCAGTTCGGCCTGCGCGTCGGACAACACGATGCCGAGGCGATCGCGCAGCACTGCTCGCGCCGGATGACGCCAGAAACGCACGAAATCGTCGAACGCGACAGGCGCGGCGTCTTCGGGTGGCAAGGGCTGGTCGAAGAACGGCGCGGCGGTTTTCTGCTGCGGCGCGGCCAGCAAGGTCGCGAGTTCCGCGCGATCGGCGTCGTAGGTGAAAAGCTCGGGCTGCGCGGCGAAGTACTCCGACGCGAACGCCTGCAACGGATGATCGACAATGAACGCGCGGCGCGCCTCGTCAACCTCCGCGGGACTCGCGCCCTCGCCCGCCGACACTTGCGCGAGATAGTCGAGCAGTTCGTCGACGAGCGCGGCCGGCGGCAACGGTGCGTTGTCGCGAATGCTACGTCCCGTGTACGCGATAAAGAGACGGCTGCGCGCGGCGAGCAGCAGATCGAGAAACAGATTGCGCTCGTCGTCGCGGCGCTGGCGGTCGCCGGCTTTGCCGAACGCGGCCATCAGATCGAACTCGTCGGCACGCGCGAGACTCGGCAGCACGCCGTCGTCCATGCCGAGCAGACACACCACGCGGTAGGGCAAGCCACGCAAGCTCGTCAGCGATGAAAACGTCACGCTGCCCCAAGGCACGCCGCCACGCGCCGGGTCGTCGAGTGCTTCCGTGAGCGCGCCGCGCACGACCGCGGCGGGCAGCGTGACCTCCTGCGCGCCGGCCTGCATCGCGTCGCTCATCTTGTCGATCGCGTCGCGCACCGCGGAGAGCGACTCGGCGAACTGGACGCCGCCGTCAAAACATTGAGCAAGCGTTTCGAGCAGCAACTGCGTCCATTCGACCGGCGTCTGCTCGCTCGCGCAGCGGGTCGCGAAGCTGTCCACGTCGTCGACGAAACGCGACAGACGGCCGAGCAGTTCGGCGTCCGAGCCGCCCGCGCCCTCGACGGGCAGCCACGCATCCACCGGCTCGCCGCCGTCGGGCATCGCATAGCCGAGGTACAGGCGCGTCAACGCATCGGCAAACGTGTGACGCGCGACCGGCACGTGTTCGCCGCTCGGCTCGGCAGGCGATAGCCCGCGCCGCGCGCCGGCCGCCGCGAGCCATTCCTGCGCGGCTTCGAGCGAACCCGCGTCGATGCCGTAACGCACCGCAACCGCGTCGACCCGCAACCATTCGATCAGGTCCGGCGCGCCGACGCTGCGCTCGGGCAACGCGAGCCAGTCGAGCAAGAGACGCGCGACGGGGTTGGCCTGCGAAGGCGGCAAGCCGGTGATCCGATACGGAATGCGGCGCGTGTCGCCAGCCGGCGTGGTGCCGAACACGGCGTCGATCAGCGGACCGGCGGCGGTCAGATCGGACACGGCGACGAGCACGTCAGACGGCTCCAGGTCGTCGAACTCGTCGAACCAGCCAAGCAGACGATCGTGCAGCACTTCGAGCTGCCGCGAGAGGCTATGGCACACATGAACTTCGATGCCGTTTTCGTATGGCAACTCGTCCGTCTGCGTCTCGGAACGCAGATCGAGAATGCTGTTTTGCACGGCGGCGAGCCAGCTCGGTTCGGGATTCTCCGTGAACTCGCCTGTCTCGCCCGAAGCCGCGCTTTCGGTGAGTTCGTGCAGCATGTGCAACTGCGCCTGCGTCTGACGACCCCATTCGGCCAGCAGCGGATGACCCACTTCCTGATAGTCCAACTGCCCTGCCGCGTCGAGCGCCTGAACGCGGCCTTCGCTCACCACGTCGAACCAGAATTCGCGGCATGGGTTCATCACATACAGACGCACGTCGACCCAACGCGATAGCGCGCGCAGCAACGCGACGTGCAATGGCGGCATGGTGGGCAGCGCGAACACGCTCACCGCTTCGGGCCACCTGGCGTTGGCAATCGCGTCGAGATCCAGCGTGCCGATTTCGTCGAGGAAACGATAGGCGGGCGGCAGCGCGGCTGCGGGCGTTTTTGCACCCCCGGCACCCCCGGCCCCCCCCGCGTCCCCGGCTTCCCCGGCGAGTTCGGTCAGCACCGCGCGCCACAGCGCCGCCTGCCATCGCTCATCTTCGCGCGCTGCCTCGCTTGCGCCGACGAGGCGCGGGCCTGTGTCATCGGCCCCACCGCTCGCGAAAATCGAACCGCCCTTCTGCCATTGCAACAGCCACTCCGGGCGATAGGTCAGATAGTGATCGAGCACGGTCGCCACACGGCGTGCGAGTTCATAGCGCATGGACGGATCGGCCGCATCGAGATACGTGCGAAGACGCGGCGACGCATTCCACGGCAGGGCTTCGTTCGAATCGCCGAGCAAACGATAACAACGCCACACAAGCCGGTCCGGCGCGAACGGCGAATGCCGCGGCACCGCGATCACGCCGCCGATTTGCGCCCACAGCCATTGCGCGAGATAGCCGAAGCTGACGTTCGCGCAGACGCCCTGGCGCGCCGCGATGTCCAGTTCGAGCCGCCGCCGCACAGCAGCGCTCGGCACGATCACGGGCTGCGCGGTCCAGGGATCGGACGGCGCTTGCGCGAGATCGTCGAGCAGCGCGCCGACGAGCGTTTCATAGCGGTTCGAGTAGAAGAGCTGGAGCATGGGTCCTGACAACGCGATGGGGCTTTGCCGCATTCGCGACGAACGCGCGAAGCTCGGCAGACATTGAAGCGACAGCATAACAAAGCCGCTCGCGGCGCAGAACCCGCCCGAATTGGGGAGGTCAGATCAGACGCAAAATCAGTTAGACTCGTCGGCAGTTTTGGGCTGTCCAAGTTGCGCCCGAAGTTGTATCCGAAGTTGTATCCGAAGTTGTATCCGAAGTTGTGTCCGAAGTTGTGTCCTCAACCGCTTTTTGTCAGAGAATGAAACCAGGCTGTCGATGCGCTATTCGGTCGAGATAAAAAAATTCCTTTACAGCCAGTATTTTTATGGCGGACTGCGCATCGCGGTCGGCGTGTCGTTACCAGCGGTGCTGTGCCTGATCGTGTTTCACAATCGCGAGCTGGGCTTCACGATTGCGACGGGCGCGCTCGGCGCATGTGTCGTCGACATGCCGGGTCCGCTCAAGTACAAGCACAACGAAATGCTGGCGTGCTCGGTGATCGGTTTTCTGTCCGCGCTCGCCACCGGCCTTGCCACGGTCAATCCGGTGGCGCTGTGGTGCACCGTCGTGCCGCTCACGTTCGTGCTGTCGTTGATTGTCGTGTATGGCAACCGCTGGCCGCAGATCAGCTTCGCCACGCTCTTCATGATGATCATGACGCTCGAGGAGCACTTCACGCCGATGCAGGCGCTCGTGAATGCGTCGTGGATACTCGTGGGCGGGCTCTGGTTCACGTACTGGTCGACTGCCGTGAGCCGCTGGATGATGCATCGGATCGAGCAGCAGGCGCTCGCCGAAAGCGTGTTCGCCTGCGCCGATTATCTGCTCGCGCGCGCCGCGTTTTACGACCTCGATAACGATCTGGACGAGTGTTATCGCAACCTGGTCGCCAAGCAGATCGCCGCGGTCGAGCGGCAGGACGCGGCGCGTGACATCGTGCTGCGCAATCTGCCGAAGTTAAAGAGCGGCAAGCTCGAGCCGCGTCGCGCGATGCTGTTCAATCTGTTTATCAACACGGTCGATTTGCATGAGTTGTTCGTCGGCACGCATACCGATTACCCGCTCGTGCGCAATACCTTCGGCGGCACCGACCTGCTGGTGTTCTATCGCGATCTGATCCGCAAAGCCGCTGAGGATCTCGAGGAAATCGGGCTCGCCGTCCTGCAGAATCATGCGCCGCGCGCACGCGTGAATGTGAAGGCGGAACTGCGCGCCATCGAGTTCGAAATCGAACTGATGCGCAAGCAGGAGTTGCCGGCGAAGAATCCCGAGGCGTATTCGGCGGTGTCGTCCACATTCCGCCGCGTGTGGAGCGCCACGCGACTGATCGACAAGATGCGCAAGAGTCTTTCGAGCGATCCGGCCACGACCGAAACGGAACTGCGCCTCGATCAGGCGCTGAACCGCTTCGTGTCGAGCCGCCGTGTGCCGTTCGGCCAGATCTTCTCGAACCTGACGATGTCCTCGCCGAGCTTTCGTCACGCGTTGCGCGTGACGATCGCGGTGGCGGTCGGCTTCTGGCTCGGCCGCCTGCTGCCGCTCACGAACGCTTACTGGATCGTGATGACCACGGTCATCATCCTGAAGCCCGGTTATTCGCTGACCAAGCAGCGCAACGGGCAGCGGATCGTCGGCACGTTGATCGGCTGCACGGCGAGCATCGCGCTGATGATCTTCGTGAAGGAGCCGCACATTCTGCTGGTGGTAATGTTCGCGTCGATGGTGATGAGCTACAGCCTGCTGCTGTTCAATTACGCGGCGAGCGTGGTGTTCACGTCATCGTATGTGCTGCTGATGTTTCATCTGCTCGCGCCCGGCAGCCTGCACATCATCGGCGAACGCGCGATCGACACCGTGGTCGGCTGCGCGATCGCGATTGCCGCAAGCCATCTGTTCCCGTACTGGGAATATCGTCTGATGGGCAAGCTCGTCAATAACGTGATCAGCGCGACGCGGCAGTTTCTCGAAGCAAGCTGGTGGTGGAGCGGCAAGCCGGCCGCGCCGCTCGCCGCCACCGTGACCGAAGCGGGCGCGCGGGCGCCGGTCGCGGCAATGGCGGACCCGGCGATCGATGTCGGCAGGCCGGCGTTGGCGGCTGCAAGCGGGCCGCTGACGAGTGATGGTTTGGTGGCTGGCAATCGGGGGCTATCGCAAGCGGATGTGGCGGCGGACGTGCGAATACGCGCCGAAGCGAACATCGCAGGGAGCGCGGCGTTAGGCGCAACGGCAGGTTCAGCGGCAGGCTCAGCGGCAGGCGCAACGGCAGGTTCGGCAGCAGGTACATCAGCAGGCGCAACAGCAAGCCCATCGGCAACTGCACCAACAACATCAAGCGCGCCCGCAAGCACACCAGCTTCCGCAACCACCAACACGACGGCGAAGCCCGTCGCCGGCGCCTCACCCGCTGCCGCAGCCGCCGCCACTGCACTCGATCGCGATTACCGCTACCGCCTCGCGCGCAAGAACGTGCACGTCGCATTCGCGAACCTCGGCCAGGCCTTTCAGCGGATGATGCTCGAACCGAAATCGGCGCAGAAGTTCGTCCCCGAACTCAACGGTTTGCTGGTGAGCAGCCATGTGCTTGCATCGCAAATCACCGCAGCCGCGCCGCTCTTGCGCACCTCCGCGCAACACGCCGACGGCGTGTCGCTGCAGCCGCTGCAACGCGCGTTGAGTCTCGTGCGCGACAATCTCACCGAAGCAGAAGCAGGCACTGCGCCGCCTGCGGACCAGGGCGAGCAGATCAAACAGATCACGCGCGAACTGGACACGATGGTGGTCGAAGCGGAGAAATCGCAGGACTATTCGGCCGATGCGGTGCACGACATCAAACTGCTTGCGCATCAATGCAAGCAGATGCTGACGGCGGCGGCGTTGATTCGCAAGGACGCGAGCGTGATCCGCCTGCCCGATGAATGACGCGACCGGGCTTGAACTAGCGTAGTGAAGTGCGACGCCTAAGCGCGTCCGACTCAAACTCAAACGCGGTCATACACCATGACCGCGACAAGCTCACTGCGCCGTGCCGCTCGCAGGCTTCGCAGCAGTAGCCGCAGCGCTCGTCGCCGTGGCCGTCGCCGCAGCCGCGCCCGATGAAACGGAAGCCGCCGGCGCGTTGTCGTTGTCGAACTCGCGCTTCTCCTTGATCGCGTTATAGAACAGCGTGGCGATGACGAACAGTACCGCGACCACGATGAATACAGCGATGCCGAAGGTCGGGTTTTTCTTGCGCGGCGGTTTGTTCATGAGGCGACTCGGACCGCGAGGCAATCGCGGAAGATAGCGGAGAAGGCGGCATTCTACGCCGAGGCGCCTTGCACTCGCCTTGCAGTCGGCAAGCGGTGGACAGCAAGGCTTGCGATGCAATCGAACCGAAATGAAAAATCCCGGCACGCGCAATGCTGCGCCGCTAATGCGGGCCGAAACATTGGAGCCACGCATCACGCCCGCACAAAGAAGCGCGACCCAACGCGCGGTAGTCGGGAGGAAAGATGGATGCGCATGTGCAGTGGACGAAGCACGCTGTTTGCAACAGCGGCGTTGTAATCATCGGATTCGGCAGCATAGCGAGTTCGCTTTTACCGGTGCTTTTAAGACACATCGAGGTGAGCCCAAAAGACGTGACCGTGGTGTGTCCGCCTGGTAATGACACGGCGATCGCCCATGAATGCGGCGTGCATGTCGTCGAGCAGGCGCTCAGCGAAGACAACTTCGAGACACTGCTTACAGCTTATGTGACGAAAGGCACGCTGCTGGTCAACCTGTCGGTCAATGTGTCGAGCGAATCGCTGATTCGCTTTTGCTGGTCTCGCGACGCGCTCTATCTCGATACGTCCATCGAACCGTGGGAAGGCGGATCAACCGATCCCGACCGTCCTCCGTCACGGCGCAGCAATTACGCACTGCGGGAGGCGGTGCTGGCTTTTCGCCTCGACAAGCGCGACGGCCCGACAGCGGTTTTGACGCAAGGCGCGAACCCTGGGCTCGCTTCGGCTTTCGTCAAACAGGCGCTGGTCGACATGGCGGCAAACAGCGGCATCCAGCCGACCGCGCTCGACAGCTACGAAGATTGGGCCGTGCTCGCGCAGCGCCTCGACATCAAGGCGATTCACGTCGCTGAACAGGACTGGCAGTTCTCCGAACGCCGCAAGGCGCGCAACGAGTTCGTCAACACCTGGTCCGTCGATGCCTTCGTCGAAGAAGGCATGCAGCCGGCGGAACTGGGCTGGGGCACGCATGAACGTCATTGGCCCGCCGACGCGCAGCGTCACGGGTTCGGCAGCGATGCGGCGATCTATCTGCAACGGCCGGGACTTGCCACGCGAGTACGCAGTTGGACGCCGCTCGCCGGCAGCTATCAGGGCTTTCTTGTCACGCATGGCGAGTCGATCTCGATCGCGGACCATCTGACATTGCGCAAGGACGGCGAGGTCGTGTACCGCCCGACGGTCCACTATGCGTATCGTCCGTGCGACGACGCGCTGCTGTCGATCGAGGAATTCGCCGGACGTGGCTGGCGCATGCAGGACAACAAGCGGATCATGCGCGACGAAATCGTCGACGGCGCCGACGAACTCGGCGTGCTGCTGATGGGCAACGACAAAGGCGTTTACTGGTACGGCTCGCGGCTGACCACGCCGCAAGCCCGGCGGCTCGCACCGCATAACACGGCGACGAGCCTTCAGGTGGTGGCCGGCATCATGGGCGGCATCGTGTGGGCGCTCGAGAATCCGCGGGCCGGCGTGGTCGAACCGGACGACATCGACTATCGGACGGTGATGCGGGTCGCTCGTCCGTACCTGGGCGAACTCGTCGGCGTGTACGACACATGGACGCCGCTCGACCAGCGCTCGCCGCTTTTCGACACGCCGTACGACGAGGACCCCTGGCAGTTTCTCAACGTACGGGTTCCGTGGTGAACCGATACCTGGAGCGCAGCCTATGTCGTCGCTGCTGAACAAGGAGCTTGGTGTCGTCGAGGACTCGTATTACGAGGCGAGCGTCACGCGTCCGCAACCGAGCGCGCCGCTGCAGCAAAAGCTGTCCGTGGATGTGTGCGTGATCGGCGGCGGCTACGCGGGCGTTTCGTGCGCGTTGGAACTCGCCGGGCGCGGCTTCGACGTCGCGCTGCTGGAAGCGCAGCGCATCGGCTGGGGCGCGTCGGGCCGCAATGGCGGGCAGGCGATTGTCGGCTTCGGCGCGGAAGGAGAAGACGCGATCGAGCAGCAGTGCTCGCGCGAGATCGCGCGCAAGGCCTGGGACGTGTCGCTCGAAGGTCTGCGCCTGCTCGAAGAGCGTCTCGCGCGTTATGGCATCGAATGCCATTATCGGCGCGGTTATCTGACGCTCGCCGTCAACGATCGCAAGGCGCGCAAACTCAAGGAGTGGATGGAGCGCACGCAGGACCGGTATGCGTATCCGCTCGAATGGCTGGATCGTTCGGCGCTTCGTTCGCATATCGCCACGCAAAGATTTTCTGCCGGCGTGTATGACGGCGGGTCCGGTCATCTGCATCCGCTGCTGTACTGCCTCGGTCTCGGCGAAGCGGCGCGGCAAGCGGGAGTCAAGGTCTTCGAAAATTCAGCGGTGTCCCGGCTCGAACGCGGCGCGCGGCCCGTCGTGAAGACAGCCGAAGGCGCGGTGTCGTGCGACCGCGTGGTGATCGCCGGCAACGTTTATCTCGGCGAATTCGGCGATCATCCGGCACCCGAAATCGAAGCGCGGATCATGCCGGTGGGCACCTACATGGTCGCCACCGAGCCGCTTTCCGACGCATTCGCCAACGAGCTCATGCCGGGCCGAGCCGCGGCGTCGGACAACAATCTCATCCTCGATTACTTCCGGCTGAGCGCCGACAACCGGCTGTTGTTCGGCGCCGGAGAAAGCTACGACGCCACGACGCCGCGTAATCTGATCGACAGGATGCGGGATCGGATCACGGGCGTTTTCCCGCAACTCGCCGATGTCGGCATCGACTACGCGTGGGGCGGTTTCGTCGACGTCACGATGAACCGCGCGCCGGACCTCGGCCGGATCGGCGCGAACATTTACTACGTGCAAGGCTTTTCCGGGCACGGTCTGGTGTTCGCGGGAATGGCCGGGAAGATTCTCGCCGACGCGATCGCGGGCGACGCGTCGACCTTCGACGTGTTCAGCCGCATCCGGCATCGACGCTTCCCCGGCGGCAAGGCGCTTCGCACGCGGGCTCTGGTGCTGGGCATGTGGTACTACAAGCTGCGCGAGCTTTTGTAGGCCAACGCCGTCAGAGACGCGAAGCCGATCGCTACGCGCCCGCTCGCCGTCACGCGCTATACCGCACGGGCAGCGCCGTCGAATATTTGATCTGCTCCATCGCGAAGCTCGAACTCACGTCGTACAGCGGCACGGCGGCGATCAGCAGCTTGTACACGCGGTCGTAGTCGTCGATGTCGGAAACCACCACGCGCAGCAGGTAATCCGTCTCGCCGCTCATCCGGTAAACCTCCACCACTTCGGGAATGTCCTGCACCGCCTGCGTGAAAGTCTGCGCCCACGCCTGCGTGTGCTGATTCGTGCGCACGGCGACGAACACGGTCGTGCCGACGCCCAGCTTGCGCGCATCGCACAGCGCCACTTGCCCGCGGATCACACCGGTCTCCTTCAGACGCTGCAGCCGCTTCCAGCACGGCGTTTGCGACAGATTCACGCGCTGCGCCAGTTCGGCAATCGGCATGGTCGCGTCTTCCTGCAGCAACTCGAGCAGCTTCCTGTCGATGATGTCCATTCCCATCGTCTCACCCCTTTAGCAAATTTTTCTACTTTTCAGATTGATGGGGGAATTATATGGAAACTCTTTCTCCGGACAAAACGGTATAAATCCTGATCCGAAGAAAAACACGGCAGCCAGTGCCGTTCAACGACCGTGACTCACAACCTCGCTTCCTCCGCCGCCCTCCTCGATACGTTCAAGCAAGTTTGCGCCGCGCACGATCTGCCTTCACGCGCCGCTCAGCCCGCGCCTCTCGCCCGCCTGTGCGATGCGCTCGACGCCATGTTCGAAGCGTGCGCCCATTTTGCCGAGCCTTCGCATTCGAGCTTCTTCGCGCGCAGCATGCGTATCGCGCTCGCGGAAGCGGCTGCGGACGCCGCGCTGCTGACGCCCGCGCAGCGCGAGGGATCGAGTGAGAACTACCGCCGTCATCTGCTCGCCGCCGATCCGCACGGCCGCTATGCGATCGCCGCGCTTGTCTGGCAGCCGCATCAGGCGAGCCCCGTGCATGCGCACCACACATGGTGCGGATACGCGGTGATCGACGGCGCGTTGAGCGAAACGGTTTTTGAGTGGAACGAGCGCGAGCAGTGTGCGAGCGCTGAACGCACGCAGGCGCGCAGGCAAGGCGCGGTGTCGTTCGTGCGAGGCGGCCGCGGCAGCATTCATCGGCTGCAAAATTGCAGCGATGCGCCGGCCGTGTCGCTGCATATTTACGGCGTGCCCGGCGCGCGCATCGCCACGCATGTCAACGATGTAGTGCGCGCCGCGCCCGTGCTCGTCTGACAGCGGCACGGCGAGCACGGGCAAGGCACGAACAGGCGCACGCACATACGTACACACACGCACAAAACTTCGCGCCCTCTGCCCTCGCCGAATAATCAGCTCTTGCCTTCGCCCGCCGTGGGAACCTGCGGCGGAATCGGCGCCGTTTGCGCGGTCGCCGGCGGCGCCGGCCGTGGTTCATGCGACACGTCGCGCGCCACCGCTACCGCCGGATGCGCGCCGCGCATCGGCAGCGTTTTCTCCGTGTGCGGGCGAGCATGGCCGGACTCGTGGCCGTGCTCTTCATGTCCGGTTTCGTCCGGTGTACTGTCGTCGCGCCACGGCTGCCCCTCGCTGTCTTTCGACGACGTGAACAAGCGCATCTGCGGCACCGGAATCTCGATGCCGGCTTCGTCCATCTTGCGCTTGAGCCGCGCATTGAACGCCCGCGCCACGCTCCATTGCTGCAGCGGCCGCGTCTTGATCTGCCCTTTGACGACCATCCAGTTCGGATCGAAACGGTCGAGGCCCCACACTTCGATCGGCCCGAGCATCTCACGCCGGTAACGGAAGTCGGCCATCAGGTCGGCGCCGACTTCGCGGATCATCTGCGTGATTTCATCGACGTCGGTAGAGAACGACATGCGCACTTCGAACACGGCATACGCGAAGTCGCGCGACAGGTTCTTGACGATCTTGATCTGCGAGAACGGAATGGCGTGAATCGCGCCCTGACCGTCGCGCAGGCGCACCGTGCGGATCGACAGATGCTCGACCGTGCCCGCATGGCCGCCGTCCACATCGATCCAGTCGCCCACTGAAATCGTGTCTTCGATGATGATGAAAAGCCCCGTGATCAGGTCGGTCACGAGCGATTGCGCACCGAAGCCGATCGCGAGACCGATCACGCCGGCGCCCGCGAGCAGCGGCGTCACGTTGATGCCGAGATTCGCCGCCGTGACGATGCCCGCGATCGTCATGATGCTCACGAGCAACACGTTGCGCACGAGCGGCAACATCGTGCGCGCCCGCGTGCTCGGGTTGCGCGACTTGTTGCGCGAGCTGCCGGGATTGAGCGCCTCCGTGATCGCGGTGTCGACGAGAATCCACAACAGCCACGCGATGAACACCGTCGCGACGATCGCGGTCACCGCATGTGCGATGCCGCGCGCCGCGACGTTTTCCTCGACGACCGCGGCCAGCGACACGCCCCACAAACGCGCCGCCAGTTCGAAGAAAAACAGCCAGATGAAAAGCGTCAGCAACGTGCCGCAAAAACGCAGCAAGCGCGTGAGATACGGCGAGCGGCGCCGCGCGCGCGGACTGCGCGGGCGCGTCATGCGCAGGACGATGGCCGACAGGAAGAACGCGAGCACGAGCAACAGCGCGGTCACCACCGAGATTTGCAGCACGTTTTCGCTCGACCCCGAGCCGCCGAGCGTGGCGACCACGGACGCCGTCGCCAGCACGAGGACCGGCACGTGCCACAGCGCGGCGAGCACCTCGAAGGCGTCGGTCGCGGCCTTGTGATCGTTGCGCTGCTCGTAAGGCCGGTTGCGGATCAGGTGCGCGACCGGCCGGCGAAACGCCAGCGCGAAATAGCCGGCGAGCACGGCGGCCGTCATGTTGGCGGCGGTCGAAACGAGTGCGGCCAGGTTGGTGCCGAGTTGATGCGCGACGTCGTAATTGACCGCGGCGTCGCCGAGCGCGCCGAACACGCCGACCGCGAACAGCAGGCGCCGCGCATGATCGATCAGCAGACGCACGGCGATGCGCCGGTGCCCCGAGCCGAACAGCGAAAACATGATCAGGCAGATCGCCGAAAACACCGCGCCCGCGACGATCGCATAGGCGACCACCATGCCGAGCGTGCGGCCGAGCGCATCGGGCATCGCGCGCACGAACAGCAGCGCGGCGACGAACGCGATGATCCACGGCCCCACGCGCCGCAACGCGAAGACGAGCAGCTCGCGTGTCGTCGGATTGGGATTCAGTCCCATCACGATGCCAAGGCGCCGGTACAGCCGCTGCTGCAAATAGATCAGCGCGGCCGCGCATGCGCCCCAGCCGGCCAGCATCGCGAACATCGACAGGAGAATGCGGCCGAAGCTCTCCGGCCCCTGCCCGGAGATGATGGTGTAAAGCTCGTTGCCGGCCGCGTTGAAGCGCCCGCCCCAGTAGCGCACGGGCGTACGGCCCTGATGCATGTCCGATTCGAACGACGCGATGCCCGACGCAATCGCGCCGAGCAAGCCGGGACTCGGCTGCGCGGGCGCCGGCGCGAGCGGACCGACGGTGCGCGAGACGTCGCGCAGTTTTTTGAGTTGCGCGACGAGCGCGGTGCGCTGGCGGTCGTTGTCGAGGGTGGCGATGACGCTGTCGAGCGAACGCGCGATTTCCGCCTGGCTCGCGGGCGACGGCGCCGACGCGGCCTCGGCCGCCGATGCGCCGGACGCCTCCGACGCGGGCGCGACCGTCGCGCTGTTGATCAGGCTCTGCAACGCGGGAATGACGGGCGTGCTGCTGGCTGCAGTGCCGGCGGCGTGCGCGCCGAGAGGCAGCGATGCGATGCAGACGAGAAGCGCGATTCCGATCGCGGCGGGACACGCGCTGATGACGGCACGAAGCCACGCACTGAGCGAGGCGCTGATTGAACCGCTTCGCGCCGCATATCTGCGAGCCGACCCGCCCGCGCGCACGCGCGCGCCGCCGCGGACGTGCGGCCATCCGACGCAAGCGGAAAGACGAACAAATGCAGCGTGAATCGAAGAAAGCCCGCCGTTTGACGGCGCAGCCTCGGATTCACGCCGCGATGGGCATGACTGCATGGCAATCCGTGAGAAAACGGGAGACGCCAGTGTAGCCTCAGTTGGCGCGCCCGCAACCGGACATGCGTAACGGATTGTTAGGACGCTTGCATGATTTCATGCGTGCAGCGCGCCGCGGAGGGTGACGAGCCGCGGCACCATGCCACCCACGCCGCGCGGCACGCACGCCGCGCAAGCACGCGGCGCCTTCAATAAGCGACCGTCGTGAGCTGACGAACGAAACGGCCCTGCTCGAGTTCGTCGACGAACGCGATCGCGTAATCCTCGGCGGAAATGCGGCTGTTGCCTTCGGCGTCGGCGATCAGCGAGTTCGTGCCGGTGCGGAACGTACCCGTGCGCTCCCCCGGCGCGATGATCGCGGCCGGCGAAAAGAACGTCCAGTCGAGATCGGCGACGCTGCGGTAGTAGCCGAGCGCATCGCGATGCGCGAGCGCGACGGCCTTGTAGGCATCCGGGAAACCTTCGCTATCGACGAGCTGTTTGCCCGGCGCGACTTCGAGCGAGCCCGCGCCGCCCACCACCACGAGGCGCTTCAGACCCGCGGCGCGCACACCTTCGACCAGCGCGCGAGTCGCCTTGTCCAGCACGCCGACGTCGCCTTGCGGCGGCGCATACGCGCTCGCCACCACGTCGTGACCGCGCACCGCTGCGCCGACGCTCGCCGCGTCGAGCAGGTCGGCCTGCGCCGCTTTGAGATTCGGCACGTCGGCCGGAACGCGCGCGGGATTGCGCGCAAGCGCCGTGACCTGATGCCCGCGACGCGCCGCTTCGGCCGCAATTCGCGAACCGATCATGCCGGTCGCGCCGAACAATGCGATCTTCAACTGCTTGCTCATTTCAATGCTCCTGTCATTTGTTTATATGTAACCAAGATGATTACATATATGCCGCAAAAAAGAGGGGCCTCGGCCCCCGTCTGTCATTCCGCGCTTATTGCGCGCTCATTGCGTGCGCATTAGCAATCATCGGCGAGCGCGGTTTCAGCTTCAAGCACCCGCGTCACGCATGCGGCCGCCGCTTGCGTTCGCGCGCTCGCTCGGCGCGCAGCAAGTCCGCCGTCGCGTCGGCCAACGTGCGCTGCGCGAGCGACGCCTCCATCGCCTGCTGCGCTTCGTCGATGATTCCGCGCAGCACGACCTGGATGTTGCGCCCCACCATGCACGCCGGATTCGGCTCCTCGCGATGAAGCGCGAAGAGCTGCGCGTCGTCGACTGCGCGGTACACGTCGAGCAGCGAAATCTGCTCGGGCGCCCGGGCGAGCAGCGCGCCGCCGCCCGCGCCGAGCTGCGAGGTCGTGAGGCCCGCTTCGGCCAGCATGGTCAAAAGCCGCCGGATCAGCGCGGGATTCGTATTCACGCTGCCCGCGATCATCTCCGACGAAAGCGGCGTGCCCTCCTGCAAAGACAACAGCGCGAGCACATGCACCGCAAATGCAAACCGGCTACTGGTGTTCACAACAACCCGCCCTGCGACGACAATGTGTAACCATAGTAATTACATTTATCGGCACTGTCAAACGCGTCCGCTCTTCCCGGCCGAACGCACGAACGCGCGCGATTGAATCGGCTCACGCGCATCTCACTTGTCCATCTGCTTTTGCGCATCGCCGCCGTAGCCCGAACCGGACGACGAAGCCGCTGCACTCGTCGACGAAGCCGAGCTTTGCGCCGACCACTGCTGCAGTTTGCGCCCCGCGTTTTCCAGGCTCTCGCCGGTCAGCGACGCGGCTTTGCCGAGCTGCGCCTGCGCCGCGCTGGCGGCGTTCTGCAGATTCGCCTGAGCGCTCGACGCGAGCGCGTTCGGATCGATCGTGACCGTCGGCGCCGAAGCCGATTGAATGTTCTGCTGCGCCGCGGATTTGGTTTCGTCGACCTTCTGGCCGACGTAGCTCGCGGCCTGATCGAGCTTCTGCGACGCGGCCTGCGCGGCGTCGTTGAGCTTGCCGGCAACCTGCCCCGCCGACGCATCGTTCTTCTGGCAGGCCGCGAGACCGCCGAATACGAAGAGGACCACGGCGGCACGGCGCAGCAACGGCGAACGGATGGATGAATTCATGTGTGTATGTGAACCGCGCGAAGCGGCCTCTCTGACGAAAACGCGCTCATCATACGCTGTTGCCGCTGCCTGCCGGACAACGGCTTCATGCGCGATAAATCGACGCGCACGGCGGCCGGCGGCCGTCGCGGTTCTGTCAAAGCTTGTGCGGTAGACTGGCCAACGCAATCGAGCATTGGCTGTGTTCCCTTGACCCACTGGAGGCATACGATGGCGGCAAAGAAGATTCTGTTTCTCACCGGCGATTTCGCCGAGGATTACGAAACGATGGTGCCGTTTCAGGCGCTGCAGGCAGTCGGACACGTGGTCGACGCGGTGTGCCCGGACAAGAAGGCCGGCGACCGGATCAAGACCGCCATTCATGATTTCGAAGGGGATCAGACCTACACCGAAAAGCCAGGGCATCTGTTCGCGCTGAACGCATCGTTCGAAGACGCCGATCCGCGTCAGTACGATGCGCTCGCGATTGCCGGCGGGCGCGCGCCCGAGTATCTGCGGCTCAATCCGAAAGTCATCGACATCGTGCGGCAGTTCGCCGAGGCCGGCAAACCGATCGCCGCGATCTGTCACGCCGCGCAGTTGCTCGCCGCCGCGGACGTGATCCGCGGCAAGCGCATCTCCGCGTATCCGGCCTGCGCGCCCGAGGTCAAGCTGGCCGGCGGCGAGTACGCCGACATTCCCGTCGACGCCGCGATCACCGACGGCAACTTCGTGACGGCGCCCGCGTGGCCCGCGCATCCCGAATGGCTGCGTCAATTCCTCGTTCTGCTCGGCACGCGTATCGAGCTTTGAGCCGGCTCAAATGCCGCGGGCGGCCACGGCGGTCGCGCGCGGCATTTGAGAGTCGTCCTATGGTTCGCGCCGGAGGGCCTTCCTATAGTCACGGGCTGACTTGTGGAGCGGTTTTCGATGGAACTTACCGACTGGATCGTCATTCTCGCCGTCGCGTTGATCGCGATTGCTTTTCGCTGCGCGCGCACGCCGGCCGGCTGGGCTCGTGAAAACCGCGCGCGGCGCCTCGCCGGCACGCGAATGCTGGTGCTGGCAGCCTGCTCGGTCTGGGCGGCTTTGTTGATTCTGGCGCGCTGCGTGTTCGCGCTCGACGGCCTGCTCGGCCTGCGCCCCACGCTCTACCAGGTGCTCGTCGTGGTCGCCGTTCTGCTTGCCTGCGCGTGCTACTGGTCGGTTCGCGGCCGGCAACTGCTGAAGTCACGCCGTTTGTTTGCTTCTTGCTGAGGTGATGTAGCCTGCGGTCACGCCGGCCCACCATCCTGATCGGTTCCGAGCCATCGCCTCGGTTTCCGCTTCACGCAACCCTTCCTGATTTTCGATTCGCTCGCGCCTGCGCCGCCCGCAGGCCGTCGCGGGCACTAGCGCCTCACCGCTCGACCGCTGCCCACGGCAACCCACGTCAGCCCTTACGGGCCCATCCGCAGATTCCCCGGCTTGTCCATCGCCTGATCGTTGGCCGCCACGGATAGCGGTCGCCCGCCGCGCCCTTCACCGCCTTCACGCGCTCGCCCCGCCGCCGGCCGGGCCCCCGCTTCGGGCAGCGACAGATAAAACGTCGTACCGACGCCTTCCGCCGACTCCGCCCAGACCCGCCCGCCGTGCCGCTCGACGACGCGCCGCACCAGCGCGAGCCCAATCCCCTCGCCCGCGGCCGCCGTGCCGTGCAAGCGCTGAAACGCGTTGAACAGCCGCGGCAGCGCGATCGCCGGAATGCCGAGGCCGTTGTCGCGCACGTAAAAGATCCGCAGCGACTGAACGCCCGGCGGCGCGGGCGTCGTGCCGATTTCGATCCGGCCTTCGCGCGACGGGTCCAGATAATTCACCGCATTGCCGATCAGATTCGCGAACACCTGCTCGAGCGCGGTCGGATCGCCCCACACGGCCGGCAAGTCGCTCACCTGCACCTGTGCCCGCCGCGCGCGGATCGAGCCCTGCATCGCGTCGATCACGCGCGGCACGATATCGCGCACCTCCACTTTCTGATGCCGGTATTCGACGCGGCCGATCCGCGACAGCCGCAACAACGCGTCGATGATGTGCGACGCGCGCAGCACCGCCGTCTGCAGATAATGCAGCGCTTCGCCGATGTCCTCGTCGACCACCCGCTCGATGCGCTGCCGCATCTGCGCGTCGATCGACGAATCGCTCAGGGCCGCGCGCAGTTCGTCGCACGCGCGGATCAGTTCCTTCGAAAAGCCCTGCAGATTGACGAGCGGCACGCGCAGATCGTGCGACACGCTGTAGATGAACATCTCGTTTTCCTGCGTCTGCTGCCGCAGCGTCTCGTTGATGCGCGCAAGCTCGTCCGCGCGGCGCGCAAGGTCCGCCTGAAAGCGCGCCTGGATGCGCTCGGCCTCGAGAAGACGCCGGCTGGTTTCGTGCAAGGTCAGGTCGAGTTGCGCGATTTCGTCGTGGCCCGGCCCGATCGGCGCGAGCGGCTCGTTGCCGGCAAGGCGCCCGGCGTTGTCCGACAGGACCGCAAGCCGGCCACGCAAGCCGCGCGTGAAAAGCCACACGGCCAGCGCCACAAACAGCAGCGAGCCGAACACCGCCGCGCCGACCAGCGCCTGCTGCCGCTCGCGCGCGGCGTCGGCGGCATTGGCGCGCTGGCTGTCGAGACGCCGCTCTTCCGCCTGGAAGGCGGCCACCTGCTGGCGAAAGCGGTCGAGCACGTCGGTCTGCGCAAGATCGCCGAAGCGCTCGACGATGTCGTTGCCGCGGCCCGAGCGCAGCATGTCCTGCATGCGGTCGGACCATTGCCGGTAGGCCTGCACCGCCTGGCGCACCTGGACGACGCGTTCGACCTCGGCCGGGTTGTCAGAGACGAGTTCCGCGAGCTGATCGATCCGCCGGTCGACATCGACCCAGACGGAGAGCGGTGTCACAAAGTGGTTGTCGCCGGCAAGCACCGCGCCGCGCAGCGCGACAGACTCGCCGAGTACCGGATCGAGAATCGACGTGGTCTGGCGCAGCACTTCCTGACCGTGGACGGCCCAGCGCTCGGCGTCGGCCGCGTCGGACTGCGCCTTGACCAGTCCTGACAGAAGCGCCAGTTCGAAGACCGCCGGAATCGCGATCAGCAGCAGGCCTTTAGTGGTAAGTCGCATGCGTGCGCATTGGAAGGTGGGCCGCCAGTCGTGTACGGGACGGGACATTATGTCGGCGTTTGCTGCGGAAACAAAGGGTCGGGCTAGCGCCCAAACTTTGGCGGCAGGCGTGTCGATGCAGGCTGCAGGTCGGGCTGCATCCGATGTGCTCGCACACCTTCAGGCTCGACGCCGCGCCCGTAAGCCGGACGAAAACTTTGGACCCGTAATGGATCATAGGAACCAAAACGGGACGTTTCCGCACATCTTTTGTGCTTGGACGCGTGCATTGAAGGTGCAGACTGCGCGACTCGGGGCTCGCCGTCGCAGGCGACAATCCCAATCCGGTGCTCGTTTGCACTGCATTCGGCGGACAAGCACCTTTTTGGCCCGCTTCTTGCATCCAATGCCCGACTTTTTGGCATAAGCGGAAACAACCGATGGATAGCTTGAAAACCGGCACCGATACGCTCTTTCTTTTGCTCGGGGCCGCCATGGTGCTGGCGATGCACGCGGGATTCGCCTTTCTCGAGCTCGGCACGGTGCGCAAGAAGAACCAGGTCAACGCACTGGTCAAGATTCTGGTGGACTTCTCGGTCTCCACGATCGCCTATTTCTTTATCGGCTACACGATCGCGTACGGCGTGCAGTTCTTCGACAACGCCGGGACGCTCGCCGCGCACAACGGCTACGCGCTCGTGCGCTTCTTTTTCCTGCTGACGTTCGCCGCCGCGATTCCCGCGATCGTCTCGGGCGGCATCGCCGAGCGCTCGAAGTTCAATCCGCAGCTTTTCGCTACCTTCGTGCTGGTCGGCTTCGTCTATCCGTTCTTCGAAGGCATCGCGTGGAACGAGCGCTTCGGCGTGCAGGCGTGGATCGCGCAGACGTTCGGCGCGCCGTTTCACGACTTCGCCGGTTCGGTCGTCGTGCACGCGTTCGGCGGCTGGGTCGCGTTGCCGGCCGTGCTGCTGCTCGGCGCGCGCCACGGCCGCTATCACCGCGACGGCGGGATTGCCGCGCATCCGCCGTCGAATATTCCGTTTCTGGCGCTCGGCGCGTGGGTGCTGGCCGTCGGCTGGTTCGGCTTTAACGTGATGAGCGCGCAGACCGTCGACAAGATCAGCGGACTCGTCGCCGTCAATTCGCTGATGGCGATGGTCGGCGGCACGCTGACCGCCTGGCTCGCGGGCCGCAACGATCCGGGCTTCACGTACAACGGGCCGCTCGCCGGGCTGGTCGCCGTATGCGCCGGCTCGGACCTGATGCATCCGCTCGGCGCGCTCGTCACGGGCGGCATCGCCGGCGTGCTGTTCGTCTATATGTTCACGTGCGTGCAAAACCGCTGGCGCATCGACGACGTGCTCGGCGTGTGGCCGCTGCACGGTCTGTGCGGCGCGTGGGGCGGCGTCGCAGCGGGCATCTTCGGCTTGCGGGCGCTCGGCGGAATGGGCGGCGTGTCGTTCGGCGCGCAGGTGCTCGGCACGCTCGGCGGGATTGTCGTGGCGACGCTCGGCGGCACGCTCGTGTACGGCGCGATTCGCCTGACGGTGGGCCTGCGGCTCGACCAGGAGGACGAATACAACGGAGCCGACCTGTCGATCCACAAGATTTCCGCGACGCCGGAGCGCGAAAGCCTCGGCTGATGCAGCGGCTCGCGTGGGCACAAGCCGATGCCAGTGGGCAAGCCGCGGCCTGGTCCGACCTGTCCCCATAGAGCCGCCGAATGTTAGACTTGCGTGCTGGAGATGGCATTCTCCAATGGGTGTCCGGCGTGCGCTTCAATGCACACGCTCACGTCAATCCATTAACCGCCTCGTGCTGATGATGCCTGCTTCCCCGGACCCATGCGGAGGCGGCATCGCGTCTCCCCGCTCAGCCCGGCTTGTCGACTCCGGTTTCAGCAAAGTCCACTCATGTACTGGTCCATCCTGGCCGTCGCTATCGGCGGTGCGCTCGGTTCACTGTTTCGCTGGCTTCTCGGCCTGCGTCTGAACGCGCTATTTCCGTCGCTGCCGCTCGGCACCTTCGCCGCCAATGTGATCGCCGGCTACGTGATCGGCGTGGCCGTCGCCGGCTTTGCGCGCGCGCCGCAGATCGCGCCGGAATGGCGGCTCTTCGTGATCACCGGGATGATGGGCGGACTCTCCACCTTCTCGACCTTCTCCGCCGAAGTCGTGCAGCATCTGCAGGACGGGCGCCTCGGCTGGGCCGCGGGCGAAGTCGCGATTCACGTCGGCGCATCGCTTTGCATGACGGTTCTCGGCATCGCCACGGTCGCGCTTTTATCGCGTTGAGAGAGCGGTTTTGCCGCCGGGCGGGCACATCGCTTGCGCACCTTCGGACGCACCCTTTTCGTTAAGGAGGTGAAAGATGGGCTCAATCAACCCGCAAGGCGCCACTCGAGGCGGAGCAAAGATTGTCGGCGGCGGCATCGGCGAAGGTCCGGGGCCGGAAGTCATGGCGGCTGCCACGCTGGACGGAACGAAGGTGATGTCGTCGGATGGTGAACATGTCGGCAAGATCTCCGACATCATGCTCGACGTGCGCAACGGACGCATCGCCTACGCGGTGCTGTCGGAAGGCGGTTTTCTCGGGATGGGCGCGAACCTGCACGCCATTCCGTGGAGTGCGCTGACGCTCGATACCGACCAGAAGTGCTTCTTCGTCGACATCACCGCGCAGCGCCTGAAGGACGATCCGGGTTTCGACAAGGACCACTGGCCGTCGATGGCCGACCGTGCCTGGGGCGAATCGACGTACAGCTACTACAACCGGGAACCGTATTGGTCCGCGACACGCGGCGTCGTCGAGGACGACCCGGCCATCCGGCCAAGCGAACACTGATGCAGGATGACGCTCGCGAAGGAGCGCGCGTCTGAGTGACCATGCCACCGCGTCGCAATGCGGTGGCATGGATCGCGCGCAAGCAACGCACGATCCCTCTTCACATGGCGCAACGCGCGTGAGTTAGCGCGCAGCCAGCATGCCGATGATGAGCCCGCCGATCAGCGCCATCGTCACCGCTTTCCACGGACTGTCGTGAACGAAATCATCGGTCGATTCGGACACGACGCGATATTTCGTCTTGACCACGTCCTGCGCGTCCGCAAGTTTGTCCTTCAATTCCGAGAGTTTCATCGTGCTGCGGGCACGCAATTCGTCGCTGCCGTTGGGTCGTCCCGCGAGGCTGTCGTCGCGCGACGCATCGGCGGAACCGGAACTGGTGGATTGATAAGACTCGGCCATTTTCAACCTCCCTCTCTTTGCGTTGAGTGGACAACGTTCAGCAAACGTTGTGCCTCGCGTGCGGCTTATCGTTATTAGTTAGGATGGCGATGCTTTTTTACTGCACATGCAAACGTCTGATCAGTGACGGCGCCCCAGCAGACGACGGCATCTATGCCGAAGCCGGCCGCACAGGCACAGCCATTGCGCTCCGTGAAGGCCGGCCGCATTGGCCGGTACGAACGAGGAGCGACACATGAGCATTTTTTCAAGCATTCTCAACAAGATTTTCCCGCACGATCATCCGGCCAACACCGGCTCCGGCGCAGCGGCCGGCGCGGCGGCCTCGCCCACTGCAGCACCCGGCAGCGCGAGCGCTCCGGCCGGCACGCCGGCCACGCCCTCCACCACGGCCGCCGGCAATTCGCAACCGCCTGTCACGCCGATGCCGACCGTCGACGTCGAAGCGGTGCTCGCGAAAATGCAGGAAAGCAGCGGCGAAAAGTTGAACTGGCGCACGTCGATTGTCGATCTGCTGAAACTGCTCGGTCTCGACAGCAGCCTTGCCGCGCGTAAGGAGCTCGCGTCGGAATTGCACTACACCGGCAGCACGGAAGACTCGGCCGCGATGAACATGTGGCTGCACAAGCAGGTCATGCAGAAGCTCGCGGAGAACGGCGGCAAAGTGCCGGACGATCTGAAGAGCTGATAGGCCGGCGCGATAGTTGGTGTGCAACGCCGCGGTCACCCGCGGCTTTTCGCGCGCGATTAACTGCTACAACGTCTTCCTCATGCAAGCGGCAGTCGCCGGACACAGTTGCGCGAACTGCGTGGTGGACTTCACTTCCGCGGCCACTTTGCTTCTGTCGACATCCACGTAGCCCATGCGCCTGAAGAACCCGGCCGCGGTCGTTGTAAGCAGCCACAAGTCGGATATGTCCGACGCTCGCGCCATCGACTCTGCATGAGCGACCAGCATGGTGCCCAATCGCGCGTGACGAGCGGTCCGCGCGACTGCCAGCGAGCGTAGCAACGCATTGACTCCCAACCGCTCGAGCCCAACGCTGCCGACAATCCTCCCACCCTCGTCTTCCGCGACGAGGAAGTCCGCGAGCATGGCTGCATTCACATCGGCGACCGGGAGTTCGTTTTCTGCGAGCAATGCCTTGATGGCCTCAAGGTCTTCGCTTTGTGCAGCGCGCATCTTCATAGTCGATGTTGTCCCCGGGGATGATCCCTGAAGCGAAGTCAGGCGGCTCGGACTGTCGCGTGTCGGCTAAACCGGATAGCCGCAAAGAAAGCAATTGCCGACAGTATCGAGACGAGAAACACTGTCCACTCGACGGCCACGTAACCGTGCGTAAAGCTCCATATGCTGGCAGCGGCAATCGGTGCTACGCCCTTCGCAACGTTGGACGGAAACGAAAGCATGCCACTGACCGCGCCGTAGCCTTCGGTCCACATCAGGTCCTGAACAATGGTGCCGCGAAGGATCGTCATCATCCCATTCGCAGCGCCGTAGCACAGCGCGAAGAGCCATAGCAGCGCGGCCGAATGACCCGCGCCGATCAGGATAAGCGTCGAGACCGGGAACAACGTCACGATGACGATACCCACCGTGCTGATATGCACCCCTCGACCGAACATGAACCAGATTGCTCGAGCGGCGACCTGCGCCGGTCCGATGAGCGCCATGGTTGTCACGAGCACTGCGTTCGATATGCCGCGCTCGACCATGAGCGGCACGAGATGAAATGTGAGCGCGGCGAACGTCGCGTAGTAGGCGGTGAAGCAGACGGCGAGCGCCCAGAAAACGGGCGAACGAAGCGCGCGTTGCGTAGCGGCATCGTTCGTCTGTTTAACTTCGGCGCTGGTCGGCCGTGCTTCGACGTCAAGCCTCGATGAACGGATTGCCGCCACGTGAACAGGAAGGCATATAAACACATTCAATGCGGCGAGGACAACAAGCGACGTGCGCCAGCCGACGGCGCCAACGAGGAACTGCGTCAACGGAATAAAGACCGTGCTCGCGAATCCGGCGACCAATGTAATGAGCGTGATCTTGGTGCGGAAGCTTCGCGGATAACGGTGCGTCACGACCGCGAACACCGGGTCATAAAACGTGGCGGCCATCGAAACGCCCAGGCCAATCCACACGACGAAGAGCACCGTCAACGATTGCGCATCGGCCCACAGCAGCAGCATCGCCGCGGCGATGATGGAGCCGAGGGCCATGACGCGGCGGCCAAATCCGTGGTCGATCCAGCGGCCGATCGGATAGGCCGCGACGCCCGAAACGAGTAAGCCCACGGAAAGCGCCGCGTTCATCGCCGTCCGGCTCCAGCCCATGGCCTGCTCCATTGGCACGACCAGCAGCGAAAAGGAATAGTAGACGGAGCCCCACGATACGAGTTGAGCGACGGCTAGTGCCCACGTCACCAGTCTGTCGCGACTGTCCGTTGTTTCTGTGTCGTCTCTTGCGCTCTCGTCCGGATTCGACGTCGTGCTCAATTTTTTTGGCCTTTCATTTGGCTTCGTGGATTAAAGGTCCGCAGTGCAGCCTTTCTTTTCACGCCGCGGTCGTAACTTTGATATTTCCAGAATAACGGAAACGTCATAGAATGCAAAGCACCAACAGTGATGTATTGCTCGTCATGCGCCGCAATGCCGGCATTGACTCGCCAAACATCCGTGTGCAATTGGAAAGATCAAATAGCAAGGTAATCAGATGACCGTTGATGCAACGAACGACGACCGCAGATTTCCGGCCGCCAGGACAGATTTTTTCGACACCGATATCGCAGCGCGCCTCGGCATGAATGGGCAATCGCCCGTGAGGATTTTGCTGCTCTACGGTTCGCTGCGTGAACGCTCGTATTCGCGGCTGCTAGTCGAGGAAGCCGCCCGCCTGCTGCAGACGTTCGGCGCTGAAACGCGGATTTTCGATCCGCGCGGTCTGCCGCATGCCGACGACGTCGACGTGAAGAACCATCCGAAAGTAAAAGAGTTGCTCGAGTTGTCGCTGTGGTCCGAAGGACACGTGTGGTGCAGCCCCGAGCGCCACGGCACGATCACCGGTTTGATAAAGACGCAGATCGATCATCTGCCGCTCGTCAGCGGCGGCATCCGCCCAACACAGGGGCGCACGCTTGCCGTCATGCAGGTCAGTGGCGGTTCGCAGTCGTTCAACTCCGTCAATCAACTGCGGCAGCTCGGACGATGGATGCGCATGTTCACCATTCCCAATCAGTCGTCGGTAGCCAAGGTGTTTGAAGAGTTCGAAGAGAACGGGCGGATGAAACCGTCCTCGTATTACGACCGCCTCGTCGACGTCATGGAAGAACTCGTGAAGTTCACGCTGCTGCTTCGCGGCCGCGCCGATTATCTCGTCGACCGGTACAGCGAACGCGTGAAGGAAGACCGTCTGCTCGACCCGGCGACCGACCTGGTGACCGACCCAACATCGCAGGCAATTACCGACCATTCGCGGAAAGAAGCACAGACGAGCAACCAATAAAGGTACGTCATGGCAACGTTCGATTCGAAGCTCGCAGTCAAGGCGCTGGCAGCGCTCGCGCATGAGACTCGCCTCGCCGTCTTCCGCCTTCTGGTTACGGCGGGCCCCTCGGGCATGAGTCCGGGCGCCATCGCCGAACAAATGGGACTGCCCGCGCCGACGCTGTCGTTCCATCTGAAGGAGCTTGCGCACGCGGGGCTTATCGAGGGAAAAAGTCAGGGGCGGTTCATCATTTACAGCGCCAGTTATGACCACATGCTGACGCTCATGGACTTCCTGATGGAGAACTGTTGCGCCGCGGATCAGGCAGAGCAATGCGACTGCGCGATCAATGAGACCCAGGCGTGGAGGAAGCCTTAGTGAAGCGCTTCTGCAGATGTCGATTTAAAACTCAATCGCGGCGAGACGTCGTCAGGAGAAATGTGTGACAGAAAACCGAAAGTACAACGTCTTGTTCCTTTGCACCCACAACTCGGCGCGTTCCATCCTTGCCGAGGCTGCGCTTAATCAGCTCGCCGGTGACCGCTTTGTCGGGTACAGCGCGGGCAGTCATCCGGGAACGGCGCCGAACCCCTACGCAATCGCCTTGCTCAAATCGCAAGGTATCGAAACGGACCGGCTGCGCAGCAAGAGCTGGGACGAATTCGCTAAAGACGGCGCGCCGCAAATGGACTTCATCTTCACAGTCTGCGACGATGCAGCCGGTGAAGTCTGCCCGATCTGGCCGGGCCATCCTGCGAAAGCACATTGGGGCGTCGCGGACCCATCGAAGGCAAAAGGTTCGGACGACGACAAGCGCGAGGCATTCCTGCAAGCCTTCGTGCAGATGAAAAAGCGCATAGAGCTTTTCACGAATCTCCCGCTCGAAAAGCTCGACGGTCTCGCCATCCAGCAGCAGATGCAAAGTATCGGCACGTCGCTGCATGAGAAGGGAGAGTAACGATGGCGGGCAGTCAAACCGTCGCGAAAGCCGCGCGGCGCGCGCCAGGCGGCATCGGATTTTTCGAGCGCTATTTGTCGCTGTGGGTCGCGCTCTGTATCGTGGTTGGCATCGTGCTTGGCAAGCTGTTGCCCGGCGCAGTCCACACCGTGTCGATGCTCGAATTGGCCCACGTCAACATCCCCGTCGGCATTCTGATCTGGGTAATGATTATTCCGATGCTGTTACGCATCGACTTCGCGTCGCTCGGCAAGGTGCGGACTCAACTCAGGGGCATCGGCGTGACGCTGGTCATCAACTGGGCGGTGAAGCCGTTCACGATGGCCTTCCTCGCGTGGGTCTTCGTGCGGCACGCGTTTGCGTCGCTCTTGCCCGCCGACCAGTTGGACAGCTACGTCGCCGGGCTGATTTTGCTGGCCGCAGCACCTTGCACCGCGATGGTCTTCGTCTGGAGTCAATTAACGAAGGGCGACCCGTACTTCACGTTGTCGCAGGTCGCGCTGAACGACCTGATCATGGTGTTCGCGTTCGCGCCCGTGGTTGGCCTGTTGCTGGGCATCTCGAACATCGCCGTACCGTGGGATACGTTGCTGACTTCGGTGGTGCTCTACATCGTCGTGCCGGTCATCATCGCGCAGCTTGTCCGCAGGGCGCTTTTGCGCCAGGGCGAGGCGGCGTTCCAACGCGCGCTGACGAAGATCGGACCGTTCTCCATCGCGGCGCTTTTGCTGACGCTCGTGTTGCTGTTTGCTTTCCAGGGTGAGCAGATCATCGCGCAGCCGGTTGTGATCCTTCTGCTTGCAGTGCCGATCCTGATTCAGGTTGTGGTGAACGCTTCGCTTGCCTACCTGGCGAATCGGCAACTGGGCGTGTCGCATGAAGTCGCCGCGCCGTCGTGTCTCATCGGCGCGTCGAATTTCTTCGAGCTGGCCGTGGCAACGGCAATCAGTCTGTTCGGCCTGAAGTCCGGGGCGGCGCTAGCCACTGTGGTTGGCGTGCTCATCGAAGTGCCGGTGATGCTCGCAGTCGTGAAAGTCGTCAACTCGTCGCGGCGCTGGTATCAACGGGAGTCCTGAGCGAGCTCGGCCGCGCGCGCAAAAAAAAGGCGCCACGTTTCCGTAGCGCCTTGAAAAGTTCTAGCCATTCCGAGGGCCGTGCTAGAACCTGAGAGACGGTATTTCGAAGAGAACCAGGCGACCGGGCGGTCACGCGAACTACGCGGTGCAAAGCATTTGATTGCCGCGGCAGACCGGGAGCCAACTCACCGCATTCGCACGGTGGAAAGCCAACGCTCGCGGCAAGAAACCGCCAACCCTGCTACTTTCTTTCGAAATGAGGTTCCATTTTTTATGGTTATGCTGACTAAGTCAAGCAAAATCTAAGCAGCCGCCGCGCGCCGCGGAAAATAATTCCGATACAATGAATAATACGAAGAAATCTGTGACAAGGCGCTAACGGCGGCGCATCGCGGCGTGCAAAACCCGCGTGCTCCGCTGTCCGTTCCGGCGCTGGTAATCTGAAATATCGTTCCACAATTTATATGAATCCACGAACGCGATCCCGCTCCGCCGCCGAGACCGTCAAGGACAAAGACGGCTCCGGCGACGAGGTCACCGCGCTGGCGCGCGGCCTGACGGTGCTGCGCTCCGTTGCCGCGGCGGACGCGCCGCTCAGCAATCGCGAGCTGACCGAAATCACGGGCATTCCCAAACCCACGGTGTCGCGAATCACAGCGACGCTCGTCGGCACCGGCTTCCTGTTCCGGCTGCCCGACAGCGAACGCTTCGTGCTGACGTCGTCGGTGCTTGAACTGAGCAACGGCTTCTTGCGCAACTTCGACATTCGCGCGCGCGCCCGGCCCTTCCTGATCGAACTCGCCGAGCGCACGCGGCTCTCCGTGCATCTCGCGGTGCGCGACCGCCTCGACATGGTGGTGATCGACGTGATCCGGCCGCGCTCGGCCGTGCTCGTGTCGCGCCTCGAAGTCGGCGCGCGCATGAGCCTGAGCCGCACCGCGATCGGCCGCGCGTATCTCGCCGCGCTCGACGAGCCGGATCGCGCGAAACTGCTGACCGGCCTGCAGGCCGCCGAAGGCGACGACTGGGGCCACGTCGGCGGCCCGCTCGAAACGGCGCTGCAGGAAACCATCGAGCGCGGTTTTGCTGTCGCGACCGGCGAGTGGTACGACGGCCTGAACGCCATCGCGCTCGGGTTCACCGGGCCGTCGGGCGAGCGCTACGCCGTCAACTGCGGCGGCTCGGCCGACCAGTGCCCGCGCGATTGGCTCATCAGCCGCGCGGGGCCCGAGCTGCTCGATTGCGTCGCGCGCATCGTGCTGGAAATCGGCGGCACGCCAGGGCGCCGCCTCGACAACTGAACGCGCCGCGCCGCCAGCCGCCCGCTTCAACCGGACCGCTGCGATCCCGTCACCGACACTGTCTCCATCCTGTAACCGGCGTAATCAAAAGAAAAATACACGGGTGGACTGTTACAGAGCGCGGGACGTAGGATCATGCATTCCTGTCGCGGGGCGCCCGCGCAGTGCGGCGCGAGGCGCCTGATACAGCCTGCCGGAGCCCGGCTTGCGCGGCCTTCACCTTAGGCGCGCGGCGCAAGCCTCTTCGCTTGCATCTCCGGTAGCATCGCGGTGAATCTGCGCGGCCGGTCCGCTGTCGAGACCGCCTGTCATGCGATCCGCAAGTGTGAGCGCCAGGCACGCGCCCGGCAATCGCCCAACAAGCGCCAGGCCGCGATGCGGCACAATCGCGCGTACGCCTCACTTCCAAGCCAGTCACTGACCGAACCGATGGACGAACAACAACAGCATTCGGAAACTTCACGCCCCGCCGCTCCGGCTTCCCCGAAGTCCCCCGGCGGCGCTCCAGGCCGTCCGACGGACAAGCGGGACACACCGCCTGGCGTCGTCAAGAGCCATCGCGGCCGCAATATCGCGCTGATTGTCCTCGCGCTGCTGATCCTCGGCTTCGTGCTGTGGCGCTGGCATCCGTGGGGCTCGCCGGACGGCGCGTCGGCGCCGGGCGCGAGCGGCACGCATAGCGGCCGTGCCGGCCGCGGCGGTCCCGGCGGCATGGCCAACATGCCGCAGCCGGTTCATGTCGCGACGGCGACGCAAGGCGAAATGCCGGTCGTGCTGACCGCGCTCGGCACCGTCACGCCGCTCGCGAGCGTGACCGTTCTGCCGCAGTTGAGCGGCATCCTGCAGGACGTCTATTTCAAGGAAGGCCAGATGGTCAAGAAGGGCGACCTGCTCGCGCAGATCGACCCGCGCCCTTATCAGATCTCGCTCGACAACGCCCAAGGCACGCTCGCCCGCGACGAAGCGCTGCTGCAAACCGCGCGTCTGGACCTGAAGCGCTATCAGACGCTGCTCGCGCAAGATTCGATTGCGAGCCAGCAGGTCGATACGCAGGCGTCGCTCGTGCGTCAGTACGAAGGCACCGTGAAGTCGGACAAGGCCAACGTCGACACCTTCAAGCTCGACCTCGTGTATGCGCGCATTACCGCGCCGGTGTCGGGGCGCGTCGGCTTGCGCCAGGTCGATCCGGGCAACTACGTGACGCCGAGCCTGACGAACGGCATCGTCGTGATTACGCAGTTGCAGCCGATCAGCGTGATCTTCACCACGTCGGAAGACAACCTCCAGCAGATTCTCGAGCAGACGCAAACGGGCGCGAAGCTGTCTGTCACCGCGTACGACCGCAGCAACACGAAGTCGCTTGAAGGCGGCGCGCTGGAGACGCTCGACAACCAGATCGACACCACCACCGGCACGGTGAAGCTGCGCGCGCTCTTCCAGAACACCAGCAACCTGCTGTTCCCGAATCAGTTCGTCAACACACGCCTGCTCGTCAATACGATCAAGGACGCGGTGATCGTGCCGACCTCGGCGGTGCTCAACGGCTCGATGGGCCAGTTCGTGTATGTCGTGAAAGCCGACAACACGGTCACTGTGCGGCCGGTGAAAATCGGCCCCGTCGACGGCGAGCGCACCAGCATCAAGTCGGGCTTGCAGGTCGGCGAGCGCGTCGTGATCGACGGTTCGGACCGCCTGAAGGAAGGCGCGAAGATCACCATTCCGGCCGACAAGCCGCGCGGCGCTTCGGGCGCGCGTGGTGCGTCGGGCGCATCGGGCGCGTGGGCTGCTTCGGCCGCTTCGGGCGCCTCCGGCGCGCGCGCGCATCACGGCAGGCACGCGTCGCAAGCGTCGCAATAAAGGCACGGCACTTACCGCATGAATCCATCCCGCGCTTTTATTCTGCGTCCCGTCGGCACCGCGCTGCTGATGGCGGCAATCATGCTGGTCGGCCTGGTCGCGCTGCGCTTTTTGCCGCTCTCGGCGCTGCCCCAGGTCGACTATCCGACCATCCAGGTGCAGACGTTCTATCCGGGCGCGAGCCCGGACGTGATGACCTCATCCGTGACTGCGCCGCTCGAGCGTCAGTTCGGACAGATGCCGTCGCTCAATCAGATGTCGTCGCAAAGCTCGGCCGGCTCGTCGATCATCACGCTGCAATTCAACCTCGATCTGCCGCTCGACATCGCCGAGCAGGAAGTGCAGGCCGCGATCAACGCAGCGGGCAACCTGCTGCCGTCCGACCTGCCCGCGCCGCCGATCTACGCGAAAGTGAATCCCGCCGACGCGCCGATCCTCACGCTCGCGATCACGTCGAAAACCTTGCCGCTCACGCAGGTTCAGGATCTCGCCGACACGCGTCTCGCGCAGAAAATCTCGCAGGTCGCGGGCGTCGGTCTCGTGAGTCTTTCCGGTGGTCAGCGGCCGGCCGTGCGGATTCAGGCGAACCCGCGCGCGCTTGCCGCGTACGGCCTGAATCTCGACGACCTGCGCACCACCATCTCGAACCTGAACGTCAACACGCCGAAGGGCAACTTCGACGGTCCCACGCGCAACTACACGATCAACGCAAACGACCAGTTGACCGACGCCGACGCCTACAAGAGCGCGGTGGTCGCGTACAAGAGCGGCCGCCCGGTGATGCTGACCGACGTCGCGACCATCGTGCAGGGTCCGGAAAACACCAAGCTCGGCGCGTGGGTCGACGGCACGCCCGCGATCATTCTGAACGTGCAGCGCCAGCCTGGCGCGAACGTGATTCAGGTGGTGGACAACATCAAGAAGCTGCTGCCGCAACTGCAGCAGTCGCTGCCCGCCGCGCTCGAAGTGCGCACCGTCACCGACCGCACGACGACGATTCGCGCCTCCGTGCGCGACGTGCAGTTCGAACTGGCGATGTCGGTCGTGCTCGTCGTGCTGGTCATGTACCTCTTTCTCGCCAACGTCTACGCGACCATCATTCCGAGTCTCTCGGTGCCGCTTTCGCTGATCGGCACGCTCGCCGTGATGTACCTGTGCGGCTTCTCGCTGGACAATTTATCGCTGATGGCGCTGACCATCGCGACCGGCTTCGTGGTCGACGACGCGATCGTGATGATCGAGAACATCGCGCGTTACGTGGAAGAAGGCGAGCCGCCGCTCGAAGCCGCGCTGAAGGGCTCGAAGCAGATCGGCTTCACGATCATTTCGCTGACCGTCTCGCTGATCGCCGTGCTGATTCCGCTGCTGTTTATGGGCGACGTGGTCGGCCGCCTCTTCCACGAGTTCGCGATCACGCTTGCCGTGACCATCGTGATTTCGGCGATCGTGTCGCTCACGCTCGTGCCGATGATGTGCGCGAAGCTGCTGCGCCACACGCCGCCGCACGAGAGCCACCGCTTCGAGGCGCGCGCGCACCGCGCAATCGACTGGGTGATCGCGCGTTACGCGGTCGCGCTCACCTGGGTGCTCGATCGCGAGCGCTCGACGCTGGTTGTCGCGGTGCTCACGCTCGTGTTGACGGCGCTGCTTTACGTGTTCATTCCAAAGGGCTTCTTCCCGGTGCAGGACACGGGCGTGATCCAGGCGATCACGCAGGCGCCGCAGTCGGTGTCGTATGCGTCGATGGCCGAGCGTCAGCAGGAACTCGCCGCCCAGATCCTGAAGAACCCGGATGTGCAAAGCCTGACCTCGTTCATCGGCGTGGACGGCAGCAATATCACGTTGAACAGCGGCCGCATGCTGATCAACCTGAAACCGCGCGACGACCGCAGCAGCACCGCAAGCGAAGTGATCCGGCAATTGCAGCAGGACGTCGCGCATATCGCGGGCGCGTCGCTGTACATGCAGCCGGTGCAGGATCTGACAATCGATTCGACCGTCAGCCCCACGCAGTATCAGTTCATGCTCACGGACCCGAACATGAGCGAGTTCACAACGTGGGTGCCGAAGCTCGTCGAGCGGCTCAAAGAGGCGCCCGAACTCGCCGATGTCGCCACCGACCTGCAGGACAACGGCCAGTCGGTGTATGTCGAGATCGACCGCGCGACCGCGTCGCGTTACGGCATCACACCCGCCACCGTGGACAGCGCGCTTTACGACGCATTCGGCCAGCGCATCGTCTCGACTATCTTCACGCAGTCGAACCAGTACCGCGTGATTCTGGAAGCGCAGCCGTCGATGCAGCATTACACCGAGTCGCTGAATTCGATCTATCTGCCCTCTTCCACGTCGTCCGGCGGCCAGGTGCCGCTGTCGGCCATCGCGAAGTTCATCGAAAGGCCGGCGCCGCTGCTCGTCACGCACCTGAGCCAGTTCCCCGCGACCACGGTCTCGTTCAATCTCGCGCCCGGTTCGTCGCTCGGCGCGGCCGTGAAGGCGATCGACCAGGCGCAGAAAGACATCGGCTTGCCGGCGTCGTTCCAGACGCGTTATCAGGGCGCGGCGCTCGCGTTCCAGGCCTCGCTGTCGAACGAACTGTTCCTGATCCTCGCGGCCATCGTCACGATGTATATCGTGCTCGGCGTGCTGTACGAGAGCTTCATTCACCCGATCACGATTCTGTCGACGCTGCCCTCGGCGGGCGTCGGCGCGTTGCTCGCGCTGCTGATCACGGGTCACGATCTCGACATCATCGGCATTATCGGCATCGTGCTGCTGATCGGTATCGTGAAGAAGAACGCGATCATGATGATCGACTTCGCGCTGTATGCCGAACGTGAGGAAGGCAAGGCCCCGCGCGAGGCGATTTACCAGGCGTGTCTGCTGCGCTTCCGGCCCATTCTGATGACCACGCTCGCGGCGCTGCTCGGCGCGCTGCCGCTGATGCTCGGCACCGGCGCAGGTTCGGAGTTGCGCCGGCCACTCGGCATCGCGATTGCCGGCGGTCTGATCGTGAGCCAGTTGCTGACCCTGTTCACCACGCCGGTCATCTATCTCGCGTTCGACTCGCTCGCACGCCGCGCGCGCGAACGGTTCAACCGCGGCGGCCCGACGGCCGGCGCGACCGACGCAGGGAACTGATGCGATGAACCTGTCGCGTCCTTTTATCTCGCGCCCCGTCGCGACCACGCTGCTGGCAATCGGCATTGCGCTGTCCGGCATCTTCGCGTTCATGAAGCTGCCGGTCGCGCCGCTGCCGCAAGTGGATTTCCCGACCATTTCGATCCAGGCGTCGTTGCCGGGCGCGAGCCCCGATACGGTCGCCACCAGCGTCGCGAGTCCGCTCGAACGGCATCTCGGTTCGATCGCCGACGTCACCGAAATGACCTCGATGAGTTCGGTCGGCTCCGCGCGCATCACGATGCAGTTCGGCCTGAACCGCAATATCGACGGCGCCGCGCGCGACGTGCAGGCGGCCATCAACGCCGCGCGCGCCGACCTGCCGGCGAGCCTGCGCAGCAACCCGACGTACCACAAGGTGAATCCGGCCGACGCGCCGATCATGATTCTCGCGCTGACGTCGAAAACGCTGACCGCCGGCCAGTTGTACGACTCCGCCGCGACCGTCCTGCAGCAGTCGCTGTCGCAAGTCGAAGGTGTCGGCGAAGTGGACGTGAGCGGGTCGGCCAATCCGGCGGTGCGCGTCGAACTCGAGCCGCAGGCGCTGTTCCACTACGGCATCGGTCTCGAGGACGTGCGCGCCGCGCTCGCCGCGGCCAACGCGAACAGTCCCAAAGGCTCCATCGAGTTCGGCGCGAACCGCGTGCAGATCTACACGAACGACCAGGCGAGCAAGGCGTCGCAATACCGCGACCTCGTGATCGCGTATCGCAACGGCTCGGCGGTCAGACTCTCGGATGTCGCCGAAGTGGTCGATTCCGTCGAAGACCTGCGCAACCTCGGTCTCTTCAACGGCAAGCGCTCGGTGCTCGTGATCCTGTACCGGCAGCCGGGCGCGAACATCATCGAGACAATCGACCGCGTCACCGCGATGCTGCCGCAACTGCACGCGTCGCTGCCCGCCGACGTGGACATCACGCCGACCGCCGACCGCTCGACCACGATCCGCGCGTCGCTCAAGGACACGCAGTACACGCTGATGATCGCCGTCGCGCTCGTCGTGATGGTGGTGTTCCTGTTCCTGCGCAACTGGCGCGCGACGCTGATTCCGAGCGTGGCCGTGCCGATCTCGATCATCGGCACGTTCGGCGCGATGTATCTGCTCGGCTTTTCCATCGACAACCTCTCGCTGATGGCCTTGACCATCGCGACCGGCTTCGTGGTGGACGACGCCATCGTGGTGCTGGAAAACATCTCGCGTCATATCGAGAACGGCGTGCCGCGCATGAAGGCCGCGTTCCTCGGCGCGCGCGAAGTCGGCTTTACGGTGATGTCGATCAGCATCTCGCTCGTCGCCGTCTTTCTGCCTATCCTGCTGATGGGCGGCATCGTCGGACGGCTGTTCCGCGAATTCGCGCTGACGCTGTCGCTCGCAATCGGCGTGTCGCTGATCGTCTCGCTCACGCTCACGCCCATGATGTGCTCGCGCCTCTTGCGCGAGCCGCACGAACAGAAAGAGGAAGGCCGCTTCGGGCGCTGGCTCGAACGCGGCTTTGCGTCGATGCAGCGCGGCTACGAACGCACGCTCGGCTGGGCGCTGCTGCATCCGCGGCTGATCCTGATGGTGCTGCTCGCGACCATCGGCATCAACGTGTGGCTCTACATCATCGTGCCAAAGGGCTTCTTTCCGCAGCAGGACACCGGGCGGCTCATCGGCGGCATTCAGGCGGACCAGAGCACGTCGTTCCAGGCGATGAAAGGCAAGTTCTCGCAAATGATGGACATCGTCGGCAAGAATCCGGCGGTGGATAGCGTGGTCGGTTTCACCGGCGGCCGGCAGACCAATTCGGGCTTCATGTTCGTCTCGCTGAAGCCGAAGAGCGAGCGCAAGATTTCCGCCGATCAGGTGATCCAGCAACTGCGCGCGCCGCTCGGCGACGTGGCGGGCGCGCGCACTTTCCTGCAAGCGGTGCAGGACATTCGCGTGGGCGGTCGGCAGTCGAATGCGCAATACCAGTTCACGCTGCTCGCCGATTCCACGCCCGACCTGTACCTGTGGGGACCGAAGCTGACTGAGGCGCTACAAGCGCGCAAGGAACTGGCCGACGTCAACTCCGACCAGCAGCAAGGCGGCCTCGAAGCGATGGTGACGATCGACCGCGCGAGCGCCGCGCGCCTCGGCATCAAGCCCGCGCAGATCGACAACACGCTGTACGACGCGTTCGGCCAGCGCCAGGTGTCGACGATCTACAACCCGCTCAACCAGTATCACGTTGTGATGGAAGTCGCGCCGAAGTACTGGCAAAGCCCGGACATGCTCAAGCAGGTCTACATCAGCACGTCGGGAGGCAGCGCGAGCGGCGCGCAGACCACCAACGCGCCGGCCGGAACCGTGACGAAGGAGACCACGTCCACGTCGTCGTCCACTAGCGCTTCGGCGGGCGGCACGGCGGGCACGACCGCATCGAGCGCCGCCTCCATTGCCGCGGATTCCGCGCGCAACCAGGCGATCAACTCGATTGCGACGAGCGGCAAGTCGAGCGCATCGTCGGGCGCGGCGGTGTCGACGTCGAAGGAAACGATGGTGCCGTTGTCGGCCATTGCGAGCTTCGGGCCCGGCAACACGCCGCTCTCGGTGAATCACCAGAGCCAGTTCGTCGCGTCGACGATCTCGTTCAACCTGCCGCCCGGCGTGTCGCTTTCCACTGCGACCGACGCGATCTACCAGACCATGGCCGAGATCGGCATGCCGGCGATGATACACGGCAGTTTCCAGGGCACCGCGCAGGCGTTCCAGCAGTCCATGTCGGATCAGCCGATCCTGATTCTGGCCGCGCTCGCCGCCGTGTATATCGTGCTCGGCATTCTGTACGAGAGCTATATCCACCCGCTCACCATTCTGTCGACGCTGCCCTCGGCGGGCGTCGGCGCCTTGCTCGCGCTGCTGCTCTTCAAGACCGACTTCAGCATCATCGCGTTGATCGGCGTGATTCTGCTGATCGGCATCGTCAAGAAAAACGCGATCATGATGGTGGACTTCGCGATCGAAGCGTCGCGCCACGGCCGCTCGTCGAGCGACGCGATTCGCGAGGCGTGTCTGTTGCGCTTTCGCCCGATCATGATGACGACTTTCGCCGCGATGCTCGGCGCGTTGCCGCTCGCGTTCGGACGCGGCGAAGGCGCGGAGTTGCGCGCGCCGCTCGGCATTGCGATTGTCGGCGGGCTCATCATGAGCCAGATGCTCACGCTCTACACCACGCCGGTGGTCTACCTTTATATGGACCGGATTCGCGTGCGGTGGGAGTCGAGGAAGGCGCGCAGAGGCGGTGTCGCTCCGTCTGCGTGAGGTTCTTGCATGGGATGCGCGGCGGGCTTCGAAGCCGGGCAACGCTAAAGCTTCTGCTCCATCGCGAGCAGAAAAATGCGCTGCCATTGCTTTGCCTGCCGCTCGTTCTGCATCGGCAGCAGCCACAGGCCGTGAGCGGCGTCCTTCACCTTCAGCGCGAGTTGCCATTGCGTTTCGCGACGCTCGACATCCGCGCCAAGCAGATCCGCGAAGATATACGCGCCGTGCTCGGCGCCGACGCGAATCTCGCAGAAACGCTGGCCCGAGGCGAGCCGCACCGAGCCCCAACTGCCGTCGAGCAAGTGCGTCCAGTTGCCGTCATGAATATTCGGCGCGACTTCCTTGCGGCGGCGCAGCCAATAGGCGAGCGCGGCCATCAGCAGCAACGCTACGAGCACGGCGACGCCCACGGCCACCGCCGTCCCCGCCGCCGCCTGCAACGCGTCGAACGCGCGCACGGCGCCATACACGAGCGCGATCAGCGCAAGTAGTGCAATCAGAATCGGCATCGCGAACTCTCGACAAAAAGCCTTATTGCTTGTGCGCCGCGGCCCAATCCTTCACGGCCTTCAACGTGTTCTCGACATGCTTTTCGGGCGAAAGGCTCGTGTATTCGTAGATGATCTTGCCGTCCGGCGCGATCACGTACGACACGCGATTGGCCATCGAGCTATGCATCGGCAGGCCCGCGTCGTAGGCGCCGATCACCTTCGACTCCGCGTCCGCCGCCACCGGGAATTTGCTGCGGCACTCGCTGACGGAGAACTTCGTCAACGTGTCGATGTTGTCGTGCGACACGCCGATCACCGTCGCGCCGTATTTGCTGTATTCGTCGACGGCCTCAGCGAATTCATGCGCCTCGATCGTGCAGCCCTTCGTGAAAGCCGCCGGGTAGAAGTACAGCACCACCGGTCCTTTCTTGAGCTGGTCGGCGAGCGAATACGTGTACGTCTTGCCGCCGAGCGACGCCTGCGCGGTGAACTGCGGCGCGGTGTCGCCGGGCTTGAGCGTCGCGCCCGCGGTCAACGACCAGGCGGCGCATGCCACCGACACGGCAGCGGCCAGCACGGCGGGCAGGAGTTTTCGTTTCATCGGCTGATCCTTTGAGCGTTGCGTTGATGCACGGCGTCTCCCTCGCAAAGGAGTCCGTCGGCCTTGTGCTCTATTGGACCACGTACGCGAAAAACACGCGCGGAACGCAGCGCCGCATGCAGCAATCGGCGCAGATCAAAGAATCAGGGGCAAAGAATCAGGCGGCTTCCTGCACATGCGCGCCGAACCACGCGGCCGCCGACAGATTCAGCTCGGCCAGTATCTCCGGCGTGAGCGCGGCGAATTCCGGCGGCGCATCCGCCGAGCGCGCGATCGACGCCGCGTCGGCACCCTCGCCGGCCGCCTCCGCGATACGCAACAGCATGCCGAGCGGCCCGCGCAGTTCGACGATCGCCTCGCGGATCTGCGCCGCGAGACCGAGCTTCTCGAGCACGGCCTTCGGCGTCGTGCCGAGCAGCACATGCACGAGCGAAAAGATGCCGGTCATGAACGCGGCGTCGGCGAATTCGTCGTCGGCGGGACGCATCCAGCTTGCCGCCAGCTCCATGAAGCGCGAGCGCGTCGCCGCCAGTTGCACGAGCGGATCGGCGCGCCACGGCAGATCGCCGCTGTCCGCGTAAAGCAGCAGTTGCGCCCAGCGCGCGATCTGCCGCGTGCCGGTCGCGATGATCGCCTCGCGCAACGACGCGATATTGCGCCCGAGACCAAACGCACTCGAATTGACGAGCCGCAGCAGTTGCACGACCACGCTCGGATTCAGCTTCAGTTCGGCTTCGAGTTCGACGATGCCCGCATCGCGCGACAGCAGCGCGAGCAGACGCAGCAAACCCGGCCGCGGCGAGCGGTTGCGCGGCGCGGCCAGCACTTGCGGCCGCGCGAAAAAATAACCCTGGAACAGATCGAAGCCGAGCTCGCGAGCCAGCGCGAAGTCTTCGCGCGTCTCCACTTTCTCGGCGATCAGCGTCTTGCCCTGGCCGCGCATCGCGGCCGCAAGCTCGGGCAAATGCGCGCGCTCGGTCTGCAAAAAGTCGATCTTGACGATGTCCGCATGCGGCAGCATCGCGAGCAGTTCGTCGGACAGCGCGGTCACGTCGTCGAGCGCGACCTGGAAGCCGCCGCGCCGCAGCTCGCCGAGCCGGCGGCCGAGTTGCGCGTCGAACTGAACGGTTTCGAGGATCTCGAGCACGAAGCGCTCGGGCGGCATCACATGCACGATGTCGTCGAACAGCATGGTCCGGTCGATGTTCACGAAGCCGCGATGCGGGCCGAGCACGGCCGGCACGCCGATTCCGCCGAGCGCGCGCGCCACCACCTGCGCGGTCGCCTGCGCGTCGTTGGTCACCTCGGCGTAATTGTGGGCGCCGGCCCGGAACAGCAGCTCGTACGCGTTGAGCGCGCCCTGGCGATCGAGGATCGGCTGCCGGCCCAGATAAACGAACTGCGGGGCGGCAGCCGCGTCGGGATCGTCGCCGGACGCGTCGCGCACCTCGATGCGCCGGGCGGAGGCCCTGACCAGATGTAGTTCAGACATGGATCGTCGATGCAGCTTTCGAAGGACTGCACGGCAGCGGCGCGCGCCACCGCACAGGGGGTTTGCCGTATTAACGGACGTGAGGCAACCGCACTTTAACGGAATCGGCGGTTGGGAATTGCCGCCGCGCGCAGTCTCGTCCCTTACGGGATGTTTTTCTCGCGCAAGCACTAAAGATTCCAGGGCGCAGGCCGTTATCTAGTCCTGATGGGGCGGCCTGATAGTTTTTCACCGCCCTCACCTGGCGGACCGTCAAACCGCTCCGCCCGCAGACGAACACAGGTTGCCAGCGACAAACATGGAAGCGAACAGGATCACCGCGCCCCGCCGGGGCTCCTTGCGCACGGTCGTCGACCGGCTTCTGGCGCTTGGCCGGCGCGTCGAACAGAAGCCGCAATCCAGGCCGCAAGCCCGACCGCAAGCCGAGCCGCCCGCCGCGCTGCACTTCGAGCACGTGGTCGGCGCCGTGGACCTGCTGGCGCACGTGGACAGCGACCTGCGCTTTATCTATGTGTCCGACGCGAGCCTGCGCTTTATCGGCTATCACCGCGAGTATCTGGAGACGATCACGCTGCATGAGCTGGTGGCGCCGGCCGACGTCGCGCGGCTCGACGCGCTGCTGGTCCGTGCCTCGGCCTCCGGCAATGTCGAGAAGGCGACGCTTGGGCTCATCAAGTCGCTGACCTATCCGATCACCGTCGAGCTGCGCGTGGTGCGCAACAGCCATAACGGTATCGACGGCTTTGCGATTGCCGGCTTCGACGTGTCCGCGTGGCGCGCGAGCGAGGAGCGCCTGATCCAGGCGCTGCATCTGGACCGGCTGACCAATCTCGCCAACCAGTCGGCGCTGATTCCCGCACTGCTCGAGGCGCAACAGCAGGCCGACGCGCACGGCACGCCCGCCGCGCTGCTGCTGCTCGACATCGACGATTATCAGCGCGTGAACCGCGCGCTCGGCTACGACGCCGGCGACGACATGCTGCGCGACACAGCGCGGCGCATCCTGAACATGACGGGACCGAACGAGACGGTGGCGCGCGTGGCCAGCGACGAGTTCGCGATTCTCGTGAAGCCCGCCGCGAACCGCACCGACGCCGCGGCCGCCGCCGAAGCGCTGGCGCGGCGTCTGTTGACCGCGATCCAGCAGCCGTATGTCTTCAGCGGCCAGCAGGTGCACCTGTCGGCGAGCATCGGCATTGCGCTCTATCCGGACGTGCGTCACGCCAACGACACCGCCGCGCACGACACCCATCTGCTGCGCTGGGCCGATCACGCGCTGCTGCAGGCCAAGTCTGCGGGCGGCAACACGCTCGCGTTCTATGTGCCGGACGACAATCCCGCCGACGCCGAGCGCCTGAAGCTGGAGGCCGATCTGTACGACGGCGTGCGCAACGGCGAGTTCTCGCTGCACTTCCAGCCGATCACGAGCAGCCGCACGCACGGCGTGGTCGGCGTCGAGGCGCTGATCCGCTGGATGCATCCGGTGCATGGACTCGTGCCGCCGTCCATGTTCATTCCGCTCGCGGAGTCGGTCGGGCTCATCAACTTCCTCGGCAACTGGGTGCTCAAGGTCGCCTGCATGCAGTTGATCCAGTGGGACGCGCGCGGCATCTCGCTGCAATACGTCGCGGTCAACGTGTCGCCGCAGCAGTTCCGCGACCCGCGCTTCAAGGACGCCGTGCGCGAGGCGATCGAGCTGACCGGCATCGATCCGCGGCGCCTCGTGTTCGAGATCACCGAAAGCCTGCTGATGCACGACCCGGCGCACGCGAAGGTGCTGCTCGAAGATCTGACCGCGATGGGCATCCGCTTTGCCGTCGACGATTTCGGCACCGGCTATTCGAGCCTGGCTTACCTGCAACGGTTTCCCCTTGCAAAACTTAAGATCGACAGGAGTTTTGTCGAGAATCTGCTAACCTCCCGGAACGATCAGGCGATCGTCAGCGCGGTGGTCGGGCTCGCCCAGACACTCGACCTCGAACTGGTCGCCGAGGGCGTCGAAACGGAAGCGCAGCGCAGCCTGCTCACCGAAATGGGATGTGACCACATACAGGGATGGCTCGTCTGCAAGGCGCTGCCCTCCGACGAACTGGCGCAGCGTTTCGAAGCGCGTTCGCTTCATCTGCACAGCGCATAGCAGTGCGGCTCAAGCGCTCAAGCAGCGGCATCAGCCGGCCTCGCGCCGGCATGGCATTCATTGGAACACGTATGGCTTTTGCGGGACTCACATGGTAAAGGCGGCGGTGCTCGACCGGCTCTGGACGCGAATGAGCGAGCGCGGCGATTTCCCCATGCTGTCGCAGTCGTTGCGCACCACCATGGCGGCAATGAACAACGACGACCTCGACTTCACCGGCCTCGTGCAGGTGGTGCTGTCGGACTTCGCACTGACGCAAAAAGTGCTGCGGCTCGCGAACTCGGCCATGTACATGGCGTTCGGCGGCAATATCACCACGGTGTCGCGCGCGTTGATGGTGCTCGGCATGGATGCGGTCGGTCATCTCGTCGTCGGCCTGAAGATCGTCGATCACTTTCATCACAGCGCGCCGCGCCGCATCGACGCGAAACTCGAACTGAACCGCACGCTGCTGTCGGGCTGCGTCGCGCGCAAGCTGACGGAGCGCGGCGATCTGCGTGCCGGCGAGGAAGCCGTGGTCTGCACGCTGATGCGGCAAATCGGCAAGCTGCTGGTGGTGTTCTATCTCGACGCGGAATGGGATCAGATTCGCCGGCACATCGAAGGCGGCACGCTCGAAGCGGATGCGTGCGTGCTGGTGCTCGGCGTGACGTTCGACGAAATCGGCGCGGAAGCCGCGGTGCGCTGGCGCCTGCCCGACATGATCCGCTCGGGCATGGGCGAGTTCGATCCGCAAGACACCGAACAGCCGCGCCAGGTGCAGTGGCTGCGCGCGATCACCAATTATTCGACGGCGGTCGCGGACGTCCTCACGCAGCAGAACATGCCCGACTTCGAGCGCGAGGAGCGCATCGCCGAACTCGCGCAGGAATATAGCCGCGCGCTCAACACCGATCCCGAAGTGCTGCTCGAAATGAGCGTGGCGTTGGCGCGCGAGGAAGGCGGCGACGGCGTGATGCGCGAGATCGTCGAGTTGCGCGCGAATGCCGACGCAATGGCGCGCGAGGCGCTCGACCCCGAGTCGCGCATTGCGGCGGGCGTGCAGGATTTGCGCAATCTGCCTGACAGCAGCTCGCTCGCGCCGGCCCTCGGCATGGCGTCGGAAACGGTGCTCGCGGCGCTCGGCTTTGCGCGCACCGTGGTATTCGTCAAGCACAGCAACGGCACGTTCCGCGCGCGTCTCGGCCTCGGCCCGAAAATCGACGCGGCGCTGCCCAAGCTCACGTTCAGTTCCGCGTTCGAGCCCGATGTGTTCCACCTGGCCATCGCGAATTCGGTGGGCATCTTCATCGAAAATGCGCGCGATCCGAAAATGGTCGCGCGGCTGCCCGAGTGGTTCCGCCGTTCGTTCGACGACGCCCGCGCCTTCGTGCTGTTACCCGTGGTGGATGAAACGGACCAGACGGTCGCGTTGCTCTATGGCGACTGGTCTCATACGCAGGAGCCACGCCGTATCTCGCAGAAGGAGATGAGCGTGCTGAACGAACTGGCCAGGGAGTTAGGCCGTTTTTTCGGCCTGGGGCAGATGCGGGAAATGGAGACGATGTAAAGACGTGGCGTGATCGCTGATCACGTCGCGTGAGTCTGCAGTTTTCTGTGTTTGCCCGACGCCAGGTGTTTTTAAGCTGATTTGCGAGGCTGTTTTCCAAGGCTGATTTTGAAGCCGGCATGCGCTGCATGCCGGCTTCGTCGCAGGTGCCGCCTCAGTCCTCGATTCTTTCCAACCCTTCCGCGCTGCGGTCCGCGACGCCTGCCCAGGCGCCGGCCGCGAGTCCCATTTGCGCGACCTCTTCGATCGTCAACGGCGCAAGCTGCGCGCAGCGCGCGGCGAGCGTGTCCCACGCGCCATTTTCCAACGCCTCGACCGCGGCGAGCAGTTGGCCGAGCACGCCCTCGCGATGCAGAATCGCCGCCTGAATCGGACGCGACAACGTCAGCACGTTAAGCGTGCTTTCGAGCGAGCCGCCGAACACCGCATCGACGAATGAAAACACGCCGGTGAGAAACGCCGCGTCCGCTTCGTCGCGGCCCGCGTCAGGCAGACGCTCGATCGCCAGTTCCATGAAACGCGCGCGCGTGGCCGCGAGTTGCAGCAGCGGGTCGTCTTCGAGCGCGACCTTGCGGCCGTCCGCATACAACAGCAACTGCGTCCAGCGCGCGATGCGGTCGGTGCCGGTTGCGTTGATCGCCTCGCGCAGCGTCGTGACCTTATGGCCGACCGCGAAGCCGCTCGAATTCGCGAGCTTCATGAGATGCATCACCAGCACGGGGTTGAGCTTGAGCTCCGCTTCGAGCTGCGCGACGGTCGGGTCGCCGGCGAGCAATTGCAGCAGATTGAGCAACGCGTGGCGCGGCGCGCTCACGCGGCGCGTCATCGACGTTTGCGGACGCGCGAAGAAGTAACCCTGGAAGCGGTCGAAGCCGAGGCCGTGCGCCGTTTCGAAATCGGCTTGCGCGTCGAGCCCCGCTGCGATCAGCAGCTTGCCCGCCGATTTGAGCACGCTCGTCAGCTTGGGCAACAGCGCGGCGGGCGCGCGCGTGATGTCGATCTTGATGGCTTCCGCGTAGGGCAAGAGCTTCGCGAAAGTCTCGTTGGGCTGCGTGACGTCGTCGAGCACGAAGCGATAGCGCCGGCCATGCAGCAGCACGATGCGCGCGATCAGCTCGTCGTCGACGTGCATGTCGGGCGGCAGTTCGAACAGAAAGCGCTCGGCGGGCAGCCGCTCGATCGCGTCGTCGAACAGCATGTCGCGGTTCGTGTCGATATACGCCGGATGCCCGGTCAGCGCGTTGCGCACATTGCTCTCGACCAGTCCGCGGATGATCGCGCGCGCCACGCGCTGCGCGGGCGTAGGCGCCCGGCCGGCTCGCGGGTCTTGATCGTCTTGATCGTCTGCGCCGCTTTCGGTGTCTGCCTCAGAGCCGAGGTCGGACTGCGCCTCTGCCGGCGCTTCCGGCGCGCGTATCTTGAGCTCGTAGCCGCACAGCATGCCGTCCCGATTGAGGATGGGCTGCCGCGCGAAGCTGGCGTTCAACTGCGCATCGTCCGTGGCGTCGCTGGCATATGCACGGCCCGGATTTTCGACTGCAATGGTGCTCATTGTGGTCCCCCGCGAGGCGCCGCCCCGGCGCTTGCTGCTGTCTTGTGGTTTTCGCCGCACGGCAACGCGCGCGGCGTGTTTATCGTTTGCGACGTCGCGTTGGCGACGGCCAGGTTCGCCATCGCAGCGCGCCCGGCGATTTTAGCGCAGGCTGTCTTGCGCGCACATGTCCACAAAACAATATCTGGAAATATTTGGCGGGCGGAGAAAGCCGATAGCGCCCATGACGAGGCGGACAACCACGCGCACCATGCGAAACGGCCGCAAGCAGCGGCCGTTTTTTGTTGAGGCGTCAAGCAGCAACGCGTTACTTCAACACCACTTTCACGTCGAAGTATTTCGCCGCGAAACGGTCGATCGTGCCGTCGGCCTTGAGTTCCTTCAGCGCCTGGTTCAACGCGTCCTTCAATGCCTTGTCGCCGCGGCGAATGCCGAAGCCCACGCCCGCGCCGAGCAGCTTTTCGTCCGTGACGGCCGGACCGGCGAACTCGAAGCCCGCGCCTTGCGGCTTCTTCAGAAAGCCCTTCGATGCCGCTTCCGCGTCCTGGAACGATGCATCCAGACGCCCGGACGAGAGGTCCGCGTAGATCTGGTCCTGGGTCTGATACGGCACGACGTCGACACCGGCCGGCGCCCAACGCGCCTTCGCATACGTTTCCTGAATCGTGCCCTGCAGCACGCCGACGTGCTTGCCCTTCAGCGACGCGGGCGTCGGCTGCAAGCCGCTGCCTTTCTTCGCGATCATCTGATTCGGGATCGTGTAGATCGGGTCGGTGAAGTCGATGGCCTGACGACGCTGCTCGGTGATCGTCATGTCCGAGTTGATCGCGTTGAATTTGCGCGCCTGCAACGCGGGAATCAGGCCGTCGAACGAATTCTCGACCCACACGCACTTTGCCTTCAACTTCGCGCACACGGCATTGCCGACGTCGATGTCGAAGCCCTGCAGTTCGCCCGACGGCGACTTCGATTCGAACGGCGCATACGACGCCTCGACACCGAAGCGCACTTCCTTGATGTCCGCCGCCGAAGCGGACGCTGCCGTGAGCGTTGCCGTCGCGAATAGCGCGAGCGCAGCCGTGTTTCGCCAATTCATCTTCATTACGGGTGTTCCTCTACGGTATTGAACAGGACGGAGCCGAATCCGGACAGGCATGATTGCCGCGCCAAAAATGCGATTCAAACTCGCGCGGCCGTTGTGGTGCAGCGCAACAGCCGCGAGGCGGGGATTGTACAGGCTCGTTTGCCGCGGCTGCGTGGCGCTCGGGTGAAGGCGGCATCGCGAGCGCGGGGCAGCGCTGAAGGGCAAAGCTGCAAGTTGATGTCGCGGTGGCGCAAGCAATGCAACGAGTTCAACCGACGCAAATAGCATGCGCTCTCGCGTCTTCAAACATCGTGCCGCTAGACGAGCGCGCCGTGCGTCTCTTCAGTCGTCTCGATCACCATCAAGCCCGCGCGCAAACCAGGCTTCACCGTCGCATTCGGAAACACGAGGCGCTCTTCGTCGTGTTGCACGACGTAGCGATAGTCGCCATCGCGTGCGAGCAACGTGTGCTTCGCGAACGGCGTGAAGTTCGCGACATCGGGCGCGACCAGCAATTCGAACGCGTCGCTTTGCTTCGTGATCTGGTCGATCACCGTGAAGGCGCGCGGCAGTTCCGCTTGCGTATTGCCATTCGTGCCCGCGAGCAGATGACGCAACGCCTGATTCGCACCTTCGAATCGCGTGAGGTCGTTCTGGCCGAACGGACGCACCTTGCCGAGTTCCAGCGTGCACGCGTCGGCAGCGCAAGCCTGCGCGGTGAAATGCGAGTACGTGTTGCCCTTCGTGGTGTGCAACAGCACTGCGCTAATGCGCGCCTCGCCGAGCCACTCGAACATCGCGCGCGAAAATGGCCTGCCCGTATGCGGCAGCAGCGCGAAGCGCTCGAACGCGGACGCGCGGATCGCCGTGTGCATGTCGATATGCCAGCGCGCGCCCGGCTCTTTCGAAGCGGCATCGAAGAACCGCACAGCGGCCCGCTCGAGCGCCGCGGCGCGCGGAGCCTCGTGACTGTGCGGCAGTTGCAGATGCCGGCCGCTGAAGAGGCGGTTCAGGTCGTCGTCGCGATAGCGGCACGCGTCGCGCATCGCATCGACATTGCCGAGAATCGCCAGCAGCCGGCAGGTCAACGTTGCCTCGCCGCGCGCGATGTCGCGCACGAGATGCGACAGCAGTTCGATCGGCGCGGTTTCGTCGCCATGCACGCCGGCCGATGCGAGCACGCTGCGTGTGTTGTTCAAAGACGCGGCCGGCTCCAGCAGCAGCACGCCGTCATCGAGCCACGACCAGCGCACGCCGCCGGCGCACGTGCCTTGCATGTCGTTCGCGGCAGGCCGCGTGCCCGCGAGCGTATAGGCGAGGAAATCGTCGAGCATTGCGACCGGCTCGCCGCGCTCAGCGCTGGAAGTCATAGAGCGATCCGAGGCCGAGAATCTGCGTGAGTTCATCGAGCGCGGTGCGCGACTCGACGAGCAGTTTAGGATCGGCGAGATCCGACGGTGCGAGACGGTCGCGATAATGCTTTTCGATCCACGTATCGAGCCGCCCGAACAACGTGTCGTCGATCCACACGCCGCGTGTGACCGCCGCGCGCTCCGCCTCGTTCAGCACTACACGCAGACGCAGGCACGCCGGCCCGCCGCCGTTCTTCATGCTTTCGCGCAGATCGAACACGAGCACCTCGTCGATCGGACCCGTGTGCGACGTCAGATCGTCCAGATACGCGGCCACGCGCGGATTTTCGCGGCACTCCTGCGGCACCACCAGCACCTGCTTGCCGTCGGGGCGCGTCAGCAACTGGCTGTTGAACAGATACGACGAGACCGCGTCCGCCACGTTCACCTGCGCATCGGGCACTTCGATCACGTTGAAATCCGCCTTCAGGCCAACGAGCTTCGCGCGCAACTCGTCGTACACCGCCTGCTGTTCGACAAACGCAAGCTGATGACAGAACAGCGTGTTGCGGTTGCCGACCGCGATCACGTCGTTATGAAAAACGCCTGCGTCGATCACCTCGGGATTCTGCTGCGCGTAGACAGTTGCTTCTTCCTGCAAGCCATGACGATGCGCGACCGCGCGGCTCGCTTCGAACGTCTGACGCGCGGGAAAGCGTTTCGGCTCGGGTCCGCGGCGATACTCGCTGCGGCCGTACACGAAGAATTCGACGCCACGTGCGCCATATTCCGCGCTAAAGCGTGTGTGATTCGCCGCGCCTTCGTCGCCGAGTGCGGGCGTGCCGGGCAAAGCCTCATGCACGGCGAAGCGATCGGCGTCGCTGAAAATCGCGCGCAACGTGCGGCGCGTCGATTCGTGTTCGATCGCGCGATGCAGCTTGCTGCACAGATTGGCCGGCGTGAAATGCACGCGGCCGTCGTGCGTGTCGGCGGACGGACTCACGGTCGCGGCATTCGCGGTCCACATCGCCGAAGCCGAACTCGCGGCGGCCAGCAACTCGGGCGCATTCTTCGCCACGTTGGCGATCACCGTGGCGTCGTCGCCGGAAAAACCCAGCTCGCGCAACAGACGCACCGACGGACGCTCCTGCGGCGGCAGCACGCCCTGATGAAAGCCGAGATCGGCCAACTGCTTCATCTTGCGCAGACCCTGCTTCGCGGCCGCCTTCGGATTCGCAACCGACTTCTCGTTGTTCTGCGACGCGACGTTGCCGAACGACAGCCCCGCATAGTTGTGCGTCGGGCCGACCAGGCCGTCGAAATTGGCTTCAGTGGCTTGCATCGTCGATCCTTAGAATTGAAGGCCCGGCGAGACGCTCGCGGGCATTTGCAGTTGCGCGCTTTCAACCGACGCCATCGGATACGCGCAGTAATCGGCCGCGTAATAAGCGCTCGGCCGGTGATTGCCCGAACGCCCCGGCCCGCCGAACGGCGCACCCGACGACGCGCCGTTGGTCGGCCGGTTCCAGTTGACGATGCCCGCGCGGATAGTGCGCTGGAAATGCGTCCACAGCGATTCGTCGTCGGCGAGCAGGCCCGCGGACAAACCGAACTCGGTGTCGTTGGCTTTTTCGAGCGCTTCGTTAAAGCTGTCGTAACGGATGATCTGCGCGAGCGGCCCGAAGTGTTCCTCGTCGGGCAGATTCTTCACGGCGCTCACGTCGAGAATGGCCGGCGTGACGAAGCCGAGCTTCGGATCGCGCTGCTCCATTTTCAGCAACGCATGGGCGCCATCCGCAAGCAAACGTTCCTGCGCCGCGACGAGACGCGAGGCCGCGCGCGCCGAGATCACCGCGCCCATGAACGGCTGCGGCTCGGCGTTATATTCGCCGACGCTGATGCGCGAACTCACCTCGACGAAGCGCGCGAGAAAGCGCTCGCCGAACGCGTCGTTCGGTACGAAAATGCGGCGCGCGCAGGTACAGCGCTGCCCCGCCGACAGAAACGCCGACTGGATCGTGTGATGCACGGCGGCGTCGATGTCCGCGACCGGCCCGATCACGAGCGGATTGTTGCCGCCCATTTCGAGCGCGAGCACGATCTCCGGCCGTCCGCCGAACTGCTTGTGCAACAATGTTCCGGTATCCGAACTACCGGTGAAGAACAGACCGTCGATCTGCCGATGATTCGCGAGCGCAATGCCCGTGTCCTTCTCGCCCTGCACGAGGTTCAGCACGCCGGCCGGCAAGCCCGCATCGGCCCAGATTTGCACGGTCAGCGCGGCGACGCCCGGCGCGAGTTCGGACGGCTTGAACACGACCGCATTGCCCGCGATCAGCGCCGGCACGATATGCCCGTTCGGCAGATGCCCAGGAAAGTTATACGGCCCGAACACGGCGACCACGCCATGCGGACGATGCCGCAAAACCGCGGTGCCGTCCGCCATCGACGAACGCTTTTCGCCGGTGCGCTCGTTGTACGCCTGAATCGAAATCTCGACTTTCGCGGCCATCGAAGCCGCTTCGGTGCGCGCTTCCCACAGCGGCTTGCCGGTCTCGCGGCCGATCGCTTCAGCGAGCGCTTCCTTGCGTTCGGTGACGAGCGCGGCGAAACGGCGCACCACCGCGCAACGCTCATCGAGACTCAGCGCCGACCATGCCGCGAACGCTCGCCGTGCGCCGCGCACCGCGCGATCCACGTCGTCCGCGGACGCGCTATTGCCTTCCCACACCGTCGCGCCCGTACCGGGGTTGCGCGACGCGAATGCGGGTCCCGTGCCGGCAGCCCATTCGCCGCCGATGAAAAGCTCGCTCATGATCATCCCTGTTTATGTTTCAGCGGCAGCACCCGCACCGGGTCGCCTGCCTTGACGCCGAGTGCCGACGCTTCGATCGCGTTCATGCGGAACACGCCGTCTTGCGGCACGCCCGCCGCCACGCCCACGCGAAAATCGCCGAGCGACGTGTTCGACACCATCGAACGCGGCGCATCCTGCGGCGCGCCCGCCGGCACGTCGGCGATTTCGAGCGGCACCATCACGCTTTCGCGCACCGTGCGCAAGTCGGAGATATGGCATTCGAGCACCGGACCGGCATCGAAAATATCGACGTGGTTCTCGTAGCGCAGCCCTTCCGCTTCGAGCATGCGGCGCGCCGGAATCGTGTCGCTATGCGTGAGTCCGACGCATTGCTGCGCTTCTTCAGGCAGCAACTCGACATACACCGGATAGCGCGGCATCAGCTCGGCAAGAAACGCCTTGCGTCCATGAGAACTGAGGTAATCGGCCGCGTTGAAGTCGATCTGATAGAAATGCGAGCCGACCGCGCGCCAGAACGGCGACGTGCCTTGCTCATCGAAATGGCCGCGCAATTCCGCGCACAAACGCTGCGGAAAGCGCTCGCGAAACTGCGCGAGAAACATGAAGCGCGAGCGCGACAGCAGGCCGCCCACTCCGCTCGTGCGATAACGCGGGCTCAGAAAGAGCGAACACACTTCGGCGTAACCCGTCAGGTCATGCGAGATGTTGAGCGCGCGCATGCGCGTCCAGATGCCGAGGTCCTGGCTCGCGTGCACCACCGTGCTCACGCGATAGTTGTAGAACGGCTGCTGCAGGCCGACAGCCGCTTCGATGCCGCAGACGCCGGCGACGTCGCCGGTTTGCGTGTCTTCCATCACGAAGAAGTAGCCTGCTTCATGCGGCGCGGCCTTGTCTTCCATCGTGCGGCGCGCCCGTTCGACGCGTGCGGCAAGCGCTTCGCGGTCCGGCTTGAAGGTGGTGAGGCCTGGGCCGGTTTCCTGCGCGAGCCGCATCAACGCGTCCACATCGCCTCGTTGCACAACGCGAACGACGATCATTGCGCGTCTCCCGATTGTTCGTGCTGCTGTTGATCTTCTTCGTCTCCCGGACGATGCAGCGGCGCGCAACGCACCGCATTGCCGTCCTGCACGCCGAGTGCCGCCCGCGCCGCCTGCGCGAGGGGTGCCCCTTCGCTTTTCGTCGACGGCAGATCGCCGAGCACGCAGCGGAATTCGCCATCCACGCCGTTGTGCGCGATCAGATACGCAGCGCCGCTCGCGGCTGCGGCCGTCTCGTGCACGACGCGCGTTTCATTGCGCGCGACCGACGCACTGCGGTCCACTTGCGCAGTGAGCACCGGGCCCGCGTCGAAAATATCGATGAAGCGGTCCGTCTCGAAGCCTTCTTCCAGATGGATTTCATACGCCAGCAAAGCGTTCGAATCCGGTTCGCCGAGCACGCGCTGCGCGGCTTCCGGCAGCAAGGGCACATAGATCGGATACGTCGGCATCACTTCGGCGATAAACGTTCGGCTGCGTCCGCCCGATTCGATTTCGATGTCGGCAAAATCGCGGCCGAAGAACTTGCGCCCCACCGCTTCCCAGAATGGCGACACGCCATGCTCGTCGGTCACGCCGAGCAGCAGCGAGAACACCTCGGACGTAAAGCGCCTGCGATTCGCGGCGATGTACATCATGCGCGCGCGCGACAGCAGATGCGCAGCGGCGTCGCCACGCAGCGACGGGTCGATGTAATAGCCCGCGAGCCGGCTCTTGCCCGTCAGTTCATGCGACATGGTGAGCGCGTGAATCTTGCGGTTCACGTGCAATTCGCGCGACGCATGAATCAGCGCGTCGTTACGAAACGCGTAGAACGGGTCCGAATAACCCGCCGCCGCAATGATGCTCGCCGTGCCCATCAGTTTGCCGGTCTCGCTGTCTTCGAGCACGAACAGATAGAACTCCTCGCCCGGAAAGTCGACGTCCGCGCGAAACGAATCTTCCGACAGCGCGACGCGTGCCTCGAGCGCGCGCCGGTCGTGCGGCAGGGAATGCAGCACCGGTTGCGCGGTGCGCGCCATATGTTCGAGCGCATCGAGATCGGCGAGGCGGCCGGGGCGTACGAAGAGCATCATCGTTCCTGTTGAATGTGACGCATGAGTTCCCCTATGCGTCGGTGCGAGGCGTTGAACGCGCCGTTTTATTTCGACGCCGCTTCGGCCTTCGCGCCGACCACTTCGGCAATCGCTTTCGCGAGCCGTTCGAAGCCTTCGTTCATGTCGTCGAGCGGCATGATCAGCGACGGCACGAAGCGCAACACGTCCGGTCCCGCCATCAGCATGATCACGCCATGCTGGCCCGCGGCCGTGACGAAGTCTTTCGCGCGGCCCTTGTACGCGTCGGTCAATTCGGCGCCGATCAACAGGCCCTTGCCGCGCACTTCGGTGAAGAGGCCGAAGCGCTCGTTGAGCTTCGCGAGATGACCCCTCAGCACTTCGCTGCGCGTGCGCACGCCTTCGAGCAGCTTCGGATCGCTAACCAGTTCGACAACCTTCTCCGCGATGGCCGAGCCCAGCGGATTGCCGCCATACGTGGTGCCATGCACGCCGACCTTGAAATGCGCGGCCAGTTCGTTCGTGGTCAGCATCGCGCCGATCGGGAAGCCGTTGCCGAGCGCCTTCGCGGTGGTCAAAATGTCCGGCGTGACGCCGGTGTCCTGATACGCGTAGAAGTAGCCGCTGCGGCCCACGCCGGTTTGCACTTCGTCGAAAATCAGCAGCGCGCCGTGCTGGTCGCAGGCTTCGCGCAGCGCTTTCAGGAACGCCGGATCGGCCGGAATCACCCCGCCCTCGCCCTGAATCGGCTCGACGATCACCGCGCAGGTCTTCGCGCCAATCGCCTTCTTCGCGGCCTCGATGTCGTTGTACGGCAAATGCACGATGCCTTGCGGCACCGGTCCGAAGCCTTCCGAATACTTCGGCTGACCGCCGACGCTGACAGTGAAGAACGTGCGGCCATGAAACGACTGCGTGAACGAGATCACTTCGAATTTCTCGGCGCCGTGGCGGTCGAACGCGACTCGGCGTGCGAGCTTCAGCGCCGCTTCGTTCGCTTCGGCGCCCGAGTTCGCGAAGAACGCGCGGTCCGCGAAGGTCAGGTCTTCGAGACGTTTCGCAAGACGCAACACCGGCTCGTTCGTGTAGCCATTGCCGATATGCCACAGCTTGCTGCCCTGCTCCTGCAAAACCTTCAGCAGTTCGGGATGCGCGTGACCGAGCGCGGTGACGGCGATGCCGCCGGCGAAGTCGATATAGTCGCGGCCCTGCGTATCCCAGACGCGTGAGCCGAGACCGCGATCCGGCACGAAGGCGGCGGGCGCGAATACCGGCACCATGACTTCGTCGAAGGTCTTGCGTGTCACAGTCAGGTCGTTCATGGCAAATCCTCGTTACGGTGAGAGGTAATACAGATAGTGTAGGAAACCGCGCGCGATACGTCTTGCGCATACGCGACGCTTTCTATGAGCTTCCACCTCGTTGCGTGCTGCGAGCGGCGCCCGCCGCGCGCCGAGGCGCTTTCAATCCGCGAGATCCGGCCGCTCGATCAACGCGCCCGCGCGCGGTTCGCTCGCCGCCGCGCCGCCCGCGCCCGTCTGCCGGTCGAGCCAGTTGCGGCGATCCTCGCGCGGCGTCACGCCGAAGCGTTCACGGTACGCATTCGAAAAGTGCGCCGCCGACGAAAATCCGCACGCGAGGCTGATCTGCACGACCGATTTGCTGGTGCGCTGCAATTGCGTGCGCGCTTTCGAAAGGCGCAGACCCAGGTAGTATTTGGACGGCATCGAGCCGAGATACTGGCGAAAGAGGCGCTCCAACTGCCGCCGCGAAACGCCGACGAGACCGGCGATTTCGTCGGTGGTGAGCGGGTCTTCGATATTCGCTTCCATCAGCATCAACGCATCGTTCAGCCGCGGATGGCGCTCGCCCGGCGCGGTCACGAACGGAATGCGCTGACGTTCCTCGCCCGCGCGCAACACGCCGACGCCGAGCGTATCCGCGATGCGATCCGCGAGTTCGGGGCCGTGTTCGCGGCCGATCATCGCGAGCATGAAGTCGACGGTGGCCTGACCGCCCGCGCAGGTCGCGCGATCGCGGTCGATTTCGAAAATCTGCTGCGTGACGATGGAGCGCTCGAACTGCTCGGCGAACTGCTGATAGGTTTCCCAGTTCACGCTCACGCGATAGCCGGACAATTGCCCCGCCATCGCGAGCCACCACACGCCGTGATGGATCCCCGTGACGAGCGGCGTGCGTTGCCCGACGCGCGCAAGGCTCGCGAGAAACAGCCGATAGTCGGCAAATTGCTGAAAGCGTTCGGCGATGACGATCAGCCAGTCGCACGCGATCGCGTCGCCGAATGCGGCGTCCGCAGGCCATTGCGCTCCGCCCGCGAGCGGCACCGCGCGGCCGTCCCACGAGCAGACCTGCACGCGATACAGCGCGCGGCCGTCGATTTCGTTGGCGAGATTGAGCGCGTCGACAATCGGCCCGACGCCCGACATCGACACGGGCGGCAATGCGACGATTGCAACCTGCGTGGTGCGTGCGGGACTGGACGTACGGGCCATCAGCGGATCACAACGCGGCGAGCGGGCGAACGGGCGGACGCGGCGCGCGTTACTTCAGGCTGCCGGAGAGGAACTGCTTGAGCCGCTCGCTGCGCGGCGCGCTCAGCACTTCGGCGGGCAAGCCTTCTTCTTCCGTGCGGCCTTGATGCAGGAACATCACATGGTTCGACACGTTGCGCGCAAAACCCATTTCGTGGGTGACGACGATCATCGTGCGCCCTTCTTCCGCGAGCTTCTGCATGACCTTCAACACTTCGCCGACGAGTTCGGGATCGAGCGCCGAAGTCGGCTCGTCGAACAGCATCACATCGGGATCCATCGCGAGCGCGCGGGCAATCGCCACGCGCTGCTGCTGACCGCCGGACAGATGCGCCGGATACTGTTTTTCGACGCGCGGCGCGAGGCCCACCTTCTCGAGATATTCGCGCGCGCGCTCTTCGGCTTCGCGACGCGGCAGGCCGAGCACGTGAATCGGCGCCTCGACGACGTTCTCGATCACGTTCATATGCGCCCACAAATTGAAGTGCTGGAACACCATCGCGAGCTTCGTGCGAATGCGTTGCAACTGCTTGTGATCCGCGACTTCGAGATTGCCGGCGCGGTCGGCCTTGGTCTTCACCGCTTCGCCGTCGACGACAATCTGCCCCGCGTTCGGCCGCTCGAGAAAGTTAATGCAGCGCAGGAAGGTGCTCTTGCCCGAACCGCTCGCGCCGATGATGCTGATCACGTCGCCCTTGTTCGCGTTCAGCGACACGCCCTTGAGCACTTCGTTGTCGCCGTAGCGCTTGTGGATGTCCTGCACGGCGAGCTTGCAAGCCTGGGTTTGCGTGGTGTGGAGCAAGGTGCTCTCCCTTTGAAAATACGATCGAACTTGCGACGGCGCGCTCAATGCGTGCGGACCGCCAGATAACCGAGCCAGTGACGCTCGGCGCGGCGGAACAGCGCGACCAGAGCAAACGACACCACGAGGTAGATCAACGCCGCGAGGCCGAATGCGTCGAACGAACGGTAGGTTGCCGAATTCGCGTCGCGCGCCACCTTCAGGATATCCGGCACGGTAGCCGTGAACGCGACGGTGGTCGCGTGCAGCATCAGGATCACTTCGTTACTGTACAACGGCAAGGCGCGGCGCAGCGCGGACGGTATCACAATGCGGCGGTACATCGTGAACCAGCTCATGCCATAGGCGCGGGCCGCTTCCACTTCGCCATGCGAGGTCGAGCGAATTGCGCCCGCGAAAATCTCCGTGGTGTACGCGCAGGTGTTCAGCGCGAACGCGAGAATCGCGCAGTGAAAGCCGCTGCGGAAAAACGCATCCAGCAGTTGGTGCGAGCGCACGAATTCGAGGCTGTACATGCCGGTGTAGATAAGCAGCAATTGCACGTAGAGCGGCGTGCCGCGAAATACATACGTGTAGAGACGCACGGGCGTCGACAGCCAGCGCTTTTTCGACACGCGCGCGACCGCGAGCGGAATCGCAAGACAAAAGCCGATGCCGACGGACACGACCAGCAGCCACAACGTGACCGCGAGGCCGGACATGCGCTGGCCGTCCCAGTAGAGAAACGCGCGCCAGAAGTCGTTGAGAATGTCGATCATGGTCTTAAAGCTCCGCGTGCCGGACGCCGATCGAATAGCGGCGTTCCAGCCAGATCAGCGCGAGGTTCGAGACGGTCGTCAGCGCGAGATAGATGAGCGCCGCGATCAGGATGAAGAAGAACATGTTGAAGGTGCTTTTGCCCGCGTCCTGCGCGGCCTTGACGACATCCGCGAGACCGATGATCGACACCAGCGCCGTCGCTTTCACGAGCACCTGCCAGTTGTTGCCGATGCCGGGCAGCGCGAAACGCATCATCTGCGGAAACAGAATGCGCGCGAATACGCGCACGCCGCTCATGCCGTAGGCGCTGCCCGCTTCGAGCTGGCCGCGCGGCACGGCGAGAAACGCGCCGCGAAACGTCTCGGTGAAATACGCGCCGTAAATGAAGCCGAGCGTCAGCACGCCGGCGACGAACGGGTCGATGTCGAACTGCGCCACGTCGAGCGCGTCGGTCAGATTGTTGACCGCGATCTGGATGCTGTAGAAAAGCAGCAGCATCAGCACGAGGTCGGGCACCGAGCGGATCAAGGTCGTGTAGCCGGTGGCGAGCGCGCGCAACGGCCGGTTCAAGGAGAGTTTCGCCGCCGCGCCCGCGAGGCCGAGCAGCACGGCGGCCGCGAGCGACAGCACCGACAGTTCGACCGTCTGGATCGTGCCGGCCAGCAGGACCGGACCAAAGCCGTATAGCACCACGCGTGTCTCCATCCAGTTTGGTTTGAGAACGCCTCGATGCAGCCGGCTCGTCGGACCCCGGCTCATCAGGCATGGCGCGGAGTCTCCCAAGCGAAAATTAATTTCTCAAAGGCCGACGCAAAGTTTGCTGCGCCGCAACAGGGTACGCGGAAAGCGCCGGGCGGCTCGCGGCGCTTGGTGTTGGGGGACGCGGCGGGATGCAGTCACCAGCGCGGCCCGGACGCGCCGCCGCGATTTAGCAAGTTTGAGGTCGCTTTTTCGATAGACGGCGCGCGCTTCGCGCAAGGCGAAGCGCGGCCGTGCGAAGACCAGGAGCGGGCCGCCGCTAGTCCATGCCGAGCCGCGCGCGGATCGCGGGCAGCATGTATTCGACCGCCGCGCGCCCTTCCTCGATGGCCGGCGCCGCGCGATGAAAATCGAAGATGCCCATGCCGCCCAGGCGCGGCTGGATCAGGATGTCCGCGGGCTCGCCCGCGAGACGGCTGCGCGTGATCCGCACCTGCATGATGTCGATGCTTTGCGCGATCGAACTGAGCATGGACGGCACGCGCGCGCTCGGCGCGGGCGGCACGCGCACGTCGTCGGTGGCGCGCTCTTCGGCGGGCGCGAGCCAGCGCGGCCAAGGCTTGCCGTTGCGGCGCATCGAAACGGGCGTCGGTGCGTTCGGGTCGATGGCGGGCGTGTCCACGACCGCGCCGCCGAAATCGCGTCCGTTGAGAATGTCGTTGTTCAGATCGACGGCGATCACGCAGTCGGCCCGCATGCCGCGCGCGACCGACACCGGCACCGGATTGCTCAAGCCGCCGTCGACGAGCCATACGCCGTTGTGCCAAACCGGCGTGAAAATGCCGGGAATCGCAATCGACGCACGCACCGCGTCGACCACGCTGCCGTCCTGCAGCCAGCTTTCGCGGCCCGTGTCGAGTTCGGTGGCGACCGCGGCGAACGGCATGTTCAGTTGCGCGATGGACCGGCCGTTGAATTTGTCGGCGAATAACTGGATCACCTTGCGCCCGCCAAGCAGACCGCCCGACAAACGCAAGTCGAGCAGGCGCACGACCGTCTGCCACGTGAGCCGCGACACCCACTCCTCGAGCCAGTCGAGGTCGCCGTTCGCATAGACGGCGCCGACCAGCGCGCCAATCGACGTGCCGCATACCACGTCGGGCTTGATGCCCGCGTCGTGCAGCGCGCGGATCGCGCCGATATGCGCCCAGCCGCGCGCGGCGCCGCCTCCCAACACCAGCCCGATACGGCTGTATCGACGTCGACGTATCATGATGCCCCCCGTCTTTCTTCGTCTGCTTCTCGTTGTTTACAGCGTTTCTAGCGCCCGCGCATGACGTCCGAACGCGATGTCGTGTACACCGTGTGATTCTGGTCGAAGTGCACGTTGAAAATGCCTTCTTCCGTCACGCCGCCCTCGCGCCACTTCCAGCTCCACACCGTTTCCGGCTTGAGCGGAAACACCGCGACCTGACCCGGTTTGCCGAGCAGCCGCCGCACTTCGTCCTCGCTCATGCCGATGCGGATCTTGCCGAAGTTCGCCGCGGTCAACACTTGCGTGATGGATTGCAGTTTACCGTCCCGGTCAACGTCCACCATGTACGTATTCATACCTTGCGGACCACGTGGATACTCGAAGCGCTTCGAGCCGTCCGTATAAGTGCGTTCGGTTTCGGGCTTGCCCATCTGCTCGCGGATCTGCGCTTCGGTCGTGACGCCCGGCGTCATGTCCTTGAGCAGCAGCGCGTCGGGCTTGACGGCGTTAAACAGGTCCTTGATTTTTTGCACGGCGTGCTCGCTCTGTTGGTCGTCGCACGCGGTAAGCGCGAGGCATGCAGCCAGCATGGCGACAAGAGGCAGTTTCAGGCTCACAGCAAATTTCCTGTAGCGATGCGGACGCGAGTGCCCGCATCGGTCGTGTAGTGATTCCCCGCTGGATTTCCCGCTCGACATCCGCTGGACGTTCCTTAGGGCGCGCTACAGGATAACCGCGTGACGCAAAAACCGCGAGCGCGCACACGGCGCGCAAAGACACCGCGAAACCGGCCTCGCAGGCGAAAAATGCAGGACGTAAAGCGCTTTTCCGACGATGACGCCCTCTGCGCGCCAATTATTGCAAAGCGCAACAGACGCAACAGAAAGCAAAAAAGCGACGCTGTGCAAAGCGTCGCCCATGCCGGACGGCAGTGAAGCGGTGGTCGTGACGGCGGGTACGGTCAGTACGCCGGTCTTGAAGATGTGCGAAAACCGCGTGAAGGACGACGCGCAGCGGTCCGTTCCGGCGCGGCGATGAACGGCCTTGGCCGTACACCTTGCGCCATCGCCGGAAGTGGCGAACCGCTGCTTGACTGGCCGCCCTGGTCCCCTCAATAAGCCTTCCAAGTGACGTTAATCTAACGGGATTGGAAGCGCTAGACGAGAGCGCGTTTACACCGAATTTGCAGAGGATTTCGCGGCGCTGTCAGTGGCACCGCGGGACGCGGTCAGGGCAACGGGAAACTGCGGTCGAAACTTGCACGCACATCCAGATGCGCGCGAATCACGTTGGCCGCTTCGTACGTGTCCGCGGTGCGCTGCTGCGCGGCCACGACCGTATCGTCGATTGCGACCGGATGCACCTGGCCGCGCTGATAGACCGTCTTCAACACATCGGTGGGCAAGCCCGTCACGCGCGATTGCATCGCCGCGACTTCGTCGGGATGCGTGAGCGCCCAGCGCTGGCCGATCGCCACGCGCCGCAGGAAGTCCGCCAATTGCGCGCGTTTGCCGGCAATCGCGGCCTCGGTCGCGACCTGATAGCTGAGCCCTTCCGACAAACCCACGCCGTTCGCGATGATGCGGTCGTGATCGCGCGACTCGCCGAGCGCCGTGTACGGGTCCCATACCGACCACGCGTCGACGCTGCCGGACGCGAGCGCGGCCTTGGCGTCGGCGGGCGCGAGGAACACGAACGCGACGTCGCTTGCGGACAGGTTGGCCTTTTTCAGCGCGGCGAGCGCGAGATAGTGGCCGATGGAGCCGCGCGTCGTCGCGAGACGCTTGCCCTTCAGACCCGCGACGTCCGTGAGCGGCGAATGCGGACCGACGACGATCGCCAGATCGAGCGGATTCGAGCGCGTCGCGGCGACCGCCCTCACCCGCGCGCCCGCTGCGAGCGCGAAAACGAGCGGCGCGTCGCCGAGGCCGCCGACGTCCACCGCGCCCGCGTTCAATGCTTCGCCAAGCGGCTGCGCTGCCGGAAAATTGAACCATTCGATCTTGTACGGCAGGTCTTTCAACTGGCCGGACGCTTCGAGAATGCCGCGTGTCTGCAACGACTGATCGCCGACCTTGAGCACGGGTAAGTCGGCCGCGGCGGCGGGCCTCGCGCACAACATCAACATCGCGGGAATGGCCACGATAATTGCGGCAAGCGGTTTGACAAGTGCCCGAGGCACGACGGAGAAAATCGCAAAAGACATGATGAGGATGACGTTCCAGGAACGTGTCGAGCAATAGATTCGACGACGATAAGCGAGCGTCTTGTATAAGACAAACGCATTATCGTGCTAAGCAAATATGCGAATTTTTGTTGCTTGCAAAGTATGCGGGAACAGCGATGCAGGTATCATCGGGCGCACGAACCACCTCATCGCTCATCATGAAGATCGACGAAATCGACGCCTACGTCACCGTTATTCGCTGTCAGTCGCTGCAGCAGGCGGCGCTCTCGCTCGGGCTCACGCAACCGGCCATCACGCGCCGTTTGCAGAATTTCGAGGAAGCGCTCGGCGTCGAATTGCTCGACCGCAACACGCGTCCGCTGAAGGCGACCGCGACCGGCCGGATCGTCTATGAGCAATGTCGCGCGATTCAGCGCGAACTCGACGTGCTGCGCGAAATGGTCGCGACCGATACGCCGCCCACCGGCACGCTGCGCGTGGGCGTCGCGCAGACCATCGCCGACGTCGCGCTCGGCGACGCGCTGCGCGCGGTGAAAGACGCGTACCCCGATTTGCAGGCGCGCGCGTCGACCGGCTGGGGCGGCCAGTTGCTCGAACGGCTGCAAGAGGGCGAACTGGATGTCGCCGCGATCCTGCTCCCGGCCAACAAAACCTTCGACGACACGCTGACGGCGCGCTCGCTCGGCCGCATCAAACTCGCGGTGGTCGCGCGCAAGGGTTTGCTCACGAAACGCGCGCATACGCTCGCGCAGTGTCAGTCGATTGGCTGGGTGTTGAATCCGGACGGCTGCGGCTTCCGCGACGGTCTGCAACGCGCGCTGACGGGTCTCGGTCTCGCGCTCAAGCTGAATCTGGAAACGCTCGGCACCGAGTTGCAGTTGCGACTCGTGGCGGACGGTCATGGTCTTGGACTCGTGCCGCTGCCACTCCTGAATGCGAGCGCCTATGCCGACCGGCTCGCCGTGGTGTCGGTCAGCGACTTCAAGCCGCTCATCGACATCTGGCTCGTGCAGCCACGCGCGCTCGGCAAATTGCAGCAGCCGGTGGAGCGGTTCGGCACCGCGATCGCGCGGCAATTCAAGGACACACGCGCAGCCGCGGGCGCGCGTCGTCAGTCGCCGTCCCTGTTCCCGCGATCCGCCGAACCCCGTCAGATCACATGAAAACCATGCGTGCCGTCGCGAGCCAGTTGCGCGACGAGCCCGTATTCCCACTCGAGATAGGCATTCATCGCTTCGCGCGCGTTATCGGTGCCCTCATAAGGACGCCGGTAACGGTCGATGCGCGGTGACGCCAGCCGCGTCTCGCCGCTTTCCACCGGCAGGCCCGCTTCGATCCACGCCGCCGTGCCGCCCGTCAGCACCTGCACCGGCTTGCCGGCGAGCGCCGCCACGTCGGGCGCGGCGAAGCGCGCGAGCAGACTGCTGCCGCACGTCAGCACATAGCGGCGCGCGTCCGGCAGCTTGTGCAATGCCGTTTCCAACTGACTGCGGATCACGAACCACGCGCCCGGTATGTGGCGCTTCACGTAGTTCGCGCTGCTCGTGAAGTCGAGCACCACCGTGCCCGGCGACTGAAGCAGCGCGGCCAGTTCGGCGGGGGCGATTTCATCGGCGTCGGGCGGCTGCGGGGCCAGGCGCGCCGCGGGCGCCGCGCCTTTTTCCGCGAAGTCGGCGGCCGTCAAACCGTCGACCACGTAGACCTCGATGTTCATCTGCGCGAGCCACGACGCGGTCATGTTCGCGCGCACGCCGTCGCTGTCCGCGAGAATCACGCGCGCGCCGCGCACCGGCGCGAACATTTCGGTTTCCTGCACAAGCTGGCCGCCTGGCGCGGAACGAAAGCCCGGCACGTGGCCCGCTTCGTATTCCTCCGGCGTGCGTACGTCGAAGCGGTACACGGTGCGCACCGCTTCGTCGGCCCAGCGGCGCGCTTCATCGCGTGACGTGCGGCCCACTTTCGCACGGTCGCCGACGGCGCGCGCGCCATCGGCTGCGATGAGACGCAACGCGTCGTCGACGACGGGACCAGGCCGCCGCGAACTGCCGTGCGCGAGCGGCTGCCCCGCGAGCGTCCAGCCGATGGTGCCGTTGCGCAGCGCGGCAACCGGGTTCGGCAAACCCGCGTTGATCAGCGACTGCGCGCCGATGATGCTGCGCGTGCGTCCCGCGCAATTGACGATGATCCGCGTGGCCGGGTCCGGCGCCAGTTCGCGCGCGCGCAGCACGAGTTCCGCCCCCGGCACGCTGATGCTGCCGGGAATGTTCATGGTCTGGTATTCATCGAAACGGCGCGCGTCGAGCACGACCACGTTCTCTTCGCGGTCGAGCAGCGCCTGCACCTGCTGTGCCGGGAGCGACGGCGTGTGGCGCACGCTTTCGACCAGTTCGCCGAACGCCTTGCTCGGCACGTTGACGTCCTGGAACAACTCGCCGCCGGCTTTGCGCCAGCCTTGCAGGCCGCCTTCGAGCAGCGCGACGTCGCTATAGCCGAGGCTTTCGAAACGTTCAGCGGCGCGCGCGGCGAGCCCTTCGCCGTCGTCGAGCACGACGATCGGCACGTCGCGGCGCGGCAAGCGCACCGGTGCATCGAGTTCGAGCCGCGACAGCGGCAGATTCGCGGCAAAGAGCGGATGACTGCGCGCGTGCGGATCTTCCTCGCGCACATCGACGAGCGCGATTTCCTCGCGTTCGAGCAGTGCGCGGCGCACGTCTGCATAAGATCGGGTACGAAAATCTTTCACGAAAGTCATGGGATCGGAGACTCCTTCGACACATTCCAGATGTTCGGCAACACGTCGTTCGAGTAGCCGGACACAAACTTTTTTCGACGGGCGCCGCCCGGGTACACCGAGCGGTTCACTGCGCCGATATTTCCACCGTACACGTGAATGCTGATCGACGTACGGTCACCAAATGCGTTGCTCACGCGATGAATATCGCCGATGCGTGGCGACACGGCATCCACGGCGCCGGCGCCAAGGCGCTCGGGCGCGCCCCCGGCGACGACTTCGCCGTGCGCCGCGACACGGTAACGCTGCGCAATTTCCGCGCCACGCAGCACGCCGATCAAGCCCCAAACCGTATGATCGTGAACCGGCGTCGCCTGCCCCGGCCCCCACACGAAACTGACGACCGAAAAGCGCTGCCGCGAGTCCGCGTGCAACAGGTACTGCTGATAGCGCTCGGGATCGGGCCGCGCGAATGCGTCGGGCAGCCAGTCGTCGTGAGCAATCAGTTCACGCAGCGCGGTCGCGCCGGCGTCGAGCAGCGCCGCTTCGGGCGTGTCGCCGTCGACGAGCGCCGCGATCTGGCCGACGAACGTGCGCAGCCGGTCCGGCCGCAGGGTCTGGGTCATCGCTAACATTGAAGGATAGGTCCGAAGATTGATGCGCGCGAGTTCTCTTCGTCTTTTACGCACATCGAGAGAGCATCGCGCGGCAGCGGCGGCCCAAAGCGGTGCAACATCGACCGCGAACGGCTGCCGCCTGCACGACGTGGCGCGCAGCGTCTCGCGAAGAAACACTACGCGTGGCATGCGTACGCGCGCTTCAATTCAGCACGTCGGGCTCCGCTTCGACGAGCCCTTCCAGCAGGCTCTGAAACGCGAACAATGCGCCATTCGCGCGGCCCACCTGCTCGTGCGTGAGCTTGGCAACGTCGTGTGGGATACGTTGCGGCGTGCCGGCCGCTTCGGCGAGCAGTTGTGCATGACACGCGTTGTCGAGCGCGATGTACCACCACGCGGCCGCCTCCACGCTCGGACCCGCCGTGAGAATGCCGTGGTTCTTGAGGATCACCGCCTTGTGCGTGCCGAGCGACGCTGCGATGCGCGCGCCTTCGCCGGTATCGAGCACGACGCCGCGAAAATCGTCGAACAGCGCGTGGTCCTCGTAGAACGCGCATGAATCCTGCGTCAGCGGATCGAGCGTGCGGCCCAGCGTGGACCACGCCTTGCCGTAGAGCGAATGCGTGTGCGCCGCCGCGATGACATCGGGACGCGCCTCGTGAATCGCCGCATGAATCGCAAACGCCGCCTGATTCACGGGCCCTTCTCCCACCACGATCTCGCCTTGCGCATTCACGAGCAGCAGATCCGACACGCGGATGCGGCTGAAATGCTTGCCGAACGGATTGACCCAGAAGTGATCGGTCCATTCCGGATCGCGTGCGGTGATGTGACCGGCGAGCCCCTGATCGAAGCCGTAGCGCGCAAAGAGACGAAAGGCGACGGCAAGCCGCTCCTGGCGATAACGGCGCTCGGCGGCGAGGTCCGCGCGCGGCGGCACGTCGTCGAACCAGAATTTGCGCAGCGGCGCGTGGCGTTGCAGGGTCGAGAGCGTGCTGGCCGGCGAACGTGCTTCGTCAGTCCGTGGATGCGCGTGAGAAAGGTCGGTCATCGCGCCTCCGTTCACGCGGCCAGGGCAACGCGCGCCACGCGTTCGCGTGTTGCGGGAATCAGTTCGCGGCCATAGTCGATGGCGTCTTCGAGCGGATCGAAGCCGCGCACGAGGAAGGTCGTGACGCCGAGCGCGTAGTACTCGGCGAGCGTGTCGGCGACCTGTTGCGGCGTGCCGACGAGCGCCGTCGAATTCGAACGTCCGCCGATTTCCTTCGCGATGCCGGTCCACAAGCGCTCGTCCGCGCGATCCGATTCGCCCGATGCCGCGAGCAAGCGCCGCGCGCCTTCGCTTTGCGCGGGGCCGCCCACGCCGAGTCCTTGCAGCGCGCGCAGCCGCTTCGTCTCGGCGAGGATGCGCTCGGCGCGCTCCCACGCCGCGCTTTCTGTCGCAGCGAGGATTGGCCTGAACGACACGGAAAAGCGCACGGTGCGCCCGTGCTTCGCGGCCTCGGCGCGCACGCGCGTCACCTGCTCGCGCACCTGCGCCTTCGACTCGCCCCATAGCGCGTAGACGTCCGCATGACGTCCAGCGATTTCGAGTGCGGGCGCCGACGCGCCGCCGAAATACACCGGGATATGCGGCTGCTGAACCGGCTTCACTTCGGAGAAGCCCTGTTCGAAACGATAGTACTGGCCGTGGTGATCGAACGGCTTCGCTTCGGTCCAGAGGCGGCGCAGGATCTGCAGATACTCGTCCGTGCGCGCGTAACGTTCGTCGTGCGAGAGGAAGTCGCCGTCACGGCGTTGCTCCGCGTCGTCGCCGCCCGAGATGATGTGCACCGCGAGACGGCCGCGCGAATAATGATCGAGCGTCGCCAGTTGCCGCGCGGCGAGCGTCGGCGCCACGAAGCCCGGACGATGCGCGAGCATGAAGTGCACGTTGCTCGTCACGCTCGCGGCGTGCGCGACGGTGAGCAATGCATCGGGGCTCGTCGAATGATGCGGCACGAGAATGCGGTCGAAGCCCGCCGCTTCATGCGCGCGCGCGAACTGTTCGAGATAGCCGACATCGATAGCCGGCCCTTGCGGCGCGTGCGTTTCCGATACCTTGCGAGTCTGGATCATGCCGATGAATTCGATGGACACGCGAGTGCCTCCATGAATGATTGCTGCCCGGCGAGGCCGCGGCGTTGCGGGCCGAATGCAATGGCAGTGCATTGTTCGAGGCGTTCACGGTAGCAGGCCGTCATGCGCTTGTTAAATATTGATCGGCCATATCTATATCGAACTTGCATGTAACGGCAGAGGTGCCGGGGAAAGCGTTGCGGCGGTTCAGTGCCCATGATGCCGCCGACAAACCCTTTCGCAAACGTGGACATGCGGGCGTCGCCAGCAGAAAGCCGGAAGCTTTGCGAGAATGCCCCATCGCGTGAAAGCGCCAGAAACAGCAAGCCAACAGACAATGATCCCTTTTTCGGTCCTCGACCTTTCGCCGGTCATCGCGGGCGCCACGCCCGCGGATGCCTTCAGGAACACGCTCGATCTCGCACAGCACGCCGAGCGGTGGAACTACCGCCGCTTCTGGCTTGCCGAGCATCACAACATGACCGGCATTGCGAGCGCGGCCACTTCGGTCGTGATCGGCTATGTGGCGGGCGGCACGAAGACGATCCGCGTCGGTTCGGGCGGCGTAATGCTGCCGAATCACGCGCCGCTCGTGATCGCCGAACAGTTCGGCACGCTCGAATCGCTTTATCCCGGCCGCATCGACCTGGGACTCGGACGCGCGCCCGGCACCGACCAAAGCACGGCGCGCGCGCTGCGCCGCGACCTGCAAAACAGCGCGGACTCGTTCCCCGACGACGTCGCCGAATTGCAGCGTTATTTCGCGGACCCCGTCGCCGGCCAGCGCATTCGCGCGGTGCCCGGCGCGGGCTTGCATGTGCCGCTGTGGCTGCTCGGGTCGTCGCTTTTCAGCGCGCAGCTTGCGGCGGCGCTCGGCTTGCCGTTTGCATTCGCGTCGCACTTCGCGCCGGATTACATGCTGACGGCGTTGCAGGTTTATCGCGCGCAATTCCGTCCGTCGGAGACGCTCGACAAGCCGTATGCGATGGTCGGCGTGAACCTCTTCGCAGCCGACACCAATGAAGAAGCGCGGCGGCTGTTTACGTCGCTTCAGCAGCAGTTCATCAATTTGCGGCGTGGCACGCCGGGGCAATTGCAGCCGCCGGTGGACCGGGTTGCGGCTTCGGAAATGGAATTGAACTCGGTCGCGCATTCGCTCGCGTGCACGGCGATCGGCGATCGCGATGCGGTGCGCGAGGGCTTGAAGTCGATCATCGAACAGACCGGCGCCGATGAGTTGATGCTCACCGCGCAGATCTATGATCATGAGGCGCGGTTGCGGTCGTTTGAGATTGGGGCGGAGATTTGGGAGGAAATGGCTGGGGGGAAGTGAGGCTTTCGAGGTGTATGAAGCCGGCGGTGCGTCGATGCGCCGCCGTTTTGCTTTGGTCGGTTCCTCAGCGGCTGCCCGTTGCAGTGGCCGCCCGCTCGATCACCCGGGCGACTTCTGCCGGATGCGACAGATAGGCGACATGGCTCGACGGAACCTCCACGACCGTGCTCTTCGCGCGGCTCGCCATCCACCGTTCGAGATCGGGATTCACGGTTCGGTCCTGAGTCGCCACGACGGCCCAGCTCGGCTTCGTTTTCCAGGCCGGCTGGCTCACCGGCGCGGTGAACGACTCATGTGCCGGCATGACCTGCGAACTCGCCATGAATGCGGCCTCCGCGGCGGGTACGTCGGCAGCGAAGTCGGCTCTGAAGTGCTCTGCGTCGAAGTAGAGGTGGCCATCGTCGGTTGCCTTGATGGCTTTTGTCGCGGCCGGCATTTTCGTCGTCAGGTCCTTGAGGCTTTCGCCCGCATCCGGTTCGAACGCGGCGATGTAGACGAGGCCCGCCACGCGCGCATTGTTGCCCGCCTCGGTAATCACCGCTCCGCCATAACTATGGCCGACGAGGATTGCCGGGCCGTCCTGCGCATCGACGATACGCGTAGTCGCGGCGACGTCTTCCTTGAACGAGGTCTCCGGCTCCTGAACCACCGAGACGTTATAGCCGTCCCGCGTGAGGATCTTCGACACGGCTTGCCAGCCTGAGCCGTCGGCGAAATAGCCGTGAACCAGGACGATGTTCTTGACAGGTGCGGCTTCGGCGAATTGCGTGGCGAATGCGCCGGCGCCAATGGTCAAGGCTGCGGCAAAACGGCGGATCTTGTTGATGGTTTTCATTTTCGACTCCAGAAGCTAACGATGATTGGACATTGGTTGCAATGGTTCAGCTTGCAGACTGCCGCCGATGACCCGTTAGCGTACGGGTCATGCGAAAGCCGGCACGAATGTTTTGGATGCCTTAACGATACGCGAGGTGATCGGGCGAACCGGGGAACGTCGGATCAATCGACGGTCTTGGCCCACACCGCCTGAGCGTTGGTGAACTCGCGCAGACCGAAGTGCGACAGTTCACGGCCGTATCCGCTCTTCTTGACCCCGCCCACCGGAATGCGCGGATTCGAAGCGGAGAAGCCGTTGATAAAGACGCCGCCCGTTTCCAGCCGGCGCGCGATTCGCTGCGCACGGGCGACGTCGCGCGTCCACAGGCTGCCGCCGAGACCATAGTCGCTCGTGTTGGCAAGTTCGATAGCGTGCTCGGCGTCGTCGGCAACGGTGATTGCGGCGACCGGGCCAAAGGTTTCTTCGTCGAAAGCAGCCATGCCGGGGGCGACATCCGCGAGCACGGTCGGCGCGTAGTAATTCCCGGCGCCTTCCACCTTGCTGCCTCCGAGCAGCAGCGTCGCGCCTGCTTCGATGGTGCGTTGCACCTGCCCGTGCAGCTCGTCGCGCAAGTCGGCGCGCGCCATCGGCCCGATGGTGCTTGCCGGATCGTGCGGATCGCCCGCCACGACCTGACGCGCGGCGGCCACGAACTTGCGCGTGAACTCTTCTGCAACGGGCCGCTCGACAATGAACCGCTTGGCTGCGAGACAAACCTGGCCGGCGTTTTGAAAGCGAGCCTCGATGGCCGCTTTCACGGCCAGATCGATGTTCGCATCGGCCAAGACGATGAAGGCGTCGGCGCCGCCGAGTTCCAGCAGCGTCTTCTTGAGCGCCCGGCCCGCCGTGGATGCGACGGCGGACCCGGCCCGCATGCTGCCGGTCAGCGTGACGGCGGCAACGCGCGGATCTTCGATCACGTGGGCCACGGTTTCGTTATCGGCATTCAGGTTGGCGAAGATTCCGACTGGAAAGCCGGCGGCTTCATAAGCGTCCTGCAACGCGTACGCCGAGCCCATCACATTGGCGGCATGCTTGAGGATGAAGCCGTTGCCCGAGAGCATGATCGGACCCGATGCGCGAATCACCTGCCACAACGGGAAGTTCCACGGCATCACGGCGAGGATGGAACCGATCGGCAGATAGGAGACATGCACCTGATCGTCGCCTTCGACAGGCGCCGGTTCGTCGGCGAGGAAAGCGGGACCATGCTCTGCGATCCAGTCGATCGCGCTGGCGCATTTTGCGACTTCGGCTCGTGCGGCGGCGAGCGTCTTGCCCATCTCCTGAGTAATCAGCGCGGCCAACGCTTCCGAACGCTCGCGCAACGTCGCGGCCAGGCGGCGGTAAGTTTCCACGCGCACAGCCATGGGCGTCGCGCGCCACAGCCGGTAGGCCGCGGCGTTGTCCTCCAGCATGCGCTCGACTTCGTCGGCGGTCTGAAACGGATAGTGCGCGATGAACTCGCCGGTTGCGGGATTGCGCGACGTTGCGCCGATGGCGGTGGGAAGGTTCAGGTTCGACATGTTTGCCTCGATTGAGTGAAGTGACGAGCAGTGGAAAGTCGCTGCAGTGGTGTCACTTTATGCAAACCGGGGCGGGTCAAGAAGGCGTCTTGTGATCCTATGAGTCGGACTCACTGGCAGAGTGCCGGGGAATGTAAGTCACGAGCGACAGGTCCGGTCTGCCGGTGGGCGTCAACGCAACATAAGTGAATTCGATGTGGCCGCCGGCTGGATGACGAAGCCGTTTGTCGCCTTCATCGAAACCTTTGACCTCGGTGTCCTGCCACCAGTCGCTGAACTCGGGGCTCAGTTCCGTGAGCTCGTCGATGAGGCTATCGAACGGCGCCTTGTCCGGCGCCTGCGCGCGCGCGGCGCGGAACGCGGAGATCATGCCGCGCGTCATCTGCTCCCAGTCGAGAATCAGCGTGCGATAAGGCTTGTAGAGAAACAGCAGGCGTAAGGTATTGCGCTCGTGCGGCTCCAGCGATCCATAGTCGACGAACAGGTCGGCAATGGCATCGTTCCACGCGAGAATGTCGAGCCGCGTGTTGCGGACATAGGCCGGAACGTTGATCGAGCGAACCAGTCGTTCGAGGCCTTCGGTGACGCCGCTGCCGGTTGCTACCTGCGAAAGCTCGCGCGATGAAAGCGCGAACAGATGCGCCGACTCCACGGTGTCGAGCTTGAGCACGCGCGAGATTCTGCGCAGCGCATCGGCCGACGGTTGAATGTCGCGGCCCTGTTCGAGCCAGGTGTACCAGCTAACGCTGACGCCCGCGAGTACGGCGACCTCTTCGCGGCGCAGGCCGGGGGTACGGCGAGGGCCGTCGGGCAGGCCGAATTCGGCAGGTTGCAGGCGGCTGCGGCGGCTTGAAAGAAACGCGCCAAGTTCGCGTCGCTGCTCGGCAGAGGGTCTTCTGGACATAGTGTCTCGGTTAACGGCGAATGGGCAGGCGGGCGGACGTGCCGGGCATCGTCGCGAGGCAGCTTACGACCAGCCCACTGACGGCCCGGACATGCCTTGCTCGACCGGGAATGCGAACACTATCACGGCAAAATGTCCAGGTTGTGCCACGACGACTAGCGGCGCTTCATACGAACGCGTCGAAACCGCTCTCGTATGAAGCGCCGCATTTGCGTGATGGCCACGCACAATGTCTTGCGCGTGGCCCTGTCGCTGGAAAGTGTGAGTCAGCGTTCGCTCAGAACTCCTGGCTCGTGGGACGGCTCGTGGGACGAAGCACGATCTCGTCGATGTCGACGTCGTCGGGCTGCCCGATCGCACAGGCGACGGCCCGCTTCGATCCCTTGCTCATGCGATCACCTCGTCTGCCTGAACGGATAACGATTCCGCGTAGGCCGGATAGTCCGTGAGTCCTTCGTCCCCCCCGCCATACAACGTTGCCGGATTCAGGGCATTGAGCGGCCAGCCGTTCGCGATGCGCTCAGGCAGATCCGGGTTCGCGATGTACGGGCGGCCGAATGCAATCAGGTCCGCAAGGTTCGCTTCGATCAGGCGCGCGCCGCGCTCGGCCGTGTAGCGACCCGCATAGATGATGCGGCCGCTGAACACCCGGCGGACTTCCTCGCGAAACGCCGCCGGCAGATCGGGTGCGTTATCCCAGTCGGCTTCCGCTATTGACACATAGGCCGCACCGGCAGCTTCCAGCACCTTGATTGCCTCGATATACGTGCGATGAGGATCGTCTTCGACGAGCCCGATGTACACGCGATCCTGATCGGTGCTCGTGAACAACGGCGTGAAGCGCACGCCCAGCCGTGCAGGCCCGACCACCGCGGCGACCGCCCCGACGATTTCGCGCAGAAAGCGCAAGCGGTTATGCAGCGAGCCGCCGTACTCGTCCTCACGTTTGTTCGAGTGTGCCGAGATGAACTGATTCACGAGGTAGCCATTGGCCGCGTGAATCTCGACACCGTCGAAGCCCGCACGCAGCGCGTTCTGCGCTGCCTTTGCGTAGTGCCCGACTAACTCGCCGATCTCGGCGACGCTCAACTCGCGTGGCACCGAAGGCTCGACCAGCGTGCCGGTGCCGGGACCGGTCTCGATGAACGCCTTGACCTTCTGTGCCGCGATCGCCGAAGGTGCAACCGGCGCTGCGCCGTAGGGCTGCAACGCGGTATGCGAGACGCGGCCCACATGCCACAACTGCGCGAAGATCACGCCGCCTTCGGCGTGCACCGCGTCGGTCACGCGAGCCCAGCCTTCGACCTGTTCGTCGCTGTAGATGCCGGGCGTCCACGCGTAGCCCCGACCGCGCGGTTCGATCTGCGTTCCCTCGCTGATCATGAAGCCCGCGCCGGCGCGCTGGCGGTAATAGAGCGCGCTCGATGCGGCCGGTATGTCGCCGGGCTGGGCGGCTCTCTGGCGCGTCAGCGGCGGCAGCACGATACGGTTGCGCAAGATGTGCCGCCCGAGCTTGAGCGGCGTGAAGAGTGAAGGATATTCCATGTTCTTTTCGCTCCCGAATGGACCCAGGTCGCGCATTGCGACGGGCTCGATCGAGCCGGCTGCGCGCGATCATGGCGATCCTGCGCGATCAGCTAACTGACTCTTTGGTGAAGATGCCGCGCGCTTGCCCGAAGGCAACGCGCGTCGGCAGACAGGCGGCTTTTATTGCGCGGCGAGCGCCGGGTGCTTCATCAGAATGGCCGCAGCGGAGGACGACGAAGCCGGGTTTTGTCCGGTAATGAGCAGGCCGTCGGTGACTACATACGGAGCCCAGTCGACGGTCTTCGAATAAATGCCGCCCTTGGCCTTCAGTTCGTCTTCAACGAGGAACGGCACGATCTCGGTGAGGCCCACCGCGGCTTCTTCCGAATTCGCGAAGCCCGTCACCTTCTTGCCTTCGACCAGCGGCTTGCCGTCCGCCGTGGTGACGTGGCGCAGTACGCCCGGTGCATGACACACGAGTGCAACGGGTTTGCCGGCGGCGATGAACGACTGGATCAGCGCGATCGAATGCGGGTCTTCGGCCAGGTCCCACAGCGGGCCGTGGCCGCCGGGATAGAACACCGTGTCGAAGTCCGCCTGCGAGACGCTGTCGAGGCGCACGGTTGCCGCGAGTTGCGCTTTGGCCGCCGCGTCGTTTTCAAAGCGGTGTGTCTGGTCGGTCTGATTGGCCGGCTCGTTGCTCTTCGGATCGAGCGGCGGCTGGCCGCCCTGCGGCGAGGCCAGCACGATCTCAGCGCCCGCGTCCTTGAACGTGTAGTAAGGCGCCGCGAGTTCTTCCAGCCAGAAGCCGGTCTTGCGGCCGGTGTTGCCCAATTGATCGTGCGAGGTCAAAACCATCAGTACTTTCATGTCGTTCTCCAATGCGTGATAGGTGAGTTGCGAATTTGAGTTGCGAATTGCCGGCAACGCTGTCATGACGACACGGCTATGTAGTCAGTGCTTCGCCTCTGCAATCGGTTAGGGCGCAGCAAGGTCCGTTCATTTCGTCGTGACATCGTTCGCAGCGTTGAATCAACGGCCGGAATACAGAGAGCGGACGCCGTTGGTCGCCGGTGCGCCACTGGCGGAGGAACCGCTGTTTGCACCGCCGAAGCCGCTCGCGGACTTTTCCTCCGCAGCCACACGTGCAGTGGCGGCCTCGATCTGAGCCGGATAGAACGCTTGATCGCCTTGGCCAGCACGGTATCCAGCCTTCTGGAGTTGCGCCAGTTCATGGCGAACCTGCGCACGGCTGACCTGATCGTTCGACTGAGCGAACGATGCTGCGGGGATGGCAAGGGCGGCGGCGACTGCAACAGCATTGATGAGCGATTTCATGATTTCTTCCAAAGGTTGTCGTTGAATAAAGTGGCGAAGTAACTGTGCTTGCAGCAGCGGGACAGAAGGAAAGCTGCTGCAGTGGTGTCACTTTAAGCAAACGAAACCGAGGCAAGAAGGCGTCTTGTGATCCTATGAGTGAGGGTCACAGGCAGGAGCATCGTGGAGTTGGAAGGCGCACGAAGGCCGGGTCGTCGCACCCGCACACGACCAGAGCGGAACGTCGCATTCCATAAGCCTGCATTCGCCGCTGCGCATTTCGCGTCACGGGCAGCGGCGCTTCGGCGTGCAACGCACGCCCGGCGATTGCATCGTGATGCTCGCGAGCAGGTGCGGACCGAAACGACAAACAAGAATGTGTATCGCTTTCAATCGTTACAAAAAATTCCCGCAACGTCCGTTGCCGCGACCTAAAGTCCAATCCACGCATCTGACAAAAGACGGTCTTCGCAAAGCGTCCGCTCATACCGTGACGACGTTTTCCGATGCGTGAAAAAACCACTTGATATTGCGTAGTGAAATCGTGACCGATGCGCTGGCGGTGATCAGCGCTCGCGGTCTGTGGCAGTTGAAGCGGTAGTGAGTATGGCGAGCGAATAATGGCGGAAACAAGGCGCGCCGACGATGCCATCGTTAAGACTTCCGGCGAAGGTGCAACGCCACTCCACTTCTTTCGCAACTGCCGGCGCGCTACCGTGGGCTGCTACAGGTCGCAATGGAGAAGGAGCCTTCCATGCGTTGCAACAAGCCCCGTGCATTTCTGAGCAGCGTTCCGCTTGCTCTTGTACTCGCCGCAACCATTCCGACCAGTCGAGCCGCGCCCGTCCTCGTGTCCGGCCCCAGCCTTTTTGCCACTTGCACCATCGGCGGCCCCGGCACGAACTACGTCAATGCCGAAGTCGAGCCGTGGGTCGCCACGAACCCGAAAAATCCGTCGAACCTGATCGGCGTATGGCAGCAGGACCGATGGGACAACGGCGGCGCACACGGCCTGGTTGCCCGCCCATCATTCGATGGCGGTTTGACATGGGCCACGCCGGCTGCACTGCCTTTCACCGCATGCGCGGGCGGGACTGATTACGAGCGCGCGTCCGATCCGTGGGTGTCGATCGGCCCCGATGGAACCGCGTACGCCGTGTCGATCTCCTTCAACCAATCCAACAACAGCAACGCGGTGCTCGCTTCGGTTTCGAAGGACGGCGGCCTGACCTGGGCAAGCCCGCGCACCATCATCGCCAACAACGAACCGACCTTGCAATTCTTCAACGACAAGGAATCGGTGACGGCCAATCCGATCAAGGCAGGCGTCGCCTACGCCGTGTGGGACCGGCTCGAATTGCCGAACGGCAATCCGTACGCCAACACGCACACGGCCGCCTTCCGCGGGCCATCGATGTTCTCGAAGACATCCGATGGCGGCCTGACATGGAGTCCGCCATCCGTGATCGTGACGGTGCCTTCCCGGCAACAGACGATCGGCAACCAGATCGTCGTCAACTCGCAGAACGGAACGCTCTATGACTTCTTCGACCTGATCTCTCCGCCGTTTTCGAAAGCGGCCGGCAAGGTGGCGTTCATCAAATCGACCGACGACGGCGCAACGTGGACGAAGCCGAAAATCATCTCCGGTTTGCAGACCGTATCGGTGTTCGATCCGAACACCGGCGAAGCGGTGCGTTCGGGAGACATCATTCCCGAGCCCGCGATCGATCCGAAGACGGGGCAACTGTATGTCGTCTGGCAGGATTCGCGCTTCAATGGCGGGCTCTACGACGAGATCGCGCTGTCTACTTCAGAGGACGGCGGCAGCACCTGGAGCGCGCCAATCCGCGTCAACACGCCCACGGGACGGCCGGCGTTCAATCCGAGCATCAACGTCAATTCGTCGGGGACCGTTGCAGTGACGTACTACGATTTCCGCAATCTGGCGGATGGCAACACCACGACGTTACCGACGGATATCTGGCAGACGACATCGACGGACAAGGGAACGACGTTCGCCAATGAAACACACGTGGCGGGCGCATTCGACCTCAAGACCGCGCCGGATGCCGAGGGCTTCTTCGTCGGGGATTATCAGGGGTTGGCCGCGATCGGCTCGAGCTTCGTGCCGTTCTTCGTGCAGACGAACTCCGGGAACCTCGGCAATCGCACTGATGTGTTTGCTCAGCCTCAGCCATAACGGTTTTGCGCGGGAGTGGTTGGCTCGCAGCGTGGACTTTGCGCTGCGAGCCAAGAAGGCGAAGCGCAGGCACTGCTAAGGGCAGCTTAACTTCTCATTGCTCTTACTGCCCGTTCCAGATTGGCCCGCACAATCGCGCGATGAAACGGCGCGATCGTCGCAAGATAGATTCGCCCCAATCTGTTGTGGCAATGCACCACCGTTGCCGCGAGCAGTTCTCGCCCGTTTGCCGCGTCGCCGCGTAGTTGGATGGTCGCGCGGAAGTCCAGATGCCGGTCATCCGCGCCGACTACCAGCTCCGTCGCGCTCTTCGACAGCAGCGGCAAGTAGCCGATAACCGGCCCACGCGCCGCCGCCGCAAGACCGACGTCGCGAGACGATTTGACGCCGACCGTCGCCATCACCAGATCGCGGACACGGGTGAGCGCACGAATCCACCACGCCTGCCGCTCGAACGCGGCGCGTGCCAACACCTCAAGATCATCGCTGGCCCCCGCGGGCAGTCGGATTGCAAAGGCGTCCAAAAGATCCGCGCCCGCGTAGAGCGGCGCGAGTACGCTGTTGCCAGGCATGGGTACGGCGCGCGCTTTGGTCAAGGTCGTACTCCGGGGTTGGTTCATGGTGTGCAGCAGTCGAGCCGCTGCCGGTTAGCAAAATAGAAGCACGATCTCGAGACAAAGAGCCGTTTAAACCCTCACCGACTCCCCTGCACCGTCGCCAACCCATCCAGCAGCGCCTTATGAAACGCATCCGGGTCCTGCATCTGCGGCGCGTGACCGAGATCAGCGAACTCAACCAGCGTCGCATGCGGAATCGCTTTCGCCGCGGCCTTCCCCAACTCCGGATAATGACCGATCTTCGCGCGCACTTCGGGTGAAGCCGCGTCCTTGCCAATCGCGGTCGTGTCCTTCTGCCCGATCAGCAACAGTAAAGGGTTGAGCGATATGAATGCGTACCGAAGACAGTAAGCATGGTTCATCGAATTTTAGCAAGACGCGCCCTGCCTGCCCGAAGCAGCCGTATTTCAGCGCAGGCTTAACCGCCGCTTCTGAGTGCGCTATGCTCCTTCATTTCCGCCCATATCTCCGCCATGGCCTACTCACATGACTATCAGACATCCGCTCGACGGCATTTCAAGGCTGCCGAGATGCTTTATACGTCGGACTCAGCGGGCTCCCAACCCGGCGCAAAAGCAGTGGCAGGATACTTGTACGGTCTGGCAGGCGAGTTGGCCCTGAAGCAGATGATGATTCAAAGTGGCATGCGCCCCCTAGCAAGTGATCAGCGGCGCAACGATCCATTTTATAAGCACTTTCCGGAGTTGAAGACACTCTTGCAGACTACCGCGACCGGTCGTAGGTCCGGTGAACTGCTGAGTATTGCGCGAGCGGCTCAGATTTTCCGGACGTGGAGCACCGAGATGCGATATGCACCGACGCTCGAAGTCCCTACTGGCCTCGTGGATGGGTGGCAGGGAGATGCGAAGAGGTTGATCGGCCAGATGGAGGAACAGTAATGCAAGTACTTTTCGATGACGCGCTGCCGACCCTGATCGAGATTCTCAGGAACTGGGGTGGCGAGGCGTTCGTGGAGCGGGGCACCGTGCTGCGCGACGCAACGGGTCGCCTGAGCTTTTTTGCTGCTGACCGTCCGCCCGTTCCAGCATCGGCGGAAGCTAGCACGTCTGTCAGCGCAGAGTACCCGTGCCCGGATGAGGCGCCGCCACTGGATCCGCTCGGCCTGCGCATTGTCGATCGCCTAGGCGCATACGCGCGGAAGGACCGCCCGGTGGTGTACCCCACTGAAGACGGTGCGTCTCCCTTACTGACGTCTCCCGAGCGTATTCCGGTGCGCGTAGGCGAGCAGTTCTGCTACTTGGTTGACCGTCGCATCGTGGGTACAGGCTGGCTAGCTGAGCCCTCCTCCACCCTCGCGTCCAACCCGCCGCGCGTGGTGTTCGCGTCTTTGAAGGGCGGTGTAGGCCGCTCCACAGCCCTGACGGTAGCGGCTGCCGACCTAGCGCGACGCAATCGCAACGTGCTTGTGATCGACCTGGACCTAGAGGCCCCCGGTCTGGGTCATCTGCTGCTCGAAGATGGCCGACTGCCCGACTATGGCGTTGTCGACTTCCTCGTCGAAGACGGCGTGGGCGGCGTCGGCAACGGCCTCTTGCGGCAGTTTGTCGGCACAAGCCAACTGACATCGGCGAGTGGAGGCGTGGTCGACGTTATGCCTGCGATCGGCCGAAAATCGGAAGACGCGCCGGAGAACATCTTAGCTAAGCTGTCGCGGGCCATGATCGAGGACGTGACCGAAACGGGCACAGTTTCAGTCGGCCAGCAGATTTCGTCCATGATCGAACGCATCGTCGCCTTGGGTTCGTACGACGCGGTGCTCATTGACAGCCGGGCCGGCCTGGCGGAACTGGCAGCGCCGGCGGTCACCGGGCTCGGCGCAACCGTGCTGCTGTTCGGCACAGCTCAGGCACAGACGATCGAGGGGTACAGGGCGCTTTTCGCGGCACTGCAACTTCTAGCTCAACGCGACACTGCGCAAGGACGAAGTGCGGACTGGCGTCTGGCTCTGCGGCCGGTCTACGCCAAGGCTAGCCTAAACGCAGCGACCGCCGATCGGTTCCGTGACGATATCTATGAGCTTTATTCCGAATACTTGTATGACGCAGAGTCGGAAGATGAGGCACACGCCGAAGTCACCGCCCTCCGTTTCACACAGCACGACGGTGCGGCTCCGCACACGCCGCTTGCGATCCCGTTCAACCCGGCGTTCGTAGACTTTGACCCGTCCCGTGAACCCGCGCAGTTGACCACTGCGTTCTATGAGCAAAGCTTCCGTCCGTTCTTGGATGCAATCGATCGTATCCTTGAGCCTACAAATACCGAGCCTGCAAATTGAACAACGTCGCTACCTCCTTCACCGCCATCCGTCAGGCCATTGCCCAGTTTGAACTGGCATCGAGAGTAGAGCCTAACGCCACGATCTTGCCCGAAGAGGTCTTTTTGCCTGTTGGGCATAGGGGCGTACTCGATCTGCGTCGGCAGCTTGTGGTGGGAAATCGCGGCATGGGAAAGAGCTTCTGGACGCATGCCCTCGGCAACCAGACCATTCGCAACAAGCTGGCCGAGTACTACCGGTTTCCTGAGCTCAAATCCACCGAAGTCAGAATCGGCTTCAATGGCTCGCACAAGAAGCTGGAGTTCGCTCCTACGGTAGACGACCTTGTCGAGATTCGGCAGACTTTGGTCGGTGACCCGGACCTAATCTGGAAAGCCTTGCTGCTGCGGATGGCGGAGAACATGCTCGGTAGAAAGTTCGACACCTTGGCCGCTACCATTGGTGCACTCCAGCAGCAACCGAGTCGCTACTCCGAAACCCTCTCGCAGTTAGACGAGCAACTAGCCAGCAAAAAACAGTACTTGCTCGTGGTTTTCGACGCGCTCGATCGGTTGGCGCAGGACTGGGTAACCATTAGGGAACTGACCCGCGCCTTGCTGCGTCTGGCAATCGGCCTTCAGTCGTTCGGGTTCATACGCGCGAAGATATTCATGCGCGTTGACCTCTTTTCCGACCGTGAGATATTCAGATTTCCGGATAGCTCAAAGATCAGAAACGACCATGTCAGCTTGGTATGGCAGTCAGAGGAACTGTACGGCCTAGTGCTGTTCGAGATCCTTCGAAGTCCGGATGGTCGTCCAGCATTGGAAATGCTGGCCAAGCAGACGGGTGCGTTGGCTGCCCTGCCCATCAACGGTGAGGACAGCAGGCTGCATGCGGATGCACAGCGCAGTCTGGTTCATGCCGTAGCAGGCGAGTTTATGGGGAGCAACAAGAAACGCGGTCTCGTTTACACGTGGGTGCCCCTGCATCTGAGCGATGCGGCCAATACCTGTTCACCTCGAACCTTTCTCACGGCCTGGAAAAAGGCCGCAGAGCGCGTACCGGCTCCTGCGGATCGCGCCATCGACCACTTAGGTCTTCTTGACGGGGTACGGTCGGCGTCCCAAAGTCGCTTGAACGAGCTCTATGAGGACTACGAGTGGATTCGTCCGTCACTGGAAGCGCTAAAGCGACAGTTCGTCCCTATGTCACGCGACCAGCTCTTCCAACTGTGGGAAGAGAGCCGTGTCATGCGAGCCATCGAATCATCAACTTATGGCGAGGTGATAAAGACGCCCGCTGGCCTAACGGATAGCCCAGGGCCGGAAGCGCTACTCGAAGCGATGAAAGCGGTGGCCGTGATGGACGAACGCAGCAATGGCAAGATCAACGTACCGGACATCTACCGGGTGGAGGCTGGAATCTTGCGCAAGGGCGGGGTCGCTGTCCCAAAACGTCAATAAGTCATTCGCTATAAACCCTTCCTAACGCTCGCGAGTGCTCCTCTCAACACGCTGCTCGGACCGTGCGGCCGACTCGTTTTGCCTAGAATCGTCGATCAGTTGCAAAAGCGGAGCGGCAAAACAGTTTGAAGCAGCCTGTACTGGAAACGCAAAGAGCGACCACTTCTGGACGGCCAGCACCTATCTTGAAGCGTCCGCCTAGGAACCGCGATAGACCAAAAAGAGCCACCTGGTGAAGCGCGACGTAAGGATATGCCGGCAACACGAAGAGTCATTCGAACCTCAGCGATTCGCCAGGCCCGCCGCCAACCCATCCAGCAGCGCCTTATGAAACGCATCCGGGTCCTGCATCTGCGGCGCGTGGCCCAGGTCAGCGAACTCAACCAGCGTCGCATGCGGAATCGCTTTCGCCGCGGCCTTCCCCAACTCCGGATAATGACCGATCTTCGCGCGCACTTCCGGTGAAGCCGCGTCCTTGCCAATCGCGGTCGTGTCCTTCTGCCCGATCAGCAACAGCGTCGGCATGCTCAACTGCCCGAACTCATAGACCACCGGCTGCGTATAAATCATGTCGTAGAGCAACGCCGAATTCCACGCGACGATCCGCTTGCCCGGCCCCCGGTACATGCCCGCGAGCATCTGCACCCACGGTTCGTAATCGGCGCGCCATTGGCCGGCATAGTACGTCGACTGCTCGTAGCGGCGAATGCCGTCCGCGCTGGTCTTCAGTTCGCGCCGATACCAGTCGTCCACCGACAGCGACGGCACGCCCTTCGCCTTCCAGTCCTCGAGCCCGATCGGATTGACGAGCACCAGTTGCTGCGTCTCACGCGGATACATCAGCGCATAGCGAACGGCGAGCATGCCGCCCGTCGAATGTCCGACGACGGTCGCGTCTTTCACACCGAGCGACTCGAGCAGCGCATGAGTATTGCGCGCGAGCTGCTGGAAACTGTACTGATAGTGCTCCGGTTTGCTCGACTTGCAAAAGCCGACCTGATCCGGCGCGATCACGCGATAACCCGCTTCGCTCAGACGATGCATCGTCGCCTCCCACGTCGCCCCGCAAAAGTTCTTGCCGTGCAGAAGGACGACAGTGCGGCCGTTCGCGTGCGCCGGTTTGACGTCCATGTAGGCCATATGCAGCGCAACGCCTTGCGAAGTGAAGTCGTATTGGCCGACAGGTTCGGGATAGGTGAAGCCCTGCAACTCGGGGCCGTAGGCCGGGCCCGCATTGCCGCCGCCTGCGGCGGTTTCGGATGCGCTGCTGGTTGAAGCGGCTGTGGATACGGTCGACGACGCGCCGACCGAGCCCGTCGCCAGCGTTTCGGCAGAAGCCGCAGATGCGGCACAAACCGTGACCGGCGCCGCGCCGAATGCGGCGGCGCTCAACGTTGCAAGCAATGAAAGACGGCGAAAGCTGATGGACATTTTTCTATTGAAGAAGCCGGGAAAAGGATGCGGATGGAGGCGGCTGCCAGCGCACATTAAAAGTTCGCCGCAAGCGGCCGCCGACATGCCGCGCAATCGCGGACGATTCTACGACGCCCATCGCGACCGCGCAGCGGCACGCACACAGCCCGCTTCTCCACGAGGCGCCGCGATACGCCGCGCCGTGCGGCACATCGCGTGGCACGCATATTGCGCACGGAACCTCGCTCGCTATGTGCCGTGGCGCACGGAGCGTCGGCGCGCCTCGGCCGAAGGTTCGCAGTTGGGCGCGTCGGCGGCTCGCAGCCGAGAAACGTCGCCCGCGCGAGGCCATTCAGTGCTAGAACTACGGGACGGGCTCGCCAGCGCAGCAGCCGCAATACGCGAATCAAAAGCGAATCAAACGCGAATCAAACGCGAATCAATGTAGAAGCGATCGACCAGCCGCATCGGGGAAGCAAGCGAGGCATTCATTGCATGGCACAACGGAACGATTACATGGGACCGCAGTAAGCGCTATAGCGCTAACCGCGGTCGACAAAGGAGACAGACATGGATACGCCGGCACGGTTGAACGATCTGCAACGCACCACTCTCGCCATCGTACTGGCCGGCGGACGCGGCACCCGGCTCGGTCCGCTCACCAACAAACGCGTCAAGCCGGCCGTACATTTCGGCGGCAAATTCCGCATCATCGACTTCGCGCTGTCCAATTGCCTGAACTCCGGCATCCGGCGCATCGCCGTCGTCACGCAGTACAAGGCGCACTCGCTGTTGCGTCATCTGCAGCGCGGCTGGGGTTTTCTGCGCGGAGAGTTCGGCGAGTTCATCGATCTGTGGCCCGCGCAACAGCGCGTCGAAGGCGCGCACTGGTATCGCGGCACGGCCGACGCGGTGTTCCAGAACCTCGACATCATCCGCTCGATTCGTCCAAAGTATGTCGTCGTGCTGGCGGGCGATCACATCTACAAGATGGACTACACGCGTATGATCGCGGACCACGCGGAGAGCGGCGCCGATTGCACGGTCGGCTGCATCGAAGTGCCGCGCATGGACGCGGTGGCCTTCGGCGTGATGGCCGTCGACGAAAACCGCCGCGTCACCGGCTTCGTCGAAAAACCGGCCGACCCGCCGGCGATTCCCGGCCGGCCCGACACCGCCCTCGCAAGCATGGGCATCTACGTGTTCAACGCCGACTACCTGTACGCGTTGCTCGAACAAAACATCTCGAGCGTCGATACCGATCACGACTTCGGCAAGGACATTCTGCCGCGCGTCGTCACGCAAGGCACCGCGATCGCGCATCCGTTCAGCATGTCGTGCGTGTCCTCGGACCCGAATGTCGAGCCGTACTGGCGCGACGTCGGCACCATCGACGCCTATTGGGCCGCCAATCTCGACCTCGCTTCCACGATCCCGACGCTCGACCTCTATGACCGCAGTTGGCCGATCTGGACTTACCAGGAGCAACTGCCGCCCGCCAAGTTCGTGCGCGACCTGAAGGGGCTGCAAGGCTCGGGCAACAATCTGATCGTGTGCGGCGGCTGCGTGATCTCGGGTTCGCAGATTTCGCGCTCGGTGTTGTCGTCGAACGTCAAGGTGAGTTCGTTCTGTAATATCAATGAGGCAGTCTTGTTGCCGCAGGTCACCGTCGGCGCGAGTTGCCGCTTGCAGAAGGTGGTCGTGGACCGCGGCTGCACGATCCCGGACGGCACGGTAATCGGCGAAGATCCGGTGCGCGACGCCGAGCGTTTCTATCGTACCGACGAAGGCGTCGTGCTCGTCACGCCCGAGGCGCTGCGGCAGGACGTGAACTAATGAGCGCTGGTGCCGCGCGGCCGTCCGCAGCGGCCCAGCGCAGCCCGCAAGCATCGACCGTCACATCTTTAAAGGAACGAGACCGAGCCTATGACGATTCGCGCCCTACACGTCGCCAGCGAGCTGTATCCCCTCCTGAAAACGGGCGGTCTCGCCGACGTCGCGGGCGCGCTGCCGTCCGCGCTGGTCGAGCGCGGCGCCGACGTGCGCGTGCTGCTGCCCGGCTTTCCCGCGGTCGCGGCCGGCCTGCACGACCTGCGTCCGGTCGCCCAACTGGGCCGCCGCTTCGATGCGCCGGGCGTGACGCTCGAACAGGGCACGTTGCCGTCGAACGGACTCGTCGTCTACATGATTCGGGCGGCCACGTTGTACGACCGGCCAGGCAATCCGTATCTGAACGACGAGCACGTACCCTACGGCGATAACGCACAGCGTTTCGCGCTGCTCGGCTGGGTCGCCGCGCAACTCGCGCAGCAGCTCGACCCGGCGTGGTCGCCGCAGATCGTCCACGCGCACGACTGGCACGCGGGGCTCGCTGCCGCCTATCTGAAAGCGGCCGAACGGCAGCACGGCCGGGCGCCCGCGCGCAGCGTCTTTACCGTGCACAACCTTGCGTATCAGGGCGTGTTTCCCGCGCATCAGTTCGGCCAGCTCGGCCTGCCGGACGATTTCTTCAGCATGCGCGGCGTCGAATTCTATGGACAACTGTCGTTTCTGAAGGCGGGGCTCTATTACAGCGACCGCATCACGACCGTGAGCCCGACGTACGCGCGCGAGATTCAAACCCTTGCGCAAGGCGGCGGACTAGACGGCCTGCTGCGCAGCCGCGCGCATGACCTGTGCGGCATCCTGAACGGCGTCGACTATACGGTCTGGAACCCCGCGAACGACGCGCTCCTCGAGCACCGCTACACCGCGACGCGGCTCGCCGGCAAACTCGCGTGCAAGGAGGCGTTGCAAAAACGCTTCGGCCTCGCGCAAAAAAGCGATGCACTGCTGTTCGGCGTGGTGAGCCGCCTGACCGAACAGAAGGGTCTCGACCTGCTGCTCGAAACCGTGCCGGAGATCGTCAAGCGCGGCGGTCAGCTCGTCGTGTTCGGCACCGGCGACCCGGCGCTCGAAAACGGCCTGAAGCGCGTCGCGCAGACGCATCCGGAATCGGTCGCGGTGGAACTCGGCTTCGACGAAAAACTCGCACACACGATCATCGCCGGCAGCGACGTGATCGCGGTGCCGTCGCGCTTCGAGCCGTGCGGTCTCACGCAGCTTTACGCGCTGGCTTACGGATCGCTGCCGCTCGTGCATCGCGTGGGCGGTCTCGCGGACACCGTCGCGGACGCATCGCTTGAAAATCTCGCCGAGGATCTCGCGACCGGCTTCGTGTTCGACGACTTCACGCCGCGCAGCCTGACCGCCGCGATCCGCCGTGCGTTCGCGCTGCACGGCCGGCGCACCGAATGGAAGGCGGCGCAGCGCCGCGCGATGCGCCAGGATTTCGGCTGGGGCGCGTCGGCGGACCGCTATCTCGCGCTCTATCGCGAGCTGGCCTGATCCTGCCCGAGCCGTCGCCGGTGATGGTTCGGCGCAACAGCACGGGGACGGATCAACTGGCTTGCGGCAAACTCCTGTATTGTTTCCCTACGATGCAGACCGTGCATTGTTCTTGCAATACATGAAGCAGTCCTGCGCGCGGCGTAGCGGGTTCATGCCCGAGCATCGCCGCCGCGCATCCCTCCCGTTTTCACCGATCGCGCACGTCCGCCTGCGCGAGCCATACCATGACGAAGAACGTTCTCAGCATTCAGTCACATGTCGTTTTCGGGCACGCGGGCAATAGCGCGGCCGTGTTTCCGATGCGTCGGCTTGGCGTGAACGTGTGGCCGCTGAACACCGTGCAGTTCTCGAATCACACGCAATACGGCCACTGGACCGGCACCGCCATCAACGCCGCGCAGATGGAAGAACTCGCCGAAGGCATCGGCGCAATCGGCATGCTGCCGCGCTGCGACGCGGTGCTGTCGGGCTATCTCGGCACGCCGGAGCAGGCGCAGTCGGTGCTGGAAATCGTCAAGGCCGTGAAGGCCGCGAATCCGCGCGCCTGGTACTTCTGCGATCCGGTGATGGGCGCGGCAAGCGGCTGCAAGGTCGAGCCCGGCATCCAGCAGTTTCTCGTCGACACCATGCCGGAAGTGGCCGACGCGATGGCGCCGAATCACACGGAGTTGCAGCGGCTCGTCGGCCGCGAGATCGAGACGCTCGAGGAAGCCGTCGCCGCGTGCCGCGAGATCATCGCGCGCGGACCGAAGCTCGTGCTGGTCAAACACCTGCTCGATCGCAACAGTCCCGCGGATCGTTTCAACATGCTCGTCGTCACCGAACGCGAGGCGTGGATGGGCCAGCGCCCGCTCTATCCGTTCGCGCGGCAGCCGGTCGGCGTCGGCGATCTGACGAGCGCGGTGTTCGTCGCGCGCACGCTGCTCGGCGACACGATTCGCGGCGCGTTCGAGCACACGCTCGCCGCGGTCAACGCGGTCGTCAAGGCGACGTGGCAAGCCGGGCGCTACGAACTGGAACTGGTGCCCGCGCAAAACGAAATCGCGCAGCCGCGCGAATGGTTCGACGCGTGGGTGGCCGAGACGGCGTAGCTTGCGCATCGTGCGGTGCGGTGCGGGCCGCAGCGTTGCCGGCGTTGCGCCGCCAGGAACCTTGTCAGCCGGCCGGTCGTCCTATAATGCGTGCCGCACGCGCGAGCCGATAATGGCTTTGCGGCTTTGCGGCTTCGTGCGGCGACTTTCTCAGGCATCCGGCATTCAGCAGACGAGGCATCGATGGACGGTTATATCCGCAGCGAGCGGGAAGAGTATTTTGAGCAGTTGTGCATCAGCGTCGACGCCGACGAGGTGCATGAACAGGAAGCCATCGAGTTCTTCGAGAACCAGTTCGATCAGCCCGACTTCGACCCCGCGCAGTGGCTCGACATCGCGCTTTACTACTCGCCGGCCGTCGCGCGCGGCATCATCGACATGGTGACGCCCGACGACAAGGCGCGCAGCAACATCGCCGAAGTGATCGCGGACAACCTCGACATTTCGTACGGCGAGGACGACTGCCAGCAGTTCGCCGAGACGATCGAATTCGCGCTGAACAACGGCGTGCCGGTGGACCTCGACCTCGTGCTCGACGGCTGCCAGCGCGCGATCGACGATCTCGACACGTGGGCCGACGACGAAACCAAAGCGCCGCTGCTGCGTCTGCGCGAAGAAGTGCTGCGTCAGCAAGGCGAGCGGTAACGCTGGTTACTTAGGCGAGCGCGCGGGCATGGGCTCGCGCGTCCTGTTGCTCGCTTCTCTCGCATTCCTCTTGCACCCCGCGGCCATCGTGTTCGCGCGCATCTTCGTGCTGTGTGTTGAACACATAGCTTCGACACCTACAACCAGTTAAGCCCACCACTTCGCCACATGTCTCCATGCATGTGTGCGCCAATCCGCACTCTCGCTCCGGCACGCATCAACGCTCGCGCCCCCCTCGCGAGCTTATGCCGAAATCCTCATTCAAAGCGCCGCGAACTGCCAAGACGGCCGCATATTGGCTTCCTATATTCGCGCCACATGACCGGCGTGCGAATACAACCACACGTACTCCGCACGGTGCATCGCGAGCCTTCGTGCCCGCGGGAACCCGCTCGCTTTGTCAGCGCCGAGCCGCGTCATCGCTTTGCCGCTTTCATCACTCGAACTGTCGAAGTAAGGAGAGACCATGAGTCACCACACCACGCTCAAACCGCTTGCCCTGTTCGTCGGCGCCCTCTTTGCGGTCGCGCCGCTCGCCGGTTTCGCCGACGACATGCCCGTGAAAATCGGCTTCGCCGCGCCGATGACGGGCGCCAACGCAGGCTACGGCAAGGACCTCGAAAACGGCGTGCGGCTCGCCATCGAGGAAGCCAACGCGCAGAAGATCAAGATCGGCGACAAGGTCGCGCAGTTCCAGATCGTCTCGCAGGACGACCAGGCGGACCCGCGCATCGGCGTGCAGGTCGCGCAGAAACTGGTGGACTCGGGCGTCTCGGTGGTGGTCGGCCACTTCAATTCGGGCACGACGATTCCCGCCTCGCAGATCTACGAGCAGGCCGGCATTCCCGTGATCGATCCGGCGGCGACCAACCCGATCATCACCGGACGCGGCTTCGCGAACACGTTCATGGTGATTTCGACAGACGCGCAAAACGCCGGCAACGCAGGCGTCTATGCGGTCGAAGTGAGCAAGGCGAAGCGCATCGCGATCATCGACGACCGTACGGCTTTCGGTCAGGGCGAAGCCGACGAGTTCGAGAAGGCGGTGAAGGCGCATGGCGGCACGATCGTCGCGCGCGAGTACACCGACAATCACGCGGTCGACTTCAGCACGCAGATCACCAAGATCAAGGCGGCGAACGCGGACCTGGTCTTCTTCGGCGGGCTCGATACGCAGGCCGCCGGTTTCGCGCGGCGCATGAAGCAGCTCGGCGTGACGGCGCAACTGGTGGGCGGCGGCGGCGTGGAAGACCCCGAGTTCATCAAGCTCGCCGGCGACGCGGCCGAAGGCGTGATGGCCTGGGAATACGGCCGCCCGCTCGCGCAACTGCCCGGCGGCAAGGACTTCTCCGCGAAGTTCAAGAAGCGCTTCGGCGGCGAGATTCTGTCGTATGCGCCGTTCGGTTACGACGGCGCGTGGGCCGCGATCAAGGCGATGCAGCAGGCCAAATCGACGTCGCCCAACGACTACCGTCCGATGCTCAAGACGATCGACTTCGAAGGCGTGACCGGCAAGATTTCGTTCGACAACACCGGCGCGCTGAAAAGCGGCGCGTCGACGTTGTATCAGGTGAAGAACGGCGCGTGGGTTCCGGTCGTGACGAAGAGCGGTAGCTGAGCGTCTTTCGTTTCCCTTAGCGGTTCAACGCAGGCCGCGCGGCCTTGACGACGATCTGTGCGTCGAGGTCGCGCTCGATCCGCACGAGGTCGTCCTTCATCGCGGCAAACTCTTCTGCCGAACACATCTGGTGTCCGAAGGCGGCGCGAAGCTGCCGCCTGATCTGCAGCACGCGCGCCGCCGGGTCGAATACATAGCGCGACGAGAACGCGACGAACTTGTCGTGGACATCGGTATCGACGGGCATGTCCGTTATCTTCGCGAAGCGCGGCAGCGTGATTTCGAGCGTCTCGTCGAACGCGCCGCCGATGCAGGTCCACGGCTGCGTGCGAGCCGGCTCCGCGAGCCATGCCTGCACCTGCGAACGCATGCCGCCGGAGAAGCTCGTCAGCGACGGCACAGCGGTCGTGCCGTCGCTCCAGATGAAGTGCTCGAGCTTGCCCTCTATCGACGTCGCGAACGGCCCGTCGGTCGCGGCCACGTCGCCCGTGCGCAATTGCGCGCTGCCATGCAGGCCGGTTTGCAACAGACGATTGCCGGCGATCTGCTGCGTGCGCTGCCGCGACGCACGTCGAAAGATATTGCGCTCGATCTCGGCCGTGAAGCCCGCATCTTCCACGCGATAGGCGTAATTCGCGGTGCCGTTTTCATCGACGTCGATCTGCACGCGCGCCGTGCGCTCGCGCGTTTGAGTGGCGGGCGTGCGCGACAGCGTGCCCTCGCCGACCAGCAACACGGGCCGGTCCATCACGGCGGCGGGCAGATAACCGAAGCCCACGCCGCCCGCGGTCGTGTCCGCGTACAGCGATAGTTCAGGAATCCAGATAATCGCGTGATTGATCGCGCTCGCGCCATAACCGGGCACGTCCGGCAGACTATAGTACGGCCCGAGATTGAGCAGCACCGCCTCGCTGCGAATGCCGACCGCGGCCAGCAGCGCGCTGTACAGCGCGACGTGGTCCTTGCAGTCGCCATAGCGATTGCGCAGGATGTCGGCCGCCTTGTGCGGAATCGCCGCTGTCTCGCCGAGAAAAAGCGCGACGTAGCGGATATTCATGCGCAACCAGTCGTACAGTATCCGCGCCTTCTCGCGCGGGTCCGCGGCGCGCGCGGTGAGCGACTGCGCTAGCCGCACGATGGCGGGATCGTCGAAGGTGGCGTCGGTTGCGGGACCGCGATAACGCGCGGCGAAGCTCGCGAAGTCCGGCACGGTCGACACCATCAGACGATCGCCCCAATTCGCATAGCCGACCGCGCCCGCTTCGAGCCGCGCATACGGTCCATGCTGGTAGCGGAATTCGTAACGCGTGCGGCCATTCTCGCTGACCGGCGGCAATGCCGTGTAGCCGCGCGCGTCGGCATACAGCGGCACATCGGCGGGAAGATCGAAGATCAGGCGTTGATCCTCGACCGGTTCGCGCGTCGGCTCGACGAGATACGCGAACGTGCCCGCCTGCAACGGCTTCGCGCGCGTCTTGCGAAACGCCAGATGGACGCGCGAGCCGGGCTCGACGCCCGGAAAAATCACCGTGCGCAACACACCGTCCTGGAAGCTCGGCGCGCCCGCCGAGCGCGGCTCCTGAATGTCGCGGATCGCTTCGGGACCGACCGTGTGCGTCGCGCCGTCCGGATCGATCGTCTCGGCGGCGAGCAACTGCACCTGTTCGATGTCCTTGTTGAACCACACGTAGCGTTGCGCGATGTCGTCGACGCCGCTCGCCGTGTTCGCGCGCAACACGCTGTCGTCGTGTTCCTCGATGGAACCGTCTTTCTGGATCACGAAGAGATGAACGTCGCGCTCGGTTGTGTAGGGCGCGCGGTCGTCGCTGGAGGGATCGGGGGTTGCGCCGCCGGCGAAAGCGGCAGACGCTGCCGCGCCTAGTGCGAGCGCGGTGGCTATCCGCAGGCACCGCAGCAGCTTCATGCAACTCAGGACGCTCACGCACCGCGTCATGACCGCTCTTTCCCGCGTAATGCCCCCGTGAGCAGGCCACCGGCCGCGCCGCTCATCCGTCGCCCTCGCCGAGTTGCGCGAGCAACGCCTGCAGGCTCTCCACATGCCGCAACAGCAAATGCCGATGCTTCTCGATCTGTTCGAGCCGCCCGGCAAGATCGGCCTGAATCGGACCGTCGGGATCGGCGGCGGCAATCACCTCTTCGACCTTGGCGCGCAACGACGGCAGTTCGACAGGCGCATGCGCGAGATGCCGCTCGAAACGCCGGACCTCCTGAAGCGCAAGCTCGCGGACCTTGCGAAAGTACGCCTGGCGCCGATGCGCTTCCGCGTCCAGCGCTTCGTCCTCGATACGTTTGGCAGGCGCGCTCTGGCCAAAAATCGGCTCGGGTGGCCGCAGCACCGTCTTTTTTCTCGCGGGATGCGCCGTGCCGCGAAAGCGCGCCTGCGGCTCTTCGTTGTCGATCGCGGCGCGCGCGTTGGGCGGAATCTCCTCTTCGGTATGCGGCGCGTTCATCCAGCCATTCGGCAAGCCGGTCACCGCTTCGATGCCGCGCACGAACTCCTCGCTGAATTCGCGCTGGCCCGACAACATCAACTTCAGATAGCTCGCGGAAAACGTCATCATGCGCGCGAGGCGACTCGCCGCGCCGACCTCGCGCGTGAGCAGCACGAGATTCGCGCGCCAGACGGGAAGCAGCAATTCGTCGGAATCTTCCATTGCGGGGTCTTCCATCTTTTTGCCCGATGTCAAGACGACGCCGTGACGAGCGTCATCATTCTGAAAGGGTAGCCGTTGCCCGGCCTCGCTTGCAAGCGGCACGCCGCACATCACGCGAACTTTGTGCGGAGACCGGCTCGCCTTGCTCCACGTCAACGCGGACGGCCTTTTGCGCCATCCGCCGTGAGGATTGACACTGACGGAGCGGCGGCGTTCCTCCGCAGCAGCCGTCGATGTGGCATGCTTGCGTGCCGTGCGGCATACGTCCTGCTGCACCGCCAACTCCACAACACTGATTAAGGGTTTTGTAATGAAGAAGATCGTCCTGGCTCTTGCCGCAGCCGCTGCTGCTTTCAGCGCAATCGCTCCCGCACAGGCCGCTGGGCACCATCACGAAGTTTGCAAGAAGGTGCGCGTGCATCACCACTGGGAACGCCACTGCCGTTAAGCTTGCCTCGCATAGAGGGTAACGGCGGCGGACGCTCACGCCAAGCGTCGCGCGAATGAAAATGGCCTCGCATTTTTTGCGAGGCCATTCTTTTTGGTTGCCTGTTTTTTGGTTGCCTGTTTTTTGGTTGCCTGTTTTTTGGTTGCCTGCTTTTTGGTTGCCTATCGCGCGCGAGAGGTTCGCGCCCGCGATTACGCCGTCTTCACGCGCCCCACCGCGGTCGCGACGAGTTGCTCGAGCAAAGGCTCGATCTTCGCTGCAAGCGTTTCGTCGTACGCGTACGGCAACTGTTCCTGCATATACGTGATTTGCGACAGCTCGAGTTGCACCGCATGCACGCCTTGCGAAGGCTGACCATACTCGCGCGTGATGTAGCCGCCCTTGAAGCGCCCATTCGCGACAGCCGAATAAACGCCATGCCGTTCGACGATCGCAGCCAATTCCTCGGCGAGACCCGCCATCGCACTCGCGCCGTTCGACGTGCCGAAGTTGAAGTCCGGCAAGCGCCCTTCGAAGAAACGCGGGACGCGCGAGCGGATCGAATGCGCTTCCCATAGCAGCACTTTGCCGTGCTGCGCCTTGAGCGCGGCGAGTTCGCCTGCGAGCGCGCTGTGATACGGCATCCAGTAAACGTCGCGACGGCGGGCCACCTCAGTATCGTCCGGCAGATGACCTTCGCGATACAACGGCTCCTTGTCGAACGTATCGACGGGCAGAAGCCCCGTGGTGTCCTGCCCCGGATACAGGTTCGCGCCGTCGGGCGGACGGTTCAGGTCGATCACGTAGCGCGCGTAAGTCGGCGCGATGATCGACGCGCCCATGCGCTTCGCAAACGCGTAGAGCCGGTCGAGATGCCAGTCGCAATCGTCGGTGCGAAGCGCCGTGGGCGCCATCGTCGCGGCGATGTCCGCGGGGATCTGCGTGCCCAGATGCGGGATGGAGATCAGCATCGGCAGGTTGCCGCGATGCAGCGTGAAAACCGGTGGAGTGTTCGAAGCAGTCATGTCAGTCCTGAATCGGAAGAACGTTGCGGTGACGCGGGCACGGCGCGCATGCGGTGTGCGTGCATCGCGTCAACTCATTTGAGCAGTTCCGCGAGCGCGATGCGATAGCGCGCGTAAGCGCCCTCTTCGTCGCGATGCCGGCGATTCTCGACCAGCTTGTCGCCGCCTGCGTACACGTCGCGGATCGGCGTCTCGCCATGCTCGCAGAAAACGACGCCCGAGAGCCAGTTATTCGGCGCGTGTCCGGCAATGCTCGCGTGATCCGGGTCCAGCACGAGCCAATCCGCGCGATGGCCGGCTTGCAATGCACCGGTCGCGCGACCCGTGGCGCGCGCGCCGCCTTCGAGCGCCGCGTCGAAAAGACGATCGGCCACATAAGGCGTCTGTGCCGAGGCCAGCACGTTGCGTTGCCGGCGCGTCAGACGCTGCCCGTATTCGAGCAGGCGCAATTCCGCGCGCCAGTCGACGCCGATGTGGCTATCCGAGCCGACGCCGATGCGCCCTTGCGCGTCGAGATACTCGTGCGCCGGAAAAATACCGTCGCCGAGATTCGCTTCCGTGGTCAGACACAGGCCCGCAACGGCACCGCTCTTCGCGAGCGCGAGCGTCTCGTTTGCATCGACATGCGTGGCGTGCACGAGGCACCATCTTCCGTCGACGTCGAAGCGATCCAGCAGCCACTGCACCGGACGCGCGCCTTCCGTTTCGATGCACGCGTCGACTTCGGCGGTCTGTTCGGCGATATGAATATGAACCGGCGCGCTGCGGTCCAGGCCGTCGAGCAAGGCACGCAGCGATTGCTCCGACACCGCGCGCAACGAATGCGGCGCCACGCCATAGCGCAATGCCGCGTTTTCAGGGCGAGCGGCGCGCAACGCGGCGAGCAGTTCGTGCAGGCTTTCCGGCGTGTTGATGAAGCGCCGCTGATCGTCGCGCGGCGCGCGCGCGCCAAAACCGCTGTACTGATAGAGCACCGGCAGCATCGTCATGCCGATGCCGGCCGCCGACGCCGCATCCACGACACGTTGTGCAAGTTCCGCCTGGTTCGTGTAGCGCTTGCCTTCCGGCGTGTGATGCACGTAATGAAACTCGCACACCGACGTATAGCCCGCCTTCAGCATTTCGATGTAGAGCCATTGCGCGACGCTCGCCAATCCTTCGGGCGTGATGCGCGCGGCAAAGCGATACATCAGATCGCGCCAACTCCAGAAGTTGTCGGTGGCGCCGTTGCCGGAAGCGGCGCGATATTCGGTGAGGCCGGCCATCGCGCGCTGAAATGCATGCGAGTGAAGGTTCGGCATGCCAGGTAATATCGGACCCGCGGCTTTCTGCACGTCTGCGGGAATTTCCGCAGTGTCCGGCGTGACCGCCGTCAACGTGCCGTCCGCGTCCCATTCGAGCAGCACGTTGCGGCGCCAGCCGTCCGGCAGGTACGCGTGTTCGGCGAATAGCGACTGTTTTTCTGGTGTCATCTCTCAGGTCCTGACTCAGTTCGCGTCGCGTGTAGAAGAACTCGAAGCACGAGAAGCACGCGAAGGCGCGGCATAAACCGTCTCGCCTGCACGCACGACCCGCGAGCACAGCGGACGCCCGATCCAGTACGCAAGCTCCGCGAGCGAGTCGACCGACCAGACCGCGAAGTCGGCAGCGCGCCCTGCTTCGAGCGAACCATGACGGTCCGCCTTGCCGAGCGCGCGCGCCGCATTCGATGTCACGCCCTTCAGCACTTCGGGCACGGTCATGCGGAATAGCGTCGTCGCCATGTTCATCATCAGCAGCAACGACGTGGCGGGTGACGTGCCCGGATTGCTGTCGGTCGAAATTGCAATCGGCACTTCATAACGCCGCAGCAGATCGAGCGGCGGCAGTTGCGTCTCGCGAATGAAGTAGTACGCGCCGGGCAGCAACACGGCGACGGTGCCGGCCTCTTTCATCGCGGCGACGCCGGCTTCATCGAGAAACTCGAGATGATCCGCGGACAACGCGCGATGGCGCGCGGCAAGCGCGGTGCCGCCGCCATTCGACAACTGCTCAGCGTGCATTTTCACGGGCAGCTTGTAGCGCGCCGCCGCGTTGAACACGCGCTCGCTTTGTTCGAGCGAAAAGCCGATGCGCTCGCAGAACACATCGACGGCGTCGACGAGACCTTCGTCCGCGAGCGCGGGCAGCATCGTGTTGCAGACTTCGTCGATATACGCATCGGCGCGGCCCGCGAATTCGGGCGGCAATGCGTGCGCGCCGAGGAACGTTGTGTAGACGGTGACCGGATAGCGTTCGCCCAACTGGCGCGCGACGCGCAGCATCTTGCGCTCGCTGTCGAGATCGAGCCCGTAACCGGATTTGATTTCGATTGCGGTCACGCCTTCGGCAAGCAAGGGCTCGAGCCGCGCGGCCGACTGGTCGAACAGCGCCTGTTCGGTCGCAGCGCGCGTGGCGCGCACCGTCGACACGATGCCGCCGCCCTGGCGCGCGATCTCTTCATAGCTGACGCCCGCGAGGCGCTGCGCGAATTCATCGGCGCGTTGCCCGCCGTATACCAGATGCGTATGGCAATCGACGAGACCCGGCGTCACCCACGCGCCGTGCAACTCTTCGCGCGGCCACGCGGCGTATTGCGCAGGCAGATCGGCGGACGCGCCGAGCCACGCGATCGTGCCGTTTTCTACGGCGATCGCCGCGTCGGGCAGCGTATGGTCGGGGTCGCCCTGAGGGCACAGTTTCAGTTGATGCCAGACAGTTTGCTTCATCGGATGCTCGCTGCTGCTGGTTGCGTGGCTGGTTGCGTGTAGCGAATGCGGATTGCCAGCAACGCGCCTTCGCCTTCTATCCTGCATGAGAGATTGTTCGGGGCGTCGATGCGCAAGGTGTCGCCTGGTTCGAGCCGTTGCGCTTGTGAATCTGCTTGCGAATCTGCTTCTGCATCGCCCAATGCGACTGCAATCGCGCCGCTCGCGCAGTACAGCAGCGCGACATCCGCGGATAACGTGTGTTCGGTTTGCGCCTGCTGCTGCGTCGTGTGCCACACGTCCAGCTCGCCTTGCGCGCGGTCACGGCGCACCATCAGATTGAAGTCGCGCGTCGGACCGTCGACGAGACGTGCGTCGATGTGCGCCTCGCCGGCAAAGCGCGCGGTATCGAACGCCTGCGTCAACGCATGCGTGGCCACAGCTTCGCCGCTTTGCGCTTCATCGAGCAGCATGCCCGCGCCGGACAACAGCACCAGCGTGCGATCGATTCCAGGAAAGCGCGAAAACGGCCCCGCTTGCGCAACGTCCGCCACGCTCACGCGCCATACGAACGTGTCGAGCCCCGTATCCGCGGGAAACGCCGCGACCTCGCGTGTCACGCCGCCGCCGTTCTTCCACGGCGACGCCACGAGTTGCGCGCCGCGGATCAACGTGAGCGTCGCCATGCTGCCCGCGAACGTCATGCTCAACGGCCCAGCATCGGCAGATTGAGACCCGCCTCACGCGCGGTTTGCTGCGCGAGTTCATAGCCCGCATCCGCGTGACGCATCACGCCCGTTGCCGGATCGTTGAACAGCACGCGGCCGAGGCGTTCCTTCGCGGCGTCCGTGCCGTCCGCGACGATCACGACGCCCGAATGCTGGCTGAAGCCCATGCCGACGCCGCCGCCGTGATGCAGCGACACCCACGACGCGCCACCCGCCGTATTCAGCAGAGCGTTAAGCAGCGGCCAGTCGCTGACCGCGTCCGAGCCGTCTTTCATCGATTCGGTTTCGCGATTCGGGCTCGCGACGGAACCGGTATCGAGGTGATCGCGGCCGATCACGATCGGCGCCTTCAGCTCGCCGTTCTTCACCATCTCGTTGAACGCCTGGCCGAGACGATAGCGATCCTTCACGCCGACCCAGCAGATACGCGCCGGCAAGCCCTGGAACGCGATGCGTTCGCGCGCCATGTCGAGCCAGTTGTGCAGATGCGGATCGTCGGGAATCAGTTCCTTGACCTTTGCATCCGTCTTGTAGATGTCCTCGGGATCGCCCGACAGCGCGACCCAGCGGAACGGCCCCTTGCCTTCGCAGAACAGCGGGCGGATATACGCCGGCACGAAGCCCGGAAAATCGAACGCGTTGTCAACGCCCATTTCGAGCGCCATCTGACGAATGTTGTTGCCGTAGTCGAGCGTGGCCGCGCCGCGCTGCTGCAACGTCAACATCGCCTGCACCTGTTTCGCCATCGACTGCTTCGCCGGCACGACGATCGAATCGGGCGCGGTCTTCATGCGCTCGCGCCAGTCTTCCACGCTCCAGCCTTGCGGCAGGTAGCCGTGAATCGGATCGTGCGCGCTCGTCTGATCGGTCACGCAGTCCGGCGTGATGCCGCGCGTCACGCACTCGGCGAACACGTCGGCGGCATTGCCGAGCAGCCCGATCGACACCGGCTTGCCCGCCTGCTTCGCTTCGTCGAGCATGGCGAGCGCTTCGTCGAGCGTCTTCGCTTTTTTGTCGACATAGCGGGTCTTCAGACGGAAGTCGATGCGCGTCTCGTCGCACTCCACCGCGATCATCGAGAAGCCGGCCATCGTGGCCGCGAGCGGCTGCGCGCCGCCCATGCCGCCGAGACCGCCCGTGAGAATCCAGCGGCCCTTCGGATCGCCGTTGAAATGCTGGTTCGCGACCGAGAAGAACGTTTCGTACGTGCCCTGCACGATGCCCTGGCTGCCGATGTAGATCCAGCTACCCGCGGTCATCTGCCCGTACATCATCAGGCCCTTGCGATCGAGTTCGTGGAAATGCTCCCACGTCGCCCAATGCGGCACCAGGTTCGAGTTCGCGAGCAGCACGCGCGGCGCGTCGGCATGCGTGCGGAACACGCCGACCGGCTTGCCCGATTGAATCAGCAGCGTCTCGTCTTCGTTCAGGTCCTTCAGCGATGCCAGGATCTGATCGAAGCAATCCCAGTTGCGCGCCGCGCGGCCGATGCCGCCATACACGACGAGCGCATGCGGATGCTCGGCTACTTCGGGGTCCAGATTATTCTGGATCATCCGATACGCGGCTTCCGCGATCCAGGTCTTGCAGGTCTTTTCGGCGCCGCGCGGCGCGCGGATCGTGCGAGTGGGATCGAGACGCGGGTCGATGTGTTTCGGGTTGTTCATGGTGGCCCTCGGAATGCGTAAAGATGATCAGAATGTGTCGGGGAAAATCGCTCGGAAAAAGCGGATCAAAAATGTCCGGTGAAACGGTAGCGGCTGCCTGGATGCCATAAATTCGCGATCGACGCGACCTGGCTTTGCGACCACGTTCGCCGATGCAGCACGAGACAGGGTTCGAGTTCGTCCATCGTCAAAAGCTCGCGCGTGTCGCCGTCCGCCGCCAATGCCTCGATCCGGTATTCGACGCGCTGCAGCGGCGCGACGCGAACGAGGTACTGATTCGGCGTGGTGTTCGTGAAGTCCTGCAATGCATACTCGGGCGCGACGGCCGGATTGACCCAGCGCTCTTCGAGTTGCACGGGTTCGTCGTTTTCGAAATGCAGCACGCGCGAGAAAAACACCGGACTGCCCGCGCTAACCTGCATTTCCTCGGCGAGCGCGGCGTCCGCAATGCTCGCGCCGATGTGCAGCACCTTCGCCTGATAGCGATGCCCGCGCGCGACGATTTCGTCGGAAATACTGCGGATCGCCACCAGCGTCGACTCGTACTTGGGGCGCGCGACGAACGTGCCGGAGCCCTGCACACGCGTCAGAACCTGCTCCGAGGTCAACTCGCGCAACGCGCGGTTGACCGTCATGCGCGCGACGTTGAATTCGCGTGCGAGCTCGTTTTCGGACGGCACCTGGTCGCCTTCACCCCATTCGCCCGCATGAATGCGCGCGAGGATGAAGTCCTTGATGCCCTGGTAGGCCGGTGCGTTCATTGGCTGCCGCTCGCTGTCCGCTTACTGCTCTGAGACGAAGGAGAACGGGCTCAGCTTCGCGATCGTGCCGTTCTGCACGAGACGCGTCACCGCCGCGATGTCCGGCGCGAAGTAATGATCGAGCTCGTAATGCGCGACGTCGTTGCGCACCGCGTCCATCACCTTTTGCAGGCTCGGGCTGGTCTTGTGCGGCGCGCGCAGATCGACACCTTGAGCGGCGGCGAGCAATTCGATAGAGAGAATATTCGCCGTGTTTTCGGCGATGTCGCCGAGCTTGCGCGCGGCAAACGTCGCCATCGAAACGTGATCTTCCTGGTTGGCCGACGTGGGCAGCGAATCGACGGAAGCCGGATGCGCGAGCGTCTTGTTTTCCGACGCGAGCGCGGCAGCGGTCACGTGAGCGATCATGAAGCCGGAGTTCACGCCGCCGTCGCGCACGAGGAACGGCGGCAGGCCCGACAGCGTGGCGTCAATCAGCAACGCGATGCGGCGCTCGGCCAACGCGCCGATTTCCGCGGCGGCGAGCGCGAGATTATCCGCGGCGAAAGCAACCGGCTCCGCGTGGAAGTTGCCGCCCGACAGCACTTCGCCGGTGTCGGGGAAAATCAGCGGATTGTCGGAGACGGCGTTCGCTTCGAGCAGCAGCACGTCGGCGGCATGACGCATCTGATCGAGACAGGCGCCCATCACTTGCGGCTGGCAGCGCAGGCTGTACGGGTCCTGCACCTTGTCGCAATCGGCGTGCGATACGTTGATGCCCGAGCCTTGCAGCAGCGAGCGATACGCCGCGGCGGCGTCGATCTGTCCTTGATGGCCGCGCAGGTCGTGAATGCGCGCGTCGAACGGCTTCACGGAGCCAGCCGCTGCATCCACCGACAACGCGCCTGCCACGAGTGCAGTGCGGTACAGGTCTTCGATCGCGAACATGTTGTAGAGCGCGAGCGCCGTGGATGCCTGCGTGCCGTTCAGCAGCGCGAGACCTTCCTTCGCCTGCAACGTGAGCGGCTTGAGGCCGACGAGCGCGAGGCCTTCGGTGGCCGGCAGGCGCTCGCCCTTCGCGAACACTTCGCCGACGCCGAGCAGCACCGCCGACATATGCGCGAGCGGCGCGAGGTCGCCCGATGCGCCGACCGAACCCTTGACCGGAATCACCGGCAGCACGTCGGCGTTGTACAGCGTGATCAGCGCTTCCATGACTTCGCGGCGAATGCCCGAATGACCGCGGCCGAGGCTCGACAGCTTCAACGCAATCAACAGACGCACGACGGGACGCGACATCGGCTCACCCACGCCGACCGCGTGCGACAACACGAGGTTGCGTTGCAGCAGTTCGAGCTGATCATGCGGAATGTGCGTGCTGGCGAGACGCCCGAAACCCGTGTTGATGCCGTAGGCCGGCTCGCCTTTCGCGGCGATGTCCGCGACGGCTTTCGCGCAGGCGTCGATGGCGGCATGGCTGGCGGGATCGAGCTTCAGCGGCACGTGGGCACGCGCGATCTGGCGCAGTTGCGGGAGGGTCAGGTGGCCGGGCTTCAGAGTCATCATGGTTGTTGTCCTGTCTATACAATTTCAGAAAGTCTAGCGGCCACGGCTTGTATATACAACTTGTTTTTAAGATTCGAGGCCCAGGGCTTTCCACTAAGGCAATGCTGGTAGTTGATGTAGGCGTCAGGCCCGCCGTACCACGGGCGAAGCGACTAAGAGCACAGCGCGCTCAATCGCGTATAGCTTGTATATACACCTTCATAATTTACGCCGCCACATGGACAAAACACCCACGTAAAAAAGCCCGCGCGCTCGTCAGAGCCGCAGGCTTTGTTTATGGCGGGGGCGTCGGACGCGCCGCTACAGGCGCACGCGCGCCGCGATGAAATCCAGGAAGCACTGCACGCGCCCGGCAAGCGACGCGCTCTGGTAATAGACGGCGCTGACCGGCTGACGCTCATCGAGCAGCACATGGCCGAGGATCGGCACGAGCCGTCCATCGCGGATGTCGGCGGCGGTCATGAAATCGGCGAGACAGGCGATGCCCCAGCCGGAGAGCGCGAGTTGGCGCAGCGTCTCGCCGCTCGACGCAGTGATCGACGGCTGGATTTTCAGCGGCTCGGGCTTGCCGCTGACACGACCGGTACGGCCGCTAGCACTCGTGCCTTTGCCCGCCCGCTTGCCGCGCTCGCGCAACGGCCAGCGGTTCAGATGCTCGGGCGCGGTAAAGCCGATCAGCCGATGTTCGCGCAACGCGTCGACCGATTTCGGCTCGCCATGCTCGGCGAGATACGCGGGACTCGCGACCACGCGCAGCTTGCTGCTGCCGAGCGCGCGCGCATGCAGCGTGGAATCCTGCAACGCGCCGATGCGGATCGCGATGTCCACTTTCTGCTCGAGCAAATCGACAATGCGCTCGCTGCTGGTCAACTCCAGCCGGATCTCCGGATACAGCGCGGAAAACGCCGTCATATGCGGCGCGATGCAGTGGAGCATGAAGGGCGACGCCGCATCGACACGCAGGCGCCCCGACGGCCGCCGACGCTTGCGCGCAACCGATTCCTCCGCTTCTTCCATCGCGTCGAGAATCGCGCGGGCGCGCTGCAGGAAGCCTTCGCCCTCCTCCGTCAATTGCAGACGGCGCGTGGTGCGCCGCACGAGCGCGGTGTCGAGCTTCTTTTCGAGGCGCGTGAGCGCGCGGCTCACGCCGGAAACCGTCTGCCCGAGTTTCTCGGCGGCCGCCGTGATCGAGCCGCTGTCGATCACGCTGACGAACACCAGCAACTCGTCCGTGGAAGTTTTCATTATTGATCTCAAGTCAAGGTTGATTTGAGACTAACACGCTTTTTGCGAGAATCAAGACGGCGGATACTGCATGCCTGTCATCGTGTTTCCACTCAGGCACTCAGGAGAACGTCTTGAAGATTTTCATTACAGGCGCAAGCGGTTTTATCGGCGGTTCGATTGCGGCGCATCTGGTGCGCGCCGGTCATCAGGTGCGCGGTCTGATCCGCAAGCCCGAACATCGCGACGAGTTGAAGCGGCTCGGCATCGAACCGGTTATCGGCACGCTCGACGACCGCGCGTTGCTGATCGCCGAAGCGCAAGCCGCCGACGCCGTCATCAACGCGGCAAGCAGCGATCACGAAGGCGCGGTGAGCGCGCTGATCGAAGGACTCGCCGGCTCCGGCAAACCGTTTCTGCATACGAGCGGCTCGAGCATCGTCGGCGATGCATCCGGCGGCGAAGCGGCGCAGGCGCGCATCTATCACGAAGACGCGCTGCCCGAGCCGACCGCGGACAAAGCGGCGCGCGTCGCGATCGACCGTCAGGTGCTCGAAGCGGCACAGCGCAATATCCGCTCGGCGGTGCTTTGCAATACGCTGATCTACGGACACGGCGCGGTGGCGGGCAGCGCGAGCGTGCAGTTGCCGCGCCTCGTGCGGCAGGCGCAAAAGAGCGGCGTGGTGCGCCATGTCGGCAGCGGCGGCAACACGTGGTCGAACGTGCATATCGACGACGTCGCGGAACTCTATCGGCTCGCGTTGGAGAAAAGCCCTGCCGGCATGTTCTATTTCGTCGAAAGCGGTGAAGCGTCGTTCCGCGAGATGAGCGCCGCGATTGCTCGCGCGATGAAGCTCGGCGAGCCGCAAGACTGGCCGCTCGACGAAGCGCAAAAAGAATGGGGTTACGAAATGGCGTCGTACGGGCTCGGTTCAAACAGCCGCGTGCGCGGCGAGCGTGCGCGCAAACTGCTGGGCTGGCAGCCGAAGCGCACGTCGGTGATCGAGTGGATCGAGCGCGACATGATGGCCGGGCTCGCGGCTTAAGCGGCTTAAGCGGTGTATTAAGCGGTGTAAGTTGTGTAAGCGCCGGCGTTGCTAATCCGTAAGCTCAACTCGATAGAATCGCGCTCAGCTAAACCACGCAGTTTTGCGCGTGAAGCTGAGCCCCGCGGTTCGACATTCGAGCCGCCCATGAGCCCGGATTGGATCGATGACTTTGGCGCTGAATTTCGACTGGCTGACGAATCTGCTGGCGATTCTGTTCGTCGTCGCGTGCCTTTACGATGCACGCTACGACGAGTACGGCACGTTGACCTTGTCGGCGGCCGTGATGAGTCTCGCCGTGATGGCGATCGAACTGTTTCTCAAGCCTGCATTCGACATGGCGTTGTGAGCGCGGCGCGCGGCACTCGTTAGCAACCAGCCGCACGCGCGCGCTGCCTGAACAACTAGATCAGATCGCCCAGCCGCCCAGATAAAACCCCACCAGCACGAGCGCAATCGCCACTGTTCCCACGTTCAGCTTGCGATATTCGCCGCTCACCACGCGACCGATCACGAGCGTCGCGAAGCCGAGCATGATGCCGGTCACGATGTTCGCCGTGAGCACGATAAAGACCGCGCACATGAGACCCGACATCGCGTCGACCATATCGTCCATATGCAGCTTGCTCACGTTCGAGAGCATCAGGAGTCCGACATACATGAGCGCGGGCGCCGTCGCGTACGAAGGCACGAGGCCCGCGAGCGGCGAGAAGAACATCACGCCGAGAAACAGCAGGCCGACCACCGCCGCCGCCATGCCGGTCTTCGCGCCGGCCGCCACGCCGACCGTCGATTCGATGTAGGCCGCAGCCGGCGCGCCGCCGAGCAGGCCCGAGAAAATCGAGCTGACCGAATCCGCCGTCAGCGCGCGGCCGCCGTTGATGATGCGGCCGTTTTCATCGAGTTGACCCGCTTGTCCGGCGACCGCGCGAATCGTGCCGGTCGCGTCGAACACCGCGGTCATCACGAGCGCGAGGACACTCGGCAGCACCGCCATCGAGAGCGCGCCCTTGATGTCCATTGCGCCGATCAGCGACTCGTGTCCCGGCGCGCTCAGCGACGGCACCGCGAACACGCCATGAAACGACACGGCCGGATCGACGAGCAGCGCGATCGCCGAAATGGCGACGATGACGATCAGGATCGAGCCCGGCACGCGACGGCGCACCAGCCCGAAAATCGCCGCGAGTCCCGCGACCGACATCAGCGCCGGCAACGCGGTGATATTGCCGAGCGCGACCGGCAAACCGGCGCCCGGATTCTTGACGACGAGACCGACTTCGTTGGCGGCGATCAGCAACAGGAAGAGACCGATGCCGATGCCCGTGCCGTGCGCGATGCCCGTCGGCAGATTGCGAAGAATCCACGAACGCACGCCGGTTACGGAGATGCCCGTGAACACGACGCCCATCAGAAACACCGCGCCGAGCGCGACCGTCGGATGCAAGCCTTTGCCGAGCACGAGGCCGAACGCCGTGAACGCGGTCAGCGAAATGGCGCAGCCGATCGCGATCGGCAGACGCGCCCACACGCCCATCAGCAGCGAGCCGAACGCGGTCGTGAGGCACACGGCGACGAACACCGCGCTCGTGTCGAAGCCCGCCTTGCCGAACATGCCCGGCACCACGAACACGGAATAGACCATCGCGAGAAAGGTCGTAATGCCCGCGACGATTTCCTGGCGCTGCGAACTGCCGCGCGCGGAAATCTGGAAGTAGCGGTCGAGAAAGCCCTTGGTGTCGAATGACTCGGCGCCGGCTTCGGAAAGCGGCTGGGCGTGGGGTTCCATCATGATGAGTGCCTCCTTTATCAGCATGCTGAAACGGCCGTCGAAGTGGCCGTCATCAGGTTCGTCTCGTTGCGTTGGTTTAATTGATGTGTGCGTGCGATGAAGCGCGTTGTCCGCGTTTGTCTGCGTCGGCCCGCTTTGTGTTTTTTTGTGTCTCGTTTTGTGTCTCGAAATGTAGGCCAATGCAGATATATCTCCCATCGCATGGATGGCATGCCCGGCATGTCGCGATGCTTATATCGTTTAAGCGACGGCGAAGGTCGTCGTCGATCCGCGTGTTTACACCTACCGCCTGGCTGTCTGTCTTCGCGGCTGAGATAGGACAGATGAAAGCCTTCTGAGAGCTTTGCACTTGGCAACGTCCGCAAAGCAGGAACGCACGGACGAACATTCAGCCGCGTACTCAGCCGCGTAACCGCAACCGCGCCGCGGCACGAAGCGTGCTTGCCGCGGCGCGCGCCCCACGCCCCGAAAACGGGCCCTGCCGACGTCGCGGGTTAAACTCTTGGCCGTACTGTCCAACCGCGGCCCCTCGAAAGCCGCACCGGTCCATGGAGTTTTCCCCGATGAGTGGCGGCTTTTCGCTTCCCGCATGGCGTCAAACCCTTCTCGCCGCGTTCGCGCTGCTGGCGCTGCTCGCGCTGTCCGGTTGCAGCAGCCTGCTGTGGGGCACGCAGCAGGCGCCGATCGTCGAAGCCACGGTGATGCCGGTCGAAGCCGCGAGCGCGCCGGTGGCCGCATCGGCGCCGGAGCCCGTCGAAACCGAAGCCGCCGAGCCCGAGCAGCCGAAGAAGCCGAAGAAGCCGGTCGTCAAGCCGCACAAGGTCGAGCCGCCGCCGCCCGTCGTTGCGCCGCCTCCCCCGCCGCCGCCTCCTCCGCCGCTGATCCTCGTGCGCACGATCGAGCACAACGACGCGCACACGCTGCTCGACAGCCAGGTGCAGAAGCCGGACGGCAAGGTCGTCGGACGGGCGGTCGACATGATCGCGGACGCGAGCGGCAAGCCGCGTGAAGTCGTCGTCAATCTGCAAGGCTTTTTGGGTGTCGGCGACCGCAAGGTCAATTTTGCGTGGAACGCGTTCCGCTTCACGCCGGCCGCGAAAACCGCGCCGATCACGCTGAATCCGTCGGCGGTGCCGGTGAATCCCGCGAAGTCGAATGCGGCGATGCAATTGCCGCTGATCGACGCGACCGTCGAGCGTTCGAACGGCGCGAAGGTGGGCCGCGTGATCGACGTGCTGATCGACGCCAGCGCGCAGCCGCAGGCGGTCGTGCTCGACGTCAACGGCATGGTCAGCACCGAGCGGCGCACGATTGCCGCGAACTGGTCGGCGCTGCGCTTCGTCACGAAAGACAAGGAGCTGCATCCGCTAATCGATTTGAGCGATGCGCAGATCAACGCGGCGCCGCCCTACGCGAGCGATAAGCCGATCCGCGCGGTGTCGCCCGCGCCGCCCGCCGCTGCTGCTGCGCCTGCATCCACAGCGACCGCGCCTGCGGCTGCAGCGGCGGCGACGCCCACTTCGGCTCCTGCTTCCGCGGCAACCTCCGCGGCCGGTTCAAACGCACGGGCGGTCCGATGACAGGCCGCACTATGGTTACCGCGCGAAGTCTGCGCGCACTCGACTGGCTGAACTTCTTCGTTGCAAACGTGCAGACGGGCTTCGGTCCGTTCATCGCGTCGTATCTCGCGTCGCATAAGTGGACCCAGGGCGAGATCGGCATGGCGCTCTCGGTGGGCACCATCAGCGCGATGGTGAGCCAGGTGCCGGGCGGCGCCGCCGTCGACGCGTTGCGCAACAAGAAAGGCGCGGCCGCGTGGGCGATCTTCGCGATCATCGTGAGCGCGGTGCTGCTCGCCACGAGTCCGACGGTGCTGCCGGTGATCGCCGCCGAAGTCTTCCACGGATTCGCGAGCTGCATGCTGACGCCGGCACTCGCCGCGATTTCGTTCGCGCTCGTCGGGCGCGCGAATCTCGGCGACCGGCTCGGGCGCAACGCGCGCTGGGCGTCGATCGGCAGCGCGGTCGCGGCCGGCCTGATGGGCGTGTTCGGCGAATACTATTCGCCGCGCGCGGTGTTCTGGCTGACTGCGGGGCTCGCCGTGCCCGCGCTGGTCGCGCTTTCGATGATCCAGCGCACCGACACCATCCAGTTGCCGAAAGCCGCGCCGACGCCGGAGCAGATCGAGCGGCGCGAAAGCCTGCGCGAGTTGCTGCGCGACAGGCGCATGCTGCTGTTCGCGGCCTGCATCGTGCTGTTTCACTTGTCCAACGCGGCGATGCTCAATCTCGCCGCCGGCGAAGTCACCGCGGGCATGGGCGACAACGTGCAGCTCGTGATCGCGGCGTGCATCATCGTGCCGCAAGCGATCGTCGCGATGATGTCGCCGTGGGTCGGCCGTTCGGCGGAACGTTGGGGACGCCGGCCAATCCTGCTGCTGGGCTTTTCCGCGCTGCCGATCCGCGCGCTGCTGTTCGCAGGAATCAGCAGCCCGTATCTGCTCGTACCGGTGCAACTGCTCGACGGTCTCAGCGCTGCCGTGTTCGGCGTGATGCTGCCTCTGATTGCCGCCGACGTCGCGGGCGGCAAGGGGCGCTACAACCTGTGCATTGGCCTCTTCGGGCTGGCGGCGGGCATCGGCGCGACGTTGAGCACGACGGCGGCCGGTTTCATCGCCGATCATTTCGGCAATGCGGTCGCGTTCTTCGGACTCGCGGCCGCAGGCGCGCTGGCCGTGCTGCTGGTGTGGGCGGCGATGCCCGAGACGCGCGATGCCGCTGCGGAGGAAGATGGCGAAGCGGTAGCGGGCGGCGGCGGCTCGGCGGTCAGATAAAGCGAAGCCGCGGACGAACGCGGCTGAACGCGGCTGAAGAAAACCACCCGGTCTGCGGCGCGCGATGCGCCGCAGACATCACGCTGTACATCAATCTATCGCCCGCCCCGCCGTTTCCCGCATGAACGGCAGCGGCACCAACGACACCAGTCCGCAGCCGATCAGATACCACGCGGGCGCAAGGTTGCTGCCGGAAAGCTGAATCAGCCACGTCGCGAAAAACTGCGCGAATCCGCCGAAAATCGACACGCCGAGACAATAGACAATCGACATCCCCGTCGCGCGGATTTCGCGTGGAAAGAGCTCCGGCAGCATCACGATATTCGGCACCGCCGTGAACGCGACCAGCACGGCCAACGCGGCGACCACGGCGAGCAGCACCGGCACCGTCGGCGACGCGTTGATCGCGATGAACGCCGGATAGACGGCTGCAATCAGCAACACGCGCGAGACCAACAGAACGGGTTTGCGTCCGACGCGGTCCGACAACGCGCCCGCGAACGGCGAGCACACCACCGTCACCGCCGCGGCGGTCCATGCGGCCCACAGCGCCGACGACATCGGCAAATGCAGAATGCGGATCGCGTAGGTGGACAGATAGAAGAGCACGATGTAATTCGCCGCGGTCCCGCCGATCGTCGTGACGACGCCTGCGGCGATCGCGCGCGAATGGTCGCGAAACAGCTTGCGCACCGGCTGCGTGGCCGCGTCAGCGTTCACGGGCGCGTTGCCGTCTTCGACGCCGGGCAGCGTTTCGTTCAGATGACGCCGGATATAGATGCCGATCGGTCCCATCGCCATGCCGATCACGAACGGCACGCGCCAGCCCCAGCTTTCGAGCGCCGCGGTCGACAGCGCGGCGGCGAGCGCAACGCCCAGCAGCGAACCGCAGACCGTGTTCATGCCCTGGCTCACGAACTGCCAGCTTCCATAGAAGCCGCGCGTTTTATCGCTGCCGTACTCCATCAGCAGCGACGTCGAGGCGCCGACCTCACCGCCCAACGCAAAGCCCTGAACCAGACGCGCGACGATCACCAGCACGGGCGCGGCCACGCCGATCGCCGCATAGGTCGGCGCAAACGCGATGATCGCCGAGCCGAGCGTCATCAGCCACAGCGTGAGGCTCATCGCCGCCTTGCGGCCGGCGCGGTCCGCGTAAGCGCCCAGCACGACGCCGCCCACCGGACGCATGATGAAGCCCACGCCGAACGTGCCCACCGCGAGCATCAACTGCGCGAGCTGTCCTTCGACCGGAAAATACAGCTTGCCGATGATCGTCGCGAAGAAGCTGTAAATCGTGAAGTCGAAAAACTCGAGCCCGTTGCCGAGCGTGATCGCGGCGATTGCCTTCGCGCGGCTCGCGCGCTGCGCGCCGTGGGCGGGTTCGTCGCTGGACGCGTCGTGCGCGGCGGGGTGCTGTGCGGCTGAATAGTCCATCCGTGTCTCCATGATTTCTTTACGTCGATGCCGATGCGCGGCAAGCTCGCGTCAGCGCCTCAGCGCCTCAGCGCGTCAGGCGAGGAACGTCTGCGCGAGCCGAACCCAATAAGCCGCGCCCGTCGCAAGGCACGCGTCGTTGAAGTCGTAGCCCGGGTTATGGACCATGCAACCGCCCTCGCCGTCGCCATTGCCGATGATCAGATAGCTGCCCGGACAGCGCTCCAGCAGAAACGCAAAGTCCTCGCTGCCGGTGAGCGGCTGCATCCCGTCGATCAACCCTTCGTCGCCCAGCCAGTCGAGCGCGACCTGACGCGCCAGATGCGTCATTTCCGTATCGTTGACGAGCACCGGATAGCGGCGCTGATAGTCGACCCGCGCCCGCGCGCCGTAGACGGCCGCCTGTCCGCAGGCCACCGCCGTGATCCGCTCCTGCAGATGGTCGCGGACCTCGGGCCTGAGCGCACGCACCGACAGGCGCATCTCAGCGGTTTCGGGGATCACGTTCGGCGCGTCGCCGGCGTGAATCGCGCCGACGGTGATGATCGCCATATCGAGCGGCGCGATGTTGCGCGACACGATGGACTGCAACGCCAGCACGATCTGCGCGCAGACGACGACCGGATCGACCGCCTTGTGCGGCATCGCGCCGTGCCCGCCGCGCCCGGTCACGGTAATGATCACCGTATCCGATGAAGCCATGAACGACCCCGGCAGGAATCCGAACTTTCCGGTCGGAAAACCCGGCATGTTGTGCATCGCGAAGACGCCGTCGCAGGGGAATTTCTCAAAGAGACCGTCTTCGAGCATTTTGCGTGCGCCGGCGAGGCCCTCTTCGGCCGGCTGAAAAATCAGATTCAACGTGCCGTCGAAGCACTTCTCGCGCGCCAGATGCTTCGCGGCGGCGAGCAGCATGGCCGTGTGGCCGTCGTGACCGCATGCGTGCATCTTGCCCGGCACCTTGCTCGCGTACGGCAGACCCGTCGTTTCGTGGATAGGCAGCGCGTCCATGTCGGCGCGCAGACCGAGCCGGCGCGTCCCGTTGCCGACTTTCAACTGGCCGACAACGCCGGTCTGTCCCAGTCCGCGATGCACGGTGTAGCCCCACTCCTGCAAGCGTTCGGCGACGAGATCGCCGGTCGCGAATTCCTCGTACGCAAGCTCCGGCTGCGCGTGGATGCGATGCCGCAGCGCGATCATCTCGTCTTCGAGTTCGGCAATGCCCGCTGGAATGGCCATGGTGTTCACGGTGCGTCTCCTTTATCAATGCGTGAACCCAGCATAGCGACGCGCTTTTTTGACAGGCAGGCGTAGAATCGTTGCGGCGGCAACTTCCGGTTGCTGCCTCACTCGACTTCTCTTAGATGAAACTCCATCAGCTCAGCACCTTGGCGGCAATCGCGGATACCGGAAGTATCCGGGCCGCCGCGCGTTCACTCGGACTGTCGCCGGCCGCGGTGACCAAGGCGATGCGCGAACTGGAAGCGGATCTGCACGCGCCGCTCGTCGTGCGCAGCGCGAGCGGCGTCGCCTTCACCGAGTTCGGCCGCGCGCTCGTCGTACACGCGCGCGTCGTGCTCGGGCAATTGCAGCGGGCGCAGGCGGAAATCGAAGCGATGCGCGGCGCGGCGGCCGGCAAGCTGTCGATCGGCGTGACGCCGTGGGTCGCGTTGACGTTCCTGCCGCCCGCCGTGCAGCGCTTCCGCCAACGCATGCCTGAAGTGCAACTCGAGTTCTTCGAAGGCTTGCTCGCGGTCGTGCAACCACGGCTGCGCGACGGCAGCCTCGATTTCTCGATCGGCCGTCCGCCGCCCGCGTCGCCGGTATCGGAATTTCATAACACGCCGCTGTTCTCGACGCATTCGGCGGTGGTCGCGCGGCGCGATCATCCGAAAGCCGGTTGCCGCAGCCTGCTCGAACTCGAGGACGCCGAATGGGTGCTGAACTGGGACCCGGCGAGCCGCGAGTCGATCTCCGATAATCTGTTCCGCAAGCGCGGCATGCGCGTGCCGCACACGATCCATCTCGCGCATTCGCTCGCGGTCGTGCTGGGGCTGCTCGCGCATACCGACATGCTGAGCATCTTTCCGTGGCCGCTCGTCGAAGTGACGCTCGCGAAAGAGAATCTGTGGGCGCTGCCGCTGCGCGAAACGGTCGATGAAACGATGGTCAGCATCACCGCGCGCCGCGGTGCGCCGGAAAGTCCGGCGGCCACCTGTTTCCTGGGCTGCCTGCGTGAAGTCATCGACGAGGGCGCGCGCTCGCAAGATCCCGAGCAGCGCCGGCTTTTTCACTCGATCGAGTTGCTGCTGTAACGCGGCCTGCGCAACTAATCGAGAAACTCGGCGGCGCGCTTGCGCAACACTGCGCTGAAATCGTCGAGCCAGCCAATCGACAGACGCCAGCTCTGCCAATAAAGATCGACGTCGATATGCTTGCCGGGCGCCATCTCCACAAGTTCGCCGCTCGCGAGATGCGCGGCGATCATGCGCTCGGGACACATGCCCCAGCCGAGCCCGGTCACGCAGGCACGCAAAAATCCCGCGACGTGCGGAATCCAGTGCAACGGCGGGTCCACTTCCGCCCGCGTGATACGGCGCATGAAGCGCTTTTGCAACTGGTCCTTCGGATTGAAATCGACGCACGGCGCGCGGCGCAGACTGTCGCGCGTGACGCCGTCCGCGAAATGACGCGCGAAAAGCGCGGGCGAGCAGACCGCGAGATAACGCATGCGCCCAAGACGCGTGGAACGGCAGCCTTGCACCGGCTCGGCTTGCGTGGTCACCGCGCCCTGCACGCTGCCGTCGCGGATGCGCTGCGCGGTGTGATCCTGATCGTCGATCACCAGATCGAGCAGCATCTGACGCTCAGCGCAAAACGGCGCGACCGCATCGATGAACCAGGTGCCGACGCTGTCGTCGTTGACCGCGACGCGCAGCGTCGGCCATGCTTCGACGAGACCGCCCGGCAACGCGGGCACGCGGCCGGTCAGTTCGGCTTCGAGCAATTGCACGCGCTCGGTATGACGGCACAGCAACGCGCCGGAGGTCGTCGCGACACACGGCTGGCCGCGCTTCACCAGCACGCTGCCCACGCGCTCCTCGAGCAGCTTGACGCGCTGCGAGACCGCCGAGGGCGTGACGTTCAGCTCGCTCGCCGCGCGGTCGAACGAACCGTGCCGCACCACGGCGGCGAGCGCATCGAGCAGCGCATAGTCGAGCATTAGCGTTCCTTAATCGACGTTAGCTAAATTAGCTTCTCTTATCCGGTCGGAATCCGCAGACTAGCCACATTCGCTTCTCCCGTCTACTGGATCGACTATGAACTGGCTGTCTTTTTCTCATGGCGCGGCGTTATGCGCGTCGCTGATCGTGACCATCGGCGCACAGAACGCCTTCGTGCTGCGGCAAGGCATCATGCGCTCGCATGTCGGCAAGATCGTCGCGCTGTGCGCGCTGTCGGACTGCATTCTGATTAGCGCGGGCGTCGGCGGCGCGTCGGTGCTCGTCGAGCGCTATCCGGTCTTCGTGCATGTGATGCTGTATGTCGGGCTCGCCTATCTCGTGTGGTTCGGCATTAACGCGCTGCGTAGGGCGGTGCGGCCCGGGCATGCGGTCATGGACGCCGGCACCGGCGACGGCGCGCCGCCCGCGCAACGCGCGCTGCCGATCGTGCTGATGACGCTCGCCTTTACGTGGCTCAATCCGCACGTGTATCTCGACACGTTCCTGCTGATCGGCACCGCGGGCGCGCGCGAACCGGACGGCGCACGCGTGGCGTTCGCGGTCGGCGCGATGGCGGTGAGCTGCGTGTGGTTCATCGGACTGGGCTGGGGCGCGCGTGCGCTCGCGCCGCTGTTTCGCCGCGCGACTGCGTGGCGCGTGCTGGACGGCGCGATCGGCAGCATGATTTTGCTGCTGGCGGTGACGCAGTTGCGTTGAATCAGTTGCGTGAAGCCATCGCGTCGAAGCGGTCACAGCCTGGCGCAACGCGCACCAGCGCCGTTAACTCCGCGGACGCTCGACAGCCAGCAACTCTTGCACAAGCTGAGCGGACACATAATGCGGACCGTCGAACAGATAGACCCGATGGCCGCGATACGCAAACAGTTGCGGCGCGAGTTCCGCCGCGCTCGCCGGCCGAAACGCGCCGCCCGTGCCGGGACGAAACGCCTCGGCGATGATCCTCACGCGGCGCTCGCCGAGCCGCGCCGCCAGCGCGTCCGCATAAGCGCGCGCGGCGGCCGGGCCGCGCGTATAGACGCCGCAACCGTCCTGGAAAAACACGCCGACGTCGTGCGGCAGCCAGCCGTCGAGCCACGCGGCAAGCGCTTCGCCGCCGCGGTTCGAATTGTCGTAGACGCTGATCCACAAAGGCCGCGGCAGCCGGTCGAGCAAAGGCCCGAGCGCCCTCGCGCCTTCCCACGTCGGATCGACTTCGACCGGAAAGTAATAGCCCGCGACGCGAACCGGCGGCCGCGCCGCGAGCAGCCTGCGCGATTGCTCGATCAACTGCGCCGCTTGCGCGCGCGCGGACGTTTCGTCGAAGCGGCCCGCAAGACCGACGATCACATTGCGCGCCCACGGCTCGTCGGCAATGCGCGTCCAGTCGGGCAAACGCCGGGCGGCTTTCAGGCCATCCGACGCGTCCACGCCTGACAGATAAGCGGTGCCGTCCACCGCCGTCCACTGCACGAGCAACTCGCTTACGCCAAGACGCTGCCAGTCTCCACGCGGATCGAGATGATCCGAGTCCGGCTGCCACACCACACCTTGCGCGAGGCTGTCCGCACCGCCGGGACGGTTCGTTGCACAGCCGCCGAACACCGCCGTCAACGCACCCGCGGCGAGCAGCGTGCGACGGCGCGGCGAGCGCGGACCCGCGGCCCGCGCACTGCCCTCGCGTGAATCGGATGCCTGTTTGTCGTCAGCCTTCGACATGCAACTCCATGACACTGGAACGGAACTGTGCTGGTTCAATACGCGAACACAGCGCCAAAGAACACGCCGCGAGCGCGATCGTCGCCGGAAATTTTCAGCCGGTACTGCACCGATAGATCGACATACGAGCGCGGCGCGTCGTACTGACTGTCGCGGAACCAGTAGCGCGTCGAGATGCCGACCCCAGCGCCGAGCGGAATGCTGTGATCGACGCTCGAATCGTAGTCGGCCCCCACCACCAGATACGGGAACACGGTCCACTTCGGACTATAGCTGTCCATCCGGAACGTGCGGCCCACTTGCACGTTGGTGGTTGCATACACGGAGCCGGCGTTCAGATACGCGCCCGTCTCCGCGTAAATGCGCGTAGTCCACCACGCAGGCACGTCCACGCGACGCTCGGTGCCGAAGCCGCCCGAATATGCGAGCCGCGCGAGCCAGTCCGGATTCACGCGCGAGCCGATCGGAATGATGCGCTCGAAGGCGACGATCGCGTCGATCTGCGTGAACGGTTTGGCGCGCGCGCCGACCGTTGCCTGCAACGTATCGACGCCGCTCGCGCCGCCGTTCTTCACCCCGAAGCTTTCATAGCCGCGCGCATAGACTTCGAACATCCGCTCGCCGAGACTGCCGAACGGCCGCCAGTACGCTTCGACACCGCCTTGCCAGTTGTTCGACGTACCCGGCGTCGGCGACGATGCATAGCCGGGCTGCATGCCCGCGCCGCGATAATTGAGCGACGCGTTAAAGCCCCAGTTGCGCGTGACGTCCGCGTGTGCGCTGCGTATGTCGTTCAGTTGCGCGGGCGTCGAAGTGGACGTTAGCGTCGGCGTCGGCGTGGCGACGCTTTCCGTGTCCGGCGACGGCGCCGCGCTCGCGTCGACGGCCCGCTCGAAGTACCGCGCGGCCTCGCGGTTGCGATGCGCGTGCATCGCGGCATAGCCGGCGTCCGCGGTCGCGCCTGGCGGCAATGCGCCGGCCTTGTCGGCCATCGTAAAGCGCTCGTACGCAACGCGCCCATTGCCCGCGCGTTGCGCGACGTAGGCAGCCGTCATGTCGGGCAGCGCGTCGAGCATGCCGGCGTTCACCATGTAACGCGCTTGGTCGTTTGCCTCGCGCGCGTCGCCCTTGTCGCCGGCCGCTACCAACGCGTTGATCAATTGCACGCGATGCTGCGGATCGTCCGGCGCGGCTTGCACTGCGTCGCGGGCATCGCGCAACGCGCCGGCTTTATCGTTCGCCGCCGATGCCTTCTGCGCTGCGCGCGCCGCGGCAAAGCCCGGATCGGCAGCATAGACATAGCAACTCGAGCCGTATTCATCGAGCAGACATTCGATGATCGGCCGCCGCAGCGGATCGAGCGAACTCGCGACCGGATGGCTCAACGAAGCTCGCGCCCGCGCGCGACGCAGCGCGATCGCGGCATCCGTATCGTCGCTTTTCGTCGGCAACGGCGCGAGCAGATCGAGCGCGCGTTGCGGCTCGGCGGCGGCGATCCATACATCGGCGATGATCGTGCGCGCTACACGCTGGTCCCGCTCGCTTGCGTGGTTGGCCTTCAACGCAAGGGCGAAGTCTGTGTCGGCATCCGACGCACGGCCTTGCGCCGCGAGCGCATAGCCGCGCAACGTGAGCGGCATCAGCGACGCGCCATCGGCCGGAAAATCGGTGATTGCAGCGCTTGCGGCGCCCTCGACCGCCGGCAGATCGTTCGCGGCAAAGAGCGCGTCGATCAACTGCATCCGGTAGCCGAGGCGATCCGGCGCATACGACACCGCATCGCGTGCGAGCAACGCGGCGCGTGCGTCATCGTGCTGCCGGCGCGCTTCATACGAGGCGGCCGCGGACTTCGGCGCGAGCCTGCTGCCGATAAAGCCACGACGCAAGCGCAACTCGTCGTTATCGCCGAAACGCTTCATCGCATCGAGGTCGGCGGCCCATGCATTCGCATCGTCGCCGGCCGCGCTGGACGCGTCGATCAGCAGCAAGTGCAGACGCAGCAGATCGGGACGCAGCGCGAGCGCGTGGTTGGCATACCTGACCGTGGCCGCGAAGTCCTTCGACGCATACGCCTTGTACGCATGCTGAGCGGCGTTCAGCGCCGCGCCGCTCAGCGCATTCGGATCGCCCGCCTGCTGACGGCTGCCGCGTGCGACCGCGCGGGTCGACACACTCAAAGCGTCGATCTGCTTGCGCCGCGAGGTCAACGCGGGGTCGGCGCCGAGTTGCGCGATCGCGTCGCCGAGCGAGCGGCTCGCTTCGCCATAACGACGCTGCGCGGCGAGCGAATTGGCCAGCAATACGCGCAGCGAAACGAGATCGGGCCGCTGGCGAATGGCCTCGCGAGTTCGCGCGACGGCGCCCGCATAATCGCCGCGAGCGTAAGCGGCATAGGCTTCCTGCGCGACACGATAGGCCGCGCCGCTTAGCGGCAGCGCGTTCGGTGCGTTCGGTGCGCTTTGCGCGTTCGGTGCCGAAGCGGCTCCGCTTTGCGCATGCGCATTCGACGCCGCGCCTGATGCACCCACCAGCACCACCGCAGCAATCGCATGCAACACGAATGGCGTCGCACATACGCTGAGCCGACGCTCGCGCACATCGCGCGTTGCCGCAAAAAGTCCCCGAAAACGCAGCGAAACAGCAACCGCGTCCACGCACAGCGCATCTGCGCGCCGCATAAAAATCGAGTCGATCATTGTGTTGCCGCCAACGCGGCCTGCAGGCGGCGCTGTTCCTGGATGACGTTGTCGAGTGCGGCAAGCGAGATCACCTCGCGCGCCACCATATAGTCGCCGATACGGCCGTGGCGGTCCGGACGATAGTGCTGCATCGCGGCTTCGAAAGCCTCGCGGCGCACGTGCCCATGTTCGATCAGCAGATCGCCGATCAACGGCACGCTGCGCACGGGCGTCGCGCCCGCGCCCGCTTCTGCCAAAGCGGCCACATCGACGCCGCGCAGCAAGCGCAAACCCGCCGCAATCTCGCCCTCGCGAACGATTTCCTGAACCATCGGCCCAGCGATCAGCGCGCCCAACTCGGCGAGCACATCGTCGGCGAGCGGACTCGCGCTCAGCAGCTTCGTGCGTCCCTGTGCCGCGTCGATCTGCGGCAGCACGCGATGCCGCACGATCGTCTCGAGCGGCAGACACGCAGCATCGTCGTGAAGCTGGACGGGGTTCAGTCGACCGCGCGGCAGATCCGTCTGAAACGCGATCGCCTCGGCAAGCGTTTCCTCGTCGAGCCAGCCCTTCGCCATCAGCACGCGGCCAAGCGGCGCCTCGCGCGCATGACTCTCGCCGAGCGCCTGCTCGAGCCGGTCGGGATCGATCGCCTGCCACGACAGCAGCAGTTCGCCAAGACGTTGACGGCGATTGTTAAAACCATCCGCCGACGGAAAATCGTGCATGGTCTTGTCCCATGCGAGCCGCTTGCCCGTCATGAGATGCACGATGAACATCTTCCACGCCCGCGCAACGGCCATGAAATTGATGAAGTTGCCGACCACCATGCGCGGCACCGCCAGCACGCCGTGCTCCCAGCCATACAGGCGCGTGACGAAGTAGATGCGCTGCACGACGCGCAACACGAGCGCCACCGCGTTGGCCCACAGCAACGCGCGCAGCCACGGCGAGTCGGCGAACGGCGACGCGATCAGACCAGGCATCAGGCCGAGCAGATCGGCGCCCGCGAACAGCAGGAACTGGATCACGAGCCCATACGCGATCATGCCGACGAACGCTGTGACGATTCCCTTGCGGTCGCGAAACAGCAGATAGCGATTCGCGAGCGAGCCGCTCCAGCCGGTCTGCTTCCACCCTTGCAAGCCGATGCCGAGCGTCCAGCGCGCGCGTTGCCGATAAGCGGTGCGAAACGTATCGGGGAAAAACTCGCGCACACATAAAGGCATCGTTACAGTGATGTCGCGTTCGCGGCCAAAGCCGAACCATGCCTTGCGGCGTGTCGCGAACTGCACGGGAAAGCGCGCGAAGATGGATTGCATGCCCATCTTCGCGAGACGCGCGCCGACGTCGTAGTCTTCGGTGAGACTCTCGGTGTTGAACGGCTGATTGTCGGTCTCGGCGATCAGCGAAAGCAGCGCGCGCCGCGAAAAGCAGGTGCCCACGCCGGCCGACGGCACCGAGCCCACCAGACTCTCGCGCACCACAAGGTCTTTGGCGTGCCACTCGGCGAATTCATCCATATAAGTGCCGGCCACAAGCTCGAACCAGTTGCGTTCGAGCGATGCGACCGGCAACTGGATCATGTCCTTGCGCGGCAACAGGTAATTGAAAAAGCGCAGCTCGACCGGATGCAGCACATCTTCGCTATCGTGCAGCACGACGCCCGCGAATTCGATGTCCGCTTCCTGCTCGTAAGCGAAGATCGCCTGAATCACCCAGTTCAGGCAATCGGCCTTGCACGTCGGCCCGTCATGCGGCACTTCCACGCGGCGCAACTGCTTGTAGCGGCGGCGCATGCGCTCCACTTCGGCGATGGTCTGCGGATCGTTCTGATACGTGCCCACGAACACCACATAGTTGCGGTAATCCATCACGCGCACGAGATCTTCGATCATCGCCGCGACCACGTCGTACTCGTGCCACGCGGGCACCATGATCGCGAGCGGCTGCTCCTCGCGCTGATAGAGCTGCGCGGCGGTCAGCGGCTTATAGGTGCGCTCCACCGTCACGCGGCGGTAGATCATGCGGCTCCAGTACCAGAGATCGATGAAGAGATCGTCGATGCTCGAGAGCACGATCAGGAACGCCACCAGCGCCGCGAAGTATTCCAGGCCGTGGTAGTAGTGAGCGACCGCGTAGCCCGCATACCATTTGATTAGCGCGATGCTCACGGCTTGTTCCGCGAGTTGTCGCGGCTTCTGCGGCGCGCGCCGTTGGCGATCAGCACGAGCAAGATCAGCAAGCCGATCAGCGCGGCGGGCAAGCCCCAGCGCACCCAGCCTCGCATGAACCACGGACCTTCGATGTCGCTCGCGTCGACCACCTGCCCCGGATGACGCGCATCGAACTGGCGCAGCGTGCCGCTGCCGTCGACAATCGCCACGTCGCCGCGCGACAGTTGCAGCGAAGCCGGCAGCACGGCCGGCGCGTCGCCGACGCTCCGGTAGGACACGCCCTGCACGCTGCCCGAACTCACCACCTCGATCACGCCGACGCGGTTCAGACCCGACAGATCCGCGAGCATCTTGCCCGACGAATCGGTGAACGACAGGCGGTCTTTGGCCAGACGCGCGAGGCTCTTTTCATCGGCGAGCGCGACATCCGCAGCGAGAAACGCGCCTTGCGGCTTGACCGCCTCGCCGTCGCGGGCCACGCTGAAAGTTGCACGCGTCGGCGCAATGCCGTTCGCGTTGGCAAGACGCGCGACGCGCGGCAGTGCGCCGGTGGCGTCGCCGAGATAAGCGGCCGGCACGATCACTTCGGCCTGCGATGCAAAGCGCGCCACCATGCCGGTGAAGTCGTCGCTGAGCGTGGCGTCGGCGAGGCGCAAGTGGCTGCTCGCGAGAACCGCGATCGGATGGCCCGGATCGCGTGCACGGCAACCGCCCTCCGGCGGGCGCTGAAATTCGACCCGCAACTGGTTGCGCGGCGCGAGCGCGAAACGCGGCACGTGCGCGGTGATGCGCTGCGGCTTGCCGTTGGCGTTGAGCAGTTGCGAGCCGATCAGCACGTCGTTGAAATAGACCGAAGCGGTCTGCGCGGAATTGTCGACGGTCGGCGCCGCGCTCACGTCGAGCACGACGGCGTCCGGCAGCTTGCCGTCACGCGAGGCCGCGCCGAGATCGAAGCTCGCGTCCCAGCTTGCGCGCCCCTGCACGTCGAGCGTGCGGGGCTCGCCGCCGAGCAGCGACAGCGCAATCTGCTCGCCGCGCGCATCCGGCGCGTTGTCGATCTGATGAACCACGAGGCGGCTCGCGACGTCGATGGAACGCCACGTATGCGCGAGCACCGCGACGCCGTCGTTATCGCCCACCACGATCGCCGCCTGGCCGCCCACGTGCGCGACGCGCACTTCGCCGGCCGCAAGCGGCTTCGCGACCGGATCGATGGCGCGTGCGCGCCAGGCGTCGAACGCATCGGCCGCGGCCGGCGATGCGCCCGCCACCTGTTCGCGCAACGCGTCGAGTGAAGTCTTCAAGCTCGCACGCAGCGTGTCGTCGGCGACGATCACATCGGGCGCGAACGCAGCGCCAGGCGCGACCGCGATCAACGCGCCGGCTTCGGCAGCATTCGCGAGCTTATGCGAGCCGCCCGCGGCGAGCGCGGCGAAAGCGGGAATCGCGCGCAACGGCGCAGGCACGTCGATGCCAGTCAGATCCACCGTATCGCCGGCAGCGGGCCACGCGCGCGTGAGGGGCGCGCGGCCTTCGCGCTGCAGCAGCGCCTCGACTCGCCAGCCCGCGTCGAACGCGGGCGCGGCGACGCTGCGCGCGCCGAGCATCACGACCGGCTTGTGCGGCAACGCGCTCCATGCGCCGCGCAGATCGACGATCGCGCCGGGATCGTAGCGATAGGTCAGGCGCGAGGTCGGCGCGACGCGCCATACGTTGCCGATCGCGGTTTGATCCGTGCAGACGTTGTCGTTGATCACCGACGACCAGTCGAGACCGACGCGCACGAAGCCGCTCGGCCGCGCGGCGCCGTCCACGCCGAGCGTCGCCGAGCCGTCGCCCTGTTCTTGCGTGGGACTGCGCGACAGCACGGGCGAGCCGTCGAGCGAAACCAGCATCGTGACGCGGCCGCCGTTGCCGTGCAGATAGCCGCCGTCGATCTGCAGGCTCGCGTCCGTGAGCGGCACGCCGGCCGGCACCGGCAGATACAGTTCCTGGCGGGCGTCCGGCGCGCGCAGCACGAGCGGATCGCGCATGCCGAGTTCGGCCAGCGATATGCTGCGGCTCGCGAGACGGCCGTGGCCGAGTTGCGCGAAGCTGCCGGCGATGTCGGCGGGCTGCTGTGCATGAGCACTGCACGCGAACAGCAGCAGCCCGGCGAACGCGGTGAGCCGGGGGCTCGGGACGCGGGTTTGGCGGCCATCGCGGGCCTGGATTCGCAGCTTGGTAGTGAGCATCATGTTGTCTTGACTCGGATCGGCCAGCGGCCGGCAAAGCCGGGATTGCCCGGCGTGGGTTGAATCAGCAAGGAGTGACGAGTGAGGCCGCGATCTGCCGTGGGCTGCGCGATTTGCCGGAGTTCGACGGCGCCGCGGAGCATGCCCCGTTGCGCCAGTCGTGCTATCTGCAATATCGGCATCGCAGCGTGTTTGCGGACCGCGCCCTGAAGCCGCGCCGTGCGTAGGCGTGCGCTGCTCCGGTGAAAAACCGCTGCCTGCTCGCGCGCGGCTTTGGCTTTATTTCGGGAACTCGGTCTCGGCGATGCGAGGCGCCGCATTTGCCGGTGAGTTAACCAACGAACTCGCCGGTGAAATGGCCAACGCGTCGGGCGCGAATTCGTCGAACGGACGTCCGGTCAGCGCGGCCACGATGCGCCGCGACGCCTGTCCGTCGCCATACGGATTCATGCGATGTGCGAAACGTTCGCGCTCGGACGGATCGTCGACCAGCGCGCTGACGGCCCGCACGATCGCCGCGCGCTCGGTGCCGACGAGGCGCACGGTGCCGGCCGCGACCGCTTCCGGACGCTCGGTCACGTCGCGCATCACGAGCACCGGCTTGCCGAGCGCCGGCGCTTCTTCCTGCACGCCGCCCGAATCGGTGAGGATCAGCGACGCCCGCTGCATCAGGCGCACGAAGCCGAGGTAGTCGAGCGGATCGATCAGATGAACGTTGCGCCGCGCGCCGAGCGATTCCTGCACGGGGCCGCGCACATTCGGATTCAGGTGAACGGGATAAACGATCTGCACGCTGCCGCCGTCGGCCAGATCGCCGAGCGCCGCGCAGATGTTCGCGAAGCCCGCGCCGAAACTCTCGCGCCGGTGGCCCGTCACGAGCAGCATGGGCCGCGCGCCGTCGATCGACGGCAGGCGCGCGTCGAGCGAAGCGCGCAACGCCGGATCGCTGTCGATGCGCGCCGCGGTCAGATTCAGCGCGTCGATGACAGTGTTGCCGGTGACGACGACGCGCCCCTGCAGCGTTTCCTCCGCGAGCCGTTGCTTCGAACTCGGGGTCGGCGCGAACATCAGATCGCTCATCACGTCGACGATGCGGCGGTTCATTTCCTCCGGCCACGGCTGCGTCAGATCGCGAGTGCGCAGACCCGCTTCGACGTGAGCGATGGGAATGCGGCGGTGAAACGCGGCGAGCGCCGCGGCGGATGCGGTGGTGGTGTCGCCGTGCACGAGCACGCGATCGGGCTGGACGGTGGCGAGGATCTCGTCGAGCGACGCGATCAGACGCGACGCGAGGCCGTTCAAGGTCTGGTTGGCCGTCATGACCGCGAGATTGTGATCCGGCTCGATTGCAAAGAGCTCGAGCACCTGGTCGAGCATATGCTGATGCTGGCCGGTCACGCACACCACGGAGTCGATTCCGGCATCGGCCTCCATCTGTTTGACAAGCGGCGCCATTTTTATGGCTTCCGGCCGCGTGCCGAAAATCGACAAAACTCTAATTGACATAGCCACCCCGGCCTTTATTTGATTTTATGCGTCGCCCCGCGCCCGCCGCGAAATCGGGAAAATGCAACCCACCCGCAGCGTGCGTTTCTTTTTTTGATTCGTTTATCCCGGAGCCGATTTTCCGCGCAGGCTCCTGCGGATTTTGCCGGCCTCCGTTTTCGCCTCAAACTTTTTTAATGATGGCGGCGAAGCACTAGCGGAATCAGTCTAGCGACGCATTCTGGCTTGGCACTCAAGCGCTTGGCAAGGAGGTTCGCGGGATTTTTTTCAGTTGTTTGCAAACGAACGGCTCATTAAAGCCGTAAAAGCATTGGATGTTTAGACTTTTAGCCGTCAAATGTTAAAGCTTAATTAACGTTTTCAGATTTGCGCAGCGCCCTTTTATCCGGCAAAGCATATTTTTCGCGATGAAATTGTTTAATCCAGCGACGTTATTCATGCGCGCAAACGTTGCCGTCAAAGCAAAAGCGCATAGGTGAGTTTTTTCGGTCGGCGACGCATTACAAATTAGTCAGCGTCGCTTTACCTTGCAATTGGATTTCATGCGGCCTGGGCAGCCGGAGCGCGCGTTGTTGCACGGAAGCGACAACTCGAGGCCGCTTGCGCGAGCTTTACCCGTGGGCACACGTATTGCTCGACTTCGCTCGCCGGCAGATCGCTCGCGGCAGGTGCGCCATACCGTCTGCGAGCCGCCGTTTTACGTCAATCCAGCATTTCTATCGGTGGGAGGCCTCATGCTTCGATACGCTGCAATCTTCTTCGTCATCGCAATCATCGCCGCGGTATTCGGCTTTGGCGGCATCGCCGCCGGCGCGACGGAGATCGCCAAGGTGCTGTTCTTCATCTTCGTGGTGATTTTCCTCGTCACCTTGCTGATGGGCGTGATGCGGCGCTGATCGCCGCATCGCTATGTAAGCGGAGGAATACCCGGCCCGGCGCGCGTACCGGCAACCTGTTGCAATAGCTGCCACGGTCTATTGCAATAGTTGCCGCCCGGCCGGGTCTCCCGCAACGCAGCACATCTGTTTTTTGCTCGTCGCGGTGCTGTCCGTCAAAGACAACGTCAAACGCTCGTCATTCCGCCGATTGCACATGCGGTTCGCTTTCCCGCGTGAATGTCCGCGAGCCAAGATGCAGTTCCTCGCATAGAAAGCGCTGCAACGTCTGCACCGCCGCCGCGTGCGCGCCTCCGACGTCACGCATGAACAGGCCGAAATCCGCAACGGGCGCATCGGGCAAGCCATCGGCGTGTCCGATTATCCTCATGGACTCCGAACGAATATTGCCTTCGAGCAATACCGATACACCCAACCCCGCTTCGACCGCCGACTGCACCGCCGGCAAGCTCGTGCTCGTGCAGACGACCCGGCAGCCGATGCCCGCCCGGCGCAGCGCCGTCAACACGTTCTGTTGCCACAGACAGGTTTCGCCGAACGCGACCAGCGGCAACGGGGCGCTAGCCTCGCGCAGATAGCCGCGCGCGCCGACCCAAAACAGCGGCTGCGCCCATGTGAAGAGCGGCGTGCCGGTCACGAGCGCGGGATCGGCGACGACGACGTCGAGGCCGCCATCCGCGAGACGCTTTGACAACGCGGCGCTGCTGTCCACGACGATTTCCAGCGCAACGCGCGGATACGCAATCGAGAAGCGCCGCAACGCGCGCGGCAAACGCCCCACGGCGATGTCCTCGAGCATGCCGAGCCGCACCGTGCCCGAGACTTGCCCGGCGCTCAACGCGCGCCGCGCATCGGCGCTCGCGCCGAGAATTGCGTGCGCATAAGGCAGCAGCAGATGACCGGCCTCGGTAAGCTGCACGCCGCGCGGCGAGCGGTCGAGCAGGCGCTGGCCGAGATCCTCTTCGAGACGGCGCAACTGCATGCTGACGGCAGCCTGCGTGCGCGCAAGGCGGCTCGCCGCCGCGCCCACCGCGCCGGTCTCGGCCACGGTCACGAAGGTGCGAAGCAGACTGCTGTCGAGGTCACGGGTCATCACGATTCTTGAAGCCTGCATAAGAAATATCAACTTATCTTAGTAGCGTGGGAGCCGATAAGATAGGTGGACCTTTCCCATCGACGCGAAGAGGACCCATGCAGGACACGACGATCAAGTGCGCAGCCGACCCGACGCCCAACATGACGAAGCCCACGCGCGCGGCAGCCGGCGCCGCGTTGCTGTGCGTGCTGTCCATGTCGAGCGTGCAATTCGGCGCCGCACTGTCCGAACCGACGATGGCCGTCTACGGTTCGCTCAGCACGACATGGCTGCGTCTCGCCTGGGCCGCGCTCGTGCTCGCGGTGCTGGTGCGCCCGCGCTTTCGCAGCTACTCGCGCGCGCACTGGTTCGCCGCGGGCGCGCTCGGCGCCGCGATGGCCGGCATGACGTTGTGCTTTTTCGCGGCGCTTCAGCGCATTCCGCTTGGACTTGCGGTAGCGATAGATTTCCTCGGCCCGCTGGCGGTCGCGACGTTCGCGGTGCGCCGCGCTCGCGCACTGCTGTGGCCGGCGCTCGCGATCGCGGGCGTCGTGCTGCTCTCGCGCGATGGCGCCGGCTGGGTCGGCGAACCGCTCGGCGTCCTGCTTGCATGCGCCGCGGCCTGCGGCTGGGGCAGCTACATCGTGTTGATGAAAAAGACCGGCAAGCTGTTTGCCGGACTCGAGGGCCTGTCGGTTTCGCTGATCGCGGCGGCGCTCGTCGCCACGCCGTTTGGTCTCGCCGAAAGCGGCATGCACGTCGCAGTTGGCCAACTCGTCGCGACGGCGGGCCTCGCGATACTCGTTCCGCTCTTGCCGTATGCGCTCGAAATGGTGGCGCTGCGTCATATGCCGGCGGGATCGTTCGGCATCCTGATGAGTGTCGAGCCGGCGATCGGCGCGGTGGCCGGCTTCATCGTATTGCATCAGCCGATGGGCGTTTTGCAGATTACCGGGATGGTGCTCGTGGTCGCCGCGAGCGTCGGGGCGGTGACGGCTGGGCGTTAGATGTAGATGGACTTAGGGCTGCGGTTGCGGGGTGGCAACCCCCGCTGCCCCTACACCATGTTCTCCGCTTCGTACAAACGCCGCCCGCCGGCATCCTTCGCGCCGACGATCGGCTCGAAGCCGATCGGCCATTCGATGCCGATATCCGGATCACTCCACAAGATGCAGCGCTCGAGTTCCGGGAACCAGTATTCGGTGGCCTTCCACAGACATTCGGCGACCTCGGAAAGCACGACGAAGCCGTGCGCAAAACCAGGCGGCACCCACACCTGCCGATGATTTTCCGCGCTCAGATAAGCGCCGCACCATTTGCCGAAGTTGGGCGACTTGAGCCGCACGTCGACGACCACGTCGAAGATCTCGCCGACCACGACCTGCATCAGCCGGCCTTGCGGACGCTGCACCTGATAGTGCAATCCGCGCAGCACGCCGTGCACCGCACGCAGATGCCGGTCCTGCACGAACTCGAAGCCGCGCGCGACGTCGTCCATGAACTCGTCAGCGCTGAAGCTCTCGTAACAGAAACCGGATTCGTCGCCAAACACCTCGGGTTCGATAAGTTTCACTTCCGGTAGTGCCGTTGCCAACACCTGGTTGCCCATTGCCACTGTGCCCGTAAGAAGCTGCTCGACAAACACCCGGATGCCGCCGCGCTCGCGCGTGGCGGTTGTAAAACGCGCGTGCCTCAAAGGCGCGCTGATTGATTGTCAGAGCTCGGACGCGGCGAGCCGGCTGCGGGCGCGATATTCGGTGGGCGACAACGCCATGCGCTTGCGGAAGATCTTGGCGAGGCGGTCGCCGTTGCCGGTGCCGCTGCGACGCGCGATCTTGTCGACCGGCAGTTCGGTTTCGGTCAGGAAGTTGCATGCAATGCGCAGCCGCACCTGTAGCAGATAGTCGGACGGTGTGACGTGCATTTCATGCTTGAAGCGGCGCAGGAAATTGCGCTCGCTCATGGCGGCGACCTGCGCGGCGTCGGCGACCGAGACCGGGCGGTCGCAGTTCGCTTCCATCCAGCGCGCCGCCGCGCGAATCTTCTCAGCGACGCTCAGCGTTCCGCCCTCGGACGGCAACGGCACCCAGGTCGCGGCCATGCCGGGCATCACGCGTTCGGCGACGCTGCGCGCGAGTTCGGCGCCCAGATCGCGCTTGATGAACATCAGCGCGCTGCGCGCGCAGTCGTTTCGATCGTTCGCCGCGCTCAGGATGGCGTCCGCGGCGCCGTGGCCATAGCGGTTGATCTGCAGCGCTTCCGGGTCGCCGGGGTTCGCCGCCTCGAGCACGAGCCGCCCTTCCCCGATGGTTTCGATCGCCCGCGTGCGCGCCTGCACCGTGCGCAGCCAGCCAAGCAGCCGCTGGTCGCGGGCCGCCTGATGCGCGCCGTGTCCGCCGGCGATGAAGAGAACGTCGAAGCCGGTTCCAAAACGCGTGTCGATACGGTCGGTCCAGATGCGCGCCGCCGACGAACTCGGCACGCTGCCGCCGTCGAGCGACAGGAACTGCACTTCATACGGCGGCTCTTCGCCGGGCCGCGTGCCGGCCAGTTCGTTGGCGGTCTGGAACATTTCGACGACCGTGCCGGGGCCCAGCAGCCAGAACCCGTCGAACAGCAGCACGCCGATGCGGCGCGCGGCAGTGCGAACGTTGACGGTCGGCGTGTGTAACCAGGTAACCCTCGCGGAATCGACGTGAATGTGGGACATGGTCTTCCTCAAAATGTCTACATGGTTGGACGAGACGCGCGTTGCTCCGACGATATCAGTGAATTGATAATCGCAATTCGACATCGGCAAACGCCGCTTCAGAGATTATCAGCGATGTTAGCCGAATGAACCGCATTAGTAAATTTGAAAACTATCGAAATGATCATCGAATAAAAGTACGACGAAAAATATTCTCATTTGATGCAAGTAATAAGTGACAATGCATTCACATGCAGCGGAAAAACATACCGTCCGCGCCGGCGGCGGGCCCGCGCAGCCGCACACGCCGTGCGTCTCCGCGCCGCGCTGTGGTAACGTGTCGATTCAGCGCGCATCAGCCGCTTCAGGCCGCATTCGGGCGATGACGAAAAATGTTTCAAAGCTGAACACACGGGCCGCCGACGTTGGCCCTTTTAATTGCATCGGTAATTCGCGAGTCTCGAATCAGCGCCATTTCTATTGGCAATTAGGCGCGCGGCATTCCACTCGTGGAATTAACGCGTTAATATGCGGCGCTTCGACGCATCAAAAAATGTTTCACTTTTGAAACATCAATTTTGATTCGTCGGATTAATAACGCGCAAAGTCCTTCATTTCGCTTTCTGGATTCGTCGGAGTTAATGCCCGGTCGGCGGAGCGGTTCGGGACGCAATTAGGGACAGAGACAGGCGGCAACAGTCCCGCGTCTCTGCATCGAGACGCGGGGCTGTTGTGTAGCAGGAAACGGCGCGCTAGCCGTTCGTGCCTTCGCCCGGTTCGCGCACAGCACCGACGCCTGCGCCGCTGCCGGCGCCTGCGTTGGCTACGCGCTCGAGCACCGGCCTTAGAGCGGCCCCGGTGTGACTTTTGCGGACCTGCACGATGCCCTCGGGGTCGGTGGCCGCGACGATCGCGCCGCCGCCCACGCCGCCCTCCGGACCCAGGTCGATGATCCAGTCCGCCTCGGCGATCACATCCAGATCGTGTTCGATGACGACCACGCTATGCCCGCCGTCCGCGAGACGATGCAGCACGCGAATCAGCTTCGCGACGTCGGCCATATGCAGGCCGACAGTCGGCTCGTCCAGCACGTACAACGTATGCGGCGGCTTCTGACCGCGCCGCGTCACGTCGTCGCGCACCTTGCTCAACTCGGTGACGAGCTTGATCCGCTGCGCCTCGCCGCCCGATAACGTCGGCGACGGCTGACCGAGCGTGAGATAACCGAGCCCCACGTCTTTCATCAACTGCAAGGGGTGCGCGATGTTCGAGATCGGCGCGAAGAACTCGACTGCCTCGTCGATTTCCATGGTCAGGACGTCGCCGATATTCTTGCCGCGCCACGTCACCGCCAGCGTTTCCGGATTGAAGCGCTGCCCGTGGCACACGTCGCACGGCACCTTGACGTCCGGCAGGAAACTCATGCCGATGGTGCGCACGCCCTGCCCTTCGCAAGCGGGGCAACGGCCTTCGCCCGTATTGAACGAGAAGCGCGACGCGGTGTAGCCGCGCGCCCGCGCTTCGAGCGTACCGGCGAACAGCTTGCGGATTGCGTCCCACACGCCGATATACGTGGCGGGACACGAGCGCGGCGTCTTGCCGATCGGCGTCTGATCGACCTCCAGCACACGGTCGATGCTCTCCCAACCCGTGATCGAATCGCAGCCCTGCCACGCATGCGTGACGTTCAGCGGCGCACGCGGCGCGCTGCGCGCGAGTACGCTCGACCGGCGCGCGGCCTGCTGATTCGCGGCCTGCTTGTCCTGCGCCGCGGCGCGCGCCCGCCGCGTAGCCGGTGACGACAACACCGAACGCCCAACCGCGTCGAGCAGGTTGGCCATCAGCACGTCGCGCGCGAGCGTGGACTTGCCCGAACCGCTGACGCCCGTCACCGCGACGAGCCGCGACAGCGGAATATGCACCGTCACGTTGCGCAGATTGTGCAGCTTGCCGCCGTGCACGGTCAGCCAGTTCTCCGGCACCGCCGCCGCGCGCTTGCCCGGCGCGACGACCTTCCGGCGCGGCTGCAACGGATGCACGATAGGCGAGGCCAGGAACTGGCCGGTCAGCGATTCGGGCTGCGCCGACAGATCGGCCACACTGCCCTGGGCGATCAGCGTGCCGCCGCGCTTGCCGGCGCCGGGACCAATATCGATGATGTGATCGGCCCGCCGGATCGTATCTTCGTCGTGCTCGACGACCACGAGCGTATTGCCCTTGTCGCCGAGCTTGCGCAGCGCGTTCAGCAGTATCTGGTTGTCGCGCGGATGCAGGCCGATGGTCGGCTCGTCCAGCACATAGCAGACGCCTTGCAGATTGCTGCCCAACTGCGCGGCAAGCCGGATGCGCTGCGCCTCGCCGCCCGACAGGCTCGGCGCCGCGCGGTCGAGGCTCAGATAACCGAGCCCGACTTCTTCGAGAAACTGCAAGCGGCTGCCGATTTCGCTGACCACGTCGCGCGCAATCTCCGCATCGCGCCCGGTCATGCGCAGACCGTCGATCCACGCACGCGTGTCCGACACGGTCCACTGCGCGACGTCGGTGATCGCATGCGCGTCGAACGTGACCGCGCGCGCGGTGAGATTAAGCCGCGTGCCCGCGCAATCCGGACACGGTTCGTCGACGAGCCCCTCCGGTTCCTGCTCTTCCGACGGCAAGCTCTGTTCGCGGCCGCGATTGTCGTCGACGACGATCGTGTCGTCATACGCGGCGCGTTGCTCGCGCGTGAGCGCGAGGCCGGTGCCGACGCAGGTCGTGCACCAGCCGTGCTTGCTGTTATACGAGAACATGCGCGGGTCGAGCTCCGGATAGCTCGTGCCGCACACCGGACACGCGCGCTTGGTGGACAGCACTTTCACGGCGCCGAGTTTCGCGGTGGGCAGCCCGCCGTTCATCGCGTGGTCCAAGCCGTCGAGCGGCGCAAGCAGATGCATCACGCCCTTGCCGATTTCGAGCGTCTGGTCGAGCGCGTGACGCAGTTGCGCTTCGTCGTCCGCCGATACCACCAGGTCGGCGACCGGCAACTCAATGGTGTGTTCGCGGAAGCGGTCGAGCTTCGGCCACGGGTCGACCGGCACGAATTCGCCGTCCACCCGCAGATGCGTATTGCCGCGCGCCTTGGCCCACTTCGCCAGATCGGTGTACACGCCCTTGCGGTTCACCACCAGCGGCGCGAGGAAGCCGACGTGTTGCCCCTTATGGTCGCGCAGCAACTGCGCCGCGATCGACTCGACGCTCTGCGACGTAACCGGTGTGCCGTCGTGAATGCAATGCTGCAAGCCGAGCTTCACATAGAGCAGACGCAGGAAGTGCCAAACTTCGGACGTGGTCGCGACGGTACTCTTGCGACCGCCGCGCGACAGGCGCTGCTCGATCGCGACGGTCGGCGGAATGCCGTACACGGCGTCGACCTCGGGGCGCCCCGCCGGCTGAACGATGGAGCGTGCATACGCATTCAGCGATTCGAGATAACGGCGCTGGCCTTCGTGAAAAAGAATGTCGAACGCGAGCGTCGACTTGCCCGAACCGGACACGCCAGTGATCACATTGAACTTGCCGTGCGGAATGTCGACGTCCAGCGCCTTCAGGTTGTGCTCGCGCGCGTTGACGATGCGCACCACGTCCTCGCCTTCGATCGCACGCCGCGCGCGCGCCGCGCTCAGCGCCTTCTGCAACGGGATGCCCTGCGAGGCCGCGTCTGCAGGTTCTGCCGCCGCGTTCATTGCGCGGTCGTACTGCAGCAGCGCCACACCGGTATGCGATTCGGCACAGCGCTTGACGTCCTCAGGCGTGCCCGCGCACAGCACGCGGCCGCCGCCGTCGCCGCCTTCGGGACCGAGGTCGATGATCCAGTCGGCCGCGCGGATCACGTCGAGGTTATGCTCGATCACGATCAGCGAATGGCCGCTTGCGAGCAGCTTGCCGAACGCCTGCATCAGCTTGGCGATGTCGTCGAAATGCAGGCCCGTGGTGGGTTCGTCGAACATGAAGAGCCGTTTGGCGACGGCCTGCTTCGCGCTGCGCGCACTGCGCGCCTGGGCCGATTCGGCGAGAAAGCCGGCGAGCTTGAGCCGCTGCGCTTCGCCGCCCGACAACGTTGGCACCGGCTGACCGAGCTTCACATATTCGAGGCCGACGTCGACAATGGGCTGCAGCACGCGCAACACTTCGGCGTCGTTCGCGAAGTACGCGGCGGCTTCGCTGACGGTCAACTCCAGCACGTCGGCAATACTCAAAGCGCGCGCCGGTTCGCCGCGCTCGATCTTCACCTCGAGCAGTTCCGCGCGGTAACGGCGCCCGTCACAGTCGGGACAGCGCAGGTACACGTCGCTCAAAAACTGCATTTCGATGTGCTCGAAACCCGAACCGCCGCAAGTCGGGCAACGTCCGTCGCCGGAATTGAAGCTGAACATGCCCGGCCCGTAGGCGCGTTGTTGCGCGAGCGGCGCCTTCGCAAACAGCTTGCGGATTTCGTCGAACGCGCCGACGTAGCTGGCCGGATTCGAGCGCGCGGTCTTGCCGATCGGCGACTGGTCGACGAACACCACGTCGGTAACCTGATCCGCGCCGGTCAGGTTGCGGAATGCGCCCGGCGATTCGGTGGCGAGGCCGAAATGCCGCGCCATGGCCGGGTACAGCACGTCTTGCAACAGCGTCGACTTGCCCGAGCCCGACACGCCCGTCACGCAGACGAGCCGCTGCAACGGAATTTCCACCGTAACGTCGCGCAGATTGTGCTCGGTCGCGCCTTCCAGCACGATGCTCGGCGTGCTCGCGTCCACAGGGCGCTGCGACCAGTGCGCCGCGTCCGCGACGTGCCGGCGCCCGCCGAGATACTCGCCGGTCAGCGTGCCCGACGAACGGATCAACTCGGGCGCGCCGTCGAAAATGATCGAGCCGCCACGCTCGCCCGGCCCCGGCCCCATGTCGATCAGCCGGTCCGCCGCAAGCATCACCGACGGGTCGTGTTCCACCACCACGAGCGTATTGCCCGCGTCCCGCAGACGATGCATGGCCTCCACGATCCGGTTCAGATCGCGCGGATGCAGACCGATACTCGGTTCGTCCAGCACGAACAGCGTTTTCGTGAGCGATGTGCCGAGCGCCGTGGTCAGATTGATCCGCTGCACTTCGCCGCCCGACAACGTGCGGCTTTGCCGGTCGAGCGTCAGATAGCCGAGCCCGACGTCGCACAGATATTTGAGGCGCGTGCGCACTTCGGCGAGCAGCAGCTTGAGCGCGTCGTCGAGCAGCGCGCTCGGCAAACTGATTTCGTCGAAGAAGCGGCGGATGCGCTCGATCGGCATCAGCATCAGGTCGTGCACGGTGAGGCCCGGCAGCGCCTCGAGCTGCGCGCGCTTCCATTCGACGCCGCGCGGCATGAAGCGCTGCGCGGGCGCCAGCACCTGGTCCGCATTAGCCTTGCTGCCGAGACGCCACAGCAGCGACTCGGTTTTCAGACGCGCGCCGCCGCAGGTTTCGCACGGCGTGTAGCTGCGGTACTTCGACAGCAGCACGCGAATGTGCATCTTGTACGCTTTCGATTCGAGATATTCGAAGAAGCGTTTGACGCCGTACCACTGGCTTTGCCACTTGCCGTTCCAGTCCGGCGAACCGTTGATGACCCAGTCGCGCTCCGCGTCCGTCAGTTCGCCCCACGGCGTGCCGCGGCGGATGTCGGCCTTCGCCGCGTAGCGCATCAGATCGTCCTGACACTCCTTCCACGCGGGCGTTTGCATCGGCTTGATCGCGCCGTCGCGCAGCGTTTTGCGCGCGTCCGGGATCACGAGGCCGAGGTCGACGCCGATCACGCGGCCAAAGCCGCGGCAGACGTCGCACGCGCCGTAGGCCGAGTTGAACGAAAACAGCGCCGGCTGCGGATCGGCATAGCGCAGGTCGCTTTCCGGGCTATGCAGCCCCGTTGAGAAGCGCCAGATTTCCGGCTCGGCCGGCTGCGCCTCGGGCGCGAGCGGCGCGTCTGAAGCCGGCGGCAACACGTAGATATTGACGCGCCCGCCGCCGCGCTTGAGCGACGCCTCGATCGCCTCGACCACCCGTTGCTTGTCGGCCTGCGCCACGCGGAAGCGGTCGGCGACCACATCGAGCAGCTTGCGCTTGCCGGTGGGCGAATCGACCTCGCGCTGTGCCTGCACGCGCGTATAGCCGCTTGCCGACAGCCATTGCTCGACCTCCTGCTCGGAAGCCGACTCCGGCAACTCGACCGGAAACGTGACGACGAGCCGCGGATCGCTGCCGGCCGTGCGTTCGAGCAATTCCGCGTAAATGGTCTCCGGCGTGTCGTGACGCACCTGGCGCGCCGTCTTGCGGTCGAACAGCTCGGCCGCGCGCGCGTACAACAGCTTCAGGTGGTCGTTCAGCTCCGTCATGGTGCCGACGGTGGAGCGCGAACTGCGCACCGGATTGGTCTGGTCGATCGCGATGGCGGGCGGCACGCCGTCCACCCGGTCGACCTGCGGCCGGTCCATGCGGTCGAGGAACTGCCGCGCATAAGCGCTAAACGTTTCGACGTAGCGCCGCTGCCCTTCCGCGTAAAGCGTGTCGAACACGAGGCTCGACTTGCCGGAACCGGACGGCCCGGTGACGACCGTCATTTCGCCGGTTTTGACGTCGAGATCGACGTTCTTCAGGTTGTGCTGGCGCGCGCCGCGAATCTTGATAATGCCGTTGGATGACAATTTTTCGACCGTCTGAATGAGTGGACCACCTCTCACGGACGCCTCGCGACCGCGCAAGTTCGGTGCAAACGGAGCGGCGGCGTTCGCGCCGCGGCTCGCGTGCAGTTGGACACTATACTGTATATCTATACAGTTTTCCACGAGCCGCGCATGCGCGTTTGCGTAGGCGCACGGGCCGCGAACTACGCCGCTTACGCGGTGGCCGCCGTCTCGAAGATGTCGCGCAACCACTGCGCGAACACGCGCACCCGCGACGACAGTTGCCGGTTCTGCGGATACAGCACCGACACCGGCAGCGGCGGCGGCGGGAAGCCGGCGAGGATGATCTTCAGGCGCCCCGCCGCGAGTTCGTCGCGCACGCGGTAGCGCGGCACCTGCACGATCCCGAGCCCGGCGAGCGCCGAGCCCGTGTAGAGTTCGACGCCCGTCACCGACACCGCGCCCGGCAGCAGCATCGGCGTATTGCGTCCTTCGATGCTGAATTCCAGCGGCACCGGCTTGCCGGTCGCGCTCGACACGTAGTTGACGGCGCGGTGCGCGGCGAGCGCCGACGGGTCCGCGGGCTCGCCGTATTTTTCCAGATAGGCCGGGCTCGCTACCGTGACTTGCGGCAGTTGCGCGACGCGCCGTCCGACCATCGACGAATCCTGCAGGTTGCCCGCGCGCAGCACGCAGTCGACGCCCTCGCGCACCAGATCGACCAGCCGGTCGTCTTCGCCGATCGTCAGTTCGATGTCCGGGTAGCGCGTCAGAAACGCCGGCAAGGACGGCACGACGAAGTGGCGCGCGAGCGTGCCTTGCAGGTTCACGCGCAGCAGGCCCTTCGGCGCGAGGTTCGAGAACGAGCCTTCGGCGTCCTCCAGATCGGCGATCAGCCGCACGCAGCGGCCGTAGTACGCCTGGCCGTCCGGCGTCAGACGAACCGTGCGCGTGGTGCGCTCGAGCAGCCGCGCGCCGAGCCGCTCCTCCATCCGCTTGACGAGATTGGTGACGGTGGCACGCGGTATCTGCAGGTCGTCGGACGCGCGCGTGAAGCTCTGCCGCTCGGCCACCCGCACGAAAACGCGCATTTCCTCGAAACGGTCCATGTTTGGTGTGCCCTTTGGTTCGTTTTGTTAAAGCAAGTGGAATGATGATGGTGAGGCCGGCCCGATTATCTCAGAACAGAAAGCGTTCATCATTCACTCACCGATCCCCTACCGACAAGGAAACGCATCATGAACACGACAACAAACGCCCAGATCGCCATCGTGACCGGCGCCTCGCGCGGCATCGGCGCGGCCATCGCACGCCGTCTGTCGAACGACGGTTTCGCCGTCGTCGTCAATTACGCCGCAAGCTCGAACGAAGCCGAAGCGCTCGTCGCCGAACTGATTGCGGCGGGCGGCCGGGCGATCGCGGTCAAGGCGGACGTGTCGAAAGCCGGCGACGTGCGCCGCATGTTTGAGACAGCCGAGCAGCAACTGGGAAAGGTTGACGTGCTGGTCAACAACGCGGGCGTGATCCAGCCGACGCCGCTTGCCGACACCAGTGACGAGTTGTACGACCGCACGTTCGACATCAACGTGCGCGGCACTTTCAACACGCTGCGCGAAGCGGCGGGCCGCATGAACGACGGCGGGCGCATCGTCAACTTTTCGAGCACGACCGTCGCGCTGAACATGCCGGGTTACGCGATTTACAGCGCGACGAAGGCGGCGGTCGAAACGTTCACGCACGTTTTCGCGAAGGAACTGCGCGGGCGCAACATCACCGTGAACGCGGTCGCGCCGGGACCGGTCGCGACGTCGCTCTTTTTCGACGGCAAGACCCAGGAGCAGATCCAGCACTTCGCGAAGATGCCGCCGCTCGAGCGCCTCGGGCAACCGGAGGATATTGCTTCGGTGGTGGCGTTCCTCGCGAGTTCGCAGGCCGGCTGGGTCAACGGCCAGGTATTGCGCGCGAACGGCGGGCTGGCTTGAGGATTGGGCATTGAGGGTTGAGGCCCGCGTTGGTTTCGGGCGCTGCGGAAGCGGCACCGGCAACCAACGCACCTAAAAAGCGCCCCGACTCGCCCGCTTAAACCGCTTTCGGATTGCGCTCGGCGAATCCTTCCTGATGCCAGTACGGATAAGCAGGCCGCACCGCGCTCGCCGCATCGAGCCGCGCGACCTGCTCGGGCGTCAGATTCCAGCCGACCGCGCCCAGGTTCTGCCGCAACTGCTCTTCATTGCGAGCGCCGATCAGCACCGTCGACACCGTCGGGCGCTGCAACAGCCAGTTCAATGCAATCTGCGGGACGGTCTTGCCGGTTTCGACGGCGATCTCGTCGATTGCGTCGAGCACGCGGAACAGGTAGTCCTCCGGCACCGGCGGGCCCATGTCGGCGGTCTTGTGCAAGCGGCTTTGCTGCGGCAGCGGCTGGCCGCGCTTGATCTTGCCCGTCAGACGCCCCCAGCCGAGCGGGCTCCACACCACCGCGCCCACGCCCTGATCGATGCCGAGCGGCATCAGCTCCCACTCGTAATCGCGGCCGACGAGCGAGTAATACGTCTGGTTCGCGACGTAGCGCGGATAGCCGTAGCGGTCGGCGGTATCGAGCGACTTCATCAGATGCCAGCCGGAAAAGTTCGACACGCCCGTGTAGCGGATCTTGCCCGCGCGCACCAGGTCGTCGAGCGTGGACAGCACTTCGGCGACCGGCGTCCGCGCGTCGAAACCGTGCAACTGAAAGAGGTCGATGTAGTCGGTTTGCAGGCGCTTGAGCGCCGCGTCGACCGCCTGAATCAGGTGAAAGCGCGACGAGCCCACGTTGTTCGGGCCGTCGTCGAAACGGAACGTCGCCTTGGTCGAGAGGATCGCCTTGTCGCGCTTGCCCTTGAGCGCTTCGCCGAGCACCGACTCGGATGCGCCGCGCGAATAGATGTCCGCGGTGTCGAACATCGTGACGCCCGCATCGAAACAGATGTCGATCAGACGGCGCGCTTCGGCGACGTCGGTCGCGCCCCACGCCTCAAAAAATTCGCCCTTGCCGCCGAACGTGCCCGTGCCGAAACTCAGCACCGGCACCTTGAAACCGGACGCACCCAGATGTCTGTATTCCATTGATGAATCTCCGTGGCATAGCCGTCGTTTGAACGGAGGTTCAGTTTACGCCGGTCGGCGCGGACGCGTCGCCGGCGTCGCCCGCCTCCGCAAACTCAGTGCGCTGCTGCCGGCAGATGCTTGCGTTGCGCCAGTTCCTGCGCCATCGCGTAATGCTCCTGCAGAACAGGCAACGCCTTCTTCGCCGCATCCTTCAACTGCGGATCGCGGCCCGAGGCGATTTCCGCCTGGAACGCCGACAGCGCCTTCTGCTCGCCGGCCAGCGCGACCTGCTCGATATAGGTCTTGTCGAACTCGGCGCCGCGCAGGTTGTTGATGCTCGCGAGCACCGCCGTGTCGGGGTCGTTCTTCGGCACGTCGACGCCGCGCGGGCTGGCCGCGCGCAGTGCGTCGGTGATCTTGGCGTTATCGGCCGAGACGCGCTCGGCGAATGCCTTCACGTCGCGGTCGGTCGAGCGCGACGTCGCGATGCGCGCCGCATCGCGTTGCGTGGCGACGGCCTGCGTGCCCTCGGCGATGAACGTCTGGTCGGCGGCATGCAGACGGCCCGCGTCCGGCGCGGCGGCGGGCGCGGTCTGGGCGTTGGCCGTCGTGGCGGAAGCGGCGAGCATCAGCAGACTGGCCATGCAGGCGCTCGTGATGGTGGCGAGAGGCAAGCGGGTCATACGTTCTCCTTGGATTGGAAGCGAAACGGCAACGATGCGGCGCGCGAGGACATGTGAGCGCGAGAGGCCGCGGCCGGCTCGTCTGCTGCCGTGAAGCGCCGCAAAGCGCCGCATTCGATCGTCGGAAAAAATTCTAGAAGCCGCGCCCGATGCCATGTGATACGACGCTGTCGCTTGTGTAACGTTAGGTAACCTTCACACGAATGCCGTCCGCTTGTGAGCGAAAACCGCGCGCACCCAGGGATTGCCAGCAAAAGCCGGCGAGCCGCTGAATTTTTCGGCAGCCGCGCCGATAACAGAAAGTAAGAAGCGCGTCGGCATCAACCAACGCAAGCGCGCGCCCACGCACCGCAATCCCGGAGAGATTCGATGGCAGTAGATAACCGCGCGCACGACGAACGCACCAACCTGACCAGTTCCAACAAATTCGAGTTGCTGCTGTACCGTCTCGGCTCGGTGCCCGGCAGCGACGCGCACGAGCTTTACGGCATCAACGTGTTCAAGGTGCGCGAAATTTCGACGATGCCGCCGGTCACGCCGATCGCCGGTTCGTCGCCGTTCGTGATGGGCGCGGTCGATATTCGCGGGCAGATCATCCCCGTGATCGACTTGCCGCGGCTGATGGGCTGCGAGCCCACGCGCGGCCTGAACATCCTGCTCGTCACCGAATTCGCGCGCTCGACGCAGGCGTTCGCGGTCGAGGAAGTCGACGACATCGTGCGCCTCGAATGGAATCAGGTGCTGTCCGCGGAAGGCGCGGCCGGCGGCAATCTCGTCACGAGCATTGCGCGGATCGACGGCAATACGGGCGACTCGCGGCTCGCGCAGGTGATCGACGTCGAGCAGGTGCTGCGCGACGTGTTCCCGTCGCAGCATCCGAGCGTGGACCCGACGTCGGTGGGCGATGCGCTGGGCATTCGCCCGGGCGCGAAGATTCTTGCCGCCGACGACTCCGGCTTTGCCCGCAAGCTGATCGAGCAGGCGTTGACCGCGATCGGCGCCGAGTTCGTGATGACCAAGACCGGCGAAGAGGCGTGGCAGACCTTGCAGCAGGTCGCGGAAGAAGCCGAGGCCAACGGCGTGCGCGTGAAGGACAGCATCGCGCTCGTGCTGACCGACCTCGAAATGCCCGAGATGGACGGCTTCATGCTGACGCGCCAGATCAAGGCGGATGAGCGGATGCGCGACGTTCCGGTGATCATCCATTCATCGCTGACGGGCGCGGCCAACGAGGCGCATGTGAAGAACGCCGGCGCGAACGGCTATGTCGCCAAGTTCCAGGCGGGCGAGCTCGCGCATGCGATACGTACTGCGCTGATGTCCGCGGCCGAGGCTGCAGCCTGACGATGTGAAGCGACCGCGCGGCCGCGCGGCCGTGCGCCGAGCCAGCACTAACGACGCACACCCGCTTTACCGAGCCGCGGCGAGCGCAACCGAAAACACGACGCGGCTCGTCGCGACGCCCATCGTGTTGAGCGTTCTGGGCGCGTGAAAAGCGTCGAGCTTCGCGCGCTGTCCAGCCGTGCCGATATCGAGCAGCGCGAGCACTTCGGCGACCACCGCATACAGCATGCTGACGTTGCCATCCTCGACTTTCACCGCGATGCCGAGCGCGCCTTGCGCGCCCTCCTTGCCTGTGTGCGCCGCCGTCTGCTTCGACGCGCGCACGCCGATCGCATAACTGCCGTCCGCACCGAGTTTCCCGACCAGCGCGCCTTCGAACGCGTTCATCAGCAGCGTGCAAAAGCGGCCCTCTCCTGCCACCAGTTCCGGATAAGCCGTCATCGCACGATAGATGCGCGCGAGCGCCGCCGTGCGCGAAGTAGGCTCAGCGTTGGACGCACCGGAGGACACTTCATCCTCGGCAGCGGCCAGCTTGACGAAGAGTCGCGCAAGACGGTCCAGCGCAAAGGCCGGCGTGGGCAGATTGCATCCGTCGATCGCCCATTGCACGCCCTCGTCCGGCAGATCGCAGACGTTGGCGACCGTGTGCTTCACACGCACTTGCAACGGATGATCCGGCTCTTCGTAACCGCTCAGCGCGGCGCCGATCGAACGCGCGCCGGCGAGCATGCCCGCGTGCTTGCCCGAACAGTTGCTGCACACGGCGCCCGGCTTGAAATCGCGCTTGATCCAGTCCGCGTAGACCGCATCGGAGAGCGGCGGATGACCGCCGCAGCGAAGATCCGCTTCGCTTGCCTTCGCCTTCGCGAGCATGCCGCGCGCACGCTCGATGTGACGCGGCTCGCTGCTGTGCGACGCGCACATCAGCGCGAGGTCCGCATCGTCGAAACCGAAGCGCTCCAGCGCGCCGGTTTCCAGCACCGCGAGCGCTTGCGCCGGCTTGGCGGCGGAACGCGCCAAGGTGACGCGCGACGGATCGCCGAACGAATACAGCAGGCGGCCGGCGGCATCGACAACCGCGACATGCGCGCGGTGCGTGTTTTCAACAGAATTGCCGCGATAAACGGTCGCCGCGATCGGCTCCGTGGTGTGCAGACTCATGCGCATTCTCCTCGTGATCGCGCGAATCGTTGCGCTTGCAAGCAAGCGTCATATGTCACGCGCTAAGCGCCACGATTCTACGGAACGAGTGCGCGCGCATCAATCGCCGCGAACCGCTGCCTCGCGTTTAAGCTCGGCCACTTGCGCCTCGAGTTGCTGGATGCGCTCGTCGCGTTCCTGCAATGCGGCGGCTACATCCGCCGCTTCGAAACGCTGCGGAATATGCTTCGGACAATTGACGTCCCACGCGCGCACCGTCATCACGATCACGCGTTCGCCGCGCGCCTTGTAACCCTCGGGCATCAGCTTCGCGAGCAACGCGGGATCGTCGTCGACCACGCGCGCCTCGCCCCAGATCTTGATGCGCCGGCGATGCGCATAGTCCATCAGAAACAGATGCGCCTTCGGATTTTCCGCGAGATTGCCGGCCGTGATGTACTGCCGGTTGCCTGCAAAATCCGCGAACGCAATGGTGTGATCGTCGAGCACGCGCAGAAAACCAGCGGGACCGCCGCGATGCTGGATATACGGCTGCCCTTCCGAGCTGACGGTCGCAAGAAACACGCTCGTCTGCTGCTCGATGAAACCCGCGACGTCGGGCGTGAGACGCGTCTGCCAGCCGTGTTCCTCTTCCATCCGCGCATACGCATCGCGCGAACCGTTGCGGCTTTGCAATGCCTTGACCGTGGGCGTGAACGCGATGTCGCTCGGATAAGCGTGCTGGTGCGAGTCAGGGTGTGTCATGAAACGGCTCCTTGGCGGGCATTCCCGCAAGTGACGCGCTCAACCTTACGCGCATGAGCCGTGGCGCGGTAGCCGGCCTGAACGAGAAGCCGCTTCTCATCGAACGAGAGTCGCGCGCCGTGCCAGGCCGCGTGCCGTGCCAGGCCGCGCGCCGTGCAAAGCCGCGTGCCGCTCAGGCGCTCGGCGCCAGTTCCTCTTCGCGTTCGAGCGAACGCGTGTTCCTCAATTCGGGGAAGAGCTTCATCCACAGCAAGGCGACCGTGATCGTCGCGATGCCGCCGACCAGCACCGCCGTTCGCGCGCCCCACCAGCCGGCGGTGATACCCGATTCGAATTCACCCAATTGATTCGATGTGCCAATGAAAAGCGAATTGACGGCGCTCACGCGTCCGAGCATTTCATCCGGCGTGCGAAGCTGCACGAGCGACAGACGCACGACGACGCTGATGGTGTCCGACGCGCCGAGCGCCATCAGCGCGAGCAGCGACACGATGAACTGATGCGACATGCCGAACACGAGCGTCGCCACGCCGAACGCGATCACGCCGCCGAACATCGCCGCGCCCGGCCGGTTGCGCAGCGGAAAATGCGCGAGCCAGATGGTGCCCGCGAGCGCGCCGATCGCGGTGCCCGAGCGCAACAGGCCGAGCCCGAGCGGCCCGGTATGCAGCACATCGCGTGCGAACACCGGCAACAGCGCGGTCGCGCCGCCGAACAGCACCGCGAACAGATCGAGCGACAACGCGCCGAGTATCACCGGTTGCTTGCGAATGAAGGCGATGCCCGAGAACACCGATTCGAGCGTGACGGGCGCGCGGCTCGCCGGCTTCGCGCGCAGCGGAATGCCCCACACGGCCGTGGCCGCGGCGGCGAACGACAGCGTGCACGCGAGATAAGCGGCGCCCGGGCCGATGCCGTAAAGCAGACCGCCGAGCGCGGGACCGGCGATCTGCGCGGTCTGGTTCGCCGAGGTCGCCCACGCCGTCGCCTTCGGCAATTGCCCGCGCGGCACGACGCCGGGCAGCAACGACGCGACCGCCGGCGATTCGAACGCGCGCGCCGCGCCCACGCAGGCAGCGAGCACGTAGATCACGGGTGCGCTGATCCATCCGCCGAACGTGCCCCACGCGAACAGCAATGCCGCGACGCTTTCGAGGCTTTGACAGATGGCCGCGATGCGCCGGCGATCGTAGCGGTCCGCGAAATGGCCGACGACGAGCGTCAGCAGGAACATCGGCAGGAACTGCGCGAGTCCGACGAGGCCGAGCGCGAACGCGCTGTGCGTGAGCGCGTAGATGTGCCACCCCATCGCGACCGCGAGCATCTGGAACGACAGCGACGAGAGAATGCGCGTGCACCAGAAGCGTTGAAACGCCGGTTGCTTCGGCAGGCTGACGGAGGAGGAATCGGCGGTGTCGCTGGAGTCGGCGGGAACGGGAGGCATCGAGGTCGTGAGTGTTGGCGTGGCTGGCGTGGCTGGCGTGAGCGGCGGCTAGTTTAGAGCAACGCAGCCGGTCTTGCTGGCGCGGTGGGCATCCGCGAGTCCGCGTCATTATGTTTTCATTTGATAATCATTCTCATTTACATTATCCTCTCGCATCCTTAATAACAACCGACGCCGCTGAGCTGCCCGGCCGCTCTGGTGCGGGATACGCGTCGTCCAGGAATCTCGTCGTTCAAACCATCCATGCGCTTCGTCAAAACCTCCGCGCCGCCAGGCCGCCCTCGCCGCCGCGGCCTCCGCATTCCCCTTTCGATGTTGATGTACATGGCGACCGCGCCCGCCGCACTCGCCGCCGCCGCTTCGCCGGATGCCGCGAGCGCCCCGCCCGCCGCCTCGACCGCCGCCCCCACCGAACTGCCGGCGGTCGCCGTGCAGGCCGCCGCGCTCGCCGACCCGACCGCCGGTTATCGTCCGCGCACGAGTGAAACCGCGAGCGGCATCGCGACGAAAATCAGCGACATTCCGCAGTCCGTCGCGGTGGTCAGCTCGAGCGTGATGCAGGACCAGCAGGCGCGCACGCTCGACGACGTGCTCGGCAACGTGAGCGGCATCACGCAAACGAACACGCTCGGCGGAACGCGCGATGCGTTCATCAAGCGCGGCTTCGGCTCGAACGACGACGGCTCGATTCTCGTCGACGGCATGCGCTCGCCGACGCTTCACAACTATCTCGCGACGATCGACCGCGTCGAAGTGCTCAAGGGCCCGGCTTCGCTGCTTTACGGCATTCAGGAGCCAGGCGGCGTGATCAACCTGATCACCCGGAAACCGGAAGACACTTTTCACGGCTCGGTCTCTGCGAACTACACGAGCCATCGCGGCAGCGGCACGAGCTTCGACCTCACCGGACCGATCGGCGAAGCGGGCCAGGTCGCGGGCGGCACGCTCGCGTTTCGCCTGACCGGCGAGTACAACACCGCGCGCTACTGGCGCAGCTTCGGACGCCAGCGCGACGCGCTGATCGCGCCGTCGCTGTCGTGGCACGACGCGAATACGTCGATCGACGTGAGCTACCAGTACGTCGACTACACGACGCCGTTCGACCGCGGCACGGTGCTCGTCAACGGTCATCCCGACGATGCCTTGCGTTACACGCGCTATGAAGAAGCGTGGGCGCAAAACTCAGGCGAGCAGGAAACGCTGCGCGCGAAAATCGAACACCGCTTTTCCGACGAATGGCGCGTGCGCGCAACCTACGGATGGAGCCGCGACCGCTACGACCAGTACATCACGCGCGCGACGGCGTTCAACAGCAGGACCGGCATCATGAGCCGCTCGTCGGATGCGAACCTGCAGCGCAACGATTCCGACGAGATCGCGACCGTCGGCGTGCTCGGCAATCTGAAGCTCGGCGGCATGCGTCACGAGTTGTACGTCGGCGGCGAGTACGAGCGTCAACGCAGCTTCCGCGGCGACACCATACGCGGCAAGGCGGTGTCGGGCTTCGATCTGTTCGACCCCGTCTATGGACAACTGTCGCCGGGCGGCACGCCGAGCGCGACGCAGAGCGACAGCTTGTCGAAGGTGCATACCTATTCCGTCGTGACGCAGGACACGGTTCATCTGACCGACAGGCTGATCGCGGTCGGCGGCCTGCGTTGGGAGAACTGGCAGCAACTGTCGGGCGTGGGCCGTCCGTTCGTGATCGCCGATCACTCGCATGGGCAGGTATGGCTGCCGCAATTCGGCCTCGTTTACCGGCTCACGCCGGCGCTGTCCGCGTACGCGAACTTCAGCAAATCGTTCGTGCCGAACGTCGCCACGCAAGTCAGCGAGCCGCTCGCGCCGGAGCGTGGACGCGTCTATGAAACGGGCCTCAAGCTCGACGCGCACGGCATCACGGGCACGCTCGCCGTCTATCAGATCGACAAGAACAATGTGGCGGTCACGGTCGGCGATACGACGGAGACGGTGGGCAGCGCGAGGTCGCGCGGCATCGAGCTCGATGTTGCGGGCCGGCTCACACAGCACGTAAGCGTGATCGGCAGCTATGCATACACGAACGCAACCGACCGCGACAACGGCACGCGCCTCGTGAACGCGGCGCGCCATACCGGCAGTGTCTTCGCCGTCTACGACACGATGCTGCCGTATCTGCCGGGGCAATGGCGTTTTGGCGGCGGCGCGCGGCTAGTGAGCAAGCGTCCGGGCGACACGGCCAACAGCTTCACGTTGCCAGGTTATGTCGTGGCAGACCTGTTCGCCGCTTATGACACGAAGATCGGCAAGATCCCGACGCATGTGCAACTGAATGTGAAGAACGTGTTCGACAAAACGTACTATCCGTCGAGCAACAGCAATCTGATTATCGCGGTCGGCGAAGCGCGGCTCGTGATGTTGAATACGACGTTTTCGTTCTGACGCAGCGGGGTTCGTCGAGAGTCATGAGGCGCGCGATGCGCGCCTCGGCTCACCTTGTTCGACGCATCAACGACGCAGCAACCACATCAGATAAGGGCCGCCCAGAAGCGTCGCAATGACGCCGGCCGGCAGTTGCTGCGGAAAGATCATGTTGCGGCCGAGCCAGTCCGACAGCACCATCAGCAAGCCGCCGATCAGCGCCGCGACGAGCATCTGCGAACGCGCGCGCGGAAAGCCGAGCAGCCGCGCGAGATGCGGCGCCATCAGGCCGACGAACGACATCGGGCCGATCACGACCGTCGCGCCCGCCGTGAGGATCGCGGCCAGCGCGAGCAGCATGAGCCGCGCGCGTTGCGCGCCGACGCCGAGCGCATTCGCCACGTTCGCGCCGAGCGGCAGGATCTCGAGCCAACGCGCGCCCAGATACGCGACGACCACCGCGACGACCGTGCACGCGCCGACGGCGATTGCCGTCGCCGGCGCGATCAGGTAGGTCGAGCCATATTGCAGCGGACGCAGGAGGTTCGCGTACGCGCCACCGCTCGCCGTCGCGAGCATGACCAGCGCCTGCGAAAACGCGCTGAGGGCGATGCCCGCAAGCAGCACATGCTCCGGCGCAAAACCGCTGCGGCGGCCGAGCGCGACGATCGTCACGAGGCAGATCAGCGCGCCCGCCGACGAACCCGCGAGCAGCACGGGCGTCGACGGCGCGCTCGCCACGACTGCGGCGGCCAGCATGCCGAGCATCGCGCCGCCGCTCACGCCAAGCAGATCGGGGCTTGCCATCGGATTGCCGGTGACGCGTTGCAGGATCGTCCCCGCGAGCGCCACCATCACCCCCGCGCCCAGCGATGCGGCGAGGCGCGGCACGCGCCAGAACCACACGTCGCTCCATTGCTGCGCGCCGGTCCATTGCCAGCCGTGCAGCGTCGTCGAAAAGAGCAGCGACACGACGACCGCGGCGACGAGCAGGACGCCGAGCAGCAGTGCGGGCATCGTTAACGCGCGCCGCGGCGGCGCGTTCTCCGCAGACGCGGGACGCGGCGCCTCGATATGCACGCGGCGCAGCATCCACAGCAGCAGCGGCCCGCCGCAGAGCGCGACCGCCGCGCCCGTCGGCAGCAGTTCGCCGAGTACGCTCGGCAAACTCTGCACGGCCTGATCGGCGATCGCGAGCAACAGTGCGCCGACGAGCGGCGCCCATAGCAACTGGTCGCGCACGCGGCGTGCGCCCATCAGACGCGCGAGCACCGGCCCGCCGAGTCCGATGAAGCCGATCACGCCGACCGCGCTCGCAACGAATGCGCTCAACGTGACGGCGACGCCGAGCGCGAGCGGACGCGTCCATTTCAGCGACATGCCGAGCTGGCTCGCGCTGCCGTCGTCGAGTGAAAAGAGCGTTAAGGGACGCACCAGCAGCGCCGTGGCGACGCCGCAGGCGAGCACGCGCGGCAGCAGCCACACGACGCTCGCCCAGCCGTTTTGCACGAGCGAGCCGCCGCCCCAGATGAACACCGACGTCAACGAACGCTCGAACACAATCGTCAGGATCACTGACAATGCGCCGCAGTACAGATTCACGATCATGCCCGCGAGCACGATGGAGACTGCCGCGAAGCCCTTGCGCCACGTCATCGCCATGGTGGCGAACATCGCGAGCGCGGCGCCTGCCAGCGCGACCGCGAAGCGCATATCGACGGCCAGCGCGGGCGCGGCCACCGCGGCGATCGTCAACGCGAGATACGCGCCCGCCGACACGCCGAGCGTGAGCGGCTCGGCAAGCGGATTGCGCAGCACCTGCTGAAAGACCACGCCCGCGAGCGACAACGCCGCGCCGGCGATCAGCGCGATCGCGAAGCGCGGCAGCCAGCCATAGCGCACGACAAGCTGCGGCAACGTGGCATCGGCACGAGGCAACAGCGCGCCGGGCCATTGCGCGACAGGCAGCCGCGCGGACAGTGTGTGATAAACGAGCCACGCGGCCAGCATCAGCAGCAGCGCGGGCAGCCGCCACGCGCGCGGCGCGGCGGCGGTGACAGTCGCCATCGAGCGGTTCATTGGGTGACTCCTTGCAGCGCGCCGGCGAGGCTGTCGGCGAAACGCATCGACGCGACGAGGCCGCCGAGCGCCGGCAACGGGCCGATGTGCCGGACGCGGTTTTGCCGCACGAACGGCAGCGCGCCCCATAACGGGCTGCGCGCGAGTTGCGCCGCGACCCCGGGCGGCACGCCGATGGTGACGACTTGCGCATCGGCATGTCGTGCGAGCGCGCCGAGGTCCGCTTCGGTCATGCCTTGCGGATCGGCGAAGTCTTGCCACGCGTTATCGATTCCGAGCGCGTGGAGCACGCCGCCGAACAGGCTGTTTCTGCCGAATACGGCGATGTGACGGTCGTCGATCGGACGCAGTAGATAGACGGGACGCCGCATCGCGCGAAAGCCCGCGAGACGCGCGGACGCATCGGCGACGCGGGCATCGGCTTGCGCGAACAGCGCATCGGCCGCGGCGTTGCGGCCGAGCGCGTCGGCGAGCTTGCGGGTCGCGGCGTGAACAGCGGGATAGACGTCGATGCCGGGGCCGAACAGTTGCACCGTCAGCGTCGGCGCGATGCGTTCGAGCAACCCGCGCAGCGGCGCGTGCCACGGCGTGATGACGATAAGCTCGGGCTTTAGCGCGGCGAGCACTTCGAAGTTCGGCTGATACAGCAAGCCGGTATCGACGACCGACGGCGGCAACGCCGGCACGCCGTCGAGCTTCGCATACCACGCGGGACGCGACACGCCGACGGGCACAACGCCGAGCGACAACACGACTTCCGTCAGCGGCCAGTCGAGCACGACGACGCGAGCGGCGGGCGCCGCTGCGGAACCTGCGGCCGAGCCTGAAATCGAAGCGGCCGCAGAAACGGCACCCGCCGCATCCGCCGCGCGCGCCGACCGTGCGCCCGCCGCCATAAGCGCGGCCGCGCCCAACCCCGCAAGCGCGAGGCGCCGCTTGCCGTTAAAGCGCACGCCTGTCGTCATGGCAACGTGTGCCGCATGCGATCCGCCGGGCCCTTCGTCATGCCGATCACCATTGATAGCGCGCCGTGCCGAGCACCGTGCGCGTCGCGCCCCAGTAGCACACCGAGGCGGTCGTGCAGTACGAGATGTACTCGCGATCGAACACGTTGTTCAGATTGAGCGACAGGCGCCAGTTCTGAATGTCGTAGTGCGCGCCGAGGTCGACGAGCACACGCCCCGGCACGGTGAAGGTGTTCGCTGCATCGCCCGCCGAACTGCTCATATAACGCACGCCGGAGCCGACGCCGAAGTTGCGCAGCGGTCCGCGATGGAACGTGTAATCGGCCCACAGCGAAGCGGTATTGCGCGGCGCGATGGTCGGACGCTTGCCGAAACTGGTGGGCGTCGTGGTGCTCGTCACCTGCTGGTTCAAATAGGTGTACGACGCAATCACTTTAAGATCGGCGGTGACGTTCGCGTGGGCTTCGAACTCGACGCCGCGCGAGCGGACCTGGCCGGTCTGTATCGCGTTGCCCGGATGATCGGGATCGACCACCGACACATTGTCCTGCGTGAGCGTAAACGCCGCGAGCGAGAAGAAGCCGTCAAACCATTTCGGCTGATAACGCACGCCCGCTTCGACTTGCCGGCCCTTCGTCGGCGAGAACGGAGCGCCGGAAAACGTCGCGCCCAGGACCGGTTGGAACGACCGCGAATAGCTGACATACGGCGCGATGCCGCTTTCGAATTGATACGCGAGGCCCGCGCGCCACGTGAACGCATGATCGTTCGTGTGGTAAATGCTGCCCTTTCCCGTCGTGAGCAAGGTGGTCTGCTGATTGCCGCCCGTCCAGTCCTGGCGCACGCCGAACGTGAGCACCCAGTTACGCCAGCGCGCTTCGTCCTGCGCATACACGCCGACCGTGCTCAACGAATAATCGAGGCGCGTGTTGGCCTGCTGCATCGGCAGCGACGAGAAGTTCGGGTTGTACAGATCCACCGTACCGAGGACGGAGTTGCCTTCCGTGTCGCCGAGCATCGAGCGCTGATAGTCGAGACCGAACAGCAACGTGTGCTGAACGGCGCCCGTCGCCACCTTCGCCTGCGCGTGCGTGTCGACCTGGAATTGCGTGTAGTGCTCGTTGTCGACGTTGCCCCACATCGACACCGTGCGCTGATCCGCGCCGAGCGCACTCGTCACCGAGGTCTGGTAATAATGCTGGTCGATATGCAGATAGCGCAGATTCTGCGACACGCTGATCTTGTCGTTGATCGCGTGATCGAACTGATAACCGAACCAGTACTGCGTGCGATGCATGCCGTCGCGGTCCGGGTCGCCGAAATATTTGTCCGGCCCGAGTTGACCGTTCGGGTTACTAAACAATGTCGCACCTGCGGGCACCGGGTTGAACAGACCGCCGTTCGGGTCGCGCTGGAAGCTGCCCTGCAGCGTGAACGTCGTATCGCGGTTCGGCCGGATCGTGACCGACGGCGCGATTGCAAGGCGCTGGTCCTTGATGTCGCTGACCTGCGTCTCCGCAGTGCGCGCGACACCCGTGAGCCGATACAGCACGGTGCCGTTCTTGTCGACGGGACCGCTCAGGTCGAAGCCCAACTGATAGTTGTTGTGGTTGCCGATCTGCATCATCACTTCGTGATAGGGCTGCTCCATCGGCAGCTTGCTCACGTAATTGACGAGACCGCCCGGACTGCCCTGCCCGTACAACACCGACGCCGGGCCATGCAGCACTTCCAGGCGCTCCATGAAGTACGGGTCGATGCGCGGCGTGGCGAAGCGCGGCGACTGGTACAGATGCAGGCCGTCCAGATACGAGTCGAGCGGAAAGCCGCGGCCGTATAGCTGATCGGCGCGGATGTCGGTGCCGTCCTGCGAGTAGACGCCCGGCGTGTAGCGCAGCGCCTGGTCGACGGTCTGCGCGCCCTGGTCGTCCATCTGCTGGCGCGTGACGACGGACACGCTCTGCGGATTCGTGAGCAGCGACGAATCCGTCTTGGTGCCGGTCATCGAACGTTTGGCGACATAGCCGACGCCCGGCCCTAGCGGATCTTCAGCAGAACTGCGCACCTGAACGGCAGGCAATTCCTTCGCGGCGTCCGTGCCCGATGCAGCGGCCGGCGATTCCTGCGCGTGCGCGCCGAGGCTGGCCAGACCCAGCATCAACGCGACGTAAATCGGACGCGGGTGCGGCAAGCCGCGCTCCCGCAAAGCAACGCATTTCCCGGCTTTCTCAACCTTCATTCTTCTTGATCCCCTTTCTTCTATCCCCGAATCAAGCCAGACGCGCGGACGCCGGCCTGGTGCCCGATGATTCTCTCAAGACGGGATAGTAATGTAAACAATAATCGTTCGCATTCAATGTGAATAAAACTGTAGGGAACAGGAGACACAGCCGTTGGCGCGAGGCGGGCGAAAACGCGTGCCCGCCGCGCCAGCGGCTGGGGGTGCTAGCGGTGGAGATCGGTGACGGGATCGGGCTGAGTGCGTGCCGTCGCCTCGCTTTGCGGCGCCGATGGTGCGAACCGCTGCTCAAGCTGCGCGGCAAGAAGCGGATGGTGGACGATGCTCGAATGACTCGCGTCGACGTCGAACTCGTGCAGCCGGCCCCGCGTGTGGTCCGCCCACGCCATCCTGCGCCGCGGATCGGCGATGCGCAGCGCGCGCCACACATGCAGATCGCAGGCGATGCGCGGCAGCACATGCCGCGACATCAGATCGGCGTGCAACGCATCGGCGGCGAGCGCGTCGCCGAGCAGCGACGGGCCCGCGTTGTCGAGCAGCGTAAGCGCGGCGGCCGGCGCACTGTCTTCGCCTTCGTCTTCTTTGACGGTGGTGGCAAAGCCGGCGCCCTCCTCCCGATGCGTCGCCGTATCGACGATACCGACGAACGACACGCGCATGCCGCGCCGCTCGAAATGATCCGTGATGGCGATCGCGAGCCGGCCGCCGAACGACCAGCCGAGCAGCGCGTAGTCGCCGTGCGGCTGGAGCGCTTCGATGCTGTCGGCGTAGTGCGCGGCGAGCGCTTCGAACGTGTCGCCTTGCCACGGCTCGCCGCGCACAGCCGGGGCCTGAATGGCGATCAGGCTCACGCGGCCGTTCAGCGCCTGCGCGAGCGTGCGGTATTCGCCGACCATGCCGTAGCCGGGGTGCAGACAGAACAGCGTTGCCGGCGCGCCGAGCGCGTTGAGCGGCACGGCCGGCGATCGTGCGGCCTGGGCGCGAGAGTTTGCGTCTTGAGGCCGGCGTCGCGCGAACCAGGCGGCGAGCGCATCGGCGGGAGGCGCGGGCAGGCTGGCTTCGTATACGGCGCGCGCGGTCCAGCTTGCGGCGATGGTGTCGCGCTGCGCCAGCGTTTCGACGGAATCGGGAACGGGTGGGCGCGGTTTGGGGGCTTGTGGTTGTTGTGGCTGTTGCGGTTGCTGTTGCGATGTGGCGGTGCGCAGATGTTCGACCAGCGCGACGAGCGACGACTCGAACGACGCCAGCAATTTTTCGGCGAGCGCGTCCGACACGAACTGCGGCGCGTAGCCCCAGTTGAGCGCGAGCGAATCGCCGGCAATCCAGCCGTTGATGTCGAGCGCACGGTCGGGCAGCCGCGCGCGGGGTGCGATGGCGTCGCCCGGCGTTTCGGCCGCGAAGCCGAAGCGGCTTGCATCGTCGAAAGTCTGATCGAAGCGGCCCAGATAGTTGAAGCCGATCTCCGGCGTGGGCAGCGCGCGCAGCGCCGACCGACTCGCGGCGTCCGCGCAGCACGAGAGCAGGCCCCAGCCCAGTCCGCGCAACGGGACGGCCGCGAGACGCTCGCGCACCTGCAGCAGCGCATCGGCCGCGTCGGTGCCGCGCGGCAACGCGAGCGGATACTGGCTCGTGAACCAGCCGACGGTGCGGCTCAGCTCGGCACCGTCGATGACATCCTCGCGACCGTGGCCTTCCAGCTCGACGAGCACTTCATCACGCGACACCGCATCGCCGATGGCGCGCGCGAGCGCCGCAAGCAGCACTTCGTCGACGCGCATCCGGTACACGCGCGGTGCTTCACGCAGGAGCGCCGCGGTGAGTTCGGGCGAAAGCTTTTTCAGCAGCGTCTTTTGCGGCTGCGGATGCGGCTCGATGGCCGGAAACAGCGGGCCGGCGCGCAATGCAGGCGCGTCGAGCGCGGTTTGCCACCATGCGAGTTCAGCGACACGCTCCGATGATTCGGCATACTGATGAAGTTCACGGACCCATACGCGCCAGGGCATCGACGGGACTGGTAGGTGGATGGGCTCCTTGCGTTCGGCTTGTTCATAGGCGGTTTGCAGTTCTTCGAGAAGCACGCGCCAGGAGACGCCGTCCACTGACAGGTGATGGATCGCGATTAGCAGACGGGTTTCGTTTGGAGTCTCGAAGCAGCCGATGCGCCAGAGCGGGCCGCGCTCGATGTCGAGGCTCGACTGGATGTTGGTGCAGGCCGTTGCGAGGTCGGCGAGCGACGAGAGTTTTTCGTGGCGGACTGTGGGGGTGGCGGGCTGCGATACGTGTGTTGTCCGCGGTTCCTCTGACGACAGCGATACTTGTGAGCCTTGCGACGCTTGTGACGGTTGCGAATCGTGCGTCGCTCCTGTCAGTGTGTCCGCAGACTCTCCGCTCGCTACGGTCTGCTTCCACTCGCCCGCCTCTTTTACGAACCGCAGACGCAGCGCGTCGTGGCGTGCCTCCAGGGCCGCGACCGCGCGCTCGAGCGCCTCAGGCACGAGCCGCCCCTTCACCTTCAGCAGCACCGCCTGGTTCCAGTGCGATTCCCCTTGCGGATAGCGCTCGAAGAACAGCCGCTGGATCGGCGTGAGGGCGAGCGCGGCGCCGTCGTCGATTTCATGCGCGCTCGGCGAATCGAGCCGTTGCGCACGCTGCGCGAGACCGCTCACCGTCGGATGCTCGAAGATCTGCCGCGGTGTCAGCCGCCATCCCGCCTCGCGCGCCCGTGCGATGATCTGCAGGCTCTGGATCGAGTCGCCGCCAGCTTCGAAGAAGTTGTCGGTGACGCCCAGATCGTCGCGTCCGAGCACGGCGCTCCAGATCGACAGCAGCACCGATTCGATCTCGTTCGATGGCGCCACGCGCTCGCGTGCGCCCGTCTGCGGCGCGGGCAAAGCGGCGCGGTCGAGCTTGCCGTTAGGCATCCACGGCAGCCGCGCGAGTATCGTCACCGATGAAGGGACCATGTAGCTCGGGAGCTTGTGCTCGAGTTCGCGGAGAAGGCGTGCGGCGTCGAGGGTGGGTGATGTCGTCGTGGTAGTCGTTGCTGCGCCTGTCTTTGCAGCGGTACTTGCTGCATCCGTCGCCGCCACGTCAGCCTCTACCGCGCCACCCTCGCCCGCCACATACGCCGCCAACCGCTGCGTCTGCCCTTCTCCGACGACAATCACCGCCGCCTCGCGCACACCCTCGCACTGACGCAACACCGCCTCGATCTCGCCCGGTTCGATGCGCTGCCCGCGCAGCTTCACCTGCTGATCGAGCCGTCCGAGAAACTCCACGGTGCCGTCCGCGCGCATTCGGCACAGATCGCCGCTGCGATACATGCGCGCACCCGGCGCGCCGTGCGGATCGGGCACAAAGCGCTCCGCGGTGAGACCCGCGCGGCCCAGATAACCGCGCGCCACCGTCGGCCCGCCGATGCATAACTCCCCGAGCCCGCCGACCGGCGCTTCATCACCGAATGCGTCGAACACGCGCGCCGTACGGCCCGGATACGGATGGCCAATCGGCACAGTCACCTCGTGCACGTCGTCGGCCACAGTGCGGCGGTACAACGCGGCGACTGTCGTCTCCGTCGGTCCGTACAGGTTATCGAGCCGGATGTCAGCGAGCGGTCCGTCGCGCCAGCGCGCGAGCGCGTCGCCAGGCAGCGCCTCGCCGCCGACCGTCACCTGGCGCAGCGCAAGCTGCGCGCGCGGTGGCGCATGGCGATGCCACTGCTGCCACAGCGCCGTCGGAATCCGCGCGAATGTCACTTGCCGTTTCACCAGCCGTTCGCTCAGGCTTTGCAGATCCCACGGCTGCATCCCGCGCATTTCGACCGTCGCGCCGCGCAGGAGTGCGGGCAGCGTTTCGTGCAACGCGACGTCGAAATTGATCGTCGATGAGTGGAGGACCGTGTCGTCGCTAGAGATGCCATAGGTTGTGAGGAAGTCCCGCAGGTGGGTCCATAACGCGCCGTGGCTCACGCCGACGCCCTTTGGCCGGCCGGTCGAGCCCGAGGTGTAGAGCACATAGGCGAGCTGGTCGGGGTGCAGCACAACGTCAATGTGCCGCTTCGACTCTTGCTCGGTGGCTGTGCTTATCATCGTTTCTGCGTCAGAGTGTTGCGGTGTCTCAGTGCCCATCAGTGACTCGCGCGCTGCGCCCGTCCGTGGCGCCGCTGAAGCAACGTTCGACTGCGACTGTGACTGCGCCTTCGCGTGCGCTTCCGCAGCAGCCGCAGCTACCGCCGTTGCCCCTACCTCCACTACTTCACACCCCGCAAGCACCTCACCAACCCGCGCCGCACTCGCCGCATCCGCCACCACCTGCACGATCCCGGCATCGCCGATCATCTGCGCGAGGCGCGCGGCCGGGTAATCCGGGTCGAGCGGCACGAACGCACCACCGGAGCGAATAATCCCAAGCAACGCCGCGATCAGCGCCGGCCCTCGCGCGACGCACAGCCCGACGCGCCGCTCAGCACCCACACCTCGCGCGATGAGCCGCGAAGCAATTGCCGCCGACCACGCATCAAGTTCAGCATACGTGAGCGACTCATCTTCACAGCGCAGCGCAATCGCCTGCGGCGTGCGCTTTGCCTGCGCCGCAAGCGCGATCCCAAGCGACTCGAACGCATAAGACATCAGCGGCTTCGCTTCATGCTGCAAAGGCAACGTCAACGACCCAACCCGTCGCTCCACATCATCAACCATCTGCTCAAGCACCGCTTCGTACTGCGATGCAATCCGCTCCACAGTGCCCGCATCGAACACATCGGCCGCATAGTTGAACATCAGGCGCAAGCTGCGCCCATCGTCCACGACGTTCAGCACCAGATCGAAACGCGCCGTATCCGTGCCGCCCGCCTCCGGCTCAACGACGAGACCGGGCATCGCAACCGATGCCTCGCTCGTCGCCTGCTCGAGATTGAACATGACCTGGAACAGCGGCGAACGTCCGAGCTCGCGATCGATCCGCAACGCGTCGAGAATGCGGCCGAACGGTATCGAGTGATGCGCATGCGCCTCGAGCACGCGCTCATGCAGTCGCGACAGCAACGTCGCACACGGCATGGTGCCGTCGACATCGACGTCGATCACGAGCGTGTTGACGAAAAAACCAATCAGCCCCTCGGTCTCGCTGCGCTGCCGTCCCGCCGACGGCACGCCGATCCGCAAGCCCGGCTGACCGCCGTAGCGGTACAGCAGCGCGGCATAAGCGCCGAGCAACACGGTGAAAAGCGTCGTGCGCTGTGCACGCGCGAGTTCGCGCAGACGCTCGGCGAGAGCCGGGCCGACATCGCGCCGCACGCGTCCGCCTTCGACGCCACGCACCGCTGCTCGCGGCCGGTCCAACGGCAATTCGAGCGCGGGACGCTCGGCTCCAAGGCGCCGTTTCCAGTACGCAAGATCGTCGGCAAATGCGCCGTCTTGCCATTCGTTCTGCCACGCCGCGACATCGCCGAAATGAATGTCGAGCGGCGGCAGTGCGCAAGTCAACGCGTCATGCTGACCATCGAGCGCCGCGCGATACAGCACCGCGAGTTCGCGAACGAAGAGCGCCTGCGACCAGCCGTCGGACACGATGTGATGCACGACGATCGACAGCGCGTGACATTGCGCATCGATCGCGATGAGGTCGACGCGCAGCAGCGGCCCTTGCTCGAGATCGAACGGTTCGCGCGCGGCGGCACGCAGCATGTCGCGCAATTGCGCGGGATCGTCGAGCGTATGTTCGCGCCACAGGTAGCACGCGTCCGCGGCGATGCGCTGGGCCGCGACGCCGCGCGTCTCGACGAAGCGTGCACGCAACGCGCCGTGGCGAGCGACGAGCGCATCGAACGCACGGCGCAATGCACGCACATCGAGATGCCCCGTCAAACGCAGCGCGCGCGACAGGTTATACGCGGGGTTCAGCGGATCGAGCTTCCAGAGGAACCACAGACGTTCCTGCGCGGGAGCGAGCGGATAAGTTGCCGCGCGCGAAAACGAAGAAGACGCATCGGCGCTCGACGCTTCTGCGTCTGCTGATTTAGTTGCGTCATCAACTTCGCGCGACAACGGCACGATCGGCAGACGCGCGGGATCGATACCCTGCTCGCGCGCCTTCTCGCGAAACCGCCGCCGACGTTCCGGCGATAGCGCCGCGTACTTGCGCGCAATCGCCAGCGCCTGGCTCGGCGCTTCGCTCACGGTAGCGTTAGCGGTAGCAGAAGAACCAGTAGAAGCAACCGTCGCAGCCGGTTCGTTGCGAATCGTAGTCAGCATAGTGGCAATCTGAATAGGTCAACGCGGCTTCGCGGCCGCGTGTGATGTTTGTCTTTGAGCGATGAGCGGCTTGGGTCGTTGAGTTCGAGCCGCGCAGTCTTGTCGTGCATGCGCTTGCTTGCGCGAGGTGATGGCGTGACGCTGACATATCGACGGCACGGCTTCGCCCACGCGCGATTCGCGTCGAACGCTGAACAAGCGATGCATTCGACGCGGACCATGCAACCGTGCGCGCGCCGACCTGGCGAACAGCGCCATTGCGCAACCGCCATTCCCTCGCGGATTTCAATCGAGTCCATCGAACAACCCATCGAGCGCCTGCAGTTCATCGTTCGACGAAGCCCTGCCAGAAGCCTCCCCCTCGACGCGATCGTCAAGCAACGCGGCCAAGAGCGCCGGCGTCGACTGCTCGAACAGCGCGGCGAGCGCAACCTTGCGGCCGAGTTGCTCCGACAGCCGCGCAACGACGCGCACAGCCGCGAGCGAGTGTCCACCGAGCGCGAAGAAATCATCGTCCGCACCGACCCGCTCGAGCCCAAGCACATCGCCAAAAAGCCGCGCGATAAGCATTTCCATTTCGCCCGACGGCTCGACCCACGACGACTCGGTCGCAGGCGTCGTCTCGAAGCGCGCGAGCGCGTTGCGATCCAGCTTGCCGTTCGCAGTGCGCGGCAACGCGTCGATCGCATAGAGCGCCGCCGGAATCATGTAGCCGGGCAGCCGCGCGGCAAGCATCTGCCGCCAGCCGGCCGGCACCGCGCGCGCTTCACGATCAGGCTCATTAACAACTGCACCGACGACATACGCGACGAGCCGCGCCTCGGCATCGCCCGCACCCGGCACGAGCGCGACGGCCGCGTCGAGCACGCCGTCGCACTCGCGCAGCGCCGCCTCGATCTCGCCGAGTTCGATCCGATAGCCGCGCAGCTTCACCTGCTGATCGATCCGGCCGAGACATTCAAATTCGCCGTCGGTCCGCTCGCGGCACAGGTCGCCAGTGCGGTACATGCGCGCGCCCGGCGCGCCGTATGGATCGGGCACGAAGCGCTCGGCGGTGAGACCCGCGCGGCCCAGATAACCGCGCGCAAGATTTTCGCCGCCGATGCACAGCTCGCCGACGCCGCCTTGCAGCGTCAACTGCCCGCTCGCGTCGACGATGCGCAGCGCGTTCGCATGCAACGCGCGACCGATCGTGATAGGTCCACTCCCAGACACGCGAGCGCAACTCGACCAGATCGTCGTCTCCGTGGGACCGTACAGGTTCCACAACTCGACGCCGCGTTGCACAAGCTGCGCCGCGAGATCGGCGGGCAACGGCTCGCCGCCCGCGATGCCGGTAAGCCGCCCGCGCGACGCCCCATGCCAACCGGATTCGATGAGCAGACGCCAGCCGCTCGGCGTCGCCTGCATGAAAGTCGCGCCGCTTTCGTCGATAAGCCGCGCGAGCGCCGCGCCGTCCGCCACCGTTTGCGCGTCGGCCATTTCGACACAGGCGCCTCGCGTCAACGGCAACCAGAATTCGAGCAGCGAAATATCGAACGACGGCGTCGTGACCGACAATAGTACGTCATCCTGATGAAGTCCCGGCGCGATGCCGACGCTTGCAAGCAGCCGCGCCAGCGCGCCGTGCGAAACCGCAACGCCTTTCGGCCGGCCCGTCGAGCCCGACGTATAAATCACGTAGGCAAGCTGTGAATCCGTGCACGGCGATATGGGCGGCTGCTCGCTTGCTGCGTCGTGGACGAAGGCATCTTCTGCGCTTCCCGCGTCGAGCACAATGCGGTTATCGAGCGCGCCACCGAGTCGCGCGCGGCCCTCGTCATCCGCGATGACGCGCGCAACGCCCGCATCTTCCAGCATGCCCGCGAGGCGTTCGGCCGGGAACGACGGATCGAGCGGCACATAAGCCGCGCCGCTTCGCCACACGCCGAGCATGCTCGCGATCAGCGCGGGCGAGCGGCGCATGCAGACGGCCACGCGCTCCTCTCGCGCGACGCCGCTCGCGCGCAAGCGTGCATCGATTGCGACGGACCAGCGGGCGAGCGTCGCGTAGTCGAAGGCCTCGCCGTTCTGGCGCACCGCGACGCGCTGCGGCACGCGCGCGGCTTCGACCGCAAAGCGCTCGTGGCAGGCGCGCAGCGCGGGCGGTGGCAATAGCAACGGCTCGGCTTGCGGCGCACCGCGCCGCGCCGCGAGTTCGCCGACGAAGCGCGGCGCGCGCTCTCCTTCATCGGCGAGTTGCTCGATGAGCGCGAGGTATTGCCGCTGCAACTGCTCGATCTGCGTGCGCGCAACGCGCCGGCTGTCCCACTGCCATTGCAGTTCGATGCGCGTGGCCGGGAGGATCGTCAGCGTCAGCGGATAGTGCGTGCGCTCGAATGAATCGACGGAGTCGACGCGCAGCGCGCCCGCTTGCGCCGACGCCGCGCGCGTCGCAACCGGATAGTTCTCGAACACGATCAGACTGTCGAACAGCGCGTCGCCGCTGCGCCCCGCCCACTGCTGCAACGACGCGAGCGGCGTATGCTCGACCTCGCGCATTTGCAGGTTGTACGACTGCAACGCGTCGAGCCACGCGGCTATCGTGGCGTCGCCGCGCACCGTCGAGAACACCGGCAGACTATTGATAAACAGTCCGAACATATCCTCGGCGTGAGGCAACGATGCGGGGCGCCCCGCCACCGTCACGCCGAACGCGACCGACTGCTTGCCGCTCAGCCGCGCGAGCAGCACGGCCCACGCGCCCTGCATCAGCGTATTGAGCGTCACGCGATGCCGCTGTGCGGCGCGGCGCACGCGCGCATCGAGCGGCGCGTCGAGTTTCAGCGCGATCTTGCGCGCAGCGCTCGCGGGTTCGCTCGAAGCCGTGTCGAGCGGCGCGGCGAGGCTCGCGGTCAAGGTGCCGGCATCGTCGGCGGCTTTCAGGCGCTCGCTCCACCAGTCGCGCGGATCGGGCTGCGCCGCGAGCCATTCGACGTAACGACGATACGACGGCGGTGTATGCGCGGGGGCGTGCGCAGCGGTGTGCGCAGCGGCGTGCGTGACGCCCAACGCGCGCTCGTAGTCGTCGAAGACTTCGGCGAGAAGCCGTGCACCGCTCCAGCCATCCGTCAGCACATGATGATGCGTGCGCACGAGATCGAAGCGGCCATCGGGACGGCGGAACACATTGACGCGCATCAGCGGCGCACGCGACGGGTCGATGCCGGCGGCGACATCCGCCGAACGCCACTCGGCAAGACGCGCATCGTAGTCCTGCACATCGCGCCAGTCGTGGACCGCGAATGGCAGCACGGCTTCGCGCTGCACGATCTGCAATGCGGCTTCACCATGACGCCACTCGAAACGCGTGCGCAACATGTCGTGCCGCGCGATAGCGGCCTGCCAGGCCACGCGCAGCGCGGTGGCGTCGAGGCGGCCGTCGAGCGTCAATTGCAACTGATTCACGTAGACGCCTTCGCCACGCTGCAACTCGCTGTGATAAAGCAGACCCTGCTGCAAGGGCGTCGCGGGATAGATGTCGGCGATGCCGCCAAGCGCCAGGTTCAGCGCGCGTAGCTGCGTTTGATCGAGGCCCGACAGAGGGAAGTCCGATGCCGTCGCGCCTTGGGGCGCGGCGACGCAATGCGCGATCATCGCGTCGACATGCTGACCGAAAGTATCGACGATGCGCTCGACGCTCTCGCGATCGATCCGCGCCGGGTCGAAACGCCAACGCAGCAACAGCGTGTCGCCGGTGACGATGCCGTTCAGGTCGAGCGCATAGTCGAGGCGTGCACCGGCGCCATGACTGCTGCCGGCATCCTCGGAACTAAAGGCGAAACGCGACGCTGGATCGAACGACTGATCGAAGCGCCCGAGATAGTTGAAGCTGATCGCGGGGCGCGGCCGCGTGCGGCTCGCGTCGAGCAATCCCCAATGCAAGCCCTTGTTCGGCACCGCGCGCACACGTTCCTTGACGGCGATGAGCGCGTCCCCCGGCGCAGCGGGCGACGCGGGCAGCGCGACCGGGAAACGCGTCGTGAACCAGCCGACGGTGCGGCTCAGATCCGCGCCGTCGATCACGTCCTCGCGGCCGTGGCCTTCCAGTTCGACGGCGATCTCGGCCGCGCCGCTCCAGGCGCCGAGCGCCTGCGCGAGCGCCGCGAGTAGAAGTTCGTCGACTCGCGTCCGATACGCGCGCGACGCGTTGTGCAGCAGTTCGCGTGTGCGGCGTGCATCGAGTGTCCAGTCGATCGTTTCGCTTTCGGCGACGCGCGTGCCTGCGGGTGCGCGAAGTGGAAGATCGGGAGCAGCGTCGACGACGCCTAGCGCTTCCCGCCACCAGTTTGCTTCGGATTTGACGGCAGTTGATTCGGCATACTGATGAAGTTCGCGGACCCATGCGCGCCAGGGCATCGACGGGGCCGGCAGGTGGATGGGCTCGTTGCGTTCTGCTTGTTCATAGGCGGTTTGCAGTTCATCGAGAAGCACGCGCCACGAGACGCCGTCCACTGACAGGTGATGGATCGCGATCAGCAGACGGGTTTCGTTTGGAGTCTCGAAGTAACCGATGCGCCACAGCGGGCCGCGCTCGATGTCGAGGCTCGACTGGATGTTCGTGCAGGCGGTTGCAAGGTCTGCGAGCGACGAGAGTTTTTCGTGGCGGACGATGGCGGTTTGCGAATCCTTCGTCGCTTCCGTCACCGCGATCTGCTTCCACTCCCCGGCGTCTTTTACGAAGCGCAGACGCAGCGCGTCATGGCGCGCCTCCAGGGCCGCGACCGCGCGCTCGAGCGCCTCAGGCACGAGCCGCCCCTTCACCTTCAGCAGCACCGCCTGGTTCCAGTGCGATTCCCCTTGCGGATAGCGCTCGAAGAACAGCCGCTGGATCGGCGTCAGTGCGAGCGGCGCGCCGTCGTCGGCCTCAAGCGCGATGTGCGAATCGAGCCGTTGCGCGCGCTGCGCGAGACCGCTCACCGTCGGATGCTCGAAGATCTGCCGCGGTGTCAGCCGCCATCCCGCTTCGCGCGCCCGTGCGATGATCTGCAGGCTCTGGATCGAGTCGCCGCCAGCTTCGAAGAAGTTGTCGGTGACGCCCAGATCGTCGCGTCCGAGCACGGCGCTCCAGATCGACAGCAGCACCGATTCGATCTCGTTCGATGGCGCCACGCACTCGCGCGCGCCCGTCTGCGGCGCGGGCAGTGCGGCGCGGTCGAGCTTGCCGTTAGGCATCCACGGCAGCCGCGCGAGTATCGTCACCGATGACGGGACCATGTAGGCCGGGAGCTTGTGCTCGAGTTCGCGGAGAAGGCGTGCGGCGTCGAGGGTGGGTGATGTCGTCGTGGTAGTCGTTGCTGCGCCTGTCTTTGCAGCGGTACTTGCTGCATCCGTCGTCGCCACGTCAGCCTCTACCGCGCCACCATCTCCCGCCACATACGCCGCCAACCGCTGCGTCTGCCCTTCGCCGACGACAATCACCGCCGCCTCGCGCACGCCCTCGCACTGACGCAACACCGCCTCGACCTCGCCTGGTTCGATGCGCTGCCCGCGCAGCTTCACCTGCTGATCGAGCCGTCCGAGAAACTCCACGGTGCCGTCCGCGCGCATGCGGCACAGGTCGCCGCTGCGATACATGCGTGCGCCCGGCGCGCCGTGCGGGTCCGGCACAAAACGCTCGGCGGTGAGAGCCGCGCGGCCCAGATAACCGCGCGCCACTGTCGGTCCGCCGATGCACAGTTCTCCGAACCCGCCGACCGGCGCTTCATCACCGAATGCGTCGAACACGCGCGCCGTGCGGCCCGGATACGGATGGCCGATCGGCACCGTCACCTCGTGAACATCGTCGGCCACAGTGCGGCGATACAACGCGGCGACTGTCGTCTCCGTCGGTCCGTACAGGTTATCGAGCCGGATGTCCGCGAGCGGTCCGTCGCGCCAGCGCGCGAGCGCGTCGCCAGGCAGCGCCTCGCCGCCGACCGTCACCTGGCGCAGCGCAAGCTGCGCGCGCGGTGGCGCATGGCGATTCCACTGCTGCCACAGCGCCGTCGGAATCCGCGCGAACGTCACTTGTCGTTTCACGAGTCGTTCGCTCAGGCTTTCGAGATCCCACGGCTGCACGCCGCGCATTTCGACCGTCGCGCCGCGCAGGAGTGCGGGCAGCGTTTCGTGCAACGCGACGTCGAAATTGATCGTCGATGAGTGGAGCACTGTGTCGTCGCTAGAGATGCGGTAGGTTGTGAGGAAGTCCCGCAGGTGGGTCCATAACGCGCCGTGGCTCACTCCCACACCCTTTGGCCGGCCGGTCGAGCCCGAGGTGTAGAGCACGTAGGCGAGCTGGTCGGGGTGCAACGCGATGTCGATGTGCGGCTTCGACTCTTGCTCGGTGGCTGTGCTTATCATCGTTTCTGCGTCAGAGTGTTGCGGTGTCTCAGTGCCCATCAGTGACTCGCGCGCTGCGCCCGTCCGTGGCGCCGCTGAAGCAACGTTCGACTGCGACTGTGACTGCGCCTTCGCGTGCGCTTCCGCAGCAGCCGCAGCTACCGCCGTTGCCCCTACCTCCACTACTTCACACCCCGCAAGCACCTCACCAACCCGCGCCGCACTCGCCGCATCCGCCACCACCTGCACGATCCCGGCATCGCCGATCATCTGCGCGAGGCGCGCGGCCGGGTAATCCGGGTCGAGCGGCACGAACGCACCGCCCGAGCGAATAATCCCGAGCAACGCCGCGATCAGCGCCGGCCCTCGCGCGACGCACAGCCCCACGCGCCGCTCAGCACCCACACCTCGAGCGATGAGCCGCGAAGCAATTGCCGCCGACCACGCATCAAGTTCAGCATACGTGAGCGACTCATCTTCGCAGCGCAGCGCAATCGCCTGCGGCGTGCGCTTTGCCTGCGCCGCAAGCGCGATCCCAAGCGACTCGAACGCATAAGACGTCAGCGGCTTCGCTTCACGCTGCAAAGGCAACGTCAACGACCCAACCCTTCGCTCCACATCATCAACCATCTGCGCAAGCACCGCTTGATACTGCGCTTCGATCCGCTCCACGGTCTCGCGGTCGATGCGCTCGCCGTCCCACGCCCATTCGAGCGAAAGCGTCTGCCCGCGCGGAATGATCGCGAGCGCGAGCGGGTAATGCGTCGGGTCAATTGAATCGACGGACGCGACCTTCAGGCCCGCATCGCCGTTGCGAGCGGCATCGACGGGATAGTTTTCGAACACGACGATGCTGTCGAACAGCGCATCGCCGCTGCGCCCGCTCCACTGCTGCACGCGCGCGAGCGGCGTGTGTTCGTGCTGGCGCAGCTCGGTCAGTTCGCCTTGCAGTTTGCGCAACCATGCGCCGAGTTCAGCGCTCGCGTCCACATCGACGCACACCGGCAGCGTATTGATGAACAGCCCGAGCATCCGTTCGACGCCCGGCAGATGCGCCGGCCGTCCCGCGAACGTCGTGCCGTAAGCGACACCGCGCCGATGTCCATAGCGCGCGAGCAGCACCGCCCACGCGCCCTGCATCAGCGTATTGAGCGTGATCTCGTGACGACGCGCCGTCGCCTGCAAACGCGCGACGAGCGTTTCGTCGAGCGCGCGGCGCCGCGCATGCGCGCCGGGCTCGGCCGCGCGCGGCTCCCCGAGACTCGCAGTGAGCGTCGCGGGATCGTCGGCGCGCGCGGCCCACGCGCGCCACCATGTCTCGGTCGCGGGATCGTCGGCGGCCTCGCGAATCCATTCGATGTACTGACGATATGGCGGCGCCGTTTCGAACGCCGCGGCCGCGCCGTTTGCGCGCATCCGATAATCGCGCAGAATTTCGGCGAATAGCAGCGACACGCTCCAGCCGTCAAGCAACAGATGATGATGCGTCCACACGAGGTCGGCGGTGTGTGCGTCGCGAACGAAGAGCGCGATACGCATCAGCGGCGCGGCGTCGGGCGCGATGCCGTCCGCGAGATCGCGCGCGCGCCACTCGGCGAGACGCGCGTCGTAGTCCGCGGCGGCTGACCAGTCGTGTGTCTCGAACGGCAATGCGATCTTGCGATGGACGATCTGCATGACGGCGCCGCCATGCTGCCACGCGAAAACCGTGCGCAAAATCGCGTGACGTTCAAGCGCGGCCTGCCACGCGGCCTGCATCGCGGCGACGTCGAGCGCGCCGGACAGCGTCGCGCGCATCTGATTCAGATACGCGCCCTGCCCCGCGTCGGCGAGCGTGTGATAGAGCAAGCCGGCTTGCAGCGGCGTCGCCGGATACACGTCCTCGATATGCTCGGGCGTGAGGCCGAGCGCGCGCCACAAATCGGACGATGACGAACCGTTCGCGCCAGGCACTGCGTCCGCAGCCGTGGTGGACGTGAACGTGGACGTCGATGTCGACCCCGACTCAGCGGCCAACGGTCGCGCCGCGCGCGCGAGCTGCTGCACGGTCGGCGCTTCGAACACCATGCGCGGCGTGACCAGAAAACCGGCATCGCGTGCCTTCGAGACGATCTGCAGACTCAGAATCGAATCGCCGCCGATCACGAAGAAATTGTCGGTCACGCCAATGTCGTCGCGCCTCAGCACCGCGCGCCAGACGGTCAGCAAAGCAGCCTCGGCAGGCGTCGATGCGGCGACGGCTTGCGCGGCGTTGGCGACGTCCTCGGGCGCAGGCAACGCGCGTCGGTCGAGCTTGCCGTTGGGCGTCAGCGGAAAGCGCTCCATCTCCACATACGATGACGGCACCATGTGCGCCGGCAAGCGCGCGGCAAGCCATGTCTGCCAGCGCGCGATGTCGCGCGTATGCGGTTCTTCGCGCGGCACGATGTAAGCGACGAGGCGCTGGTCACTGGCGTTTGCGTTCGCACCGCCGCCCGACACCAGCACCGCAGCCTCGCGCACTTCGGGATGCGCAAGCAGTGCGGACTGGATCTCTCCCAGTTCGATCCGGAAGCCGCGGATTTTCACCTGATCGTCGTTGCGGCCCAGGTATTCGAGGTCGCCATCCGGCAGCCGTCGCGCGAGATCGCCTGAGCGATACAGACGCGTGCCAGGTGCGCCGTATGGATCGGGCACGAAGCGTTGTGCGGTCAACTCGGCGCGGCCCTGATAGCCGCGCGCGAGACCCGCGCCGCCTACATACAACTCGCCCACCGCGCCCACTGGCACGCGGTTCATATCGGCATCGAGCACATGCAGCGTGAGATCGTCGAGCGGCGCGCCGATCACGCTGCGGGCATCGCGCAACGCTGGCTCATCAAGCGCGCGATGCGTGACGTGAACCGTCGTCTCGGTGATGCCGTACATGTTCACGAGCGTCGGCAGTACGCCCTTGCGACGCGCGCCGTCGGCCCATCGCGCGAGCGATGCGGGCTCGAGACGCTCTCCGCCGAAGACCACCACGCGCAGTGAATCGAGCGTGTTGTCATCGTCGGCGTGCGTCAGTTGCGTGAATGCCGAGGGCGTCTGGTTCAGCACCGTCACGCGCTCTTTGCGCAGCAGCGCATGAAACGCCGCGGGTTCGCGTGCGCTCCAGTGCGGCACGATTACGAGCCGTGCGCCATGCACGAGTGCGCCGAAGATTTCCCATACTGAGAAGTCGAATGCGTACGAATGGAACAGGGTCCAGACATCGGCTGCATCGAATGCGAAGCTCGATTGCGTTGCGTCGAAGAGGCGTGCGATGTTTTCGTGTGTGATGCCTACGCCTTTTGGTGTGCCCGTTGAGCCCGAGGTGTAGATCACGTAGGCAAGCTGTTGCGAATGCGGATACATCGCGACGTCGAGCGGCTCATCATTCGGCAACGCATCGCGCAACGCTAGAGCATCAAGCGTCGGCCGCGTGCCGAACAACGCCGCATGCTGCGCGAGACTCGGCGCATCGGTGACGATCAGACGCAACTGCGAGTCGTCAACGATATGCGCAAGGCGCTCGGCCGGATACGACGGATCGAGCGGCACATACGCCGCGCCCGCGCGCAACACGCCGAGCAGCGATGCAACCAGCGCCGCCGAGCGCTGCATCGCGACACCCACGCGCACTTCCGCTCTTGCGCCGAGGCGAATCAGCTCACGCGCGATCGCGCGCGACCATGCATCGAGTTGCGCATACGTCACCTCTTCATTGCCATCGACGAGTGCAACAGCATCGGGCCGCGCACGCGTCTGCGCGGCAATGCGCGTGGTCACCGGCTCGTATGCGAACACGGCGGGCATACAACGCGCCGCGTCGTCACGCAACTCAGGCAATTCGACCGACGCAAGCCGTGCCTGCGGCGCCGCGCTCCACTGCTCGAGCAATCCCGTGAAATTGCGAGCGAGCCGTTCGATAGTCGACGCGTCGAACACATCGGTCGCGTAGGTGAACGTCAGGTCGATCGCGTCGCGGGCACTCTCAGCGATGTTGAGCATCAGATCGAACTGCGCCTCGCCGTTGTCGACTTCCTGCAGCGACACGCGCAACCCATCGCCAAACGATGTCGTCAGATTGTGGCGCTGCTGCTGATTCACGAGCACCTGAAAAAGCGGCGTGTGCGTGAGATCGCGCTCGGACTGCACCGCCTTGACGACGCTCGCAAACGGCACGTCCTGGTTCGCGTATGCGTCGAAGAACCGCTCGCGCACATCGTCGATGAGTTGCGCCGCGCGCATCTCGCCGCGCGGCGCGGTGCGAATCACGACGGTGTTGACGAAAAAGCCCACGACGTTCGCCGTATCCGGCGAATCGCGGCCCGCGAGCGGCACGCCGATGCGAATGTCGGATTGGCCCGAGTATCGATAGAGCAACGCGTCGAACGCAGCGAGAAGCGTCATGAAGAGCGTCGCGCGATGCGTGCTTGCGAGCGCGCGCAGCGCATTCGCGGTGGCGGCCGGCACGCGTGCGCGATGGCGCGCGCCAGGCGCGCGGCGCGTGCCGGTGCGAACGCGGTCGTAGGGCAGCGCGAGGGTTGCGGGCGAATCGTCGTCGGTGGCGAGCGTGGCGCGCCACCATGCGAGTTGTTCGGACTCGCGCTCGGGTGTGAGTTGCGCGGCGCGTGCGGCAACGATGTCGCGATAGGCAGCCGCTAATTCGGCTGCGTCGTTCGCATCGTTAGTGGCGGGTTCGACGGAACCCGTGAGCGCTGCCGCGCAATGCTCGCGATAGAGGCGCGAGAAGTCGGCGAACAACAGGCCGATCGACCAGTCGTCGCTAACGATGTGATGCAGCACCAGATGCAGCGCGTGATGATTTTCGTCGATGCGCACGAGCGTCGCGCGGACCGGCGGCTCGGCGGTCAGGTCGAAAGGCATGCGGGCGAGCGCTGAAAGACAATCGGTCAGTGCTTTGTCGCCGGCGTTGTCTGTGTCATCGGACGCGGACTTCTCTTCTGTCGGCGGCAGGTCGAGCAGGCGGATTTCGCTGTGGCTCGCGGCATCGATATGTTGAAACGGAACGCCCTCTACTTCGGCGAAACGCATTCGCAGTGCGGGGTGTCGTTCGACCAGCGCGCGGAACGCGGCACGTAGTGCATCGACATCGAGGCGGCCGTCAAAACGCAGCGCACCGTTCACGTGGTATGCCGCGCTTTGCGGGTCGAGCTTCCATAAAAACCACAGGCTTTGCTGCGATGGCGATAGAGGAATCGGTGCGGTTAGGGTGGATTGAGTGGGTGTGTTGGTGAATAGTTGTCCTGTGGTGGCTGGCACTGCGCGCGCATCAGACGAACTGGTGTCCACAGTAGCAATAAAAGCGCCGACTACTTCCGACGCCCGCGCCAGCGCATCACCGCTGGAAATTTGCGCGCCGCGCAGCAGCGTCGCAAAGTCGTCGAGCCGCGGATGCTCGAACAACGCGCGCAATCCTGGCGCATCGCCGAAGGCCGTCCGCACCGCCGACACGACGCGCACCGCCAGCAGCGAATGCCCGCCGAGCAGGAAGAAATCGTCGAGTGCGCCGACACGCTCAACCCCGAGCACCTGTTGCCAGATCGCTGCAAGCCGCGCCTCGGTTTCGTCGCGCGGCGCGACGTAAGATGCACGGCCCTTTGCGTTGGCGACGTCCTCGGGCGCAGGCAACGCGCGTCGATCGAGCTTGCCGTTGCGCGTCAGCGGAAAGCGCTCCATCTCCACATACGATGCCGGCACCATGTGCGCCGGCAAACGCTCGGCAAGCCATGTCTGCCAGCGCGCGATGTCGCGCGTATGCGGTTCTTCGCGCGGCACGATGTAGGCGACGAGGCGCTGGTCACTGGCGTTTGCGTTCGCACTGCCGCCCGACACGAGCACCGCAGCCTCGCGCACTTCCGGATGCGCAAGCAGTGCCGACTGAATCTCTCCGAGCTCGATCCGGAAGCCGCGGATTTTCACCTGATCGTCATTGCGGCCCAGGTATTCGAGGTCGCCATCGGGCAGCCGTCGCGCGAGGTCGCCCGAGCGGTATAAACGCGCGCCCGGCGCACCATACGGATCGGGCACGAAGCGTTGTGCGGTCAACTCGGCGCGGCCCTGATAGCCGCGCGCGAGACCCGCGCCGCCTACATACAACTCGCCCACCGCGCCCATCGGCACGCGGTTCATATCGGCATCGAGCACATGCAGCGTGAGATCGTCGAGCGGCGCGCCGATCACGCTGCGCGCATCGCGCAGCCCTGCGTCATCGAGTGCGCGATGCGTGACGTGAACCGTCGTCTCGGTGATGCCGTACATGTTCACGAGCGACGGCAGCACGCCCTTGCGACGCGCGCCGTCCGCCCATCGCGCCAATGACGCAGGCTCCAGACGCTCGCCGCCGAAGATCACCACGCGCAGTGAATCAAGCGTGTTGTCGTCGTCGGCGTGCGTCAGTTGCATGAAGGCCGAGGGCGTCTGGTTTAACACCGTCACGCGCTCTTTGCGCAGCAACGTATGAAACGCCGCGGGTTCGCGTGCGCTCCAGTGCGGCACGATCACGAGACGCGCGCCATGCACGAGGGCGCCGAAGATTTCCCATACCGAGAAGTCGAATGCGTACGAATGGAACAGGGTCCAGACATCGGCTGCATCGAATGCGAAGCGGGATTGCGTTGCGTCGAACAGGCGTGCGATGTTTTCGTGTGTGATGCCTACGCCTTTTGGTGTGCCCGTCGAGCCCGAGGTGTAGATCACGTAGGCAAGCTGTTGCGAATGCGGATACATCGCGACGTCGAGCGGCTCATCATTCTGCAACGCATCGCGCAACGCTAGAGCATCAAGCGTCGGCCGCGTGCCGAACAACGCCGCATGCTGCGCGAGACTCGGCGCATCGGTGACGATCAGACGCAACTGCGAGTCATCGACGATATGCGCAAGGCGCTCCGCCGGATACGACGGATCGAGCGGCACATAAGCGGCACCCGCGCGCAACACGCCGAGCAGCGATGCAACCAGCGCCGCCGAGCGCTGCATCGCGACACCCACACGCACTTCAGTTCCTGCGCCGAGACGAATCAACTCACGCGCAATCGCGCGCGACCACGCATCGAGCTGCGCATAGGTCACCTCCTCTTCGCCATCGACGAGTGCAACAGCGTCAGGCCGCGCGTGCGCCTGCGCAACAATGCGCGCAGTCACCGGCTCGTACGCAAACGAGGCTTTAGCAACCGCGACCGAATCCGCAGCAAGACCACTCGTCAAATCACGCAGCCGCACATCGGTGCCATTGCTGTCGACAAGCGCCTTCGCGAGCCCATCCAGCATCTGCTCGAAATATTCGGCGACGCGTGCGACATCTTCCGCCCGCACACGCGCCGCATGCCGATGCCACTCGAGCCTCAGTGCATCGCCGCCGCCGACGTGACGCGGCGCGACGACGAGCATCAGCGGAAAATGACTGCGGTTGTGCGCGTTGACGGCGCGCACGCGCGGCACGCCGCCGATCGCATCGAGCGCGTCGTCGAGCGGATAGTTTTCGAACACGATCAGGCTGTCGAACAACGCGTCGACGCTCGAGTCCGCCCACTGCTGCAAGCTCGCGAGCGGCGTGTGCTCGACTTCGCGCAACTCCGCGTTATGCCGCTGCAACGCGGTGAGCCACGAGCGCAACGGCGCATCGGACTTCACATCGACCCACAGCGGCAAGCTGTTGATGAAGAGACCGACGATCGCCTGCGCATTCGGCAGATCCACCGGCCGACCGGACACGGTCATGCCGAATGCCACTTGCGTGCGCCCCGAAAAACGCGCGAGCACGAGCGCCCACGCTGCCTGCACGAGCGTGTTCAGCGTGACCTGTGCACGCTGCGCGGCGCGCTTCAGGCGCGCGTGTGAGTCGCCGTCGACTTCGCGGATCAGTGCTTGCGCCACCGAACCGTCGACACCGTTCGACGACGATGATCGGAACGCACTGCCGAGCGCATCGGCAAGACGCGCTGGGTCATCGCGCGTCGCGAGCCGTGCGCGCCAGAACGCCTCGGTGTCGGGTTGGTTGCGCAGCCAGTCGACGTAATCCGCATACGGCGCACCAGGCGACGCATCGGCCGCGCGGCCTGCGTCGAGCGCGGCGTACGCGCGCGCCACTTCGGTGACGACCTGCGCGGTGCTCCAGCCGTCGGTCAGCGCATGATGGTGAGTCCACAACAGATCGTGCGCGCCGTCGGGACGCTCGAATACATCGACGCGCATTAGCGGCGCAACGCTCGGCTCGAAACCGCGCGCGACGAGTGCCGTCCGCGCGGTTTCATATGCGTCGTCGTACTGAGCATTTATCGACGTGGTATCCGACGAACCAGGCGCAACAGGAACGATGCACGCATGGACTTCGAACGGCATACGTACGCGCCGCTCGACGACTTGCAACGGCTCGCCGCCAGCAGGCCACACGAAACGCGTGCGCAAAACCGGATGACGCGCGATCACCGCCTGCCACGCCGCGCGCATCGTGTCGAGGTTCAGCGCGTCGATCGTCAGACGCAATTGCGATACGTACATGCCGGGCTCGCCGTCGAGCATCCCGTGAAATAGCAGACCCTGCTGCATTGGCGTGGCCGGATAGACGGCCTCTACTGACTCGCGTGAGGCGCCGGCTTGTGCGAACAAGAGGTCGTCGCCGGCCGCGAGTTGCGCGGTGGGCGATGGATGTGTGGTGGCGTTCGTGGCTTGCGCTGCCGCGATTGGGGTGGCGTTGGTTGCGTTGGTTGCGTTGGTTGCGTTGGTGCCGACGCGAGTACCCACGAAGTCATACGCAGACGCACCGCCCGATGCGCCAACGCTTCCCCCACCGCTCGCCTGCATGCCCGCCCCAGCATTCGCACTCGCATTCCCCACCACCGCCACCGCGACCCGCGCCGCGGCCTCGATCGTCGGATAGTCGAACATCTGCTTCGGCGTCAGCTTGAGCCCCGCGCTGCGCGCCTTCGCGATGATCTGCAAGCTGAGAATCGAATCGCCGCCGATCTCAAAGTAGTTGTCCGTTACGCCGATGTCCTCGCGTTTCAGCACACGCTTCCAGATCCCGGCAAGCGTGCGCTCGGTGTCGTTGCGCGGCTCGACGCGCGCGGCATTCGCGGCCTCGTGTTCGCGCGGCGCGGGCAACGCGGCGCGATCGATCTTGCCGTTCGCGGTGAGCGGCAACGCGCCGAGCACTTGCAGCGACGACGGCACCATATAGTCGGGCAGTTCCGCGGCGAGACGCGCGCGGATCGCGTCAACGTCGAGCGCCTCGGCGGAACTCAGATAGGCGACGAGGCGCGGCGCGCTGCTGGCCGCGCCCTCGCTATCCGTGTGCGCGATCACGACCGCGTCGCGCACGCCATCCTCGGCACGCAGACGCGCGGCGATCTCTTCGGGCTCGACACGAAAGCCGCGGATCTTCACCTGGTCATCGAGACGGCCAAGAAACGCGAATTCGCCGTCCGGCAGACGGCGGCTGCGGTCGCCCGTTCGATAAAGCCGCGTGCCCCGACCGTCGGGGTCGGGCACGAAGCGCTCAGCCGTCAGCGACGGCCTGTTCAGATAACCATACGCGACAGTCGCGCCGCCGATGCACAGCTCGCCCGCCGCGCCCTTCGGCACCGCGTTGCCGTCAGCATCGACGATGCGTGCGTCGACGTGCGCGAGCGGATGCCCAAGCGGCAACGTCGCCGCGCGGCTTTGCGCGCCGCAGCGCGTGAGCACGCCGACAGCCGTCTCTGTCGGCCCGTAGTGATTGATCAACCGGCATTCGGGACGCAGCGTCGCGATGCGCTCGGCAAGACGCGTCGGCGCGGGCTCGCCGCCCATCACGAGGCAACGGCGCGGCAGCACGCGCTCGGGCAACTGCGCCTGCAACAGCGCGTCGAGATGGCTCGGCACTATCTTTAGGAGGTCGACGGAATGCGTGTGCATGTAGGCGGCGAAGGCATCGGGATCGGCGGCGATGTCGGCGTCGATTAGGTGCAGCGTCCAGCCGTGCCAGAGCGCGCCGAACAACGACGTGTGGCCGAGATCGGCGGCAGGCGTCGACAGATACGCGGCGCTCGCGATGTCCCCGGGCAGCCGCTCGGAGACGCCGCGCAGATATGCAGCGAGCGCGGCATGGCTTTGCACGACGCCCTTCGGGCGGCCAGTGGAGCCCGATGTGTAGATCACGTAGGCGGGCCAGACGAGGATGGCGTCGGTGGGTTGCGGATTGGCGGCGGCATCGCCGGGATGAGCGGCGAGTGCGGCGCTGTTAGTAGCGTCGCGTAGCGTGTGTGGGTTCAGCGTCGCGATGCCGTCGGGTAGCCATGAGGGCGCGGCTGATTTTAGTGCCGCGTTAGCGCCTGAGTTCGTGGCGGCAGTTGTGAAGAGATTCGTTGAAGCGTTCGCTGCGGGCTTCGCGTCGACCACCACCCCTAAAGCCCCGCCCATCACAACCACCCGCGCGCCGCAATCCTCAGCCTGCCAGCGCAGCCGCGCTTGCGGCGACGCCGGATCGAGCGGCACGTAACACGCGCGCAATCGCCACACCGCCAGTATCGCCGCGACGAGCGCCGAGCAGCGCGGTAGCGCGAGCACCACGTGGTCTCCCGGCCGCACGCCCTGGTCGGCGAGCGCCGCGGCAAGCCGCCCCGACCAGGCCCACAAATCGCGCCACGACAGCGGCCCGTCGCTATCGACAAGCGCAACGGCGTCGGCCCGTTCGATGGCGAACCGCGCGACGCGGGCGGGCAAAAAATCGGTATCGAAATGGATGGCTTGCATGGTGTCCGTGAAGAATGCAGATGTATTCAGATGTCTGACGCCCGCGCGCGTAAGCGCGGGCCGAGATGAGTCGATGCGCGTCGACACGCGATAAGCAGCGCGCTCAGAGCGCGTACGCGCCCGCAACCGGCGACGCGCTGTTGGCCGCTTCTTCGTCATCAAGACGCAATTCGCCGATCGCGCAACGCGGCGTGTCCACGACCTGTTCGAGCAGCTCGACGTAGTGCCGCGCGAACTGCGCGACGAACGCGTCGTCGTAAAGCTCGGCCGCGTACGCGAACACGCAGCGCAGTCCGTGGTCGCCCTCGCGCAGCACGTCGAGCGCGAGTTCGAAGCGCGCGTCGCTTGCGTCCGCATCGATCAACGCGCAATGCACGCCGTCGAGGTCGAGCGCCGTGTCGAACTCGTCGTGCAGCACGAACTTGATCTGCGCGAGCGGACTGCCACCCGCACGGCGCCCCGAGTGCAACGCGGCCACGACGCGCTCGAACGGCACGTCGGCATTCGTCTGCGCGTCGATGCTGTCGTCGCGCACTTCGCGCAGCAATGTGGCGAACGGCTTCGCGCCCTTCACCGACGCGCGTATCGCGAGCGTGTTGACGAAGAAGCCGATCAGCGGCTCCGTTTCCAGCCGGTCGCGGCCGGCGACGGGCACCGCGATCGCCACGTCCTGTGCGCCGCTGTAGCGCGAGAGCAGCGCAGCAAACGCGGCGAGCAGCACCATGAACAACGTGGCGTTTTCCGCGCGCGCAAGCGACTCGAGACGGCTCGCAAGCGCAGCCGGAATGTGTGCGCCGACGCGCGCGGCGCGAGGCTCATAAGGACGGCCGCGTTCGTGCAGGGTCGGCAGATCGAGCAAAGTGTCATAACCCGCGAGACGGCCGCGCCAGTAGTCGAGTTGCGCGTCGAGTTGCGCGCCGCCATGGATCGCGAAACGCTCGCGCTGCCACGCGGCGTAATCGGCGTATTGGATCGCTAACGCAGGCAGCGCGTTTAGTGCCTGCTCCGCGCCCTGCCGCGCCGCGCGATAACAAGCAGCGAAGTCGCGCAGCAGCACATTGATCGACCAACCGTCCGCGACGATGTGATGCATGACGAAATGCAGTACATGTCGCTCATCGTCGCGGATGAACAGCGTCGCGCGAAACAACGGACCGCGCGTCAGATCGAACGGCTCGCGGGCAAGGCGGCGCAATTGCGCGTTGAAGGCGTCGTCGGTTAGGTTGCGTGCGTCGACGGTTTCCCAATGCCACGCGTTGCGAACAGCCGCCAGGTCTTCTACCGGCGCAATCAGTTGACGCGGCGCGTCGCCGCTATCGTCAAAACGCGTGCGCAACATCTCATGACGATGCACCAGCGCATCGAGCGCGCTTTGGACGGCGTCGCCGTCGAGCGGACCGCTCATCGCGAGCGCCGCCGAGATGTTGTACGCGGGACTATCCGGGTCGAGTTGCCACAATACCCATAGACGTTCCTGCGGCAACGAGAGCGGCGCCTCGCCGCGCTCGCCTTCAGCGCGGCGCGTGAGAGCGGCAACCGTTGATGTGTCCTGCGACGGGGCGGCCCAGCGCTTATCTAGCGCATCCGCCAGAACACAAAGCTTCGGATGACCAAACAACAGGCCAACCGGCACTTCGCGCCCGAACTGCGCGCGCAACCGCGACGCAACCTTCGCGGCCAGCAGCGACCGCCCGCCGAGCGCGAAGAAATCATCCGATGCGCAAGGTGTCGGCACGTCGAGCACCTCGCTCCACACGCGAGCGATGACTTGCGCGGTCGGCGTTAATGCACCGTCCTTCGTGTTTGAAGCGAGTGCACCCATCGCGGCACCTTGCGTCGGAGCAAATCTCGAATCACGTACCGCAAACGGCACCAACGCACCGCTTTGCCATGCGGCAACGCACGCGCTGCGCTGCAGTTTCCCGCTCGAAGTACGCGGCAAATCGCCGGGTTCGAGCAGCAGAATCAACGCGGCTTCGTACTGAAATACGTCACCGAGCGCGGCCGCGATCGCATCGAAAATCGTCTCCGGCGACACCTGCCGCGTTCTGCCGCGCGGCACTTCCGCCGCGACGCCGATCGCTTCGGCGCCATCCGCTGCTTCAACCGGAAACGCGGTGATGCGCCCACGGCGCAGCCACTCGACGCGATCCGCGAGCATTGTTTCGAGATCCTGCGGATACACGTTCTCGCCGCGCAGCACGATCATGTCCTTGCGCCGTCCGCAAAAAAACAACCGCCCGCCGTCGACGAAACCCAGGTCGCCCGTGCGCAGCCAGCGTCCGCGGAAACCGGGCGCGTCTTCGAGAAACACAGCGGCTGTGGCCTCCGGGTTTTGCCAGTAACCGTGCGTGATGCTCGGGCCGCCGCACCATATCTCGCCGACATGCCGCTCCGGCAAGCGCTCGCCTGTGCGCGCGTCGACGATCGCAAGCTCGTGACCGAACGCCGTCACGCCGCAACCGACGACAGCCTTGCTATCGTCATTGCTCTCGTTGTTCGAAGCGACGGCCCGCGCAATCGGCGACGGCTGCGCGAGCGCCGATGCCGAAAAGCGCGTCTCAGGCGAACCTGTGCCGACCTCAACGCCGGTCAGAAACAGCGTTGCCTCAGCGAGCCCATAACAGGCGTACATCGCGCGGGGATCGAGACCGTGGGCGCTAAAGCGCGTGGCGAAACCGTCGAGCGTCGTCTGGCGAATCGGCTCCGAGCCGCAGAACGCCACACGCAGCGACGACAGGTCGAGTCCTGCAAGCTGCGCATCTCGCACGCGGTCCGTGCAGAGTCGATACGCGAAGTCGGGACCGCCCGTGACGGTCGCGCGTTCTCGTGCGATGCCGGCGAGCCAGCGCGCCGGCCGCTCCAGAAAATGCAGCGGCGAAATCAGCGTGACCTGGAAGCCGCACAGCACCGGCATCAACACGCTGCCGATCAGTCCCATGTCGTGATAAAGCGGCAGCCACGAGAACATGCGGTCGCCGGCGCGGCAACCCATGCCGCGCGACATTGCACTCACGTTCGCACATAAGTTGGCATGACTAACGATGACGCCTTTCGGCGACGCGGTCGAACCGGACGTGTATTGCAGGAACGCGATCGCATCGGGTTCGGCGCGCTCGATGCAGAAGCCGTCGTCGCTGCTTTCGTCCGGCGACACGAGCGTCGCGCCGTTCAAGCCCGGCTCGTGATTCAACGCAGCAAGCGACGCCCGCGATGCGCGCTCGACCACCGCGAGACGCGCCATGCAGTCGCCCGACATGCGCCGCAGCCGTTCGATATGTCCGCTTTGCAGCGCTTCGGCCGGATACGCGGGAACCGCGATCATTCCCGCATACTGGCAGGCGAAGAACGACATGACGTAATCGAGCCCGCTCGGCAGCATCAGCAGCACGCGGTCGTTCGGCGCACCGTGTTGGCGAAGGACCGCGGCAAGACGCCGGGCGCGCGCGTCGAGCGCTGCGTAGGTGAGCTCGTGCGCGTCGGTGTCGCCGTCGACGAGAAAGCGCACTGCCAGTTGATCGGGGCGCTCGGCAACGTGCAGCTTCATCACCGAGACAAGGTCGTTCGCGGGCGCCGCCGCGGTCTGGAACGGCGCGTCATCGAATGCCGCCGTATTGCTTACCGCGTGTTCGTGAGCAGCGCAATTCGCCGCGTGCTTGTCCGCGCCATCGTGGCGCGGCGTATTGATAACAGACATCCTCGCCTCCCGAGATTTGCCGCGCGCCGCGCGGCCGTCGTCGCGCTGGACCGCATCGCGCGGCGCACAGCGATCGCCGCCGTCGCATGCGTTGCGACGGCGGGCGTCAATTTCGTAGTCATTGCGGGGAGCAAGGCGTCTCTTGGGAACGCCGTTATGTGATGCGGGTCATGCGGTGCCGGTTACGGTGCATCACAGCGATGCAAACGCGGCCCGGCACATGACGATCAATACGCGAAACTGATTGGCGTGCCGCCGCGCGGATGCGCAACCGTGCCCATCGGCACGCCATAAATCGCGCCGAGCATCTCTTCTTCGATCAGCTCGTGCGCGCTGCCGCTCGCAAGCAGGCGGCCGCCCTTCAGCGCGATCAGGTCGTCGCAGAAACGCGCGGCCATGTTGACGTCGTGCAATACGACGACCACGCCGAGACCGCGCTGCTGACTCAGCGTACGCACGAGGTCGAGCACTTCCAGTTGATGCGCGATGTCGAGCGCCGAGATCGGCTCGTCGAGCAGCAGGCACTGGCTGTCCTGCGCGACCAGCATCGCGATCCACGCGCGTTGCCGTTCGCCGCCCGACAGACTGTCCACTGCGCGATCCGCGAAACGCGTGATGTCCGTCAGATCCATCGCCTCATGAACCTTCTCGCCGTCGACGCCGGTAAAGCGGCCAAGCGCGCCATGCCACGGATAGCGGCCGAGCGCGACGAGTTCGCGCACCGTCATGCCGCTCGCCGCGGGCTGCTGCTGCGGCAAATACGCGACCTGGCGCGCGAACTCGCGGTTCTCCCACTCGCGCAACGGACGGCCCGCGAAACGCAGCGTGCCCGCACTCGGCGACTGTTGACGCGCGAGCAGTTTGAGCAGCGTCGATTTGCCCGAGCCGTTGTGGCCGATCAGACCACACACGCGTCCCTTCGGCAGCGTGAGCGCGAGCGGATGCAACAGCACGCGTTCGCCGATGCGAAACGACACGCCGTCGAGTTCGTACATCGGCTCGCCGTGCGCAAGCTGCGCGGACGCGGAAATAACGGACGGATTGGCATTCATGAGCGGTGAATCCTGATCAGTGATAAGCGGACGCGAGACTCGCGGCATGCGCGGCGCCCGAGCCGTCTTCGACGATCTGGCCGAAATCGAGCTTGATAAAGCGCTCGGCGAGATGGAAGTAACGGTCGTCGTGCGTGATGACGAGCACGGTCTTGCCCTTGGCCTTCAGCTCCGGCAGCAGACGCTTGTAGAAGACGTCCTTGAAAAGCGGGTCCTGGTCCGCGGCCCATTCGTCGAATACGTAGAACGGCCGGTCTTCCAGATACGCGACGACGAGCGCGAGCCGCTTGCGCTGCCCTTGCGACAGATCGAGCGTCGAGAACTTGCCGTCCTTCACGCTGACCTTGTGATCCAGTTGCAGATCGGCGAGCAGTTGTTGCGCGAGCGCATCGAGTCCGTGGGTATGCATGCCGAGCAGCGTATCGAACAGAAAGAAGTCGCTGAACACGACCGAGAAATGTTGACGGTAGGCGTCGCGCCGCGCTTCGTCGACGGGCTCGCCGTTCAGCAGCACGCGGCCGCTCTCCGGCACATAAAGTCCGACCAGCATTTTCGCGAGCGTCGTCTTGCCGCTGCCGTTGCCGCCGATCAGATACACGAGTTCGCCCGGACGGAACGCGAGGTCGATCGGTCCCAGCGTGAACACCTCGTTTTCTTTTTCGCGGAAGTAGCGATGCGTGGCGCCGTCGAGCGCAATGCTTTCGAACCATGCCGCGACAGACGGCTCGAGCATCACCTCGCTCGGTAGTTCGGCATTGACCTGTTCGATGCGCTCGAGCGCGACGCGCGCCGAACTCAGGCTCGGCATCGCGGCGAGGACGGCTTCGATCGGCATGATCATGTAGACGAACACGATCGCGTAGCCCGACATCACATGCGGATCGACGCGGATGTAGCGCGCGAACACGAAGAGCGTCAGGCCGATGAACGCGAACAGAATGAAGTTGCCCCAGCTCGACGCCGCCGCGTACAACATGTAGCCGCGCGTGCGCTGCACGCGCACCGCTTCGACGTTGCTCGCAAGCGTGTCTTCGACGAACGCGTGCTTGCGGGCGCGATGCAGCTTCAGTTCCTTCGCGCCGTCAAAGAGCGCGCGGAAGTGCTTGACCAGATCGTCCTCGCGCTTGCGCGACGCGCGCAGATGAAACATCGCGCGGCTATGCGCGTAGCGAAAACCCGTCATGCCGAGCACGATCGTCACGATCGCGACGATGAGAATCGGCCACGACATATAGCCGAGATACGCGAGGCAGCCGACGATCACCGCGCTTTGCATCGCGAGCGAAGGCAGGCTCACGAAAAACACGACGATGGTATCGAGGTCCTGCGTGAGCACCGCGAGCGATTTCGCCGCGCCCTGCTTTTCCAGATGCGCAAACGCGGCGTCGCCGATGCGACGAATCGTGCGCATGCGCAGCGTTGCCTTCGCCTGCTGACCGAGCCACATGAAGAGCGACTGCGCGAGCGCGCGCATCGCGAGCACGCCGAGGCCCACCGCAAGAAACTGCAAGCCGAGCCGCGCGAGGCCATCGGGCGTCGCGACCAGCGCCTGGTTGATGAGGGCGAGCAGCGCGGCATTGCCGAGGCCGCCGAGCACGCTCGCGATCAGCGCGACCGCTATCATCCAGCGCGATTTGCTGACCAGTTGCAAAAGTACGGACATGAAGCTCCTTTCGTCGCGGCGTCAATGCAAGGGGCCGCGTCAGTTATCGGCGCCCCGCGCATCGTCCCAATGCGCGAAGGCTTTTTCGTGTTCGTTACGCGCGCCGTGCGCGGGCACATGACGGCGCGCCTGCGCCGAATGTGCCGCGGCCTGCGCGCGGCGCTTCAAGAACGGACAGCGTTCCTCGATGGGCGCGTTCGCATCGTCGAGAAAGTACTGCTTCCATTCGAGGTTGCCCGGATCGCCGTAAAAGCCGAGATCCGGATGCGCGGGAATGTCGTCCCATGTTTCCAGACGCTTGCGCACCTGATTGCGTGCCTCACGGCCAATCACCTTGTTGGTGATGGTATCGACAAATACCGAACGCGGCTGGAACAGCAGCACCATTCCAGGACCTAAATTACGGCTATGGCGCGCGCGAAACGACGGACACGCGCACACCACGAACATCTGCACACCCGCATATGAAAACTCCCACGCTTCATCCATCGGGTCCGGCTGCTGGTCTGCCGCCGGGTCCGGGTCGATGTCGTGCAACCGCTGCAGAATGCCCCAGAAAAGCGTTCGATATGCATCGTGCGAAAGCGGCTCCGGGTCCGGCTCGAAGAATACCGCGATGTTGTTTCTCCTGTACTCCGGCCGCACCGCGAGCTCCGCGAAAGTTTGCATCGTCGCGGGAAGATCGCGCAGATCGCGGCCGTTCACGAACGAATAGAACATCTCGCCGCGCCGCTCCGCCATCGTGCCGAAAAAGCACGGATACGCCGGATTGAGCACCTGCTCGCGCAGCGTCGCATACGAAGCGTCCAGCCACGCGGGCGCGGACACCGCGGCGCCCGTCGCTCTGCCGGCAATGATCCGGCTCTTCCAGTCGCTGACCTCGAATCGATCGGCGTCTCCGACAGCACTGTTGCCTGCTTGCATCGTTCGCTCTCTCTTCCTGACCCACTGTTGTGCGCGCCGAGCGCGCGAGGCATCCCGGACCGCGTGGCCGGGACGTCGATACTGTCGTGGGGAAGAGGCACCTCTGTTGTCGATCTTCGCCGTGGGCGCCTGCATGGTGCTGCGGTTTTCTTCTTGTTTGTATTCGCTTACGTCGTGGCCGTCGCCGGTTCGTCGAGCTCGGCGACGAGGGCCTCGATCCACGCATCGGGAATGATCGGCTGGTGATACGTGCATTCGTTCGACACCACCGTCGAGCCATGCAGACGTCCATCGGGGATCAGCACCATGTCGCCTTTGTGCATTGCGTGCTGCATGCCGACGTTGCCCCAGAAGAGCATGTCGCCCTCCTCGATCGTGACGAGGCGATGATCGTTGTGCACGTGCGTCGTCGAACACATTTCATGCGGTTCGACGAACGTCTCGCGGTCGATGCCCGGGCACTCGGCGTCGATGCGCGCGCTGATGCGATGCGCGAACGCAACGTACTCGCGAATCGATGCAAGCCAGCGCAACTGCTCGCCGAGATCCCAGCGACCACGCGCGGCAAGCCGCTCGCCCGCGACGATGCCTTGCACATACTGCGCACGCGCCGCCGCACCGAAATTATCGGCCACGCGCCGCAATGCTCGCGCGCAGCGCTGTTCGAGCGCGCTTTTCAATGCTTCGGCATCCGTATGATTTCGGCCAGCCGGCTGCAAGTGCGCGCAGGCGCGTTCGAGCGCGAGACCGAAGGCGAGCCATTCGGCTTCGGCCGCGAATGCCGCGCCGATCAGTGCGAACGCTCGATCCGGCCGACGCGCGAGTGCGTACAACAGGTTGCATTTCGCGGTGCTGGTCGGCAGATAGAACTGCCAGTACGCGTGCTGCCGGCGCGTCACGCCGCTCGCCGACGCGACGCGTTCGAACAGCGCGTCGTCAGGCGTTTCGCGATGAAGGCTGGGCCGCTCATCAGGCGGGAGCATGTCGAAGAAGCCGCTTGCGCCGGCACGCGCGAGCGCGCGGCGCTTCGAGACCGCGAGCGCCCAGCGCTGAACCATGATGAAGCGCAGCCCTTCTTCGAGGTAGTCGTTGCGCATGAGCCGCGCGAAGGTGTCGCTCCAGAACGCAAGCTCGTCGTCGACAATGCGCGTGATGCGCGCGCTCGCAGCGCCGACATCTTCGCTCGTGTCGACGTCTTTCGTCAGGTACTCGAATGCGTACGCTTCGAGAAACGGCGCAATCTGCGCGCCCAGTTCGCGTGTGTCTTCGCTATAGAAATCGGTGAAGCGTTGCCAGTCGGCAGGCTCCGCGCTCAGCGGCGGACGCGCGAGATCGAGCTCGTAGATCGACATCAGCGTGCGCCCGGACGCGAGCGCCGGAAGACGGCTCACGTTGTGCTCGCGCACCGGCTTCATGAACTTGAGGAACTCGAAGTCCTCGGGACGCAACGGGCGGCGATGGAAATCGTCGTCGAGCAGCAACTCGTCGACCGTCGCGCTGCGAAACGGCTGCGCCGCCGCGAACTGCTTGATGAGCGCGACGTAGCGCTCGCTGTGGCCAACGAACGGCGAGAAATCGAAGATCGGCAGCGAAGCCTGGCTCATGGTCATTCGGTCCTTATCCGGGTTGCCTCAAACTGCGAGTGTTGGTTGCTGGGCGTTTCGCGCGAGCGAGTCACGCGAGGGCCCGGTGCAACGGTTGCGTCGTGGTGTTGGCGGGCTGCGGGTCTTGTGCGGTTTGCGGTTGATGTGTTCGTTGCGCTTCTTGCATTCGTTGCGCGAGCGACTCGGCGACCGCTGCAAGTACGGCATCGCGCGCCGTGTCGATGAAAAAATGCCCGCCGTCGAACCAGCGCACCTGGCATGGGCCGCGCGTCTGTTGTGCCCACGCATCGACGTCTGTGCTGTTGGCCGTGGCGGGATCGTCGCGGCCGACGAATACGTCGATCGGACAGTCCAGCGGCCCAGCGCCAGCCCACGTGCCGGCGTGCGCCATCGTATGCGTCGCCATACGCGCCGGATGCGTGCCGCACAAATGAAAATCGGCGCGCAGCAGCGGCAACATAAAGTCGATGAAATCCGCGTCGTCGAGCAGTTCGGCCGGCGTGCCGCCGCGCTCGCGCAGGCATGCAATCATTTCGTCATGCGAACAATCGAGCCAATGCGTTTCGTGTTTGCGGCGCGCCGGCGAGATCGTTGCCGATGCACCGAACCAGACGGGCGCCGGCTTGCCCCGCTCGCGCAGCGCATGCATGAGTTCCAGTCCGACGAGCGAACCCATGCTGTGGCCGAACAACGCGAATGGAGCGCCGCCATCGACGAGCGCGAGCAGTTCGTCCGCGAGTTGCGCGACGAGCGCTGGCCATTCGGTATGCGGCGCTACGGAGCGGCGCATGCCGTGACCCGGCAGCTCGAGTGTGCGCACCTGCACGAACGATGGCAGCCGATGCTGCCAGTCCCGATACAGCGCCACGCTGCCGCCGGCATGCGCGAGGCAGACGAGCGTCAGCGTGGTGGGCGCGTCGGGCATCTCAGGCACATTCGGCATGCGATTCGGCGAGCTCATCGGTTCAATGCTCGCGCATCACGAGTTGGTCACGCGGTCGGCCGCTGCGCTCTCGGCCATCGCCTTGCGCAAGCTCAGCGGACGCATATCCGTCCAGACCTCGTCGATCCATTGCAGGCATTCGTCCTTTTTGCCGGACTTGCCTGCTTCGCGCCAGCCGGCGGGAATGGCCTTGTAGTCAGGCCAGATCGAATACTGTTCTTCATGATTTACAACGACAACGAAAGTGCTGTTTTCGTCACCCCAGCTCATCGCGGCTCCTTGCTGAACGAAGTTGTGTACGTCTGGTTGATCGGGTGAAGGCGTCGGCTGCCCTTCTGTGCCTTCAACATCAACGCACTGCTGCTTCACTTGGATCGACGGCTTATCCGTTTCGCATTTAAATGCGAATCATTTGCATTTAAATTTACTCGTCGGCCGCCGTGCATGTCAAGGCCGGCGACGTCCTGCTTTTGGTCGCCGTTCTCGCAGCCTCACGCAACGTGTGCGGCTGCGGAAAAGGAGCTTAAGCCAAAACGTTTCATCAGACAAGCAAATAAGAATCATTTGCATTGTCATGCGCTTGTCGCCATCATCGGCGATGATTGGAAACTGGAGGCACTCGTCATGGACAACTCGCAAAGCGGCAACGTGGACGACACCGCGTCACGGCCGCAGCACGCTTTTTTCGACACCCTGCTCTCGCGTCAGTCGCACTGGCCACTCGCCGAGCCGGGGCCCAGCGAGACGGAGCTGGGTCTGATCTTCGATGCCGCGATGCGGGCGCCGGATCATGGCTCGCTGCGTCCGTGGCGCTTTGCACTGATACGCGACGACGCGCGGGCCGAGTTTGGCGATGTGCTCGTCGATGTCGCGGCGCGTCGCGAGCCTGCGAAGCCTCGCGCGGAGTTGGAGCATCGGCGGCAGCTTGCGTACACGGCGCCGCTTATCATCGTGATCGCCGCGGCGCCTTGCGCGGACTCGCATGTGCCGGAAACGGAGCAACTGCTGTCGGTCGGCGCGGCCGCGATGAATATGCTCAACGCGATTCACGCGCTCGGCTACGGCGGCTTCTGGGCGACGGGCGCCGACGCCTACGATCCGAATCTGTGGGCCGCGCTCGACTTTGAGCCGTCGGAGCGCGTGCTGGGATTTCTTTTCGTTGGGACACCGAAATCTCGTGAGCCTTCGGCGGTGCGGGTGTCGCATTCTCTTTATGTGCGTGAGTGGTTGGGGCGTGCGTCGATTTGAGGTGGCGAGGGGAAGCGTGGAGGAGCGTCGGTGAGGGCTGCGGGCCTGTTTAAAGAGGAGCAGCGGCAATGTAGTCCGTATACGTCTTCGCGCGACCGGAGGGGGCAGGCGGTGCGCTTCATCGGGACAGACGAAAACGTTGCGTGCAGCGGCAATCTTGCCGCCGCGTTTTCTACTGTGAGCGTGCGAGGGTCGTCCGAGCAGCCGGCATCGCCGGTTATCACGTGGCAGCCACAATGAGCGGATCGAACGATCGGCAGCAGAGTGCGGGTCGTAGCGTGGGAATTGGATTTGACGCAAAAAAGCCCACGAAAAATCATGGGCTTAATTGGTTTCCTGGCGGAGAGAGGGGGATTCGAACCCCCGATAGGCTATTAACCTATACACGCTTTCCAGGCGTGCGACTTAAACCGCTCATCCATCTCTCCGCGGGGAGCCGAATTATAGCAAACTTCGGGCCGTCCGCCAGACCCTTTGCGAGAATCGCGTTTGACCAGCGCATAGCATAGGCCGACGGCGCATCGCATCCTGCACGGAGCCGGCGTAAAAAAAGCGATCGTCAAATACGCGCACCGCAATATCGGCGGCAGCGCCGTTCTCATCGACGAGCAAAATAAAACTACCGGGGAACCGTTCGCGAACCGCACGCTGGACCAAATAACGGCAAACATCCCAAAAACATGAGCGCCGGGCAATCTGCTAGCGTTACGTCGTCACGAGCGACGAGGCTGACGATGGGTGGAACTGAACTAAAGACAGATTCGTTTCAACGCTGGATGATGTACAGCACGGATGCCTACGCGAGCGGGCGCATCTTTCTTTCCACCGAGCAGAAAGAGGCAGTTGAAGAAGGCAAGAAGTTCTCCCAACGCGCATATGCCGATATATGGGCAAAGGACGCCGCGCTCGTTCGGCGGGTCCGCTCTTTTCTCGGGACGAATTTCCATTGGCACCAGCGACTGGCAAACAATGGCGCTGACCTCGAGGTCATAGAGACATTGCAGTCCATGATTCGCGGCGAGAGTGTTGTTCTCATTGCCGAGCAATCGCGCACAGACGGGTTGGGTGCCAGTCCGCCACCCAAGTCGCAAGGGCTTCCCAGCTTCCGCAGCTCGTTAATGAACGATTGCGGAATGTCCTACGATGCGGCGACGGCTTACATTGACCGCTATAACGACACGGTGGACCGGATAAATGCGGGTGCAGCCCGCTATGCGAATGCGGCCCCTTCGTCACTGGCCGACGCCAGGAGCAATCTCACGGACACTGCTACGCCGCTAAGTGATGCACAGCCGTTCGAGTACGAAGCAGATACAACGACCGGCGATTCCTTCGAGATAGCGAAAACGCCGAACCTGGGTGATGCTGGTTGGTACACGAATCCCGGTTCAGGGCAAATGCGTCTATTCGGCGATGACCGAAAGCCGATAGTCGATCTGGACTTTGATCACATTCATAACGGGCTGCAGCCTCATGCCCATAACTGGGGACCTGGGGGACGCGATTCGGGCAATGATGTCGTTCCCTTCAGCCCCTGGAACCCCTAACGAGAAGCCACGATGCAACAATACCCCTCGTTTCACGATTGGTTTCTCGTCGGAGTCGCAGTCGAAGCCGACGCAAAAACCGTTGTGGTCGTCTTGCGCAGTGACGACAAATCCAATCAAGCGCAGCTGGTATTCGCGGGCGCGTCGCGCTGTCTGGCGAATGGCTTTGCCGCACAGAACATCGTCTATCAATTGAAGATTCTCGAGGACTTCGATTCCGCCGAATACAAATCGGCAGTCAGTGCGCTGGAGGAGGCGCACCCGTGGGGCAGCCACTGGCCGCGAAAAAAAATTGCCTCGTTTTCGAGTTCGGTCGGCGCGGAAGTACTGGTTGAATATCTCACCCTGACGGTGACTCAAGAACCGCTTCCCGCCACGTGAACGATACCGCGCGCAGTTCCACTTCGGCCGTCCCCGCTGCCGCAACGCCCCCTACGGATGCCGAATATAATCCACCAACGCCCTCGTATAAGCATCCGGCTTCCGATCAAAAAGACTCACACCCACAGCCACCAGAAAACCCGCCGGTACGCCGAACACGCCCGAGCTGATCGGCTCGATGCCGAACCAGCGCGGTCCCGCGAAGCCCGTCATCTGCGCGAAGAACGGATACGTCGACACGATGTAGTAGATGCACACGAGCAGCCCCGCCAGCATGCCGGCCACGGCGCCGAGGCGCGTCGTGCGCTTCCAGAACACGCCGAGCACGAGCACCGGAAACAGGCTCGATGCCGCGAGCGAAAACGCCGCGCCCACCAGAAACAGAATGTTGCCGGTATTCAACGACGCCACATACGACGCAAACAGCGCCACTCCCAACAGCAGGATCTTCGAAATCGTCACACGCCGCTGACTCGACGCGCCCGGGTCGACCATGTGGTAATACACGTCGTGCGATAAAGCATTGGCGATCGTGAGCAGCAAACCATCGGCTGTCGAGAGCGCCGCGGCCAGCGCACCCGCTGCAATCAGGCCGGACATCACATACGGCAAGCCCGCGATCTCCGGCGCGGCCAGCACCACCATGTCGGGCTGCATCTGAATTTCGCTCCATCGCACGATGCCGTCGCCGTTGGTGTCCGCGAGACTGATGAGGGTCGGCTCGACCTTGCGCCATTGCGTGAGCCATTGCGGCAAATCGGCGAAGTGATGACCGACGAGATTCGTCAACATCTCATACTTGATCAGCACCGCGAGCACCGGCACGGTCACGTAGAAAAGCGCCACAAAAAACAGCGTCCAGCCGACCGAGCGACGCGCCGACGCCACCGACGTCGTCGTGTTATAGCGCGTCAGAATATGCGGCAGACTTGCCGTGCCGAGCGACAGGCACAGTAGCAGTGAAAGAAAATTGCGCTCGTGCATGCGCCGGTCTTCGTCGCTTGCTGTGGGAAACGGCTCGTGCATCGGCAGCGGCGCGGCCGCGCGCATCAGCATGTCATCACGCTGCTGAGTCCACACGACCTGCGCGGCGGCGGCATCGCGTGGAAATTGCTCCAGCGCTTTTTCGCGCTCCTTGATTTCGCGCAGCGGACCATTGCGCCGCCGCAAATCGGCCACCTGCTGCGTGAGCCGCAGTTTCTCTTCGACGAACGAATGCGGCAGCATGTCGAGCCGCTGCTGCATCAGTGCGGCACGGCGTCGATAGTCGTCGCGCACGGTCTGCTCGAGCGGCTCGTCGCGCACCTGCTTCTCGAGACTCTCCATGCGCTCCATCAACCGGCCGTAACTCAATTGAGGCACCCAGCCGAGACCGTCCTTGTGCGCGATCATCGAAACGGGAATCAGGATCGCGGCGATCAGAATGATGTACTGCGCGACCTGCGTCCACGTCACCGCACGCATGCCGCCGAGAAACGAGCACACGAGAATGCCCGCGAGTCCGCAGAAAATCCCGACGGCGAAGTCGACGCCGATGAAGCGCGTCGCAATCAGGCCGACGCCCTGGATCTGCGCGACGAGATAGACGAACGAACACAGAATCGCGGACAACGCCGCGAGCCCGCGCACCGCATTGCTCGAAAAACGCGTGCCGAGGAAATCGGGAATCGTATAGCGCGCGAGCTTGCGCACGTACGGCGCGAGCAGAAACGCGACGAGGCAATAGCCGCCGGTCCAGCCCATCAGGTAAGCGAGGCCGTCGTAGCCCGTCGCATAGATGGAGCCGGCGAGCCCGATGAACGACGCCGCCGACAACCAGTCCGCCGCGGTCGCCATGCCGTTGAACGCCGACGGCACGCGCCGCCCGGCGACGTAGTATTCGACGAGATCGGACGTGCGCGACAGCAAGCCGATCACCGCATACACGGCAATCGGCACGAACAGAAACACGTAGCCGATCCACATGCCCGGACCGGTTGTGCGCTCGATACGCCACATCACATAGATGAACAGCAGGAAGCCGAGCGTGTAGAACGCGTATGCGCGGATCAGCCGGTTCGTGAGCTTCATCGGCTTAGAGTCCGCGCGTGCCGGAATCGGCGGCGATGTGGTTCGCGGCGGCGTCCGTTGTGCGATTTACAGCCTGATTTACAGCGCTATTCTCGACTTCGTTCGTATCCGCGTCGGCAAGAAACGCGCGCTGCAACCGGCGATCCGCGCGCTGCATCGACAGGATATACACGACGATCAACGCCAGGTAGATCAGGATCGCGCCTTGTGCGCCGAAGTAAAACGGCAAGCTGAAGCCGGCGATCCGCACATGCGCGAGCATCGGCGCGGCGAGCGGCAACAGGAACGACACCGCGAAGCCAACGCTCATCAACGCGGCGATCAACGTGACGTTAAAGCGCCAATACTTTTGATGCGCGCGCGCCAACGCCTCCGACACCGCAGGCGGTTCGGGCGGGGGATTGTGCGTGGCATGAGAGGTGGAGTGCGGCGCGGCCATGCGCCTATGTATCAAAAAGGCACCGCGCAGGCAATCGGGATTGTCCGCGCGATGCCGGATCGCGGATCGCCGATCGCGGAACGCGGCATCGGGCGAGAGGCGCATCGATCGACACGCCTCCGCCCTTCATAGGCGTGGCAATAAGCCCGGCGTGATCCCAGCGCGAGCAGAATAGCCTTACAGCGACTCGCCGAGCTGATCGAGAATCGCCGGGTTCTCCAACGTGGACACGTCCTGCGTGATCGCCTCGCCCTTCGCAAGCGAGCGCAACAGACGGCGCATGATCTTGCCCGAACGCGTCTTCGGCAGATTCTCGCCGAAGCGGATGTCCTTCGGCTTCGCGATCGGACCGATTTCCTTGCCGACCCAGTTGCGCAGTTCATTGGCGAGCTTCACCGCCTCTTCGCCTTCCGGGCGCGCGCGCTTCAGCACGACGAACGCGCACACCGCCTCGCCCGTCGTTGCATCGGGACGTCCCACGACCGCCGCTTCAGCGACGATCGGATTCGACACCAGCGCCGATTCGATCTCCATCGTGCCGAGACGGTGACCGGACACGTTGAGCACGTCGTCGATGCGGCCCATGATCGTGAAGTAGCCGGTCTCCTTGTCGCGCACCGCCCCGTCGCCAGCGAGATACAGCCTGCCGCCGAGTTCCTCGGGGAAATAGCTCTTCTTGTAGCGGTCCGGATCGCCCCACACATTGCGCAGCATCGAAGGCCACGGCCGCTTCACGACGAGAATGCCGCCCTGCCCGTTCGGCACGTCCTGACCCGTTTCGTCGACGACCGCCGCCATGATGCCCGGCAACGGCAGCGTGCATGAACCCGGTACGAGCGGCGTGGCGCCTGGCAGCGGCGTGATCATGTGGCCGCCGGTTTCCGTCTGCCACCACGTATCGACAATCGGGCAACGGCCGCCGCCGACGTTCTCGTGATACCACACCCACGCCTCCGGATTGATCGGCTCGCCGACCGTGCCGATGATGCGCAGCGTCGACAGGTCGTAGCTTTTCGGATGCACTTTCTGGTCCGCTTCGGCGGCCTTGATCAGCGAGCGGATCGCGGTCGGCGCCGTATAGAAGAGCGTCACCTTGTGCTTCGCGATCATGTCCCAGAAGCGGCCGGCATTCGGATAAGTCGGCACGCCTTCGAACACGACCTGCGTGCCGCCGAGCGTCAGCGGACCATACGTGATGTAGCTATGGCCCGTGATCCAGCCGATGTCCGCGGTACACCAGAACACGTCGTTGGCCTTCCAGTCGAAGGTCCACTTCATGGTTTGCGCGGCCCACAGCAGATAGCCGCCGGTGCTGTGCTGCACGCCCTTCGGCTTGCCCGTCGAACCGGACGTGTAGAGGATGAAAAGCGGATGTTCTGCGCCGACCCACTCGGGCGCGCATTGATCGGACTCGGCTTGCATGAGTTCATGCATCCACAGATCGCGGGCTTCGTCCCATGCGATCTTGCCGCCCGTGCGCTTGTAGACGATCACGCTCTTCACCGCGTCGCAACCGCCCATTGCAAGCGCTTCGTCGGCGATATTTTTCAGCGGCAGCGCCTTGCCGCCGCGCATCTGTTCGTCCGATGTCACGAGCGCGACCGCGCCCACGTCGACGAGCCGTTCGTTGAGCGACTTCGACGAGAAGCCGCCGAACACCACCGAGTGCGTCGCGCCGATACGCGCGCAAGCCTGCATCGCGACAATGCCTTCGATCGACATCGGCATATAGATGACCACGCGGTCGCCCTTCTTCACGCCGCGCTTTTTCAGCGCGTTCGCAAAGCGCGATACACGTTGCAGCAGATCCTGATAGGTGACGTTGGTGACGGTGCCGTCGTCGGCTTCGAACACGATCGCGACGCGCTCGCCGTTGCCCGCTTCCACATGACGGTCGATGCTGTTGTACGACGCGTTGAGCTGACCGTCTTCGAACCACGTATAGAACGGCGCGTTCGATTCGTCGAGCACCTTCGTAAAGGGCTTGTTCCAGCTTAGCGTCTCGCGAGCAAGACGCCCCCAGAAGCCTTCGTAATCCCGCTCCGCCTCGGCGGTCAGCGCATGGTAAGCGTCCATGCCGGAGATCGTGGCGCCGGCCGCTGCTTGCGCGGATGGCGGGAAAACACGGCGTTCCTGAAGAACCGATTCAATCGCAGACATCGACAACCCCTTGGTGAAGATGAAAACCTGTGCCGGCGCACGTTCGTGCGCCATGTCATGTAGACGCCGCAATCGAAGCACGATTGCGGCGCGCTGTCTCCCGCCCTCGCGCGAGCGACCCGCGATGGATCGCCGCGCCGCGGCCGGCCCGCCTCTCCTTCACTCGTACGGCAATGCAGCACGAATGGAGGCGAGGCCGCGTCCGCTCTCATGTTGAACCATAAGCGGTGCAACTTACCAGCCACTTACGCGAGCCGCATCGGCGTGCCCGCAAAAACCCTTATGCGATTCGTACGACGCTTTGCACAAAAAGCGCATGCTGCCGGCGCTCGTTCGCGCAACGAGGCGCTTACGGGGTGCTCACGGCGGTGCTCACTTAACCTCGCGTTCAAGCGGCTAACACAATGCTAACTGAACTAGCCGCCCGCATTCCAGTTCGAATCGCGCGTCTCAGGATGACGCGCCGCCGCCCTGCCCGCCGCACCGCAGCAAGTCCGGCCGACGCTGTACAATAGCGCGCGCTGATACGAGCGCCGCGGCTCACATTCTTGTTGTGCGCCCGCGCCGCGCCGTCCGCGCCTCGCTTTGCGTGCCGACCCGCGCGCGTGACCCGCACGCTGGCCCGGCGCATTTGGTTCACGTTCCGTCACCTGCGTTAGATCCGACTCTTGCCTATGTCCGCTTCGCGACCCGACTCCGCGCGTTCACGCCGCCCCATGCGCCCGCTGCCCGCCGTCATCTTCATGAGCCGCTGGCTGCAGGTGCCGCTCTATCTCGGCTTGATCGTCGCCCAGGGCGTGTATGTGGTGCTGTTTCTGAAGGAAGTCTGGCATCTGGTCACAGCGTCGATGACGCTCGACGAAACCAACATCATGCTCGTGGTGCTGGGCCTCATCGACGTGGTCATGATCTCGAACCTGCTGATCATGGTGATCATCGGCGGATATGAGACCTTTGTGTCGCGGCTCGGTGTCGAAGGTCATCCTGACGAACCGGAATGGCTCGATCACGTGAACGCGGGCGTGCTGAAGGTGAAGCTCTCGATGGCGCTCATCAGCATCTCGTCGATCCATCTGCTTAAGACGTTCATCAGCCCGGACCAGAACACGACGCACGCGATCATGTGGCAGGTGATCATCCACGTCGCGTTCCTGATTTCCGCGCTCGTGATGGCCTTCGTCGACCGCCTCACCACGCATACGCATCCCACTCATTTTCAGGAACCCGCGGATTTGCAGCCGCTGGGTTCCGCCGGTTCCTCTCCCCTGAAAGCGCACGACTGACCGCATAGCCTGCGAACAGAAAGAAGCGCACTGTCCCCACCGAGCTTAGCCATGACCGTCATCAAACAGGAAGATCTGATCCAGAGCATTGCTGATTCGCTTCAGTACATCAGCTACTACCATCCGCTCGACTACATCCAGGCGCTCGGCCGCGCATACGAACTCGAACAGAGCCCGGCCGCGAAAGATGCCATCGCGCAGATCCTCACCAACAGCCGCATGTGCGCCGAAGGCAAGCGCCCGATCTGCCAGGACACCGGCATCGTCACGGTGTTCGTGAAGGTGGGCATGGACGTGCGTTGGGACGGCGCGACGATGAGCGTCACGGACATGATCAACGAAGGCGTGCGCCGCGGTTATCTGAATCCCGACAACGTGCTGCGCGCGTCGATCGTGAGCCCGCCCGAAGGCGCGCGCAAGAACACGAAAGACAACACGCCGGCGGTGATTCACTACGAGATCGTGCCGGGCGACAAGGTCGACGTGCAGGTCGCGGCCAAGGGCGGCGGCTCGGAGAACAAATCGAAGTTCGCGATGCTCAATCCGTCGGATTCGATCGTCGACTGGATTCTGAAGACCGTGCCGACCATGGGCGCAGGCTGGTGTCCGCCGGGCATGCTTGGCATCGGCATCGGCGGCACGGCTGAGAAAGCCATGCTGATGGCAAAAGAATCGCTGATGGACCCGATCGACATTCAGGACGTGATCGCACGCGGCCCGCAAGACTGGATCGAGGAACTGCGCGTCGAACTGCATGAGAAGGTCAACGCGCTCGGCATCGGCGCACAAGGTCTCGGCGGTCTCGCCACCGTGCTCGACGTGAAGATCATGGCCGCGCCGACGCACGCCGCGTCCAAGCCGATCGCGATCATTCCGAACTGCGCGGCCACGCGTCACGCTCACTTCACGCTGGACGGCTCGGGCGTCGCGAAGCTCGAAGCGCCGTCGCTCGACGCATGGCCGAAGGTGCAGTGGGAACCGAATACGGAAACCAGCAAGCGCGTCGATCTGAACACGCTGACGCCCGAAGAAGTCGCCGCATGGAAGCCGGGCCAGACGCTGCTGCTGTCGGGCAAGATGCTGACGGGCCGCGACGCCGCGCATAAGCGCATCGCCGATATGCTGGCGAAGGGCGAAAAGCTGCCGGTCGACTTCACGAATCGCGTGATCTACTACGTCGGCCCGGTCGATCCGGTGCGCGACGAAGCAGTTGGTCCGGCAGGCCCGACCACGGCCACGCGCATGGACAAGTTCACCGAGACGATGCTCGCGCAAACCGGCCTCATTTCGATGATCGGCAAGGCCGAGCGCGGACCGGTCGCAATCGAGGCAATCAAGAAACACAAGGCCGCGTATCTGATGGCCGTGGGCGGCGCCGCTTATCTCGTGTCGAAGGCGATCCGCAGCGCGAAGGTGCTGGCATTCGAAGACCTCGGCATGGAAGCGATCTACGAGTTCGATGTGCAGGACATGCCGGTCACGGTCGCGGTCGATTCGAACGGCACTTCGGTGCACCAGACCGGCCCGAAGGAATGGCAGGCAAAGATCGGCAAGATTCCGGTCGCAACGGTCTGATTGGCCGCCTGACGCGTCAAGCGTACTGAGAAGCCGGGGCCGCGGTCCCGGCTTTTTTCATGGGCGGCATGCGTCACATGCAAAGCCGGGAACCGCGTCAAGATGTTCTGTTCTCTTGGCTTTTTCAGGCATGGCGTTTATTGTTGTTGAAAAATTGAAGTCCCCACCAAGGAAAGATCATGCAAGGCGACAAGAAAGTTATCGAGTATCTCAACGCCCAGTTGAAGAATGAATTGACCGCGATCAACCAGTACTTCCTGCACGCGCGGATGTACAAGCATTGGGGTCTCGAGAAACTCGGCAAGCATGAATACGACGAGTCGATCGGCGAAATGAAACACGCCGACTGGCTGATCGAACGGATTTTCATGCTTGACGGTCTGCCGAATCTGCAAGACCTGCACAAGCTTCTGATCGGCGAGGAAACCAAAGAGATTCTCGAATGCGACCTGAAGCTCGAGCAGATTTCGCAGAGCACCTGCAAGGAAGCTATTGCGTATTGCGAATCAGTTCGCGATTTCATCTCGCGTGAAATCTTCGTGAAGATTCTCGACGACACGGAAGAGCACATCGACTGGCTCGAAACGCAACTCGACCTGATCGACAAGGTCGGCATTCAGAATTACCAGCAAACCGCGATGGGCTCGGTGGAGTCCTAAGCGGATCGCATCGCAAGGCCACGCACCGGCGCATGAGCTTCTGACTATTCATTCGGGATAGCATGCGCCGCGCTGGCGATATACTTGGCCGCTTCCCTTTTCCCCGCTTTGCCTGACCGCAGCGCCGCGCGTCCCGATCGCCCATGCCAGCAGAATCGTCGTCTTCGAATGCATCAATCGCTCGGTCGAGCGTCGCTTCGCGCGCGCCCGTCGGCATTTTCGACTCGGGTCTCGGCGGCTTGTCGGTGTTGCGGGCGGTTCGGGCGCAATTGCCCGACGAGGCGCTGCTGTACGTCGCCGATTCGTTGTACGCGCCCTACGGCGAGCGCGACGACGACTTCATCGCGGACCGGACACTCGCCATCGGCGAGTGGCTCGCGAGGCAAGGCGCGAAGGCGCTGATCGTGGCCTGCAACACGGCGACCGCGCAATCCATCGCGCTGGTTCGCGAAAAGCTGAGCATCCCGCTTGTCGGCGTCGAACCGGGCATCAAGCCGGCCGCGCTGCAATCGAAAACGCGCGTCGCAGGCGTGCTCGCCACCCAGGTTACGTTGCGCAGCGCACGCTTCCAGGCGCTGCTCGAGCGCTACGCGGCCGATTGCCGCTTCATCTGTCAGCCCGGTCACGGGCTCGTGCAGGCCGTTGAGCGCTGCGACGTCGGTTCGACGGAGCTGCGCGCGCTGCTCGCAAGCTATCTTCAGCCGATGCTCGCCGCCGGCGCCGATACCCTCGTGCTCGGCTGCACGCACTATCCGTTTCTCGATGCGGCGATCCGCGACATCGTCGGCGACCGGATGGCGCTAATCGACACGAGCGTGGCGATTGCCCGCCAGCTCGAGCGCGTGCTCGAACAGCACGGCGTGCGCGCAACGCCCGAAACGGCAGACGCCCCGCCGCCGCGCTTTTATTCCACCGACAACGGCACGCATCTGCGGCAGCTTGTCGCGACGCTGCTGAACATGGACGCGCAGGTCGAGCGCGTGCTGATTCCGTCGCGCCGTACCGCTGCACTCTCGTCGCAGCCGGCCTAGCGCCCTTTTCGGCGCGGTTTCCGACGCCGTTTCCGACGCCTCTTCCGACGCCACCGCGCGCGTTTTTATGCGGTTTAAGCACCCTCCGCAGCGCCGCGCGCCGCCAGCCCGCGCCGTCGCGTCATAGTCGAAACCCTTCTAAGAGTCTGGTTTTGTTACAAAAAACCACCTGAGACGCTTGCCAAACCGGCCAAACAAAATGATAATAATTCGCATTAACGTTAGCTATGACGCCCGCCATGATTGTCTGTGTCTGCAAGTCTGTTTCTGACCGAAAGATCCGTGCCTCGATCGCGGAAGGCGTCGACTCGTTCGACGAGCTGCAATTCGAGCTCGGTGTCGCCACCTGCTGCGGCAAATGCGCGGACTCGGTGCGCGACGTGATGATGCAAAGCGGCGTGTGCTCGAGCCGCTGCGGCTTCGAGCATCAGCAGGCCATGCCGGTGACGTTTTACGAACGCAAGGCGGCTTAAGGCAAGTTCACGACACGCGGCGCGAGGCGCACAAAAGCACCTGCGCCGTCTTGTTGCCGCACTGCCCCCGCCGCTTCGCGTTGAGATGCGTTTTTGATGCTCATCATTCGGCGCTTTCGAGCGCTTTTTATTTAGTCCACTGCCGTCAGCAAGCCAGTATTCCTGCCAGCCAGCGACCCGCTCACCCGTCGAAGGAGCCCGAGATGGAATTGCTGATTGGTTTCGTGACCACATTGTGTATTTCGCTGCTGATCTTCCGAACATGACGAAGTATTGTCAGGCGTGCTGCATCGACAGCGCGCCGCCACGCTAACATGCAGGCTTCGCATACCGTTTCAGCCGGCGCCGCACCGGCTTCGTCCAACCGAATGAATCCCCGCGTCCTGACCGCGACCGCCTTGGTCGCGACGGTTCACGTCGCGTTGCTCGCCGTGATCCTGACACTGCGTCACGACCCGGTGCAGCCCGCGCTCGAGTCGCGCGTGATGACCGCGCAATTGCTGCCGCCCGCGCCGGTTGCCGCGCCGGCCGCGGTGCAGTCGGTCGCGCCGCCGCCACCCACGCCCACGCCGCCGGTCCACAGCAAGCCGAAGGTGCAGCCCAAGCCGACGCCGAAGCCCACCCCCGCGCCGCTGCGCGAGGCGCCCGCGCCGTCGCCCGTGACGGTCGCGCCACCGGAGCCTGCCGCGCCTGCCGCTCCCGCCGCGCCGCCGACGCCTGCCGCACCGGCCGCGCCCGCGATCGGCCGTCAGACGATGGAAATCTCCGCGCCGAAGAACGTCTCGCACCTCGACTGCAACATCGCCAAGCCCGACTACCCGGCGCTGTCGCGGCGCCGCGGCGAGACCGGCACCGCCTATGTGAAGTTCGTGGTCGGCCTGACGGGCAAGCTCGAGAACATCGAATTGAAGAAGAGCAGCGGCTTCAGCCGTCTCGACGACGCCGCGCTCGCCGCCGCGCATGCGAGCGCGTGCAAGCCCTATCTCGAGGACGGCCAGCCCATTCGGGCCGCCTACACCCAGCCTTACAACTTCAATCTCGAAGATTGAAGCGGATTTCAAAATAAAGGAATTGCAATGCAAAACTACGGATTGGCGCACGTCTGGGCGCAAGGGGATTTCGTCACGCGCGGCATCGCGCTCGCGCTGCTGGTGATGTCGGTGATGTCGTGGAGCGTGATCGTCATCAAGGGATGGAACGTGATGCGGCTGAACCGCCTCACGAAGAACGCGGAGCAGGCGTTCTGGCATTCGGACGATCTCGCCGACGGCGTGAAGAAGCTCGGCGCCGGCGCGTCGACGCCGCAAGACAATCCGTTCCTCGCGCTCGCGCTGTCGGGCCAGGAAGCCGCCGATCATCACCATCAGACGCAACCGCATCTGCATGACCGGATGGACGTGTCGGACTGGGTCACGCGTTGCCTGAAGGACACCATGGACGAAAGCGTCGCGCGCATGCAAAGCGGTCTCGCGATTCTCGCGTCGATCGGCAGCACCGCGCCGTTCGTCGGCCTGTTCGGCACCGTGTGGGGCATCTATCACGCGCTGCTCGCCATCGGCGCGAGCGGCCAGTCGTCGATTGACCAGGTGGCCGGTCCGGTCGGCGAAGCGCTCATCATGACCGCGTTCGGTCTCTTCGTTGCGATTCCGGCCGTGCTCGGCTATAACGCTCTCACGCGTGCCAACAAGGCGATCGTGGCGAAGCTGAGCCGCTTCGCGCATGGCCTGCACGCATTCTTCGTGACGGGCGCGCGCCTGTCGTCGACCAAGCGCGACGGCCTGCGTCTCGCCGCTCGCGCCAATTAAAGCGCACTGAACGACGAGGCACACCGATGGCAATGAGCCCCTTCGCCGGCGACGATGACGACGGCCTGATGAACGAAATCAACATGACGCCGCTCGTCGACGTCATGTTGGTTCTCCTGATCGTTTTCATGGTGACGATTCCCGTGATCCGTCACGCGGTGAAAATCGATCTGCCGCACGCAAGCAGTCAGAAAGAAGACACGAAGCCCGCGCAAGTCACCGTCGCGGTCGACGCTGACGGCAACGTGCTGTGGAACGACAAAAAGGTCGACGAAGCGCAGTTGAGCGCGAAAATTGCAGAGGCCGCGCAGGCGAATCCGCAGCCGGAACTGCATCTCGACGCGGATCGTAAAGTGCCTTACGAAAAGGTCGCGCAGGTGATGTCGGCCGCGCAGGCAGGCGGCCTGACGAAGATCGGTTTCGTTACGCAGCCCAAGGGCAAGTGAGCGCTTTGAAACGCTGGCCGATCGCGGCCGGCATCGTCGGAAAATGAAGAAAAGCCCTTGAAACAGGGGCTAAAAAGTAAAAGGCCTTCATCGTCGGATGAAGGCCTTTTTTTGTGCGCGCTCGGCGCCTTCGGGCGGCGGGATCATTTGCCTTCGGTCGAAGACTGCTGGCTCGGATCACCGCATGCGACAGCCGTGCTCGACACGGACAGCGCGGTCAGCCCTATCAGGCTCGCTATGATAGCGGCCATGAGTTTTCGCATAAGAGACTCCTTAGCGAAGGGATTTCAATATAGCGCCGTGAGCTCGCGCATTCAAGCAAACGCTGATTGAAAGTACTCATGACAGGCCACGCTTCAATGCTAAAAACGATGCCGCACAGCGCGCGATCTGCTAGGGCGACACCGCCGCCGCAGTTCGCGAGACGGGCCGCTCGGCCGGCGCCGGGCATTCGGGCAAGATGTGCTTGCCGTCATCGGGATCGAGCATCTCGACCAGATAATCGACGAAAGCGCGCACGGCCGGCACCATCCCCTGCCGCGACACGAATACGGCGTACAACTGCGGCGCCGGAAAGGTCCAGCCCGGCATGACCGGCGACAATTGCCCGGTGCGCAACGGGGCGCCGTACATCATCTCCGGCAACGCGGCGATGCCGACGCCGCACAGCACGGCTTCGCGAATCGTCGACAGATCGGCGGTCACGAGACGCGGCTCGTGTTCGTGCACGTGACGGCTGCCGTCGGGCGCGATCAGGTGGTAGACGTGGCGGCCGTCGGTCGTCGGCACGTCGAGCGTTTCGAAGCGCGCCAGATCGTTCGGCTGCAACGGCGGCGCGTTCTGCTGCAGCAAGCTCGGCGCGCCCACCAGCATCTGCTGCGTGCGCCACAGCGGACGCACGACGATATTGGCGTTTTCCGGCGGATCGGAGCGCACGCGCAACGCGACGTCGATCGAATCTTCGAACAGATCGACGACGCGGTTCGTTACGCGCATGACGACCCGCACTTCGGGATACCGATGCATGAATTCCGGCAGGATCGTCGACAGAATGGTCTGCGAGACCGTGACGGGCACGCTCACGCGCACGGTGCCGCGCGGCGACGAGCGCAATTGCTGCACGACGTTCACGGCCGCCTGCGCCTCGCTCAGCATCGCCTGGCAATGCTGGTAGAAAAGCTGGCCGGCTTCGGTGAGCGCGAGCTTACGTGTCGAGCGCTGCAGAAGCCGCACGCCGAGCGACGCTTCTAGCTCGGTCAGGCGGCGCGACAGACGCGATTTGGAGATGCCCAGCACGCGCTCGGCGGCGGAAAAGCCGCCATGTTCGACGACCTGCGAGAAATACATCAGGTCGTTCAGGTTGTGTGAATCGATCTTCATCTATCGTTCCAGTAATAGAACAATCCATTGCGTGGCGGCGGCTGGCGCCCCGAAAAACGGTCCCTATAATAGCCCTATGTTTCAAAAACAACGCTATTCCCGAATTTTCGAGGTGACATTGATGAGCACGACACGCACGATCGAACGCACGTATCCGGCCGTTCGCACGACTGAAGGTGGCGGCTTCGTCGTTCACCGCCCTTTTCCCACCCGCATGCTGATGGACTTCGATCCGTTCCTGCTGCTCGACGAAATGGGACCGATCGACTACGCGCCCGGCGAAGCCAAGGGCGCGCCGGACCATCCGCACCGCGGCTTCGAAACCGTGACGTATGTGCTCGAAGGCCAGTTCGGCCACAAGGATTCCGCAGGCCACTCGGGCACGCTGCAGGCCGGCGACGTCCAGTGGATGACCGCCGGCGCGGGCGTCGTGCATAGCGAAATGCCCGACCCGTCGTTCGTGCGTACGGGCGGCCGCGTGCATGGCCTGCAACTGTGGGTGAATCTGCCGCGACGCGACAAGATGATCGCGCCGCGCTACCAGGACGTGCCGTCGGCGAAGATTCCGGTGGCGACTTCCGCGGACGGCAAGGTCCGCGTGAAGGTGATTGCCGGCGAAGCGCTCGGCGTGAAAGCCGCCGTCGAAACGCGCACGCCGATTCTCTATCAGCACTTTTCGCTGCAGCCGGGCGCGACGATTCGTCAGCCGGTGCCCGCCGACTATCGCGTGTTCGCGTATGGCCTGTCGGGCAAGGGCTTTTACGGCGAGGGCGAAGGGCGCCAGGAAATCGACGCGCGCAAGATGGTGGTGTTCGGCGACGACGGCGACGCGGTCACGCTGACCGCGGGCGCGGAACCGCTCGAGGTATTGCTGCTCGGCGGCGTGCCGTTGAAGGAGCCCGTGGTGCGTTACGGTCCGTTCGTCATGAACACGGAAGATGAAATCCGCCAGGCGGTGGTCGATTATCAGGCCGGCCGGATGGGCGCGATCACGCATTGAACGGGCCGCGCGCGGGCGGCGCCACGCCGCGCGCGTCCAACCACAGCCGCTTCTACCCAGCCCCGCGCCAAAGTACGGTGTGAGGCGGCCTCATGGCGCAAATGCCGCCGACTTCGTTCACAATAGCGATTCCTGCCGCGCGCCCGTCTCTCCGACCTTTCAGGCCATAGAACCGCCGCGCGCGGCGATTTTGGTCCCTGCATAGGAGCGCGCATGGCAGAAGCCACCGTCACCGCCCATATCGGTTCGACGAATTATCAGGTCCATTTCGACGACGGCAAGCACACGTGGCTCGCCGACGAACCCGAATCGCTCGGCGGCGGCGATCGCGGCCCCACGCCGGTCTCGCTGCTGCTGTCGAGCCTCGGCGCGTGCACGTCGGTTACGCTGAAAATGTACGCGCAACGCAAAGAGTGGCCGCTCGACGAAGTGCACGTCACGCTGAACATCGAAACCGGCGACGAAGGCTCGACCATCGACCGCAAAATCACGCTGCACGGCGAACTGTCCGACGAACAGCGGGAACGGCTCTTGCAAATTGCCAATGCGTGTCCGGTTCACAAGATCCTCACGCGCTCGATCACGATCCGATCCGGTCTGACCGTCGCGTGACTTGCGAACGGCCGGCAAGCGCGTAGCCGGCCGAGTTGCGTTAACGCTTGCAGCGCTTGCAACGCTTTCATAGGATGCTGTCGTCTTGAATTTCGAACACCTTATCCAGATCAACGATCCGTTGAACCCGTTTGTCGACTCGATGACCCGCGAGCAGTTGTGGGAAGGGCTCGTGCTGCGCGCCGAACAGCCGCAACTGTTCGTGATCGGACTCGACAGTTGCACGATTCTTTCGCGCGAAGGCAATACCCTCGAGCGGGAACTGCACTACGGCCAGGCGACGGTCCGCGACCGCGTCACGCTGCACGAAAGCCAAAGCGTGCGCTACGACATCCTGCCGACGGCGGATTACGTCGGCGGCTCGCTGACCATGACCATCGAACAGCCGGACGAGCTGCAGCTATTCTTGCGCTTTGAATACGCGACCACGCTGCCCGTATCCAACGACCAAGACGCCGTGCAGACGCAGGAGATCGTGAAGTCCGCGTATCGCGAGAACGACATCGATACCGTGCGGTTAATCCGTCAGTTCGTGCAGGCGAAACAGGAGCCGGGTTCGCTGCACTGACTCGCTGTAGCCAACGTTAGTCAACGGCTGGGGCCGCGCTGGCGAGTTGCAGCGGGCGGAAGCCGCGCCTTCGGTTACAACCGAAGGCGCGGCGCCTCGTGCCGCCGCGACCGCGTCCAGCCCGCACCCGCGCTGTACCACCCACCTCGCCCGACTATCGAAACGCTGATCCGATGAATTTCTGCCCCTTGTAAATAGGAATGGTTATCATTTAGAATTCATCCATCGAATCAAGCAACGGCAAAGACGAATGACCGATACCACTCGCCCTACCACGCTCAGCCTGCGCCGTTCGGCTGCCGCGCTGACCAGCCGTCCGAAATCGGCGGCGGTCACATCGACGGCTGCGGTCAGGCCCGCTGCCAGCCGGGCGAACGAATCGGCGGAAACGGGCGAGCGCGTGTTGCGCAGCGACGCTTTGCTGCAAGGACACAGTCACATCAGCATCGTGCACAACGGCGAGACGTACCAGTTGCGCGCCACGCGTCTCGGCAAGCTGATTCTGACGAAGTAACGACCAACCGGATTTCAGTACCAGGTATTGTGGGGACCACCTCCTAGAGAGGTGTTGGGCATTAGCCAGCCACGACGGCTTGCACGTGAGAACTAGACCCCTTCGTGCAGACACCAAGCCAGCCGTCGCAGCCAGCCAGGCCGCTTTTTTCGGTTCCCGCCGACGCGCGCACGAAACGCCGTGCACGGTCATGCCAATGAAAAAGCCGTGGAGATGAGGTCATCTCCACGGCTTTTGTTTTTGCGGCCTACGATTCGAGATCGAGGCGAACGGGACGGATTGCGCGAAAGACTCGTCTACTTCGACGCCCAGCCCCAAAACATCAACCACCACGCGCTATCCACCACGGCCAGTGCCGCGATGAACCACAGCATCGCGAGACCGCGCCGCACGAAGTGCTCGCTGTAACGCCGCGTGACGAGCCATGCGAGCCACGCGCTCCACACGTTCGCGATGGCCAGAATCGCGATGCGCACGTCCGATGCCCACCACAACGGCACATGCTCGGCGCGCAGCAGCGACAGCGTGGTCGCGGACAAACCCAGAAACACGCCGGCCCCGGCAAGCGGAATCAGCCCTTGCGTCAGATGATGCAGACGCACGCTGCTGAAACGCCCGAGCGTGCGCGTCGCGCCCACCATCAGGACGAGCAGCGCGGTGCCGTAGACAAGCGCCGTCGCGAGGATATAGCCGATCACCATCGTGCCGTCGAGCCACGAGAACACGTCGTTCTGTTCCGGGTAATGCGTGAACAGGAACCACGGCGCATTGGTCTGCAGCGGCCAGGTGATGTCGCGATCCACGAGCCAGGTCGCGAAGAACATCTTCAGGTCGATGAACCAGCGCGAAGCGGTCCAGTGAAATGCGCCGATCGCGATGCCGAGCAGGCCGTACAGAATCAGCGCGGTGTCCCACACGTTCGCCTGCTTGTCGCCGAGTTGCACGACTTCCGACGACGGCGCGCGCCACGTCAGCGCAATCGCGTCGCGGTGGCCACTGCAACGGCCGCACATGTGGCAGTCGGACGCGCCCTTCATGTTGCGCAACGGCACGAGCGGCGCGCAATTAATCGGAATCACGCGATGCCCGTGCTCGCCGTTCTTGTACGAACGGCGCCACGCGTCTTCATCGACCTTGTAGTGGAACGGCGCGAGGCGCGCCAGAAGCGAGAAAACCCCGTTCACGGGGCAGAGGTATTTGCACCAGACGCGCTTCTCGCGCCCGTAAAGCAGGCCGATGACGATAGCCGCGAGCGTCGAGCCGCCGAGCACCAGCAGCACCGCTTTCGGGTACTGGTACACGCTCACCATCTGACCATAAATGGTCGTGATGCCGAACGCGACGAACGGCCAGCCGCCCCAGCGCATCCAGTGCGGAATCGCCTTGCCGCGGCCGTGCTTGCTGGCGAACTCCGCGAGCGCGCCTTCCGGACACAGCACGCCGCACCAGACGCGCCCGAGCATCACCATCGACAGCAGCACGAACGGCCACCAGATGCCCCAGAACACGAACTGCGCGGCAAGCGTCAGGTTGTTCCACAAATGCGCGCTGTCGTCGGGCAGCGGCATCACCGCCGGCACGATGATCAGCAGCGCATACACCGCGACCACGACCCACTGGATGCCGCGGATCACGGAACCGTGCCGCTGCATCCACTGCCCCGCCGCGGCGAGCCGCCCCGGACGGGTCATCAACGTACTCATGCTGCGCGCCCTGCGGCCTGCTGCGCCGGCTTGCGGTTCGCGCGCCGCAGCAGCAGATAGACGACCGCCCAGTACACCGCATACGCGATCAGGTTCATCAGCGCCGGATGCGCGCGATAGCCGGTGAGCGTGGCGACCAGCGAGCCGAAGGTGCTCGAATCGTCGAGAATGCCCGATGTATTCCACAACTGGTCGACGATGGTCGGCAGGACTTCCTTGTCGATGAGCTTGTCGACGCCCGTCTGAAACAGACCCGCGCCCAGGAACAGCAGCATGATTTCCGTGACGCGGAAAAAGAGCCGCCACGAGAAGACCTTGCCGCCCAACTGCAGCACGTAGAACGTGAGCAGCGCGAGCGCGAGGCCGATCAGCACCGCAAGCATCTGCGCGCCGTCCACATGACCCGACTGGCCGAAGCCGAGGCCGTACAGGAAAATCACCGTCTCGCTGCCTTCACGCGCGATGGCGAGTGCGACGAGCAGCGCCACGCCCCACCAGTTCGAGTCGCGCTGGCTTTGTTGCAGCGAGCGTTCCATGTCGCGCTTGAGCGAGCGGCCGTGCTGCTTCATCCACAGCACCATTTGCACGATCAGCACGCAGGCGACCAGCACCATCGCGGTCTGGAAGTAGTCCTGCGCGTCGCCGGACAGCACTTCGGTGAAACCGACGAGCGCCGCGCCGAGCGCCACCGCCGCAATCAGGCCGGCCACGACGCCGCCCCACAGGTACGGCAAACCGCGGCGCGCGTCGTCGTCGCCATTTTTCAGCCACGCGTACAGAATGCCGACGACCAGCAACGCCTCGACACTTTCCCGCCACACGATGAATAGAATCTGACCCATCAAGCACTCCCTTCTGCACTGCCACTGCTGTCGCTGGCGACGGCGGGCCGGGTGCCCCGCGTCCGCCTCGCCAGCACCGCTACTTCGCGACGATCACGCCCTGCGCCTGCTGGTGAAAATCGTCGAAAAACTTGTACTCGCCCGGCGAGAGCGGAGCGATCACCACGAACGAATCGGCGCCCGGCGCGAGGACTTTTTCCTTGCGCAACTGCACGCTTTCGAATTCGGCCGCACCCTTGCCCGTATTGCGCACCTCGATCTTGATGCGCTGCCCTGCCGGCACTTCGATGCGCGCCGGCGTCAGCTTGCCGTCGTTCATTTCGAGCTTGAAGGTGAGCAGATCGGCTGCCTGAGCCGCGCCCGCCAGCAGAATCGACGATGCCAGGACTGCGATCTTTCGGTTGATTCTCATTGGTGTTTCCAGAAAACGCGGCGCGAGGCATGACTCCACGCGCCGCCTGCTGCATTCACTCGCATTCACTCGTTTGCCACGGATGGCTCGCATACTGCGATGCGACCCGCTGCGGCAAAGCGTGGAGATCAGTACCCGCCCTTCTTGCCGATGCCGGCGAACGTGAAGTCGTATTCAAGCGTGAACGGCTTGAACCACGGACCCACGCCGGTTTCCTTGTCGACGTGACGGCCGAACGCCATGTGGCCGGTTTGCATCGGCGCTTCGACGGTGAGCTTCAGGTGATATTTGCCCGGGCCTTGCAGCTTGACGTTGTCGCCGTAGTGCGGGCCGTCGTTGGCGACCATCGCCATCAGATCGCCCTTTTGCGTGTCCTTCGAACCGGCCTTCGTCAGTTCGTAACGCACTTGCAGATACGGCATCCAGTCGCCTTCCGCGAAACCGGTCGGATTGTTCTTGACTGCGTGGATGTCGGCTTCCAGGTGAATGTCCGAGTCCGACGCCTTGCGCATCATGCCTTCCGGTTCCATCGTGATCGGCTGCAGATACACCGCGCCGATTTCCATGCCGCCCTGAATCTGCTGCTTGCCGATCGGATACTCGGCCGCCGTTGCCGACAGCGCCGCGACGGCCGCCGCCGCTGCAACCCCAGCGCGCACAAATGAAGAAATCCGCATTGAAACTCCTTGTTTTTATCTGACTCGATTCGATCCCATTGGAACAGTGCGTCGGACAACCAACCGAAGCAGATCGCATATTTGAACGTTAATGCGAACCATTCTCAATATTGGGCGAGTTTATCATTGTTCGCTTGCCGGAACAAATACGAACGCACGCGAAGCCTTATGGCAGCAGGGTCTTAAGGGTGTCTTAAGAAACGACGTGTGTGAGATGGCAGGCGGGCCAAGCCCCCTTTTCGGATGCAAAGAACAGGACGCGGCGGATTGCCGCGCCTTGTCCTTGTCCTTGCTTTGGGCCGCCGCGTGATTTATTCGACGCCCGATACGTGATCGCCGACATTCGCCCCGAACACGCGCTGCCGCAGCAACGCAAGCTGGTCGCGCGTTTGAGCGGCTTTCTCGAATTCGAGGTTCTTCGCGTGCTCCATCATCTGCTTTTCGAGGCGCTTCAGTTCCTTGGCAAGCTGCTTCTCGGACATGTCCTCGAACTTGGCGCGCGTTTGCTGCTCTTTCAGCTCGGCGCGCGCGTCGTCGACGTTGTATACGCCGTCGATAATGTCGCGGATGCGCTTCACCACGCCGCGCGGCGTGATGCCGCGCTCGAGGTTGAAGGCGATCTGCTTCGCACGCCGCCGCTCGGTTTCGTCGATCGCGCGGCGCATTGAGTCCGTCACCTTGTCCGCGTACAGAATCGCCTTGCCGTTCACGTTACGCGCCGCCCGGCCGATCGTCTGGATCAGCGAGCGTTCGGCGCGCAGGAAACCTTCCTTGTCGGCGTCGAGAATCGCGACGAGCGACACTTCCGGAATGTCCAGACCTTCACGCAGCAGGTTGATACCGACGAGCACGTCGAACGTGCCGAGCCGCAAGTCGCGGATGATTTCGACGCGCTCGACCGTATCGATGTCGCTGTGCAGATAGCGCACCTTGACGCCGTGGTCGGCGAGAAACTCCGTCAATTGCTCGGCCATGCGCTTGGTCAGCACGGTGACGAGCACACGGTCGCCCGCCTTCACGCGCTCGTTGATTTCGGCGAGCACGTCGTCCACCTGGCTGCGCGCCGGGCGCACCTCGATTTCCGGGTCAACGAGTCCGGTGGGGCGCACGAGCTGCTCGGCCACCTGGCCCGCAGTCTTCTTTTCATAGTCCGCGGGCGTGGCCGACACGAACACGACCTGACGCATCTTGCGCTCGAACTCGTTGAACTTCAGCGGCCGGTTGTCGAGCGCGGACGGCAGACGGAAACCGTAGTCGACCAGATTTTCCTTGCGCGCGCGGTCGCCGTTGTACATGCCGTTCAACTGGCCGATCAGCACATGCGACTCGTCGAGCAGCATGATCGCGTCTGGCGGCAGGTAATCGACCAGCGTAGGCGGCGGCTCGCCGGGCGCCGCGCCGGAAAAGTGCCGCGAGTAATTCTCAATGCCTTTGCAGAAACCCAGCTCCTGCAGCATTTCCAGGTCGAAACGGGTGCGCTGTTCGAGCCGCTGCGCTTCGACAAGCTTGCCCTGGCTATAGAAGAACTCCAACCGCTCGCGCAACTCGGCCTTGATGGTTTCCACTGCACGCACAACCGTATCGCGCGGCGTCACGTAATGCGACGACGGATACACGGTGAAGCGCGGAATCTTCTGACGCACACGGCCGGTAAGCGGATCGAACAGTTGCAGCGTTTCCACTTCGTCGTCGAACAATTCCACGCGCACCGCCATTTCCGCATGCTCGGCCGGGAAAATGTCGATGGTGTCGCCGCGCACGCGGAACGAGCCGCGCTGGAAGTCGGCTTCGTTGCGGTTGTACTGCATCGCAATCAGCCGCGCGATGATGTCGCGCTGGCCGAGCTTGTCGCCGGTACGCAGCGTAAGAATCATCTGGTGGTATTCGGACGGATTACCGATACCGTAAATGGCCGACACGGTCGCGACGATCACCACGTCGCGCCGCTCCATCAGGCTCTTGGTGGCCGACAGCCGCATCTGCTCGATATGCTCGTTGATCGACGAATCTTTCTCGATGAACAGGTCGCGCTGCGGCACGTACGCTTCCGGCTGATAGTAGTCGTAGTACGAGACGAAGTACTCGACCGCGTTGCGCGGAAAGAACTCGCGGAACTCCGAGTAAAGCTGCGCGGCAAGCGTCTTGTTCGGCGCGAACACGATAGCCGGACGGCCGAGCCGCGCGATGGTATTGGCCATCGTGAAGGTCTTGCCCGAGCCGGTCACGCCGAGCAGCGTCTGGAACGAGAGACCGTCCTCGATGCCTTCGACGAGCGTCTCGATCGCCGTCGGCTGGTCGCCGGCGGGCGGATACGGCTGGTAAAGCTGAAACGGCGAGCCTTCGAAGCGGACGAATTTGGATTCGTCGAGCGTATCTTCGGCTTCGGTCAGGTGTTGTTCGGACATGGGGACGGCAGCGCCTTGGGCAAAAAACTATTCTAACGGGTTGCGGAAAGTCGGATCGGGCACGGACTGCACGGATCCGCGTAGGACGGCAGCGGCGCGAGAACAGTCCGTCTTGCATTTAGCGGCGCCCTGCCTGTTTTTCAAGCAAATGAGCCCGCCAACGGGCGCTATCGTCCGAAAAACGTTCGCAGATTCGTTACAATGCGAAGTTGCGCTCGCTTGCCTCTGTCCGCGTTTTGCGTCATCCGGCGTTTGCGTTTTGCATCAGACGCAGCCGGCACGGTCGCGCATGCTCGTAGCCGCCCTCTTTTCACTACTGCTGGCCACCCACCATGTCTCTGTTCTCCGCCGTCGAACTTGCTCCCCGCGACCCGATTCTGGGCCTGAACGAAGCCTTTAACGCCGACCCGCGCCCCACCAAGGTCAATCTCGGCGTTGGCGTGTATTTCAACGAAGAAGGCAAGATTCCGCTGCTGCGCGCCGTGCGCGACGCGGAAAAGGCGCGTGTCGAAGCTGCGCTGCCGCGCGGTTATCTGCCGATCGAAGGTATCGCCGCCTACGACGCAGCCGTGCAAAAGCTGCTGCTCGGCAACGATTCGCCGCTGATCGCCGCGGGCCGCGTTGTGACGGCGCAAGCGCTGGGCGGCACGGGCGCGCTGAAGATCGGCGCGGACTTCCTGAAGCGGCTGAATCCGAACGGCAAGGTCGCGATCAGCGATCCGAGCTGGGAAAACCACCGCGCGCTCTTCGAAGCCGCGGGCTTTGAAGTGGTGTCGTATCCGTACTACGACGCGCACACGCACGGCGTGAATTTCGACGGCATGCTGAGCGCGCTCAACAGCTATGCCGCGGGCACGGTCGTCGTGCTGCATGCGTGCTGCCACAACCCGACGGGCGTCGACCTGAGCGTCGACCAGTGGAAGCAGATCGTCGAAGTCGTCAAGGCGCGCAACCTGGTGCCGTTCCTCGACATCGCCTATCAGGGTTTCGGCGACAACATCGAAGCTGACGCTGCGGCCGTGCGCCTCTTCGCCGCGTCGGAATTGAACGTGTTCGTGTCGTCGTCGTTCTCGAAGTCGTTCTCGTTGTACGGCGAGCGTATCGGCGCACTGTCCATCATCACGGGCAGCAAGGAAGAAGCCACGCGCGTGCTGTCGCAACTCAAGCGCGTGATCCGCACGAACTACTCGAACCCGCCGACGCATGGCGGCTCGGTGGTCGCCGCGGTGCTCGCGTCGCCGGAATTGCGCGCCACGTGGGAAACGGAACTCGCTGAAATGCGCGACCGCATCCGCGCGATGCGCAACGGTCTGGTCGAGCGCCTGAAGGCGAGCGGCGTGGATCGCGACTTTAGCTTCGTCAATGCGCAGCGCGGTATGTTCTCGTACTCGGGTCTGACGGCGCCGCAAGTCGACCGTCTGCGCGAAGAGTTCGGCATTTATGCGGTGGGCACGGGCCGCATCTGCGTGGCCGCGTTGAACACGCGCAACCTCGACGTGGTGGCCAACGCCGTTGCGCATGTGTTGAAGTAAAGCTTTTTGCAAAGCGCGCTTAGGTGCGCTTTTATTGAAGCTGAATATGAAACGGCGCCCCATGAAGGGCGCCGTTTCTGTTTGCGGCTCAGAACTTGCCGACTCGCCTGTCAGCGCCCGTCGCGATGAATGTCGTGCGTGACGAAACCCGCGTCGTTATCCGGCATGGCAAGCCAGTCCGGTTGCGAAAGCGAATGACGGATGTCGTCCAGCCCGCTTTGCCAATGCTCGCGCATGGTCGACAAGCCGAACTGGAAGTCCTTGTAGTGCCCTTCGTACTCCTTCTGCCGGTAGATGAGATGGATCACGTTGTAGCGCTTCGAGCACGATAGATCTTCGGCGAGCTTGCACCAGGGGTCGTCGCGCTGGTCCGGCGACACACGGTCCAGCACCTCGCGCAGCACGTGCCGGAAACGTTGCGAGCGTTGCAGCATGTCGGTCACGAGACGAGTGCGGCTCGAATACTGGATGTCTTTCATGCGCCCCTGCACGTCGGTGATGCTGTCCGGCACCGGCCCGATTGCGCTCCACAGATCGACCTGAAACGCGAGCGTGTCGCGCCGCGGCGTGGTCTGCATCACCTCGTAGAGCGGCGTATTCGACATCAGCCCGCCGTCCCAGTAATACTGGCCGTCGATTTCCACCGCCGCGAAGCCAGGCGGCAACGCACCGGACGCCATGAAGTGCTCGGCCCTCAGCGTGGTGTGCGTATTGTCGAAATACGCGAAATTGCCCGTGCCGCAATTGACCGCGCCCACGGACACACGCATTTCCCGCGAGTTGATGCGGTCGAAATCGCACAGGCTTTCCAACGTGGCTTTCAGCGGCGCCGTGTCGTAATAGCTCGCCGCCTGAGGCGGTCCCGACACCGTTGGCAAGGGCGGCGGAAAGCGCGGCACAAAGAAGCCCTTTTGCCCCTCGACGAGTGCGCCGAGCGCCTGCGTCGCTGTGAACGCTTTGCGCACGGCGTCGCTCGAGTTGAAGAACGCGTGCTCGATAAACGCCGGCAGCGGCAAACCGAACGCCGGTTGACAGATGGTCTCCCAGAATTGCAGCAGCCGTTCCACCCGCTTTTCCGGCGGATTGCCCGCGATAATCGCGGTATTCAACGCGCCGATGGAAATGCCCGCCAGCCAGTTCGGCTCGATGCCGGCTTCGTGAAGCCCCTGAAAGACGCCGGCCTGATACGCGCCCAATGCACCGCCGCCCTGCAGCGTGAGCGCGATGGTTTCGTAGTCCGGCACTTGAATGCGCGAGCCCGGAGCCGTGGCGGACGCCGCGCCGGCGCCCGCACCTCCCTCATTGCCCGGCACGCCCAGGCGCGCCTGCTTGAGATTGCGTTGCGCCATGACGCCTCCTTATTGCATGTACCAGCCGTGGCTCACAATGAAGGACTGACCCGTCAGTGCCGCCGTGGGGAAAGTCGAGAGGAACAGCACGGTTTGCGCGACGTCTTCGACGGTGGTGAAAATACCGTCGACGGTGCCGCCGAGCATCACGCGCTTGACGACTTCTTCTTCACTGATGTTCAGTTCCTTCGCCTGCTCGGGAATCTGCTTGTCGACAAGCGGCGTGCGCACGAAGCCGGGACACACGACATGCGAACGCACGTTGTGTTTCGCGCCTTCCTTGGCGAGCACGCGCGCGAGCCCGAGCAGCGCATGCTTGGCCGTCACGTAAGCGGACTTGAGCGGCGACGCCTCGTGCGAGTGCACCGAACCCATGTAGATCACGATGCCGCCGCGATCGTCCTTGTACATGTGCTTGAGCGCTGCCTTCGTGGTCAGGAAGGCGCCGTCCACGTGAATCGCCTGCATCTTTTTCCAGTCGGAGAACGAGTAGTTCTCGATCGGATTGACGATCTGAATGCCGGCATTGGAAATGAGAATGTCGACGGAACCCAGCTCGGCCGCCACTTTGTCGATGCCCTGGTTGACGGCGTCTTCGTTGGTGACGTCCATGGCGATGCCGATCGCCTTGCCGCCGCCCTTCCTGATTTCTTCAGCGACGGCGTTCGCACCGTCCTGATTCAGGTCGGCGATCGCGACAGCCGCGCCCGCTGCCGAAAGGGTCAACGCAATCTGCTTGCCGATGCCGCTCGCGGCCCCGGTAACCACCGCGACCTTGCCATTCAGATTTGTGTTCAGTGACGACATCCAGAACCTCCATGCAGTTGATGAGCAATGAGACCACGAGCCGCGCGCAGCGTGAAGTCAGCCGAACGGCATAGGCGCCGATTACGCGCGCATAGGCGCGCATAGGCCTTCTCCTATGCCGTTCGGCCGAATGTTGCACTGCGGCCAATCCTGCTATTGTGCATGAACCGTATGGAATCGATCGGTAAAAAGCACGCCCAGGCTTATGTATTTAAACTAGGCGTTCCGCCAGGATTCCGGTCGCTTCACTATCGAGGAGAATTGCATGAATTATCGGCGTTTAGGTCGCTCGGGCCTGCAAGTCAGCGAACTGTCCATCGGCTCGTGGGTCACGTACGGCAATCAGGTCGATCATCGCGCGGCGCGCGAATCGCTCGCGGCCGCGCGCGACGCGGGCGTCAACTTCTTCGACAACGCCGAGGTCTATGCCGGCGGCAAATCCGAAGAGATCATGGGTCAGGCGCTCAAGGAACTGGCATGGCCGCGCGTGAGCTATGTGGTGTCGACCAAGTTCTTCTGGGGACTGCAGGAAGCGCCCAATCAGTACCACACGCTGAACCGCAAGTATCTGCTCAACGCAATCGATTCATCACTCGCGCGTTTGCAGCTCGACTATGTCGATCTGGTGTTCTGCCATCGTCCGGACCCGAACACGCCGGTCGAAGAAACGGTATGGGCAATGAGCGACATGATCACGCGCGGCAAGGCGTTGTACTGGGGCACGTCCGAGTGGAGCGCGGACGAGATCCGCGCTGCTTACGAGATTGCGGAGCGGCATCATCTGCATAAGCCGGTCATGGAGCAGCCGCAATACAACCTGTTTCATCGCAAGCGCGTGGAGCAGGAATACAAGCGTCTTTACGAAGATATCGGCCTTGGGCTGACCACGTGGAGTCCGCTCGCGTCCGGCCTTCTGACCGGCAAGTATCGCAACGGCGTGCCTGCGGAAAGCCGCGCGCAATTGCAGGGTTACGACTGGCTGCGCAAACAGGTCACCGATGAAGGCAAGAACAATGTGGTCGGCAAGCTCGGCGAAGTGGCCGACGAACTCGGCTGCACGGTCGGCCAGCTTGCAATTGCGTGGGTTCTGAAGAATCCGCATGTCAGCACTGTGATTACCGGCGCATCGCGCGTCGAGCAGATCGGCGAGAACATGAAGTCCGCCGAGGTCGCCGAGCGGATCACGCCGGAGATCAAGGAGCGGATCGAAGGCATTATCGGCGACGCGTACGACTGACAGCGCTGCGGGAACCGCGCCGGTTGCGCGGCCACGGCAAAAGCGTGGCCGGCGCACGGTGCATCGGCTGGTGTGAAGCGCACACTAGGCAAATCACCGTGCGGCGCGGTGCCCGGCGTCGCGTACAATACGCGACCGCGCTGCACTCCGGCGCTCGTTGCCGCCGTGCCGCCGTATTGCATCCGCATTGCATCCGATTGCATCCGCATCGCCGGTTCCAGCCTGGAACGGCACGCCTCTTTCAGCGTCTCCTCATATGCTCAGCTACCGCCACGCCTTTCACGCAGGCAATCACGCCGACGTCCTCAAACACGCGGTCGTGTTGCAGCTATTGCGCTATCTTGGCCAGAAGGACAAAGCCTACTGGTATATCGACACGCATGCAGGCGCGGGCGTCTATTCGCTGAAGGAAGGCTACGCCGTCAAGACGGGCGAGTTTCAGACAGGTATCGCAAAGCTGTGGGAACGTAACGATCTGCCGCCGCTCTTCGCCGATTATGTCGATGAAGTCGCCGCACTCAATTCCGACGGCCAACTGCGCTTCTATCCGGGTTCGCCGTACATCGCGTGGCGGCAACTGCGCGAGCAGGACCGCATGCGTCTGTTCGAGCTGCACAGCACCGAAATCGACGTGTTGCGCCACAATTTCCGCGATGCGGGCCGTCGCGCAATGCTATACGCAGGCGACGGTTTCGACGGCATTCTCGCGCTGCTCCCGCCAGCGCCGCGTCGCGCGCTGGTGCTGCTCGATCCGTCATATGAAGACAAGCGCGATTACACGCGCACGCTTCGTTGCGTCGAAGAGAGTCTGAAGCGCTTTCCGACCGGCACGTACGCGGTCTGGTATCCGCAGGTGAGGCGCCCGGAATCGCAGCGCTTTCCGGAGCAGCTAAAAAAACTGCAGGACCGCAACTGGCTGCATGTGAGCCTGACTGTCAGCAATCCGCCGGAAGACGGTTTTGGTCTGTTCGGCAGCGGCATGTTCATCCTCAATCCGCCGTACACGCTGCACAAAATGCTGAAGGATCAGATGCCTTGGCTGGTGAGCGCGCTCGGCGAGGACAAGGCCGCGCAGTTCAAGGTGGAATATCGCGGCGATTGAATTCCGCGTGGGCGCGCGGCCCGCAGTTGACGGCGCGCTCCGGCCGCGCCGTCAATTGAATTGCGCGCTCACTTGAGTTGCGCCCCCGCCTTGCGTGCGAAGTCGTTCGTAAACGTCGCGTTCAGATCGATCTTCTTCGGATCGAGCCGGTTATCAAACGACGCCAGCGCGCGCAACGAAGTCGCCGGGCCGTCTGGGGGCATCAGGCCATCGGGCGAATAGGCGTCGCGCACGTTGTGAAAAGCCTCCACATATAGCGCGGAATCGTTGAGCAGATAAGCCGGCGGCACCATCTTCAGCAGATCGGCATCGCTCGCGTTCTGCAACCAGTGATCCGCGCGCACGATCGCGTTCGCGAGCGCCTGCGTCGTCTTCGGATACTTCTGGATGAAACTCTCGGGTGCATAAAGCGTGGCTGCGGGCATCGTGCCGCCGAACACCTCCTGCGTGCCCTTAACCGTGCGAGTGTCCACCAGCACCTTGATTGCACCGCTGCGCGTGAGCTTCGTCATCATCGGATCGACGTTGGAAAGCGCGTCGATCTGCCCGTTGCCGACCGCCGCCAGCACGGTCGCGCCGCTGCCCACGCCGATCGCCGCGATGTCGCTGCGCTGCACGCCGGCCTTGCGCAATGCGACGGTGAGCACCAGATCGGTCGACGATCCCGGCGCGCTCACGCCGACCTTGGCGCCTTTGAAGTCCGCGAGCGTTTTTATCTTGTCGGCTTTCGACGTCAAGACCGCGACCACGATCTGCGGCGCGCGGCCCATCAGTGCGAAAGCCCGGTAGCGTTGGCCTTTGGCCTGCATGAAAAGCGTGTGCTCGAAGGCACCCGCGCCGATATCCGCACTGCCGCCCACCACGGCTTCGAGCGCTTTCGATCCACCCGCGAAATCTTCAAGCGTGACGTCGAGACCTTCGTCCTTGAAATAGCCCAGTTGCTGCGCCGTCAACACCGGCAAATAATAAAGACCGGGCAACCCGCCGACGGCCATCGTCAAGGCCGGCTTTTCGGGCGTGTCTTTCGCGAACGCTACGCCGTCCAGTGCCGCGATGGCAAAAAGCGTAGCGCACAGGCCGGCGGCACGCCGCATCCAGTGAGAAGGCATTTGTCGTCTCCTTTTTTCTATTTCGTTCGATGCGGTCGTTGGGCCGGCTACCGTTGGCCGGACTTGGGCGAGAGAGACCGCCTGAAGATTGTCGTCGTCCGACTGCAGGCGCGCCATGCGCCCAAACCCGAATGGCCGCGCCCGGCGCGCTGTGACGACTGGACGTGTCGGCGTACTGCGCGACCGATAGGCTGCGGGCCGGGACAGCGCAGTTGTGTTATTGCCGATGCGGCGGCGGACCCGGCTGGATCTGCGGCTGCGGCACGGCGCCGCCGACGGGCAACTGGATATACGGCGCGACGATGATCGGCACCGATGAGTTCGGCGCGAGCTCCGTGGGCGTTGCGATCGGGCGCGCTTCGACGATGGGCTCCCGCGAAAGCGGCGCGGTTTGCAGGACCGTGCCGCTTTGCCCGTCGCTGATCCCGCTTTGCGTGTCGAGAATCACCGGCTTGCGGCTATTACTCGACGCGGCAAATACGCTAGATGCGGCACTGACCGTAGCCAACGAGATTGCAACGACAGCGAGGACAGGTTTAAGCGAGCGGATTGGAGACATGGGCGGACCGGTTCGAGTCGGCAAGGCCGGATTGCGCGGACGACGCCCTACCTTACCGCGACACGCGCCAGCAGGCTAGTCGATATTCGCCATCCTCGTGTTTGGGCGTCCGGTTCGCGATCACAAAGGCCCAGATGTGACAAAGCCCCGCAAAGACGGGGCTTGACACTGAACTACCACTTCTACCGCTTACTGCGACTGCGCTGGCAGTGCGACCTGCACGCTGGCGCCGTCAAATGAAACTTTACAGCGAGTAGCCGTTGGTTTCGAGCGAGCGGATACGCTGTTCGAGCTGAACGATATCCGACGACGACGCCAGATACGCTTCGCGGCGATCGCGTTCGGCAGTTTCAAACCAGGTGCTCAGCTTTTCGAGGATGTATGCAAACATGATGTTCTCCAAGGATCAAATGAATCCCCGGTGGATTGGGCATCAGGGATTTCCCGTAGACGGGTTAACCCGAATTATAGGCTGATGGTGCAACCGCGCCAGTGAAATGCTCGCATGATGTGCATTCCATTTTGGAATACCGCACACCTTTGGTGCAATAAGATCTTTGATTTCTTTGGCTTCTGAGCGCCGCGGGTTTTGTTAGCGGGCAGGTCGCCGTCCTTTTTGCACAACTCCGGTGCGCGACCTACGGGTTGCACCCGCGTCAGCACTCTCAATGCTGCGCCTTCACCGACGGTAGCCCGTGGCAATCCGCGCGCTTGTCTTCACAAAGCAAGTCCGCATCGGCGAGCCGCTCGATAATCGGACAGTCCGGGCGGTCGTCGCCATGACAATGGTTCGCGAGATGCGCCAAGGTGTCGCGCATCTCGGTGAGCTCGGCGATGCGCCGATCCAGGTCGGCCACGTGATCCAGCGCGATCGCCTTGACTTCGGCGCTCGCGCGCGTGCGGTCGTGCCACAGCGCCAGCAGCCGCCGAATGTCTTCCACGAGGAAACCGAGCCGACGCGCCTGACGAATAAAACGCAACGAATGGACCTCCTGCGGCCCGTAAACCCGATAGCCGGCGCTCGTGCGTGCTTTTGCCGCCAGCAGGCCGACGCTCTCGTAGTAACGAATCATCTTCGCCGTGACGCCCGACGCGCGGGCCGCTTCGCCAATATTCATCACCGTTTCTCCACTGATCGGCTCGATCGTACACGTTCCCATGATGGGAAGGTCAGCCACTTAAATTCGGTCCGGCAGGCATAATTCAACTGTCGCAACGTTATTTCGCGAGGCAATCCGATGAAAACCGAATTCCAGGTGGAAGGTATGAGCTGCCAGCACTGCGTGGCTGCAGTCACGAACGCTATCCGCGAGCACGACGACGGCGCGCAAGTTCAGGTGGATCTGGCGGCGGGCCGCGTGGCGGTTGAATCGACGCAATCTGTGGAGGCGTTGAAGGCCGCCATCGACGAGGCCGGGTACACAGTCAAAGGCGCGGTCAAAGGCGAGGTGAAAGGCGTATCGCCCGACGCGGCGAGTGGCGCGGCCGGCGGCGCCGCGAGCTAGGCGGACGCGCTCATGTTCAAGGTCGCCGTGATTGGAGCGTCGGGTCTGCTCGGCCGCGCTATTGTCGACGAGTTGGCGAGGCAGCCGGCCTGGCAAGTCGTCGGCACCGCGTTCAGCCGCCCTGCGCCGGACACTGTCCCGCTCGATGTCCGCGACTCGCGGGCAATCGAGCAGTTTGTCGAACGCGAAGCGCCGGATGCGCTCGTGATTGCCGCCGCCGAGCGTCGGCCGGACGTGTGCGAGCGTCAGCCGGAACTGGCCCGCGCGCTCAATGTCGACGCGGTGCGCGCGATCGCGGCCGCGGCGCAGCGGCGCGGCGCCTGGACGCTGTCGATTTCCACCGATTATGTTTTCGACGGCACTCATCCGCCCTATCGGCCGGATTCCGCGCCCGCGCCGCTCAACGCGTATGGGCGCAGCAAGCTCGAAGGCGAGCACGCGTTAACCGCGACGACCGACTTCGGCTGTGTGCTGCGCTTGCCGCTGCTGTATGGGCCGATTGTCGATTGGGCGGAGTCCGCCGTGACGAGCCTCGTGCCCGCGATTGCCGCGTCGGCTTCGGCGCACGGCCAGCCGGCCCGCATGGACGCGTGGGCGATTCGCTATCCGACCTTCACGCCGGACGTCGCGTTCGTGATCCGGCAGATGCTCGAGCGTCATGCCGGGGGCAACGCGATTCGCGGCATCGTCCATTGGTCGGGCGACGAACCGATGACCAAGTACGAGATCGCGGCGCGCCTTGCAGAAGCGCTGAAACTCGACGCGCGCCTGACGCCGCAGCACACGCCGACCGATGCGACGCCTCGCCCGCATAACTGCCATCTTGCGTCGGAGCGGCTCGAGGAGCTTGGCATTGGCCGGCGCACACCGTTCGACACGGCGATACGCGAGGTGCTCGCCGCCTTTCCGTGGCGCGGCGATACGGCTGTTTGACGAGCGAAGCGGCGAGCTATGGCGAGCGCGGGTCAAGCGCACATTCAACCGCGCATCAGTGAAAATCGCGGCTCGCGGTGGCCAGGTCGCCGAGCCACTCGCTTAAGTCTTCCAGACGATGAGCGACCAGGTGCACCACCTCGCCTTTGTGTTTCTTTCTCGTCTTGCCCGCCTGACTCGCAGGCGCGGTCTGCTCGCCCTGATTGCCCGGGTTGCCCTGATTGCCGCCAGTGGCGACGCCGTCGTCGCGCTGCAAGACACCATAGACCGCGAGCAGCGAAGAGCCCAGCAGCGCCTTGCGCTGCTTTTCCACCAGCGACGGCCAGACGATCACATTGATCGAACCGGTTTCGTCTTCGATTGAAACGAAGATGGTGCCGTTCGCCGTGCCCGGCCGCTGCCGCACGGTGACGATGCCGCATGCCCGCGCGAGCGTGCCGTGCTGACACGCAGCGAGATCCGCCGCCGTGCGAAAACGCTGCTTCGCGAGACGCGCGCGCAACAGCGCAAGCGGATGACGATTGAGCGTGAGGCCGAGGCTCGCATAATCGTCGACGATCTCCCGGGCCTCGTCGGCCTGCGGCAACGCGAGCGGCGCTTCGGCGATCGGCGCATCGCGCAGCAGCTTGGGGACAATGTGCTGGGCGGTCACGGCCCACCATGCTTCCCGCCGATGACCCGCGATACTCGTCAGCGCGTTCGCCGCCGCGAGCGCTTCGAGATCGCGCCGCGTCAGCGCCGCGCGTCGCGCGAGATCGTCGACGTTCGTAAAGGGCGCATCGCGGCGCGCGGCCATGATGCGCTCGGCAGCCGCCTGCGCGAGTCCCTTGATCAGATGCAGACCGATACGCACGGCGGGACCGCGCGCGCCATAAGTGCCGGGCGCTTGAAACACGCGCGCGGTCAGCCGCTTCGCCGCGCGCCGGATCGTCCGGTTCACTCTCAGGCGGCGCAGCGAAAGATCGCGCAACTGCTGCGCGGACAAGACGGCCTGCTGACGATGCAAACAGGTTTCGCCCGGCGCGATCCGCTCGCCTTCGCGATCGCGCTTCTCGAAGGTCGATTCCCAGTCGCTCAGCGTCACATCGGGCGGCAATACCTTGACGCCGTGGCGCCTCGCATCCTGCACGAGTTGCGACGGCGAATAAAAACCCAACGGCTGGCTATTGAGCAGTCCGGCCAGAAAAGCCGCCGGCTCGTAGCGCTTTAACCACGCGCTCAGATAGACGAGCAGCGCGAAACTCGCCGCATGGCTCTCCGGGAAACCATACTCGCCGAAACCTTCGATCTGCTGGCAGATACGGTCGATAAATTCCGGCTCGTAGCCGCGCGCCGACATGCGGTCGCTCAGATCCTTCTGATACTTCGCGAGGTTGCCGGTGCGCCGCCAGGCCGCCATTGCGCGTCGCAACTGGTCGGCCTGCTCGCCGGTGTACTTTGCGGCGACCATCGCCAGATGCATGACCTGCTCCTGGAAAATCGGCACGCCGAGTGTGCGTTCGAGCACGGGCCGCAGCTCGTCCTTCGCGTAGTCGATCGGTTCGAGGCCCTGCTTGCGGCGCAAATACGGATGCACCATGCCGCCCTGAATCGGCCCTGGCCGCACGATCGCGACTTCGATCACGAGGTCGTAATACTTGTTCGGCTTCAGGCGCGGCAGCATGCTTTGCTGCGCGCGCGATTCGATCTGGAACACGCCGACCGTATCGGCATGGCCGCACATTTCGTAGACGGCGCGGTCTTCGCGCGGAATGTCCTGCACGCGGAACTGCGGAAAGCCGCGTCTTAGCGCGACGAACTCCAGCGCGCGCCGAATGGCCGACAACATGCCCAGTGCCAGCACGTCGACTTTCAGCAGCTTGAGCGCGTCGATATCGTCTTTATCCCATTCGATCACGCTGCGGTCTTTCATCGTCGCGTTTTCGATCGGCACGAGCCGCGAGAGCTTGTCCTTCGCAATCACAAAGCCGCCGACGTGTTGCGACAGATGCCGCGGAAACAGGCGCAATTCCTTCGTGAGGCGAATCAGATTTCTGGTGATGTGAGAGTTGGCGTCGAAACCCGCTTCCGCGAGATAGCCGGCCACTGCTTCGGAACCGTCCCACCATTGTTGCGATTTGCTGATTCGCTCGATCAACGATGCCTCGAGACCCAGCGCCTTGCCGACGTCCTTCAATGCGCTGCGCACATGGTAGGTAATCAGCGACGCGGTCAGCGCCGCGCGATGACGCCCGTACTTCGCATAGATGTACTGGATCACCTCCTCGCGGCGCTGATGCTCGAAGTCGACGTCGATATCGGGCGGCTCGTTGCGCGCGCGCGAGATGAAGCGCTCGATCAGCATGTTCATATGCACGGGGTCGATCTCCGTCACATGCAGGCAATAGCAGACGGTCGAATTCGCCGCCGAACCGCGGCCCTGGCAAAGAATGTTTCTGGAGCGCGCGAAGCTCACGATGTCGTGCACCGTCAGAAAGTACTTTTCGTATTTCAGATCGGCGATCAGGCTCAGTTCCTTTTCGATCTGATCGATGCGCTTCAGGTCCAGGCCGTTCGGCCAGCGCTCCGCCGCACCCGCCATGACGAGCTTGCGCAGATAGCTCGACGGCGACTCTCCCGCAGGCACCAGTTCTTCGGGATACTCGTACTTGAGTTCGTCGAGCGAGAAGCGGCACAGCGCGGCGATATTGAGCGTTTCCTCGAGCGTATCGCGCGGATAGAGTTTGCTCAGACGCACCCGCGTGCGCATGTGCCGTTCGGCATTGGCTTCGAGCGCGTGGCCGCATGCCGACAGCGGCGTGTTCAGGCCAATGGCGGTCATCGTGTCCTGCAAGGGCTTGCGCGATCGCGTGTGCATCAGAACGCCGCCCGCCGCGACGAGCGGTAGGCCGCTCGCTTGCGAAATCATCCGCAAGGCGTCGATCTGAAGATCGTCGCTGCCGGTTTGCCAAAGTTCGAGTGCGATCCACGCGCGGTTTGCGGCGAACGAGGCAAGCCAATGCGCGCAATGCAGCGTGTGCGACAGCGTAGCCGTGCGCTGCGGCACGAGCAGCAGCACACAGTCAGGCAGAGCCCGCAGATGCTCGAGATGCGGCAACGAATCGGTGAAATCCGACGGGCTTAGCCGGTAGCTGCCCTTCTCCGCGCGCGAGCGGCCGAGCGTGATCAATTCGGAAAGATTGCCGTAACCGTTGCGGTTCGCTGCAAGCGCAACCAGAGTGCAGAAAGGCTCGCCGGCTGCGTCCGTCAGATTCAGTTCGCTGCCGATGATCAGTTGAGGCAGAGGTTTCAACACCTCGTTTTCCAGGGCCTCCTGTCGTATCGCTTCGTCAAGCACTTCTTTCGGGAGCGGACCGGCTTCCGGCGGCCGGGCCGCTTTCAGCTTGTCCTCGATTTCCTTGCGCAGACGGTTCTGCTCTTCCCCGATTTCCTTTAACGCCGAATGAGCGCGCACGACGCCCGCGAGCGAGCACTCGTCGGTAATGGCGAGCGCGCTATAGCCGTGCAGCATCGCGCGTTCAACGAGTTCATGCGGATGCGAGGCGCCACGCAGGAACGAGAAATTGGTCAGGCAATGCAGCTCCGCATACGCCGGCAAATTCGAGGCGGGCGGCTGCGGAGGAAGAAGCGCGGACGCGGATACCGTCATGATGCTCAACCGAATAAACCCTGCAAATACCAATCGCCGCTGATACGTTCGCGGTACACCCAGAACATATGGCCGCGATCGTCGGCGGCGACGTAGTAATCGCGCTCCACGCGATCGCCGTCCCACCAGCCCGCTTCGATCCGCTCGGTACGCGTGAGCATTTTCAGCGGCCGGCGATAGATCGGCCGCTGATCACGCATCATCAGGCGTAGGGGTTTATCGAGCATCCAGATAGGGCGAGGTTGAGAAGGTAAGGCGCTGTCGGGGAGGTTTAGTGAGGCTTGGGGTGGTTGCTGAGGTGGTTGCTGTGATGCTTGCTGAGGAGTGAAGGCAGTGGCGGTTTTTGCGTTCGTCGCTGCGGATGGGCGTGGGGTGGTCTGCTTTTTCGCTTCCGCTTCCGCGTCCGTTTCCGCCGCGCTCGAGGGTGATGCGCCTTCAGCCGCGGCGTTTCGCAACTCATCGGTTAGCCAGGTTTTATCCGCTTTGATTCTGGGCCGCGCTTTCGCCTGCGAGCGCTTCTTGCGCGCAAAATCCTGAGCCTGGTACGCCTCGACGCGCATCGCGTGTTCGGGGCGATGATCGTCCTGCACCGACATTTGCAGCACGTTCTCCGGTCCCAACCGGGCGCTCAGGCGTTCGAGCAGACGCGCGATCGACTCACCGTCCGATTCGGGCATGGGAAACAAAGTGTCGGACCGGCCGGCGTATTCGGCGATCTGATCCGCGACCAGCTTCAATTCGATGACGGGCGCCGCGAGAACCGTCTGATTCAGTTTCTCGCGCAACAGCCAGATCAAATGCTCTGCATCACGCGACGGTATGGCCCACGCGACCTTCAAGCTCGATGTCTTCGGCGAATGGCGGGACGCCAATTCATGCTCGAGCAGCAACGTATAACCGCTCAGCGCCGCATGGTGCGCGCTCAGCCAACCGGCCAACTGCACGATCAGCCGACGCGCGGCGAACAGGAGCGCATCGGCGTTATCGACGCGCGACGGCAATTCGAGCTGCGCATGAAACGACGCGGGCGCGCGAAACGATTCGCGCGGATCGGGGCGCGTGCCATACGCCTGCGCCAGCAGGTCCAGAATGCCGCCGCCAAACCGCCGGACCACGCCCGCTCTGGGCAATTGACGCAAATCGGCGAGGGTCGTGCATCCGACATGCACGAACGCGTCGCGATGCGTTTGCGCAACCGGCAGCAGCGACACGGGCAAACGGTCGAGCACACGCGTGAGCGAAGTCTCCTTTACCACATGCCAGCGGCGCCCCTGCCGGTTGGCGCGTGCCTGCGCCAATAACCAGGCGCCCCACGCCGTGGGTGCACACGCGATACGCGCGGTATAACCGAATTCCGCGACCGTGGACGACACCCGCGACAACAAGGCTCGCAAGCCACCGAACAACCTCAAGCCAGAGCCGACTTCCAGCAGCAAGGTATGCGTGTCGGCCAGCGAGACCTTCGGCGTGTACGTCAACAGGGCAAGCGCGATTGCTTCGAATGCCTGAGTTTCGCGGGTGGCGTCGGCGGTGAGCAGTTTGAGCCCCGGCGCCAAAGCCAGCGCGTAGGAACGCGAATGGCCGGGTTGCACACCGGCGCGCAAGGCATCGACGTCCGGCAGCAGAATATGTGCGTGGTCAGCGAGCGCATAGCAGTGCGCGTCGGCGATGTTTCCGGCATCGCACGGCGGGTTTGCGTCGCGGCTCGGCTCACACCGATTCTGCTTCGCGGACGAACCATCCGGAAGCGATGTCAGCGGCTTTACCGCTTCCAGCGACAAGAGAGGCAATGCGACGGCGATCCACAACATGTTGAGTCTCTAATCCTTGATGGCTGCTTGCTCCGTTCGCGGGTAACAAAACGCCTTGCAGCGGCAGAACGAGACGAAGCGGCTCGGCAAGCGGCGGCCCGCGGCGCTTGAAGATGTCAATCGACAGGCCAATCTCCTGCAACCACTGACGACGGTTGATCGTCTCGGCATTAGCCGGCAAAAGCGGCTCGCAGATCATGCGTAATGGCGCTGGCGACGATTGCGCAGCGGCCTCTACAGGGCGCATCAAAAATGCCAGCGAAGCCGATTCTTGAGCCGCGACCTGCAAGCGCCTGACTTTATCGGCGCGCGCATTCGACAACCACACCAGAACCGCGCCGATGCCGTCCTGCTTCAATGCCTGAGTGGCGGCCCAAAGAGCCTTGTCTTCGTTCGAGCGCACCCATAGCACGCGCTCGACATCGATGCCCCACGCCTTCAATGCCGCCGCGCTCGGCTGAAAAGGAGGTGCCACAAGCATCACATGCCGCCCCGCCTGCTTCGTGAGATGACCAAGCGCGTAGGCCAGCAAGCGCATTTCGCCCGCGCCCCAATGCTCGACCAGCAGTTCCGTCACACCACCGGCGGGCCAGCCTCGTCCGGGCAATACGCGATCCAGCGCGGTGTGGCCACTCGGGACCACACGCGAATCCACCTCGGCAAGCTCGTTGCCCTGCCACATTTGACGCCGCAATTGCGACGACAGCGGAGTTGTCACAAGCTGAATCGCTGCTGCCATAGACCACTCGTTCCATTGAAAATGCTCCGCCCTGCCCGATCTCGATCGAGTAGGGACGACGAGTCATCACTGTATATTTATACAGTATTTTGATGGTGATGTTAAGGCGGGGAAGCGGTACGAAGGTCCCGGTGGAATAAGGAAAAGCGGCTTGGGAATGGATACGATTGGTCTGGGGGAATGGGGCTTTAGCGCTTGGAGGATGCCGATAGGACAGAGTGCAAGAAGGAGTTGCGCCGCGCCGCACGTGGCGTTCACCGCGCACCAACACGCCGTATCCAGTCGCGATGACGGTGAGGACCGGCGCGCTGACCTGGCAGTTCGATCCGCTGATGGACGATCAGGAACTGGACTCGCGGCAGTCCACCGGCGCGGTGTACTGGGAAGGCGCGGCGCGGGTGAGCCGCTATGGCGCGGAGCTCGGGCGGGCGTATCTGGAGCTGACCGGCTATGCGGGCGCTCTGCGCATGGGCGGGCCGTGACGGCGCTCCGTATTTTGCCGCCCTTTGTTCCGCCGTTTATTCCGCGC